>JAIOHM010000131.1 GCA_019912965.1 Anaerolineae bacterium
GCAGGGGGCAGCGAAAGTGGTCAATTGACTGAGGCGCAAACCGCTTTCCAGGATGCCCTGAACCATTATCATGAGAAAAAAGATCGGGATGCGCTGCTGATGGCGTTTCAGAAGTTCCAGTCGATGGTTGAGAACGAAGCCGTTTTCGAGATTCCGAAAAAGGTGTATCAGGATGCACTGGATGGGTTCGAGGACAAACGTGATGAATGGGCTGCGGGCCTGACACTGGCTTATCTGGGACGGTTGGCGATAACGGCAGATGATTATCCCGGCGCACGCGGCAATCTGCTGAATGCCCTGAAGATCGCCCGTGATGCAAACGAAACCGCGCTGGCGCTGGATATTCTGGTAGCGGTGGGGCAGTTGCTCATCAAGACCGACCGCAAGCCGCTGGCGGTTGAGTCGCTGGCGCTGGCGCTGCATCATGCCGAGAGCGCCGAGCATACTCAGGACGAATCCGAAAGACTGCTGTTCGAACTGGAAGATCAGGTTTCCCCCTCGATTATGTCTGCCAGTTGGGAGAAGGGCAAAACCCGCACGTTCGCCGATGGCGTAAACGACCTGCTGAAAACCCTGTAAACACCCCTGTATCGTCATTTCCTGAGTCCATGATATAATCCAGTCGTGGAAAATTTGTGCTAGGTGAGATATTCTCATCAATCTGCTCCATAACTGTTCAGCGAACAAATGAGCGAGAGGGCGTTATGAATAAAAGACAGTTACTTGAGAATATGCGGAAAGAGCGCGAAATCTGGAACGATTTGTTCACCCAAATTTCGCCTTCGCGGTTGAGTGAACCGGGCATTATGGGGGAGTGGACGCCCAAAGACCTGATCGCCCATATCACCTGGACGGAAGCGGAAACGGTGGGGATCGTCCGGGCGCGGGCATTGGTTGGCTCGGACTGGTGGCGGCTTCCATTGGACGAACGCAACCAGCGGATTTATGAACAGCACAAGGATGATGATTTGGAGGCGGTGGAAGTCCGGGCATTTCAGGTTTTCGCGGATTTGGAAGCGGCTGTTGGTGGGCTGACGGATGCTGATCTGAATCTGGAACTGCTGCCGGGAATCCCGATCTGGGAACAGGTTTCACGCAACACCTTTGGACACTATCGCCAGCATAAGCCGGATGTGGAAGCCTTCGTGGCGCGTGGGGATATGACTGTCTCCCGCGCGGAGATTATTTCACGGATGAGCTACGGTTGGAATCGGCTTCATGCGTACTTAAAAACCCTGAGTGAAGATCAGCTTACACGGCCAACGGATGCAGGTGGCTGGACGATTAAAGATCACCTGACACATTTGGGTGCTTGGGAAGATGGGGTTGATGCGCTTTTGAATAAACAATCGCGTCCCGAACGGATGGGGTTGGATGATGCGGCGTGGGCAAGCGATGGTTTTGATCTTAAGAACGACATCATTAAGAAGCAGCATCAGGATAAGTCGCTGGCTGAAGTGTTGAAAGCCTTTGAAACTATTCATCATCGGTTGATTAGTACGATTCAGTCGCTCACGGATGCGGATTTGATGAGTCCTTATAAATCTTATGCACCGGATTCGAGCACTGAATCGCCGGTGTTTGGCTCGATTGTGGGCAATACTTATGGGCATTACGCCGAACATCTCCCGTGGATCGCGGCGATTGTGGCGAAGGATAGCCAGCATCATGCAACCTGAAGATTATAAAACCGCTCAGCATTACATCGAAAACCTTGCGGCACAGCTTCCGCTCGAAGCCGATTTGCGCGCTCGCCCGATGTTTGGCGGGGTTTGTATGTACACCAAAGACCGGGCTTTCTTGACACTTTCATCGCATGGGGTGGCGCTCAAACTGCCAAAAGATGAACATGCCAAAGTGATTGAGCAGGGCAGGGGTGAAGCAGGGTATCCCTTGGAAGCGCCGGGTGGTGGGCAGTATGTGGTGCTGCCCTCTGCTCTGGTGGATGACGAAGGCGCGTTCAGGGTATGGCTGGAAAAGAGCATTCGCCACACCCAGAGCCTACCCCTTAAGAAGCGCAAATCCGGCTAGAAACTGCCTCCCATTTCTCCCGCGTGAATTCGCGTCCTGCGTACAATAGGAAAGTAACCTATCGGTGCGGTGCCCGAATTTCACAAAGGGGAAAACTTTCATGAAACGTCTGACGGCTGCGTGTTTGCTGGTGCTGTTGTTTGTCCTCGTCCCGGCTGGGCTGCACGCCCAAGCGACCCGTTCCCTGAGCGTGATGCTTTACCCCTATATTCCTGATGTGAATAACGACGGATTCGCCGCGCTTACCCAACGGCTTGAGGAAGAATTCGAGGCGCTTAACCCGGAAATTGACCTGACAGTCATCATGGACGTAAAGAACAACACCTACAGCACGACCAATTTGCAGAATTATTTCACTGATCCAAATGGGCCACAGGTGATCGAACTTGATTTGATGATGCTGGATTACGTGGTGAGCAACGGTTGGGCAGCCCCGGTTAGTTATTATTCGGATGATGTTTTCCCGGTGGCGATGGACGCCTCGATTGATGACGGGGTTTTGTGGGCGATTCCGACGCGGGTGTGCAGCCTGTTCGTGTTCAGCTTCAATCAAGAAGTGGCGACAGCAACCACCTCGTATGAACTGGTGGATATTCTGAACAATCTTGACCCCAGCGGGCAGTATCAGAATTTGATCGGTGGGTTCTACGGGACAAACACCCTTTCGATTTACTACTCAGACTTTTACATTGGTGACAAAGGCCCGGACAGCATTTATGGCCCCGGCCCGTTTTATTATCCGCCTGACCCGGCGGTGGTCTATGATATGTCGGTGCTGTTCGAGGAATGCACCTTCAACGGGGAAAACCTGTGCCTGACGGAAATGTATGAGGACGAATCGGTTGCGCCTGCCAAGTTCGCGGCGGGGGATATTCTGAGTTACATCGGGTTTTCGGAAGGGTTGTATTACGTCCTGAACAGCAACCCGATCAGCACCGAGACGTACATCGCGCCTGCACCGTTGGGGCGTTCGCTGGTGCCGATGGTTTACAGCGATGGTTTGCTCATCAACAAGCAGAACTGCGATGCTCAATGCCAGCAGGATACCTATGCCTTCGCTAACTACTACCTGAGTTCGAATACCCAATACTGGATTACGATGTCGGGCGATGCGCCGAATGCTGTGCCGCGCTATGTGCTGCCCGCGCAGCCGAGTTTTTATCAACTGCCAAACATTGCGGTGAATCCGTACTTTGATGAATTCCTGCCCGCGATTGTGAACGGTTATGCTTTCCCGACGAAGGGCTTTACCGAGTCGCGCGATCCGTTGTTCAAGTCGGTTTGCCAATATCTGGATTACATGATGCCGGGTAATCCGTGTACAGTGCCGACGGATGGGAAGTCATAGGGTGCTAAGTGCTAAGTTGCGATGGCGGCGGCGCGGTGGCGAAAAAGGGTTTCGCCGCCAATAAGCCTTTAGCCTGTAGCCATCAGCCATTAGTCAATACAGATGCATTTGCGTCACTTTTATGTCGCAGATGTCGTGGAAATGACAATCGGTTGAGGGGAAATGTCGTCAAAGTCGTCAATGTCAAGACAGTCATTAGTCGCTGGTCGGTAGTCAAGATTGGTTGCCAGTTACGAGTTGCCAGTTTCCAGAAAAAGACGGCATAGACGGCGGGTTATCGGACGGGGTGGGGTGTTTTTTAAAACGCCGCGTGGATACTGGATTCATTCTCACGCCAACGGGAGGGGGTGTTGATTGAACCTTCCGGTGGGTACTGGATTCGGGCGTCGGAATGGTTTTGCAGTATTGCGGCGATTCGGGATTGGCCTGCCGCTGCAATACTTGCTGTAAAAGGTGTCAAACGCGGTTGTAAATATGCGGACGGGCGGATACATAGATCCGCCCCTACATCACCATTCAGTATAGAACAAAAGGGCTACGAAAGTCAAGTTCGGGTTCGGTTAGAACAGGGGAGTCGTCAATGAATGACTTGCGCTATTTTTTCCTGAGCTACAGACGGACGCAGCTTTATTTTGCCGAAGCACTGGCGTATGAACTGGCTGCGAATGGAATCCGAACATGGTTCGATTTGCAGCGGTTGAAGCCGGGTGCGAACTGGAAGGAAGCTATTCAGCGGGGGTTGGATAACTGCTCCGGGGTGATTTTGGTGGCTTCCAGATCGGCGCTGGAGTCCCCGCATGTCGAACTGGAATGGCGACACGCATTGGAGACAGGCAAGCCGGTTTATGTGGTGCTGTTTGAGGATGTCCATCTGCCGCCGGAACTGCAACAGTCTCCGATTTTTTCCGCTGACCGCCCATTCCCGGATTTAATCAAACAACTGGCCGAATGCATCCAGACCGGGAAAGCGCCTGAAAAATCTCCCCGGCGTTTTCGATTGTTCCCGATGGCGATGCGGGAAGATGCGCGTTGGGTTGCAGGGCTGCTGCTGGCAGATGGGGCGATCTTCGTGCTGATGGGATTGGCGACGGCGAACGCATATTTTTTTAAAGCGCCCGATCATTGGGTCAATATTCTGTACCGGATGGCTGTTCCTTTCACCGACCGGATTAATTTTAACTGGATTCCGTTTCTGATCGGGGCGGCTATTTTATGGGGATTTTGGCGTTTTTGGCGGCGGCGCGGCAGTTCCATGTGGGGCGTGGCACTGATCCTCAGCGTCGTCGGATTATCGTTCTTGATCGTATCGCTTGCGGCATGGGCGGCATCGGGTCATCCGGTTTTTGAGGTGGGGCGCCCCCTGATGGAGTTTCTTTCGGCGGCGGGCGTTGGACTTGGGGTATTGAACGGGCTGTATCTGGTCAAGTTGGTGCGCGGCAGTCCGGCAGTGCTGCGCTGGCTTTCGACGGGCGGGGCGGCGGCTGAATATCGGCAGGCTATTTACAAGCGACTGCCGGGGCAGCAAGCGATTTCCCGAACGACGATCAATTATCGATTGGAGTATGCACCGGAAGACCGGGATTTGGGGGAAGCCGTCCGTTTGGTGATGAAGGCTTTTGGACACCGGGAAATCCGCGAATCACAACCGGATACCTTGTGTTTGGTGCTGATTACACACCGGATGCAGCCCAACGTGGTGGAGAAATTGTTAGCCCGTTATCCGCGATTCGTCCCGATTCTGGCGGGGCAGGTCGATATGAGTCTGTACAGCGCCATTGAGCCGTATCAGATTGTGGATTATCGACTGCGCGAAGCGACTATTCTCAATGGGATGGCGGCTTATTTTGCCGAGCCGACGCTGGGCGGTTTTGCACTGGGGAGGGTGATTACACCGCGCGCGATTGAACGGGCTAATCTGATGATGCGCTATTCGGAACTTGACCGGAGTGAAGGCGTTCGCGGCGGGATTCTATACTTCACCAAAACAGTGATGGGATGTTTGGGTCAGGTGGTCATGGTTTTGCTGTGCTTTTTTGCCGGGGGATTTGGGATGAGTGTTTTCAATATGGCGACCAACACAAACATTCCGAATAGTTTACGCGATCTGGCTTCGCCACAGCCAACGCTGCAATATACCCGTACACCTAGACCGACGGTGACTCCGCTGCCGCCGCTGCTGGTGGCTATTGATGGGATGCAGTTTGACTTGCCGGGGCGGTGGTCGATGGTTACGGATTTTGCTGGTGAACCCTACAAGACGATGCTTCAAGATCATAAGGGTATGACCGTGATTTGGGGCGCGACTGATAATGATGCTTTGTGGATGCTCGCGCTGGATTATCCGTCGTCGGAAGCAGTGACGGCGTTGTGGACGCAGGTTGGGGATGGGGCGCAGCAATCCCTCGAAACGGGTTATCCGGTTGAGTGGTTTGAGCGCGACCATACGACTGTGACCGTTTTGCGGGGGCAGACGGAATGGTTTTTGGTGGTTGAGGCGGGCGAGACCATCACCGTGTTTCATGTATTGGGCGGTGGTGAATGGGGGTTTAGTGAAACCCTGCCGGATGTGATTGTCGATTTTGTGCAGTCCGGGCGGTGAGGTGGTGTAATTGGTGGATGGGGCAGGGCGGGGTATGGTTTACTGGAAATTACGCGATTTTGGACAGCATTGGCGGACGCACACACGGGTGCGTCCCTACGCATCGGCCTATAGGATAAGGAGTCTCAAGATGTTAAACGCAAAATCGCTGGGCAATATGCCTTATTGGGAAGTGGAACAAAGCGGCTTTCAGCCGGACACGCCGATTGTGGTGGCGCTGCATTACATGACCGGGGATGCGAACGCTTTGCTGTTCATGTTCAAGGATTTTCCGAAGCCGCTGCGGGTGATTACGCTGCAAGGGCGGTATCCATTGGGTGAAACAGGGGTTGGCGGTTATTCGTGGTTTCCTGATGAAGAACCCTTTTATGACCAATCCGAAGCGGAACAAGCGCCTGATATTCGCGCGGAGGCTGACCGGATTGCGGATTTTTTGCGTGAACTGAAGGGGCTGTATCCGGCAAAAGTAGCGGTTACGGGTATGTCGCAGGGTGGAGATTTGTCACTGTCGCTGGCGGTTTATCATCCACAGGTGATTGATGTGGCGCTGCCGCTGGCGGGACGGTTATCCACGCCGATGCGTCCGGCACGGGTTGACAGTCCACAAAAGCCAAAAGTCTTTATGAAAGTTGGGACGGACGATCATATTGTCAGCGTGGAGTCTTCACACGAGGCGCGTGAGTGGCTGCAAGGTCAGGGATACACGGCGGAACTACGGGAATATCCGGGCGTGGGGCATGATATTTCGGCGGCTATGGTGGCGGATATACAAGGTGTGTTGGGCGGATTTTGATTTCGGGACATATTTTAGGAACAGAGCAAAATTGGTTGTTGGGCGTAACATGTTACGCCCTACGAAAAACCAGCGTATTTGTGGTTATTTCAACTGCCTAATCGCGCGATCACCGAGTCGCGGTCGGTCAACAGGCGGGCGGCGATTTCATTCACCGCGCCAGTTTGGGCTTGTCCGCGTGCCAAGCCAGATTCGATAGCTGCGGCGGGCAGTTCGGCTTTCAGGCGTTCCAGTCCGGGTTCGGCTAATGTGCGGACATCGGTGAAGGTCGCGGGATGATGCAGTGCCAAGCCGAAGAGTTCCAATGCCTCGTCATCGCGCCCGATTTCGATCAGCACCCGCGCCAAGCCTACGAATACCTCTAAAATCACCGGAATTGCACCAATCGCCAATGAGAGTTCGAGCGCGCCATAAAAATGTCCGACGGATGAGCGCAGTTCTTGCATGAACAATTCAACAAAAGCCAGATTATTCTGTACGAAGGCCGCACCCCAACGGTCGCCAATTTCACGGAAAAGGGTCAGCGCGGTTGAATACCGATTCTGCGCTTCGGGGTAGTCGCCCAGCGTGGCGGCTAATACACCGAGGGCATTGTTGTTGCGAGCCACATGGTAGCGGTCGCCAATTTTCTCGGCCAACATCAGGCTTTCCAGCGCAATCCGCCGCGCGCCATCATAATCTTTGGTTTGATAGTGCAGTTTGCTTTCAATCCGCAGAATGAATACTGTGGCACGAAGATCACCTGTCGCGCGGGCCAGCGCTACCCCTTCATTCAACAAGCGGGTTGCAGTCTCAATCGCGCCTTGATTGGTGGCAATTTCGCCCATATGGCCGAGCGTAAACACGCGCATCGCCCGGTCATCAGCGGCTTCGGCAGCGGTCAGACATTGGGAGAACAGGGATTTCGCGCCTTCAAAATCGCCCTGAATGTTCGCCAGCATTCCGAGATGCTGCAATGCATCCGCCAGCAAACCGGGATTATTCATCTCCTCCGCCAGCCGCCGGGCATCCTCGAACAAGCGCCGCGCCTCGGCATAATCGCTGACACCCTGATGCGCCTCGCCCAGCCGCAGAATCAGGAAAGTACGGCGTTCGTTTTCGTCCGGCAGCGTCAGCCAGATGGTGCGTTGCAGCGAATGCATAGCGTCGCGGTATGCGCCGTTTTTCAGCTGCTGCTGCCCAGCCAGCGCCGCATAATGGCGTTCCTTGCTGGCGTTTCCGGCATTGCGCCAATGGTAAGCCAGACTGACCCATTGTTCCGGCGCGTTCGGGTAGACGGCTTCCAGACCGAGGGCAACCAGTCGGTGCAATTCCGTCAGTTCATCCGGCTGCATACCGTCCAGCAGTCCTTCGCGCAGCTTGTCGTGGGTGAAGCGCCAATCGCCTTCCAGAGTTTCTAGTACGGCGGCATCGGCGCAGATGACGAGCCAATCTTCAAGAGAGAGTACTGAGTACTGAGTACTGAGTACTGAGGAGTCGGTTTCAGATTCGGATTCACTGGTTGGTGGCTGATCGCTCATTATGGTTGCAAGGACTTTTAAATCCAGACGGCGGCCCGCGACGGCAGCCAGTTTGAGCAGGGGGCGGGCGAAGGTTGGGACTTTATTCAAGCGCCGCAGAACAATCTGTTGAATGCCGCCCGCAAACACCCGCTGCGGCAGCGTCGCCATGCCGATGTCCGCCAACCGTCCGGCTTCCTCCGCCAGCGCCCGGACGACTTCGATTAAAAAGAAGACATTGCCTTCGGTTTCGCGTTCGAGCAGATCGACCACATGGCGCTGCTGCCCGACAGCGCCTAACATGGAAATGCTCAACTGCTCGATGGCCGGGGCGGGCAGGCGTTCCAGTTTGATGTGCTGCATGGTCGGCATCTGGCGGGGCAGGGCAGGGGCCTCATCGTCACGGTAGCTGCCAACAATGAGCATGGCTGAATCGTTCACACCGTTCACCAGCACCTTGAGCACTTCCAGACTTTCTACCGCCCATTGCAAATCGTCCACCAGCAGGGCTATGGGGCGAGTCTGCCGCCGAAACAGATTGACGATTGCGCCGATCAACCGCTGACGTCCGGTTTGGCCTTCGAGTTCGGGCAGGTCGGGGATGTCGCGCTGTAACAAGGTTTCGATATCCGGCACGATTTCTTTCAGGATAGCGGCGTCGGTATCGCTCAATTCCACCGCCAGCGCCAGCCGCCGAACGGGTTCACGCCAGAATTCGTAGGGTAAACCACCCCTTGCGCTTCCCTGACTGCGGAGCACCGTCACGCCATCGACCATTGCGAACACGCGCAGTTCTTCCATCAGGCGCGATTTGCCGACGCCACTTTCGCCACCGACCAGCCATGCACTGCCTTTGCCCTGAATGCTTTCTTCCAGCGCTGCCCGTAACGGCTGCATTTCCGGCTCGCGTCCGACGAACTGCGCCGCCTGTAAAAAGCTCTCGCGGATGGCGACGGATTCGGGCGGCGGGGGCTGCCCAACAGCTTCGCATAAGGCCACGATGGTTTCGTCGGCGCTTTCGTAGCGCATATCCGGCGTTTTGGCGAGCAGGCGCACCAGTACCAGATTGAGCAGCGGGTCGAGGTTGAGGGGTTCCACATCTGGCGGGGTGTACAGAATATCGTTGACAAGCTGGTTGACATCATGAACCGCGAAGGGGTAACGCCCGCCGAACAATTCGTAGGCGATCACACCTATTGCGTACAAATCAGCACTGACGGTAGCCTGCCCACCGCTGAGAACTTCGGGCGCCATGTAGGCGAGTGTGCCTTCCACGCCGTCGGATGCGCGGTCACGTTGGTATTCCCAAGCGACAGCCAAGCCGAAATCCAGCACCTTGACCTCACCGTTGACGACCATCGCATTATCCGGTTTCAGGTCACGGTGGACGATTCCGCGCCGGTGCAGATAGGCCAGCGCTTGCAGCATTTGCACCAGCAAACCCACTTTTGCGCTGATGCTCAGATCGTGACCGTAAACCAGCAGGTCACGCGGTTGTTGCAGCAGTTCCATCGCGTAATAGGGCTGGCGGTCATCGTCAAAGCCGTAATCCAGCACGCTGATGATGTTTGGATGGCGGAGGCTCGCCAGTGTGCGAAATTCCTGTGCCAGCGATAAACGTAAATCGTCGGTTGAGCCGCGCGAGGCGTACATCAGGTGAGCGTGAGCCACATGGACGCGCTTGAGCGCCACCGCCTCACCCGTCAGGCGGTCAAGCGCCCGGTATACCACGCCCATTCCGCCCGCGCCGATTTCTTCTACAATCTGGTAACGATTGCCGAGGAGTGCTGCTCCGGTAGCTGGCTGCGACATGCTCACCTCGCTGCATAAAAAAATTATGTTTATAACTTACCCGTTTTTCGTCAACCTTCCAACAATCTCTATGTTCATGGCAAATCCCCACGTGTGAACCGTAAGGCACGATCTATTGCGCGGTTTTATCCTTTAAAGCCCTTAATAAGCCGTTTTGACTGGTAAAATGGGTAATACTGAGTAATATACTTCGCATAGTCATTAAACAGAAGGGTATTCTTTCAGCTTCTGATCATTCAGGTTCCTATGCAATATAGCCAAAAACCAATAAAAACCAAGCATCAAAAAGCCAACCGGATGACGTATAATTTGCCTACTACTCGCCAGAAGGAAAATAATTGTGAAACACTTCGCCATGACCGGGGTAGCCGGATTCGTCGCCCCCCGACATTTAAAGGCCATCCGCGATACGGGTAACACACTCATCGCGGCACTTGATCCACATGATTCAGTTGGCATTCTGGATAGCTATTTTCCGGGGGCGCAGTTCTTCACCACCTACGAGCGTTTTGAGCGTCATCTGGAAAAACTTCGCCGCCAGGATGCTGAACCCCGCCCGGATTTTATGACTGTCTGCTCCCCGAATTATTTACATGACACGCACATCCGGCTGGCGCTGCACACTGGAACCGATGTGATCTGCGAAAAACCGCTGGTCATCAATGCGTGGAATCTGGATTCGATTGTGGAGCTGGAGGCCAAAACCGGGCGCAAGGTCAACACCGTTTTGCAACTGCGTTTGCATCCGACGCTGATTGCGCTAAAAGCCAAACTGGATGCCGAAGCCAGCACCGCGCGGCGCGAAGTCGTCCTGACCTATATGACCCGGCGCGGGCAGTGGTATCACACTTCATGGAAGGGCGATGAAGAAAAATCCGGCGGCCTCGCCATGAACATTGGCATCCACTTCTTCGACCTGCTGATGTGGTTGTTTGGGGCAGGGGAGCGGAGTGAAGTGCATCTGGCGCGACCGGATAAAATGGCCGGGGTGCTGGAACTGGAACGGGCGCGGGTGCGGTGGTATCTTTCGGTTGATGAGCACGATTTACCCGCCGAGCAGCGCGCCGCTGGCAAGTTTGCTTTCCGTTCGATCACATTGGATGGGCAGGAGATTGAATTTTCGGAAGGCTTTACCGATCTGCATACGCGGATTTATGAGCAGCTGTTGGCCGGGAATGGATTCAGCATCGCGGATGCGCGTCCATCACTGGAAATGGTATACGACATCCGACACGCTGAGACAGTCACCTCGGCTGATGTGCATCCGTTTTTGAAGAAGTAGAAGATTTTTACCTCATGAACTATTTCGCACATGAATCGGCTTATGTAGACGACGGGGCACAGATCGGCGCGGGCACGAAAATCTGGCACTTCTGCCACATTATGCCCGGTGCGGTCATCGGAGAATTCTGTTCACTGGGGCAGAATGTGTTCGTCGCCAACCGCGTCCAGATCGGCAGCCATGTCAAAATTCAGAACAACGTCTCGATTTATGAGGGCGTAATTCTGGAAGACTACGTGTTTTGTGGCCCAAGCATGGTGTTTACCAACGTAAAAACGCCGCGTTCGGCTTATCCGCGTAATACGGCTGAGGACTACGCTATCACCCGTGTGTCACATGGCGCGACGATTGGTGCGAACGCCACTATCGTCTGCGGCGTGACGGTCGGTGCATGGGCATTTGTGGCGGCGGGTGCAGTCGTCACCAAAGATGTTCCGGCTTATGCACTGGTGGCGGGTGTGCCGGGGCGCGTTATGGGTTGGGCATGTGAGTGCGGCGCAACGCTGCACTTTCAGGACGACCAAGCCATCTGTGCGGACTGCGGCAAACACTACCAAAAAATCGATACAATGATCGTAAAACGAGTCGAATCATGACCTCAGACAAAATTCCAGTGCTGGACTTACAACCTGAAATCGACATGCTGTGGGACGAACTGAACGCGGCTTTTCAGCGGGTGGTGCGTTCAGGCCATTTTATCATGGGGGCGGATGTCACCCATTTTGAAGCTGAAGCTGCGGCTTATCTCGGTGTTCGTCATGCTGTCGGCCTGAACTCCGGCACGGATGCGCTGCTCATCGGTTTGCGGGCGTTGGGCGTTGGGGCAGGGGATGAGGTGATTACTTCGCCCTTCACCTTTTTCGCCACCGCCGAGGCTGTCACCAATCTGGGCGCGAAACCGGTGTTTGTAGACATCAATCCGCAGACCTTTAATCTGGATGTTGAGCAGGTCGAAGCCGCGATCACAGAACGCACAAAGGTCATTCTGCCTGTACATCTTTATGGTCACGCTGCCGAAATGGATCCGCTGCTTTCGCTGGCAAGCCGCTACAACCTGAAAGTGTTGGAAGATGTCGCGCAGGCGTTCAGCGGTGAATACATGGGACGCAAGCTGGGAACAATCGGTCATGTCGGGGCATTTTCATTCTTCCCCAGCAAGAATCTTGGTGCGTATGGCGATGCGGGTCTGCTGGTCACGGACGATGCTGATGTTGCCAGCGCGGCGCGAATGCTGCGGGTACACGGCGCGAAGAAGAAATATTATAACGAAGTGGCAGGTTACAGTTCCCGGCTTGATACCCTTCAGGCGGCTATCCTGCGGGTGAAACTGCCGTATGTTGATCGCTGGAGTAAAGAACGGCGTACTGCCGCAGGGGTGTATGACTCACTGCTGCGGGATATGCATGGCATAACCTTACCGTGCCAAATGGACTATGCCCGTCATGTGTATCATCAATATACTATTCGTATTGGCGAGGGTCGCCGCGACCGGGTTCAAAAGCGGCTGGAGGAAATGGGAATCAGCACCATGATTTATTATCCTGTGCCGCTGCATCAGCTTCCCATCTATGCCAATCTGGGGTATCATCTGCCGGAATCCGAGCAAGCCGCCGCTGAAGTTCTGAGTCTTCCCATTTGGCCTCAAATTACCCCGGAGATACAATCCCGTGTGGCGGCGGCTTTGAGGATAGCATTGATCTAACCCCCAATTAAAGGGCTATAAAAATTTTTGCTTGCTGTATTATCCTCTCCTAAACCAATAAGCGGGGTTGCTGAACCCGTATCTAATTTATTACTTCAGCGGTAGTGGATTAAGGATAATATGCCAAGACTATTGGTGATCGAAGATGAACCGCATATCCGACAGTTTCTCAGCGTTAATCTGCGCGCGCGTGGTTATGAAGTGATCGAGGTGGAAAGCGCTGAGGATGGGTTGGACAAGCTCCAAACCCACCCGCCAGACGCGATGCTGCTGGACATCAAATTGGGTGGTATGAGCGGCTGGTCACTGCTCAGTGTGATGTCTACCCATCCACAGTTGCGTGATTTGCCTGTGATCGTCATTACTGCCTCACCAGAGCGTGATGACGATACCGCGCCGATCCACATCAACATCGCTGCCAAAATCGTCAAGCCTGTCAGCGTGCATAAATTGCTGGAAACCGTGCGGAGGGTGGTCAAAGGATAAATCAGTAAAGTGAGGCAAACCATGCCGCCATTTATTCTGGTGGTTGACGATGAAGATAATGTTCGCCGTTTGGTTACGGTGAATTTGCAGGCACGAGGCTTCAATGTGCAGGAAGCCCGCGATGGTCTACAGGCCATCACCGTGATGCAGCACAACTGGCCTGAACTGGTCATTCTGGATTTGAACATGCCGGGTATGAGCGGCAAAGAAGTCTGTACCTGGATTCGGGAGCAGGACGACAGCGTACCGATTGTCGTGCTGACTGCGGCGCATGACGAAGCCTTAATGATTGAGGCGCTTAATCTGGGGGCGGATGATTACATCACCAAACCGTTTAATCATGATGTGCTGGTGGCGCGGGTGCGGGCGGTGATGCGGCGGTCGGCTGCTCCGGAACAGACTCCCAATCCTGAAAGCATCAAGATTGAAGGCTTGTTGATTGACCTCAAAGGGCGGCGGGTGTACGTAGATGATAAAGACATCCACCTGACGCGGACTGAATTCGCGCTGCTGGCGACGCTGGCACAGAATCAGGATCGTATTCTGGAACATGATGACCTGCTGGCGAAAGTCTGGGGCGGGCAGTATCGCGGTTCCAACCATTATCTCCATGTCTATTTTGGGCGCATCCGCAAGAAGCTGGAAAATTATCAGCATTTGCTGGAAACGGTAGCAGGGCAGGGGTACATCCTGCGTTCGAGCGCCCGTCACTGATCGCAATTGGTTTTCACGGCGGGGTGTGCTATCCTTCTGCCACCACTGGTAGAGGCCTGAATGCACATCCTGCTTATCCCATCCTGGTATTCCACACCTGATAATCCAATCCGGGGCAGTTTCTTTCGTGAACAGGCGTTGGCGCTGCAAAAGGTTGGGCATCGCGTCGGGCTTTTGATTCCACCCGGTCGCGTTCGCACCTTTCACGGACTCAAAGAAATCCAGCGACAGGAAGGATTTAGTCAATCCGATGAAGGCGGACTGCCAACTCTCCGCGTAGGGTGGTGGGGTTGGCTGCCGAGTATTATTCCCCCGCTGCGTAAAACCCCGATTTTGAATGCCTTTGATACCTATGTTCATCAAAACGGCAAACCGGATGTCCTCCATGCCCACAGTACGTTGTATGGTGGTTGGGCGGCGGCGCATATTCGCGCGGCGCGGGGCGTTCCGGCGGTATTGACCGAACATTCGTCAACACTGGTGCGTGGCTTGACGTTCCCTGACCAGATCGGGCGCATCCGGTTTGCGCTGAAAAATATGGATCGTGTTCTGGCGGTCAGTCCCGTGTTGGCTGATCGGTTGCAAAAAATCGCACCGGGTGTTTCAGTGGATTTAATCGGCAATATCGTGGATGCCGAATTGTTCACGTTTGCGCCACCGCCACCAATGCCGCCGTTTGCTTTCGCGCTGATCGCCAACCTGAATCCGAACAAAGGCGTGGATGTGATGCTGCGGGCATTTGCCGGGGCGTTTCGCAGTCAGCAGGTGATTGTGCGAATTGTCGGGGATGGGGCGGAACGTCAAAAATTGGAAGGGTTGGCGGGCGAACTCGGCATCCGCGAACAGGTTGAGTTTCTGGGGCGTATCCCGCGCGAGGCCGTGCGCGATTTATTGCACCGCACTCATGCCCTGATTTCGTCCAGCTACATCGAAACCTTCGGCCTGACGATTATTGAAGCCTTTGCCAGCGGTCGTCCGGTTGTGGCAACGCGCTCCGGCGGGGCAGATGCGCTCATTGATGAAAACAATGGGCTGCTGGTTCCGGCAGGGGATGTGGATACATTATCGGCGGCGCTGCGAACGATGACCGAAACCTATGCACGTTATGATGCTGAAGCCATCCGCGCCGACTGCCTGAGCCGTTACAGCGAAGCGGTGATCGTGCGGCAACTTGAAGCAATTTATGAGTCTGTAGGGGTGACCGACCCTGCAACCAAGTGATGAGGAAAACGATGGGACAATTTGCGCCCAAAAATTATTGGGAAGACCGCCTCAAACAGCAGAGCGGATTGGTTGGCGTGGGTTATGCGCGACTGGGGCGGAACTTTAACCACTGGATGTACCGCGTCCGCCGCCGGATATTCTTGCAGGAAGCGGCGGCACTGTATGATTGGAAAGCTACCAGTGTACTCGATGTCGGTTCCGGCACTGGGTTTTATATCGACTGTTGGGAAACGTTGGGGGCAGGGCAGATTGCAGGCGTCGATCTGACAAAAGTGGCGGTAGAGGGGTTACAATCCCGCTTTCCCAAACATAATTTTTATGAATTGAACATCGGGGCATCGGACGCTGCAAAGGCACTGCCCGGAAATTATGACGCCATCTCCATGATGGACGTGCTGTACCACATCATTGATGATGCCGATTATGAACAGGCTATCCGCAACTTATACGCGCTGCTCAAACCGGGCGGATTTTTCATTTTCTGCGACTTTTTACTGCACGACCCGAATCCAGCCCAGCCACAGGCGCACGTCCGCCGCCGTTCGCTGGCACATGTCGAACGGGTATTGAAGTCCGCAGGATTTGAAATTCAGAAGCGGAAGCCGTTATTCGTGCTGATGAACCAGCCTGTAGACAGCCATAATCCGCTGCTGGCCTTTTACTGGAAAGCGATCTCATTTTTAATTTCCAAATCTGAACTGTTAGGGCAGCTTTTCGGCGCAGTTTTATATCCGTTGGAAAATGTGCTGGTGAATAATCTGCGCGAAGGCCCATCTACCGAAATCGTGATCTGCAAACGCCCGGAGTAAATTTATGCTCATTTTTTCCATCGTCGGCGCGCGCCCACAGTTCATCAAAGCCTCACCGTTTTCGTCGGCGCTGCGAACCCGTCACCGCGAATTTCTGGTGCATACCGGGCAGCATTATGATGAAGACATGTCCGAGGTGTTCTTCCAGCAGTTGGGCATTCCACAGCCGGACGCCAATCTGAACATCGGTTCGGGGAGTCATGCAGAGCAGACCGGCGCGATGCTCATGGGGCTCGAAAAATTGATGATCGAGCAGCACCCGGATTGGGTGGTGGTGTACGGCGATACCAATTCGACGCTGGCGGGGGCGTTGGCGGCGGCTAAACTGCACATCCCGATTGCCCATGTAGAAGCCGGACTGCGGAGTTATAACCGCGCGATGCCGGAAGAAATCAACCGTGTTCTGACCGATCACATCTCCACCTTATGCTTCTGCCCGACGACGCTGGCCGTTGACAATCTGGCAGGGGAAGGCATCCGCGAAGGCGTGCTGATGGTCGGGGATATCATGGTGGACAGTGTGCTGCGCCATAAAGAAACTGCCCGCCAGCAGTCCGATGTTCATGCGCGTCTGGGGTTGAAGGCTGGGCAGCCTTATGCAGTAGCGACAGTTCACCGTCCGGCAAATACGGACTCACCAGAAGCCTTAGCCGCAATTCTAGCGGCGTTGGGTGATCTGGAAATTCCGGTGATTTTTCCTTTACATCCGCGCACACGGGGTGCCATCGCCAATTATGGACTGGATACGGCGGCGAGTGTTCAGCTTGTCAACCCGTTGGGTTATCTGGATATGCTGGCATTGGTGGAAGGGGCGGCGGTACTGCTGACCGATTCGGGTGGATTACAGAAAGAAGCCTATCTGCTGCAAACCCCATGTGTCACCATACGCACGGAAACCGAATGGGCCGAAACGGTGGAAAGCGGCTGGAATCGATTGGCTGCGACTGAACGGACTGCTATTCGGGAAGCGGCTCGTTCGGCCTTAAGCGCGCGTCCTACCAATCATCCTTCATTATATGGAGATGGTCACGCGGCGGAACGTATGGTTGCAGCATTGGAGAAAACAAGTTGAGCCGTCGGGTTATCATCGTCGATTATCTGCACGCCTTTCATGATCGCCGGATGCTGCTTCAGGCCGAGGCGTTGGCGCGTTTGGGCTATCAAGTGATCGTAATTGCTACGCTGCGTTATGGCGAACCGAATTATCGTCAGACGCGGAACGGGGTCGAATTCCGGCTGACGCCATTTGTGCCGACCCGTAATGTGTGGGTGCTGCTGCGGGCGCTGTGGGGTTGGCTGCGTGGGGTTCCGGTCAATCCATTAGGCCTGCCGGAAAAAACACCTCCCCGGAGCAACGCCATCGCCCTCGGTTTGTATACGCTGTGGGCAATCCGGCTGGGTTGGAGTCCTAAAGCCGACATTATCCATTGTCATGAGCATACGCCGATGCCCGCCGGATGGTTATTGTCGCTGCTGCACCGCGCCCCATTGGTTTATGATGAGCACGATAACCGCGAATGGTTACGCATTTACGGCGGAAAAGGCAATCTGGCGGAACGGTTTGAGTTGTTTTTCATCAAGCGCGTGGACGCCGTTACGACGATTGGTGAACGGCTGGCGAAGGCGCTGCGAAAAGATGGCGCGCGGCGGGTCGAAGTGGTGGGCAGTTGGAAGCGGCTGGAAGAATTCGCGTTGGACGAAACCAAACTCGCCGCCGCCCGTGAACAATTTGGCCTTCAAAATTATCGGCTGGTCATAAGCTGTATTGCTACCCTGTACCCCGTGCGCGATATTCCGCAGTTATTGGAAGCCGTCGCCGAATCGCCGGATGTGGCGCTGTTGATCGGCGGCAGCGGCCAATTGGAAAACGATGTGATTGCGGCGTCGAAAGCCCATCCGAATATCATCTGGTTAGGGTGGGTGAACGGGGCGGATGTGCCGTTGTATACCCTATTGAGCGAGGTGGTGTATAACTGCATCGCGCCGGGTGAATATGATTATTATCTGATGCCGAATAAATTGTTTGATGCGATGGCAGCGGGTAAAGCCATGATCGTCCGGCGCGGCGTGGGCGAGATGGCCGAGGTGGTCGCTAATGAAGATTTTGGCATTCTGCTGGATGATGTGACCCCGCAGACGTTAAAAACCGCTTTCGAGCAGCTTCAAAATCCTGAGGTGCTGCGCTGTTTGCAAGCCAATTCCGCCCGCGCCGGACGCGAACGTTATAATTGGTCAGTTGCCGAAAAACGGTTGGCCGCCTTATTTGAAGAATTGGTGACACGCCGATGAACATTTCAGGGCGCGGTCTACGGGTTGGACTGGTGGCGCTGTCATTGGCGCTGACGTTTTTGCATCCGCTGAATGGCACGTTGGCTGGTTTGTTCATCGCGGCGCTGTGCCAGATTTATCTGCCGGGGTATCTGTTGGCGCGGGCTTTGGGGCGGGGCAGTGCGGCACATCCGATCAGCCGTTTTGCATGGGTGCTGTTCGCAGGCTTGGGCTTGACCGTCAGCCTCGGCGCGTTCGGCAAGTTATTCGGTGTCCCTGTGCCGACTTATCTGCTGCTGCTCCATGCGGTGATGGTGGGGTTAGCATTTATCCCCGGAAGTAATCTTCCCCCTCTCTATGCAATGGAGAGGGGGAAGGGGGGTGAGGTTTTTTTTCGCCGCAATCTTCCTTTATATATTCTGCTTGGTCTGTGCTGTGCGGTGGTCTTCGGCGTGAACTATGAAAGCCGTTCCCGTTTTTATGGCTTCGAAGACCAGCCGATTTTTATCTCCCACATTGACTGGCTGGCGACCCGCCCCTATGAAACCCCGCCGGGAGGCTGGCCGCTGCGCTCCCGTCAGTTGGGCGTGGCGATTGGTGATTTGGGTGACAGCCGCTTCGATACCGACGGCCTGACCTATGTTCAGGCGGCTTGGTGTTGGGCAAGCGGGGTGAAGGCATCACAACTCATCTGGTATGACCTCAGCACGTTATTCATTTGGAGCGTGCCGCTGCTGACATTTGCGCTGGCTTATGAACTGACCCGGCGCGAAACGGCAGGCGTATGGGCGGCGGTCGGTTTGACGATTGGCGGATTGTTCACGCTGGACAACATCGCCTATAACCCCAGCTACGAATCCTTCGGACGGCTGACCGTTTTCCAGATCAATGTGCTGCGGCAGTTTTCGCTGACGATTATGCTGCCGCTGGCACTCATGGCGGGCGTGGCCTATTTGCGATCTTTCCGGCGGCGCGATCTGGTGCTGATCGGCATCGGCGGTTTCGCGCTGGCAGCCATGCATCCGTTCCAGATTTTGATTTTCACGCTGACGATTGCCGGGATGGGTGCGCTGCGTTGGCTGGCGGATGTGACCCGACGCGGCGAATTGCTGCCGGATACCGAACGCGCAACGATCCGCAGGTTATTGCCGCTGGCGCTGCTGCTGGCGCTGCTGGCGGTGCTGCCCGTCATCCAGCGTTCAACACGCGGCGAACGGGAAGTGATTGATGTGCTGGCGCTTCAGGTTGAGGCTGAGTCTAATCCAGCACTCAGCGGAAATCCTGCGTTGAGTGGGTTTGTTCAACTCGCTGATTTTCCGATTTTGGGCGATACCTATGTGCGCGCCCCGCATGTTTTTTTCTATCATCCGCTGATTATTGTGGTGGCGGTGCTGGGCTTGCTGGCAGGTTATCGCTGGCGGCACAGTCTGGCAGCCCAGTTTATTTTTCCGGCGACAGCCTTTGCGCTGGTGCTGTCATTTACACCCGGCATTGTGCCGATTGTCAATCGTCTGATGTCTTACGTCGGGGTGTTCACGCTGATCTTTCTGCTGCCAGTTGGGTTGGTCGTTGGGCTGCTGCTGGAATGGCTGGTGAGCGCATTCCAAAAACGGATTTCCGGGCAGGGTGTTCAGTGGTTGGCGGTGTTGTTGGCTGCTGCATGGATGGGCATTACCCTGTTCGAGCCGTTCCCGTTACCCGCCACCGCCCGCGACCAACTCCGCAGCTTCAACGCCCTGCAAGGTTTGCGACGGATTCATCCGAGTTACGAAGCCTTAACGGCTGTTCTTCGCCAACTCGTTCCGCCGGAGGGCTACAGCGTCATTATGACGCCCTATAACCCCTCCAATGTGGTGATTGAAGAAGTTCCCGGCGCGTTCATCACAGGCGGACGGCGTTCCCGTAATACGCTGGCGTTTGGCGATGCCCGCTTTTTTGTGGAAACCAATCCACAAGCGCCGTGGTTGGATGCCGACGATTTAGCCTATCTTGAGCGCGCCGAGGTCGATTTGATTGTGCTGGAGGCCGATGATACCCGCCTGCCACAGTTGATGCTCCAGCCGGAGCGTTTTGAATTGGTTCACAGGCCGGGTGGCTTTTTTGTTTTCCGCGTCCAGCCAGAAATTCAAGCAGATGCAATTGATACGCTTTTCGGGCAGATGAACGTGCTGTATGGCGAAATCGGCGCGCCGCGTTGGGGTAAGGTGGGTTTTGATCTACCGCTGCCGGGGGACTCGCGCTGGGCAGAGCAGGTGACGGCATGGCAAAGCCTGTTGGAATCGCAGCCAGATAATGACCGTGCGCGGTTGGGGTTGGCCTTTGCTCAAACTATGCTGGCCGATGACGCCGCTGCCCGTCCGTTGTGGGCGGCATTGCGAACAGCCTATCCATCCGTGCCGCTGTTCCGCGAAGCCGAGAGCCAAAGCAGTTATGCCATTCAGCCGGATGTCGAAAGCATCACGCCGCTGTTGGATGGTCTGAATGCGCCGGATGGATCCACCCAGGCCTTGAGCGCCCGTGCTTTATTGACGCCGACATTTTTTTATCTGCTGACCGCCGAACAACGACAAGAAGCATTAGCTGTCACTGAGTCCGTTATGGACGCATGGACACAGCTTGCCGAACTCGATCAGGCCGATGCGGTTCGCAACCGTGCGGCGCTGTTGATGACGGTGGATGATGAGTGGGAAATGGCTTCGTACTGGCTGCGGCGGATTCCCGAAGCCTTTTGGAATCCTGAAGATGTGAATGCATTGGCGGCGATGCAGTTGGGGCAGGGGGATGTAAATGGGGCGCTCGACACCCTGCGCTTGGCGACGGACGCCGATTGGCTGATGCCCCGGCTTTCCACCCATCCCGACCGCTGGCAAAATAATCTCTCGGCACAGTTGTACGAACTGCTGGGGACAAATGGGGATGAACAATTAGCGCAGCTTGGGGCGGCATGGAGTTCAGCGCATGATGGATTATCGCTTGAACTGGTCAATCCGCTGGCGATAGCCGACTCTGGTGCGTTGTATACCATGCAGCCCGCTGTAAGGCGCGGCAATGATGAACAGAGCATTACCATCAGCGCCGTATTTGGCGATATACAGCCCGCCCGCAGCCGGATTCCGCTGGACATCTGGACATTCCGCCTGATTAGCCCGGATAGCGCGCTCGAATATGCCGCTGTTGATCTGCCCGCTGTGCAGGTGGATGGCGCATTGGTGCGGGTGGAAACCGAATTGACCGTTCCAGATGTCCCGCCGCTGACTCCCGCACTGGCCTACATTCAGGCGCGTCATGATAACCGCGTGGGAGCAGCGCCGCTGTTCGTTCCGGTGGTACTGAACCGCCCAACCTCAGCCGCAATTCCAGCCGAGGCCGAGGCTCTGAATTATCGTTTTGGCGATTCAATCATGCTGCAAGCCGCCGCGTTTGAAGCATCATCTGACCAACTGAATTTGACGCTCTACTGGCAAACGGCTGAAACGCTTCCAGCAGATTATCAGGTGTTCGTCCATGTGTATGATTCAGCCGGTGAACGCTTGGCTCAACGGGACAGCGCCCCGGTCGATAACCGTTATCCGACGGGACAATGGCGTGTGAATACGATAATCGAGGATATGCACACGCTGACTCTGGAATCGCCGTTACCTCCCGGTGAATACACCATTCGTTTGGGTTTATACACCCTGCCAGATGGGGCGCGCCTGCCGATTGATTCAGTGGATGACCGGGTACAGGATAACAGCCTGACGGTATGGACGTTCAGAATCGAGTAATTGATCCTCTCATATTCCAGCCTTGCAATAAGTCCGCGAGTCCGGTTCGTAACGTTCGCAATTTGCCACAATTCCGTCTACTATATATCGGTTAGATGGTTGTTAGTACAAAGTGATACAGGTTCGTCCGCCGGGAATTGGGGCTGGTGGCGCGATACCTCAACTGGAGCCGGGGAGCAATTGATGGCTTATTTTCTGTTGAAGTTATATATCAGCGGGCGCACTGCCTACATGGAACAAACCATTGCTGATCTGCAACGCGCATTCCAGCAGCACCTCAGTCAACCCTGTGAATTAGTAGTTGTGGATGTGCTGGAAAACCCTGATATTGCCCTTCAGGATCAGATTCTGGCAACGCCCACCCTTATTCGAATCCAACCGCCACTCCCACGTCGCCTGATTGGTGATTTGTCTGACACCGCCACCATTTTATCCGCGCTCGAACTTTCTTCATAAGGAGGCGGACGTGCAGCCCGCCGATCATGCCCATTGGAAAGTATTTTTGCTTCCTGCCCAGGACTATCCACAATTACGCGCATTGTTTAGCCAGACGGGTTTTGAACTGATTGAAACCGGTCTTGATCTGGCGCGTTTGCCCGAACTCACCGATAGTATTCTGCTGGTAGAAAGTGATGACCAGCAGACGGCGACAACCCTGCGCGCCGTTTATGATTACCTTGTGCCTATCATTGTGCTGACCAGCCGTGAAGAAGGTTCGCGTGCGCTGGATAGCGGGGCATGGGATTATCTGGTGAAGGATGATCTGAATCGGGATACGCTTTTGCGGGCGCTGCGGTATGTCACTTATCAGCACTGGATTTTGACCCAGTTGAACGCCCGCACCCACGAACTTCATGCCGCCCAATCCTTGTTTCAAAATCTCGTCAGCCGCAATACCGATGTGATTCTGGTGGTGGATGGGGAAGGGGTGATTCAGTACTCCAACCCCGCCGCCGAGAAAACCTTTGCCCGTGTTGATCTGGTCGGCAGCGCTTTCGGGATTCCGGTTACTTCCGGCGATACGGTCGAGCTTTCGGTGGTTGGGAGTCCGGCAGTGCTGGAAATGCGCGCCATGCCCACCGAATGGGATAATCACCCGGCCTATTTGCTGACGCTGCGCGACATCACCGAGAAAAAAGCCATTCAGGAGTCGATGCTGGAACAGGAACGGTTACGCATCGCGCTGGATGAAGAGAAAGAAATGAGCAGGGTCAAATCCCGGTTTATGTACACCATCTCGCATGAATTCCGCACACCGCTGGCGATGATAATGGCTGCCAGCGAACTGCTGCTGCACTATTTCGAGAGCATGACCGAAGACAAGCGCCGTTTTCGCCTGAATACCATCCAGACCCAGATTCGGCATCTGGACGCCATGATTGATGAAGTCTCGCTGGTGGTGCGGGCTGAATGGGGGAAACTGGAATTTCAGCCTGTTGAGTTGGATTTCCATGAATTTTCGCAGCATGTCGTGGATGATGTGAAATCCACCATTGGCATCGAACATACTATCCTGTTTAGTGCGCTGGAAGGCGATTACCACATGCGGGGTGACCGTAAACTGCTGCGTCACATTTTGCATAATCTGCTCTCCAATGCGGTGAAGTATTCCGACCCCGGCTCAACCATTCGGTTTGATCTGGCACAGCGTCCCGGTGAAATCATTTTCAGTGTGCGCGATCAGGGCATTGGCATTCCGGCGGAAGATCAAAAACGATTGTCGGAAGCCTTCTACCGCGCCACCAACGTGGGTGCAATCGGCGGCACAGGCTTGGGTTTGAAGGTGGTCAAGGATTGTCTCGTACCCCACAAAGGCACATTGGAAATCGAGAGCAGGGTAGGGGAGGGGACGCGCTGCATCGTCCGCTTCGCCATCTGAAACCAATCCATCCTTCCCCCGCTTTCTATCTCCACCTGCATAGGTCTGGAAGACAAAATTTTCTATTCACATGGCCCATGTGTGTAATGCTGCTGACGTTTACAATTGGCTTAATTATCATGCTCAGGACGTCCTGAACAAGTAATGAATGTGTTAGTTGTAATCGTATCGAGTGAGTTGGAGGCAATGTAAAAATGGAAATGAAAAAGCTGCAAGATTTGTTCCTTGACCTTTTAAAGGACACTTACGACGCAGAACACCAGATCACACAAGCCTTGCCCAAGATGGCTAAGGCCGCCAAAGCTCCTGAACTGAAAGCCGCCTTTGAATCGCACCTCTCCCAAACTGAAAACCAGATTAAACGTCTGGAACAGGTTTTTGAGAAGATGGACAAAAAGGCAGTTCGCAAGCCCTGTAAAGGCATGAAAGGGCTGATTGATGAAGGCGCGGAACTCATTAAGGAAGCCCCTGATGCTGATGTGCTTGATGCAGGCCTAATCGCCGCTGCCCAAAAAGTGGAACACTACGAAATTTCGACCTATGGCACAGCCCGTGCTTACGCCCTCCAGCTTGGCCTGAAAGATGTTGCCAGGTTGCTGGAACAGAGTCTTAAAGAAGAATCGGACACGGACGAAAAGCTGAGTACGCTGGCCGAAAGCAAGATCAACATCCAGGCTGCCTAGCCTATTTCCCTCTCTAATGTGATCTCGCTGCAGGGGTACTAATCAAGTACCCCTGTGTGCATTCAACGGCTTTCGAAACGTAACTAACCTGAGTTCGATACTTTTGTCTCGTTCGCCAACAGTATCGAATTGACGCTAAGATAGCATCGCAAAAGCGTACCAGCCGAAATTAAATTTTTATTTCCATTCTTTAGATAGGTGACACCCACCCCCTCATCGCCCTATATTGAATCTATCGTAAACAAGGTGATGACGTGGGTTTACAAACGTCATGACCGGAAGGCTAAAGGAAGAAAAATGTCAGCAGAAGCTATCATTCGTGCATGGAAAAATGAAGACGACGGAATCGAAATGGGTGATATTCCCGCGTCCCCCGTCGGCAACGCGGATCTTGATGGCAGTTTCTCCGCTGCGCAGTTAGACACCGTAGCGCTTGCTATACTAGCACCGACACAAGCCGCTACGATCTGCTGATGACGTGTCCCGATAGGGATGGCGTCTCAACCGCGCAGGCAGGCGGTCAAACTGCTGTTTGATTAACTCCATCTTGTGCTGAACTACAACAAGTTGCAAATGGGTGATCTCTTTGCAACTTGTTGTTTCCCCTCACCCAATGACCACATGCCAATTGCTGCTGAAACGCTAAAAGACACAAGTTTTTTGAGGCTAATTGTTTGAATTCGCTTATTAAAATGGGGTATCGATGATAAAAACACTAGGTTTGACACGCAATTGGCTTCGCGCGCTCACGCTACTGGAACGCAGTACAACGCTGCAACCGGTTTCTCACCCCTACGACGCTGCTTCGATTGTATCTTCATCACCACGCGTAAGCCGCTGGTCATCACAACCGCCGTTTGATGTTGGCTTTCCCTTTTCTCGGCGTTTGGCTGTCGACGGTTTAACGCGCGAGACTTTTGAGCAGATCGTGAACGAGCCGCTTGAGGATTTAGAAGCGCGATTTCCTGAAACGCCTTCGTGGGTGTCATGCATTAACGAGGCGTGGGAATCTGACACATTCAGCGACAGCATTCGTTGGTCAGCCTTTGTAACCGAACACGACCTCTACGGTTTTATTCAGGCGATTGAACCGCTGATTATCCACTACAGAAATGAACTACAACGCGGTGCGCAAACGCTCGTCAAAAAATACGGCGATGTGCCTTTCAACCCGCAAGCTATCGGCAATATGATGATTAAACCAGTTGCCGATCATATCTTCCCGATGGCGAGTCGAACGCTCGTCCTTGAGTTGAATGCCGCTCGTTTGCGCGGTCAACTTTCCGGCGAGACTCCGCAAGAACGCTATCGACAATTCTTCGAGCAGTTGCGCGAGCCTGAAAATATTTTCGCGTTTCTGGATGAGTACATCGTTTTGGCGCGTCAGATCACGACTTATCTCAGCGATTGGCTAGACAGCAGCCTTGAATTTTTAGATCGGCTTTGCGCGGATTGGGATGTCATTCAGTCAACGTTTTCACCCGATGAAGCCACCGGAAAACTCACGCAGTTGGACAGCGGCTTGGGTGATTTACACGGCGGTGGGCGAACCGTAGCCATCGCGCATTTCGACTCTGGTCTGCGCGTCGTTTACAAACCTCGACCACAGAGCATCGCCCTACATTTTCAGCAGCTACTTGCCTGGCTCAACGCTCATGACTTGCCGCATCCGTTTCGAGTCTTAAAAGTATTCGACGGAGGCAGCTACGGTTGGATGGAATTTGTTGATGCTGAAACCTGCGAAACCTTCGATGAAGTCATGCGCTTTTATCAACGGCAGGGTGGTTATCTCGCGCTGCTCTATGTGTTAGCGGGGACGGATGTTCACGCCGAAAACCTCATCGCAGCGGGCGAGCATCCGGTGTTGATCGATGTCGAAACGCTTTTTCACCCGGCGCTACCAGACGCTAGCATTTCTGAATGGGATCGTCCTGTGCTTGACGTGCTGCACACATCGGTGTTGCGTTCGCTGCTGCTGCCGCTGCGTATGTATGCTGACGACCAGCAGGGTGGTATTGATATCAGCGGTTTAGGCGCGAAGAACGGACAGTTTACGCCAATGCCTGTTCCATCGTGGGAAGGCGCAGGCACAGATGAAATGCATCTCGCGCATAAGCCTACCCTCATACCCGATGCCTCAAATCGCCCGACCTTAAACGGTCAAGAGCTTGATCTTGCCGATTATCTTGCCCCGATCGTCGCCGGATTTGAAACCGTCTATCGTTTGCTCGTCCAGCATAAAGACGAATTTTTGTCCGGTCCACTCGCCGCTTTCGCCGACGATGTGGTGCGGGTTGTCCTTCGACCCACGCGTACCTACGCCTTCATCCAGAATGAAGGCTATCATCCTAATCTTCTGCGCGATGCCCTCACACGAGATCGCCTGTTTGATTATTTGTGGCGACAAATTCCGCGACAACCGGAGTTGATGAACATCGTTGCCTACGAAAAAACTGACTTGCAGCGCAGCAATATCCCATTGTTCACCGGACACCCGAACTCACGCGATTTGTGGAGCAGCGGCGGCAATCGGATCGTCAATTTTTTCGCCGAGACAACGATGGTTTCTGCTCAGAAACGTGTTCGTGCTTTGAGCGAAAAAGATATGCAGGATCAATCGTGGCTGATTCGTGCCTCGTTCCTCGCGTTGCCGATAGGCGCGTCTAAATCTAATGGCGTGCGACATGATCCTATAACTACACGGTCGATATTCGCTGATTCTGTCGAACCTCAACTGTTGTTAGCTGTTGCGCAAGCCGCTGGCGCACACTTGGAATCGCTCGCCCTGCACAACGAAAAATACGTCAACTGGGTCGGGTTAACATCGAGCATCAATCAATATGAGCAAATTGCCCCGCTAGGCATCGACCTGTACAACGGACTTCCCGGCGTCATCTTGTTTCTGGCACAGCTTGGCGCGACGACCACAGAACAGCGTTACACACGTCTTGCTGAAAAAGCGCTTGTGACCCTGCAAGCTCAAATTGACGCCAACCAACAGCATATCACATCCATTGGCGCGTTCAATGGTTGGGGCGGACTGCTCTACACATACACACATTTAGCGGCGTTGTGGGAGCGTCAAGACTTGTTTGACGCTGCCATGCGCAGCGCGAATAGAATTTCTGATTTGGTGAAACAAGATGCAAGCTTTGATATTGTCGGTGGCGCTGCGGGGAGTATTGCGAGTCTGCTTAGTCTTTATCGCTGTATCCCTTCTGATCGCCTACTCGAAGTTGCCATTCAATGCGGTGATCACCTATCTGCAAAAGCAAAAGTGATCGACGGGGGACTCGGTTGGCTTACACATCCAACATCCTCAATGCCCATCACTGGTTTTGCGCATGGGACGGCTGGCATCGTATGGGCGTTGTCGGCGCTGGCTGACGCCACAAAAGAGGAGTGTTTTAGGGCGATGATTCCCTATGCGCTGCCTTATGAACGCGGCGCATTTTCGCCCGAATTTAAAAACTGGCACTCGCTGCGTTCGTCTGTCATCGACAGAGAGCATGATAACCCCGTAGCGTGGTGTTATGGCGCAGGGGGAATCGGGCTTGCGCGCCTCACGATGCACCACACTGACGACCAATTCCAGACCGAAATCGAAACGGCGCTCCATACCACACTTGCGCGCGGCTTCGGCGAAAATCACTCGTTATGTCATGGCGATTTGGGCAATATCGAACTTCTTTTGCAAGCCAGCCACAAGCTCGACAGTGTGTATTGGGAAGCACGTGTCAATTCGCTAACACGCGCTATCCTTGACAGCATCAGCGAACATGGCTGGGTCGGCGGTGAAAAATTTGTCACCGCGCCGGGACTCATGACAGGCATCGCTGGAATTGGCTACGGCTTGCTGCGGCTTGCCGCCCCCGACAATGTGCCGTCGATACTCACGCTTGCGCCACCTAAGTAACGTGAGTTCGATACTGTTGGCGAACGAGACAAAAGCCATAAAATGAGGAAAAACGAGAAATAAAGAAAGAGGAGCAGATGAGCCTGAAAGCGGAAGCCATCCTCCTGTTCCCCAAGCAACTGCGGAAATTGCGCGCGCTGTGTTCCTCAAGGCAATATTTATGTCCAAATGCGGGACGAGCTGGGCAGCATCTACCACGATGATGTGTTCGCGGGTCTGTATGCCAGAGATGGACAACCCGCTTTCAGTCCCTGGCGCTTAGCCTTAGTGACGGTGATGCAGTTTGCAGAGAGTCTGAGTGACCGCCAAGCGGCAGAAGCGGTGCGCGCACGCCTAGACTGGAAATATGCGCTCAGTTTAGAGCTGACCGGTGTCGGATTTCATTATTCCATTCTGAGCGAGTTTCGCAGCCGTCTAGTCAACAGTGACAGTGGGGCGTTGCTCTTGGATAGATTGCTGGAACGACTGGTCGAGAAGAAGTTACTGAAAGCGAGAGGGCAGCAACGCACTGATGCGACAGCGATTGTGGGTGCAGTGTGTGAGCTAGACCAGTTGGAACTGGTGGACGAAACCTTACGCTACACCTTGAATGTCTTGGCAACGGTTGTGCCCGAATGGTTACGGCAACAGGTACAACCGGAGTGGTTTGAACGTTATGGCGAGCGAATGGAGGAGTACCGTTTACCAGCCAGCAAAGCTGAACGCCTGTTGCTTTCTCAACAAATCGGCGACGATGGGTATCACTTGCTAGAGAGCATTTACCAAACGACAGAGATGAAGTGGTTAGCGCAAGTGCCAGCAGTTGAGCTTTTACGACGGGTTTGGTTCCAACAATATTGGTTGGATGAAGAACACGTCAAACGCCGTACTCCAGACAACATGCCTCCTACTGGAGAGTGGATCCGCTCACCTTACGATCCCGAAGTGCGGTATGGACGCAAGCAAGGCTGGAGTTGGGTAGGTTACAAAGTGCATTTGACGGAGAGTTGTGAAGTCGATTCCCCGCACTTCATTACTCAAGTCGAAACAGTGCCCGCCATTCAACAAGATCACCATGCCTTAACGACCATTCAAGCCAGATTGGCTGCCAAACAGCTCTTGCCCGCACAGCAGTTGGTGGATGCAGGCTATGTCAGCGCCAAGCGCATTCTGCACAGTCGCGACCAGCACCAGATTGCGTTAGTCGGACCCGTTCACATCGACCCTAGTTGACAAGCTAAAACCGAAGGAGCATATGATGTCTCGGTTTTCAGTGTTGACTGGGAGGCGCAACAGGTACAGTGTCCTGAGGGGCAGCGCAGTGTGAATTGGACTCTAAGCCAAGATGCCAAAGGCGAAAGTGTCGTGCAAATCCTATTTGCCAAACAGACTTGTGATCCCTGCCCAGTCCGTTCCCGCTGTACCACTGCTTGTCACACAGGACGGAGCATGACCTTGCGCTATCCTCATGAGCGTCACGAAATGGTGCAAGCCTTACACCAATGGCAGAAGACCCATGAGTTCAAAGCGCTTTACCGAAAACGCGCGGGGGTAGAAGGCACTTTCTCCCAGACTATTCGCAATTGTGGCTTGCGACAAGCTTGTTATTGTGGCTTGCAAAAAACGCACTTACAGAACCTCGCTTCTGCGACTGCCACCAATATCTTGCGTTTTGTCAATTGGCTCAACGAAGTCCCTTTTGCCAAAACACGCATTTCTCGCTTTGCAGCTCTTGCGCCTTTCTAGTTCGCCAACAGTATCGAACTCAGGTTAACTACGGGCTATTCATACCGCTTGCCCAATTTCTCCGAAACGCTGTCGTCGGCTTTATCGCTGACGTGCTGAATGTAAATCGTCGTCACCCGCAGATTTTTGTGCCGCAGCAAACGCGAAACCTCGATCACGCTGGCACCGCTTTGAATCGCATTCATCGCTGCCGTATGCCGTAGACTGTGCGGGGTGATGCCATGCCCCGGCCCGAAGGCTTTATCCGCGTAATATTTCACCAGTTTTTGGATGGTTCGGCTGGTCAGCGGCTTATCCGTATCCACAATATTGTCGGTGTAGGTGTTCAGATTTTCCGTGCCGCGCCGTCCGGGTGGGGTCATCACGAACACCGGGGAATCCTCGGTCAGTTCGCGCCGCGTATCCAGATAATCCACCATCGCGCGGATGACGACGGGTTGTAAACGCTTTTCGACGGTTTCGCCGCCCTTGTTGGTGTACTGCATGAACACCATTTCGCCTTGCCCGCGCAGATCACGGATGCGTAAATTGGCGACGGCTTCCACGCGCACGGCGGTCGTCAGCAGGGTGAGCAGGATGGCATAATCGCGCTTGCCTTTATCCGTTTTTCGGTTGATGACCCGCAGCAGTTGTAAATCCTGCCCGCTGGTGCCATCCAGAAATGTCGCCTTGCCATACGGATTAACCGCCTTGCGTTTCACCCCGTCACACGGATTATCCGCCCGCAGGCCGCGCCCGACTGCGAACAGGTAAAATGACGATAATCCCGCCAGCCGTTGATTGATGGTCGTCTGGTTGTAACCCGCGTCCTCCATCTCATAACGGAAGCGCAGCACATCGCCTTGCGCCACTTGTTCCGGCGGCTTGGTGCAGGATGCAAAAAAGCTGTTCACCGCATTGCGATAACTTTTGCGCGTGCTGGCGGAATTGAAGTTCATCAACCAGTCCAGCGCCGCCTGCTGCCACTGGTTAAGCTGCTGTGTGCTGACTGATGATCGTTCTGGAAAGAGAAGGCTCACAACTGCTTTACTCCATAAATGAGGGATTTCGCGTCATAATTCGTACTCCCCCGGCTTAGTCGGATAAGATCATATTATCCGACTAACAGTATATCACCCCTTTTTGACCTGTGCCAGTCAACGCATTTAGGGATGCGGATGTGCGATGTGATTGGTGACTCAAAAAACAGAATCGTCGCATCAATCCTGTTGATGAGCCATTTGGACGCCATGCGCCATCAACCGAATCTTCAAATTTGTGCGACCCCTCTCGAAAGGGGGCGTCACAAAATGCATTTCCTAACCGCCTAACATTCCCAACATGCAGCTCAATTGTTTGTATATCATGATACAAAATCCTCAATGCGAGCTACGCGAATCGCCCCTTCCATAAGTTCATATCTGTTTTTGACTCGTCACTTATTACTTCTTCCCCTTCTTTTCCTTCCCCTGCCCTTCCAGATACTCCCGCACACCCACCAGCGTTTGCTGCATATGATCGACGACCGCATCGCGCAGCGCCCGCGCATCCCGTGCGTGGCACGCTTTTAAAATCACCTCATGTTCCTGACGCAGCACCGATGCCTGATTTTGCAGCAGCATGTAACGGTAACGGTAACGCAGCGCCAAATCCCATAATCCGTTAATCATGTTCGAGAGATAATGGCTGCCGACCGCGTTGTATATCGTGAAATGAAAATCCCGGTTCGCCCGCATGAAACGGTTTTTATCATCCACCGCCAGTGCTGCATCCATTTCCCGCATCAATGACTCCATATGTTCAATGGCTTCGTCCGTCAATTTCTCGGCTGCATGGTAAGCCGTCTGCCCCTCCAACAAACTGCGCGTGAAGTACAAATCTTCCATATCTTCCAGTGAGGTCTTGGTGATGAATGCACCGCGCCGGGGTACGATGTGGATGAACCCCTCCCCTTCCAGCTTTTTGAGCGCCTCCCGCACGGGGACGAGGCTCACATTCAAATCGGAGGCAAGCTGATTCTGGTCAATCCGCGAACCCGGCGGCAGCAGGCCGGAAAGGATGGCATCCCGAATACGATCCTGTACAATCAGGGCGATGGTTTTACGACTTTCCTCAATCGGTAGAATACGGTCAGACATTACAGAAACTCCTTCTATTACTGACAAAATCATAAACGATTATTTATAATGCTGAAAGTCTATTCATCCTTTTTGCGTTATAATGTCACCCGATTTTTATGACAATTTGGAAATTACTTCTATATTGATCTTTAGCCAAAAGCAGACAACGAATAGCTGAAGGCTGAAGGCTGAAGGCTAAACAACTATGTTCAACCCCACTGACCACCCGCATCGCCGTCTGAATCCACTCACCGGGGAATATGTGCTGGTTTCCCCGCACCGCACCAAACGTCCGTGGCAGGGACGGCAGGAACGCACGCCTGCCGAAGAACGCCCCCATCATGACCCGAAATGTTATCTGTGTCCCGGCAATACCCGCGCCAACGGCGAAATAAATCCCGCTTACGAAAGCACCTATGTTTTCACCAACGATTATGCCGCCCTTTTACCGGATACTCCCCCTGCCCCGCTGCCCGATAACCCCCTGCTGGTCGCGCAGGCCACACGCGGAACCTGCCGCGTCATCTGCTTTTCACCGCGCCACGATCTGACGCTGCCGGAAATGTCGATAGATGCTATTCGCCATGTGGTCGATGTCTGGTCGGAACAGGTCATCAAACTCAGCCGACAGTATCAATGGGTGCAGGTTTTTGAGAATAAAGGCGAAGCAATGGGCGCATCCAATCCCCATCCGCACGGGCAAATCTGGGCGGGTGACTGGCTGCCGAACGAAATCGCCGCCGAACATCGTAATCAGCGCGCCTATTTCCAAAAGCACGGATCAATCATGCTGCTGGATTACGCCGAAACTGAGGCGAAAAACGGGGAACGGGTGGTTGTCGAAAATGCCGATTGGTTAGCGGTTGTGCCCTATTGGGCGATCTGGCCGTTCGAGACGCTGCTTTTGCCGCGCCAACCTGTATCCCGTCTGCCGGATTTGACCGATCATCAGCGTGATTCTCTTGCTGATATTTTGAAGCGCCTGACCACCAGATACGACAATTTATTCGAGATTTCGTTCCCTTATTCGATGGGCTGGCACGGCGCACCGTTTATTGATGAAGCCGTCGAGGGCTGGCAGTTACATGCTCATTTTTATCCGCCGCTGCTGCGTTCGGCGACCGTGCGGAAGTTCATGGTCGGCTACGAAATGATGGCCGAAGCCCAGCGCGACATCACCCCGGAGCAAGCCGCCGCCCGCCTGCGCGAACTTTCCGAGGTGCATTACAAATCCGGGGCATAAATGATGCGAGCAACTTGTTGTGGTGGGTTTACGTAATATCAGCAGTAAATCTACACAAACTCAGGGGGCTTGATGGAAGCAGTAATATGTACAAAGTATGGTTCACCCGATGTTCTTCGCCTCGAAACAGTCACCAGGCCTATCCCCAAGCCCAATGAGGTGTTGATTAAAATCCATGCCACATCAGTAACCGCGAGTGACTGTATCATTCGCGGTTTTAAGCTGTCACGATGGAGTCCGATGGGATTTATGATGGGCTTGATGATCGGGTTTACCAAACCTCGAAACCCCATCCTCGGTATGGTATTAGCCGGAGACATCGAAGCTGTTGGCGAAAATGTGCAGCGATTTAAACCCGGCGACTCGGTTTATGGGAGTACCTTTAAGCCGAATCAGATACGATTCGGGGCTTATGCAGAGTATATTGCGCTGGCGGAAAATGGTTTCATCGCGCCCAAACCTTCCAACGTTAGCTATGAAGTAGCCGCTGCTATTCCCTACGGTGTTAATATTGCACTGCATTTTTTGAGACAGGGCGGCATACAGCGTGGACAGCAGGTGCTAATCTATGGTGCATCCGGTGCCATAGGAACCGCGGCAGTGCAGCTTGCCAGCCGTCACTTTGGAGCCCAGGTCACTGGAGTCTGTAGCACAAGAAATCTCGATCTCGTCAAATCACTGGGGGCTAATCACGTCATTGATTATACAGATGAGAATTTTAGAGATCATTTGGAGCGTTATGATTTCGTGCTGGATGCCGTTGGCAAGAGCAAAAGCTCAAAGCTGAAAGAACAGGCTCACGGCGCCCTAAAGCCAAATGGAAAATATATATCTATCGATGATGGAAGGCCGGGGGAAAAACTTGAAAATCTGGTTTTGCTCAAGGAACTCGTCGAAGCCGGACACTTCAACCCGGTAATTGACCGCTGCTATCCATTGCAACAAATGGCAGAAGCTCACCGCTATGTTGAAACCGGCCACAAAAAAGGCAATGTCGTCATCACCATACCATAAAACCCCTGCTTACCTTTTCAGTTCCCACGAAGGAAACTTACTCTCAATGGTAACCGGATAGCTGTAGCGAACTCCCCTCTCTGTTCGGTTTATCCTTCGACACTTTTAATGCCAAACCTTTTTCGAGTCGGAATCAACGGGTTACAAACTCCCCTCTCCGCTCGGAGAGGGGCTGGGGGTGAGGTAAATCCCCCACCCCACAACCCCTCTTACGGAAACGCCACCTCAAACACCCACGGCCCATCGACGAATTTGCTGAACACATCGAAGGCTTTTTGTTGGGCAGCGTCTAAATCCATCTCAGGCGGATAGTTCACAATCCCATAACTAAAGCCGCCATCTTCAGTCATGATGATGACCTCAATCCCCTGTTCTTTGAGGGTTTCCTCAAACTTGGCGATCAACTCTGGTGTGAAACGCAAATCGCTTCGGAGGCGCTCAACGATCAGCGTCAACCGTTTCGACTCTGGCGTGAACGGCGCGGAATAGGTCAGCGTGGCACAGCGTACTCCATCCACATCCGCCCCCGTCATCCCATAGCTCGTCTGTCCCACCGTAACATCGTCCACTGCCACGCTGGAATCCATCATCCAATCCCCGTCCGGCGGCAGTTCATAGCACAGATCAATGGTCGTCATGGATGGCGTGACCGAGAGCGATTTCAGGGTCATAGCGATGCCCGCCGCTTCCACCGTCTGATTCACCTCAATGTCCACCGCCGGGATGAACGGCACTTTAAAGGCGAAGGTAAATGGCCCTACCGGATTTTCCGGCGGCATTGGCCCGATGTGGATGCCGGGTTCGGGGGTGACTTCAGGTTCGCCCTCGCTACCACCACCGCCTCCACTGCCGCCCCCTCCCCCTTCGCCACCGCTGCCAGAACCTTCAACGGCTATATAAGGATGAGCGTTCAAGACGATGGAAACCTGCATATCCAGTTCGGCGGGGGG
>JAIOHM010000012.1 GCA_019912965.1 Anaerolineae bacterium
TGCTTATGGCATATTTGACGAAGAGTCGATGCGGCATGATATTTTCCCTAACATAAATTGCTCACGATCTGGGTTCAGTATAGTGACAATCCGGTTATTGGATAGCCGCCCGCCTTGCTTTCAGCGAGTATTGCAGCGGCAGGCACATCCCGAATCGCCGCAATACTTCCCCTCTCAAGTTAGGTTCACTGGACGACACTTTTAACACAAAGCCATTTTTCGAGCCAGAATCACCGCGTTATGGACTCCCCTCCTCGCGTGCGGGGAGGGGCTGGGGGTGGGGTAAATACCATATTTCCACTCCTACTCTTAAAACTGTCGTCCTCTCAACCAAATTGGCGAGGGCTGGGGTGAGGTGGATTTTCTGGAAACTGGCAACTCGTAACTGGTAACTCTGATGGCGACGAAACCCTTTTTCGCCACGCCGCCATCGCCGCCATCGCCGCCATCGCCGTAACACATCGTAATCTTTTACCTGGCACTTAGCACCTAGCACTTTAAACCCTGTTCGGATCAATCACATATTCCCACCAATTCCAACTCACCCCATCCGCCGTGCCGACGATGTGCGGAAAATGCCGGAACCACCAGCGATGATGCTCCCGAATATCCCCATTCCCCCAATCGTAACAAGCCACCATGCGCGGTTCGCCCCGCAAATCCGGGAAGTTGTACCATGTATCACATCGGCTCGGTACAGATCGCGTATTACCCCAATCGTAATCCTTCAGACTATTGGGCGCGAAATGCACATTCCCACATTCCGCCCGCCCCGGATGCGTTTTATCGTAACGGGTAAAACGCTCAAACAGGTTCGCGTCGCCCCGCGTCTGCTCAAATACTTTGTAGAGGATGCTCTCTGACCGGTGGCCTAAATCTTCCAGCATCTCCCCCACGCCGCGCTCGAAGTTAAAGCCCATAATCACGAAGCGTCGTTTGGCCTGTTCCGTCCCGGTCAGCGGTGGCGCATTGCACCAGAACGCCCCCGGCCCGCACATAATCGACTCCCAATAACCGCCGTAGGGATGCCCGAACAACCACACCTCATCAATCGCCCCGCTGTTGACCTGCTCGATCATCTTGAATTCGCGCACCAATTCCAGATAATCCACGCCGTCTGGGTCATGAAACTTCCGCTGACGCCACGCCTCCAAATAACTGGCTTCGGTATACCGGAAACCGTCGCGCTTGAGTGGATAACCATCCACCACCAGCCGTTCCACAATCTCATAATTGGCGTAGCCGTAGCTGCACCAGCGCACATCATCAATGTACCCCTGCGCCAACGCATCCGGCTCATTCCAGCGGAAATGTTCCTTCAGTGTCCGCCCGCCCTGTGATCGCAATATCGGGTTATGGGTAATCATCAGCACCTTGCGGGTGATCGGCTTCGGCAGTTCAACCGCCACATTCTGGATTCCATAGTCAGGAAACTCGCCCCCGCGCCGTGCCAATGGATGCTCCCGCCCACTCCCTAACAAACTCTCCATCACCTTCCGCAAAAACGCGTCCATATGCGTGATGCTCCCCACAAACCGTTATTCATCCATTTTAGTGTATAGTAGGGGCAGATGCAGGTGACTGAGGAAGATGTTTCCATGAGTATCCAACTAACCGTAACCTTGCCTGACCGCGTTTACGAACGAATCAAACGGCTCGCAGAACTAACCGGACGTGATGTTCAAGACACGTTGGCCGAAACATTAGACGGTTTATTGCCCCCGTTGAGTTCGGAGATGGACACCCGCCCCATCGAAAAATTGACCGACTCAGAATTGATTCGGGTATCTGAACAAATGATGGATGAGATGCAAAGCGCCCGCATGAGTGCCCTACTCTATAAGCAGCAAGCCGAACCCATCACCGAGGCAGAACGGGCAGAACTGCAAATGCTGATGGATGTTTATGAAACCGGACAAATCCGAAAAGCCAAAGCACTCGCGGAAGCGGTGAAACGTGGACTGCGCCAACCCCTTGAATCATGACCATCACCGATATCGTCCGGAAACGGATTGCCGAAACTTTTAAGCATCGTTGCTGCTACTGTCAAATGCCAGCAAAATACATCTATGCGCCCATGCAAATCGACCACATTATTCCGGTTGCGATTGGGGGAACAGATGATGAAGCCAATCTTTGTTATGCCTGTCCACGCTGTAATAGCTTCAAAGGTGTGCAAGTTAGTGCGATAGACCCTGACAGCGAAGAAACTGTTCAGCTATTTAATCCACGACAGCAAAACTGGTCTGAACATTTTCAATGGAGCGACGATGGCACAAGCATCATTGGGCAAACGGCCTGTGGTCGGGCAACAGTTTTTGCCCTTCAGATAAATATCGCAGTCGCCGTCGAGTTTAGAAAAATTCTAGTCTCTGCTGGATGGCATCCACCAAAAAGCGAACCATAAATCAGCACGCCTCATAAACCGTCATTCATTTTAGAAACTATCCATAAACTACTGTACGCAGTCACAAACAACTTGTCTTGCTCCCTTCCCTCGTTTACGGGGGAAGGGCTGGGGTTAGGGGTAAACGGTTTACGGATAGATACTTAGTGTATAGTAGGGGCAGACGCAGGTGACTGAGGAAGCCCTTCCCATGAGTATCCAACTAACCGTAACCTTGCCTGATAAAATCCATCAACGCACCCAATATCTTGCCGAGCTAACAGGCCGCAGTCTTGAAGAAATTCTTGGGGCAATGCTTGAACTTTCGCTCTCGCCCTTTGTACCACAGATTGATCTTGACCAACCCGTAACTGCGCTATCAGATATGGATGTAATCGCCCTCACTGGTCTACAGATGCAGCCCGAACAAGATTGCCATTTAAGCCAACTGCTCGATCAGAAAAAATCTGCTCCATTATCCGAAACCGAGCAGGCTGAACTTGAGCGTTTAATGCACGTGTATGAAATCGGGATGGTCTATAAATCGCAGGCATTGGCGGAGGCTGTTCATCGAGGATTACGGGAGCCACTAACCTTGTAGTAGCTCACACCACACGCCGCCAGCGCCAAGCTCCCCACCCGACAACCATCAGTAGACCCACCACACCCATCACCATCAGCGCCGACTCAAAACGGCTAATCCCACTAATCACAGTTTGCCAATTTTCGCCCAGCACATACCCCGCCCCTATCCAGATCACATTCGCCAGTGCCGAACTCAAGGCTGTGAACAGCATGAACACGGGCAGCGAAAGTCGCGTCATGCCCGCGATCACCGAAACCGCCGGACGCGACACCGGAATCCAGCGCCCGAAGAACACAAAGGCCGCGCCGTAACGGTTAAACAATTCGCGTCCACGTTCTAATCCCGGTTCGGTGATGCCCACATACCGCCCAACCCGCCGGATAAGCGTCCGTGCCAACGGCTCACCACCCCAATGCCCAACCGCATATAAAATCAGCGAACCGACGACCGCACCGATTGTTGAGACGAACCACGCAGCCCAGAACTGCATCTCGCCTCTAGCGGAAAGGATGCCCGCCAATGCTAAAAACGGTTCGCTTGGAATCGGGGTAAAAATATTCTCGACCAGCAGCACCGCAAAGATACCGGGATAACCGACCGTCAGCACCAGGTTTTCGAGGAAAGCGGCAATCTGGCTGATCAATTCGCCCACCTTAAACCTCAGCCTCAGGGGTTTGCACACGCCGCAGCAAGCGCCAACCGATCAGCGATGCACCGAAAATGACAGCCACCAGGATTCCCGTCACAATCAACGGCTCGAATTGATCAATAAAACCGAGGATGATTTGCCAATTTTCGCCAAGCAGATAGCCAACACCGATCCAGAAACCCATCGCAAAACCAGAACTGAGCGCCCTGAAGGGCAGAAATACAATCAAGGGCATCCGGCTCATGCCCGCCGTGAGCGAAACCACACTTCGCATCACGGGAAGCAAGCGCCCAAAGAATATAAAAACCGCGCCGTAACGGTTGAACCAGCCTAAGGCTTTGCCCAGATTCTCCTCGTTGATGCCCGCCAGCCAGCCATAACGCCGCACGAATTGATGCAGCAGGCGATCATCCAACCACGCCCCGACTGCATACAGCACCAGCGACCCGCTGACACCGCCCGTCACCGCCGCTGTCCAGACCACCAGCACATGTAAACGACCAGACGCCGCTACCACACCCGAAAACGGCAGCAGGGTATCGATCGGCACAGGCGGAAACACATTCTCCGCAAACTGCATCAGGAAAATGCCCGGATACCCAACCGTCAAAATCAACTGCTGGATAATCTCCGCAATCCGATTAATGATTTCAGCCATTAGGTCAACATATTTCTATCATTACTGTTGTTGTCATATACCCCAAAATGCCGCATAGGTCTTGGATAAACAATCTATCATGCCCTGCTTGCTGAATCCTTATCCTACTGCCATACTTATTGTCCAACACAATATGATATGATC
>JAIOHM010000013.1 GCA_019912965.1 Anaerolineae bacterium
TGGTTGGGCAAGTATCGTCGGCTTAGTAAAGATTATGAAGCCTTGCCCACCGTCAGCGAGACTTGGATTTATGTTGCAATGGTAGATCGAATGCTTCACCACCTTAGTCCATAATTTTATCTGTTACAACTACTCTCTAAATATTGAGCCAGTCAATAAATTCTGGGGCAGTTGCGGCCTTTCGTAAATTGCTGACTTCATAAGATAGTGACAGGTCGCTTTCAGTGTAAACCGCATTAGGGGTGCAAACGATAGCGATGATTTTGGAGTAGTGACTGAAATTATAGTTTTGCCCGATGGGCGAATCCAGCAGTTCAGCTTTTACGGCCTGCCATTTAAGGACAGCTTCATCAAGACGTAGATGTGCATTCTTAAGAGCATGGTACTCACCAATGTCTTGTCCGACGCTAAAAATAACAGCCTTGCACGAAATTATCAAAAGAGTCTCGCCCGACTCACCAATGGCATCGATGTCTGTGATCTGGTTATGCCTATCCACACCTCGGCGTATAAGGTGTACTTGACGCATAGCCCGTATTTCATCGGATGGCTTCCACGGAGAGGCATCAATGTAACTCTGTATAGCATCCTCAAAGTGAATACCCCGCTGATTCCCAGTTCCGCCACCCAAATTTGGAAACCGAAGCATCTTTCCCAATCTGTCTTTCACACTCGCATGATCGATGATAATCCACTTCTTATCGCCCATAACTACCCCTGGTAGCAAGGGATGTGCACTTGTCTCTAAACTTTCCATATCATCCAACAACTGTATGGGAGTAGCTGGCAAATCAGCACCGGGAAATAGATTTTTAGTCACCGAAACCAATTCATCAAATATGGGCCAATAATCCATTACAAAATCAACCCGCTCATGTACAGAGTAGCCATACATCGCTATGTTGATGCTGTGTTCTGGTGTACTGGCTGAAATAGGCAGTAGCAAACCTGCCACCAGCATCAAAACAAACCCATCTCGACTCAGCCATTGTTTGTTACTGTTGTCTGCCAACTTGTATAGATTTGAGATGTGCTTCAATGGCACTCGTGTGGGTAAGTAGTACGTCGGAACAAACGGCGGTGTCTCCAGACCACGAAATTCAAAATAGGGCAACGTCCTGGCAACAGGCTGGTAAATTCTATCTACAACCAATATTTGTGATATTTCGAGTCGCTCAGTTTGACTCGGAATAGTTCCAGTGAGACCAGAAATGCTAAGTTTTTGACGTTCATCAAATAGCTTACCTGCCTTCTGCTTAGATTCCGTCAGAACTGGATCAGGAAGGCGCTTTGCCCTGATTCTAAAAAATATTTCTCTGGCAGCAGCACCATATTTAATGTGCAAATCCCCCAAATCATAACTCCCCGCGACAAATGCTAAAACATGGTTAGCGATTGACTGAGTTAGGGGAAAGCTGAGCTGCGTATCGAATAGTTCTGAATTGTCTCTGCGTTGTGAACGTGCTGACAGAATTGTAGCCAATGCCCGGCTGTAGCCTTCGAAACCAAAGTCATCAATAGGGTGAATGTATGGGAATCTTCGCAAATACCATAGCCACTGCACAGGAGAAAACCGCTGTGTCATTTCAACCAAGCCATTTTCCACAGCACCCAAACACTGTTTGAGATACGGTTGGGCATCTATCGGATCGATTAAGCCATCACCGGATACAGGAGGTCTGGAGATATGCTTGCACCATATCGCACTCTGTTTCTTAGCATCTTCGAGTGCTTTTCTGATCTTTTTCTGGTCTGCATTCACCAATTCCCACATGAGGTGTTTTGATTGAATGAAATCCAATGCTCATCCTTTATTTGGTATCTGCTTGCCAAAGAGTGTATTTCAACATTCTTGTAGCAAGCCATTGATTTGTTCATTTTAGGCTGGATTATAGTAAATCTGCCGATAATCTGAAATGAACTCATTAATACCAGTGCTGCTTGACAAAGCCGCTTAATGTGTCATATGCTGACATCGATAAGTGATAAAAATTACAAAGACGTCTCCATTGTAATTTGTTACGAGATGGAATTGATTTAGCCAGAGAGTTGTTATGATGATCGAAATCCCCAAGCATATTATGATTGAAATGCACCACGACGCATCAGAACCTGATTCGTGTGATGTGATTGTTGAAACCGAAAGCGCCAAAATTTATACGGCGGTGTTCATCACTATCCCCTATCTTCAGCGGCAAATGCAGTTAAGCTACGCGGTCAGCAAGCAAATTCCGGATACGCTGCCTGTGCATTATGCGGTACTCGAAACGCCACACGTGGTGGTGGAAAATCTGGCACGGGAGACGATTGAGGATACGATTGACAATTTGATGGCAATCGATGTTTTTGAGAGCGTTTTTACATTGGTGACTGAGGATGAGAGCGAGGACGCAACCTCCCGAACTTCTGGCGCGGGGAAACGCGCGACTACCGAAGTTGCAGCGGTTGTGATTTCGGATGTTCTGGTGATCGAGGAGTAAGCGGCAGAAAGGCCTGACGCAAGCTACCCAAGATGATTATAATACGCCGGGACAAAATCCCGGCGTTTTGTTTTGTATATCCTACGCACCTGCTGCGTAATCAAGCACACAATCTGGAGCAACTATGTCCAATCAGAATTATAAAGACAGCCAGCTTTACCGCATTCGGCATTCGACAGCACACGTTATGGCGGAAGCGATGCTGGAACGCTTCCCGGAGGCTCAGATTGCGATTGGGCCGCCGATTGAAGATGGATTCTATTATGATTTTAAGCTGCCACGTCCGGCTACAGAAGAGGACTTGCAGTGGGTGGAAAACCGGATGAAAGAGATCATCCGGGGCAATCACGATTTTACGGTGCGCGAAGTGACACCCAGCGAGGCACTGGAATTCTTCAAGGATCAGCCGTACAAGGTTGAACTGATTAACGATCTGGTGTCCGGGCGGGTGGATGAAAATGGTGAACAAATCGCCGCGCCTGCCGAGAAAATGACGTTCTGGACACAGGATACCTTCACGGATTTGTGTCGTGGGCCGCACGTCAAAAATACGCGCGAAATTAACCCGGATGCGATTAACGTCACCTTCAAACCGATGGCAGGGGCGTACTGGCGCGGCGATGAAAACCGCGAACAGCTTACGCGAATTTATGGAACGGCATGGGAAACACCGGAAGAACTTCAGGAATATCTGCGCCTTCTGGAAGAAGCCAAGAAGCGTGACCACCGCATCATTGGCGAAAAGATGGGTTTGTTCACGATCAGCCCGCTGGTGGGTAAGGGGCTGCCGCTGTGGAAGCCTTATGGCGCGGCGATGCGGGATTCGCTGGAACGCTGGCTGCGGGAGACCCAGATTGACAACGGCTATCAACCGGTGGTGACGCCGCATATTGGCAAGCTGGATTTGTACAAAACGTCCGGTCATTATCCGTACTATAAAGACAGCCAGTATGCGCCCATTCAGGTGGATGACGAGGAATTCCTGCTGAAGCCGATGAACTGCCCACATCACATCATGATTTACAAGAGCGAGATGCGTTCGTACCGCGATCTTCCGGTGCGTTTGGCGGAATTCGGAACGGTTTATCGTTATGAACAATCGGGCGAGTTGAACGGTTTGACGCGGGTGCGCGGCTTTACAGTAGATGATGCTCATCTGTTTGTTGCCCCGAACCAATTGTTGGAAGAATTCAAGAAGGTCGTCAGCCTGATTCAAAATATCTTCAATTCGCTGGGGTTGACGGACTTCCGCGCCCGCGTTGGTACACGTGACCCCAAGAGTGACAAGTATGTGGGTGATGACCAATTGTGGGAAAACGCGACGAGCGCGATCATCCAAGCCTGTGAAGAATTGAAGCTGCCGTATCATATTGAAGAAGGTGAAGCGGCATTTTATGGGCCGAAGCTGGACTTCATGGTGCGGGATGTGCTGAAGCGCGAATGGCAGTTGGGAACGGTACAGGTGGATTACAATCTGCCCGCACGGTTTGAACTGGAATACGTGGCGGATGACAATACCCGTCAACGCCCGATCATGATTCACCGCGCACCATTCGGCAGTATGGAACGGTTCGTCGGCATTCTGATTGAGCATTTCGCGGGTGTGTTCCCTGTGTGGCTGGCTCCTGTACAGGCGATCATTATTCCGATTGCCGACCGCCACTTTGAATATGCGGACAGTGTTGCAGCGGAACTGAAACGGCTGGGGGCACGCGTGGAAATCGATAAGGGCAAGTCACGGATGCAGGCAAAAATCCGTGAACACCGCGAACGGCACATTCCTTACATGCTGATTGTGGGCGATAAAGACATGGAAGCCGGGACGGTCAGTGTACGCTTGCGGACGGATGAGGACTTGGGTGCGATGCCACGCGCGGATTTTGCGGCATTGATGGGGCGGATTTTGGAGAGTCATTCGCTGGAATTGCAGTAAGCAGTACAAAGTACTGAGTACTGAGCGAGGGAATGATGTGGGCGGATATGCGCTGCGCTTAGTCCGCCCCTACTTCAGGTGCACTTTATTTCGGTTATCCATAAGCTGCTGTTATGAAGTATGGTTGAGCTTTTAAGGGCTGAAATTCAGGCAGTGTTGGGCAGTACACCTCAGCAATTTATACCGCTTTCGGGCGGATGCATTGGTGAGGTGTTTCGCGTTCGGCTGGCGGATGGCTCGTCGATTGTGGCGAAGGTGGCGGATGGGTCGGGCGTTAAACTCGATCCTGAAGGCTACATGCTGCGGTATCTGGCACAACACAGTCGCTTGCCCGTGCCGAAGGTGCTGCATAGTTCTGACAATCTGCTCCTGATGGAATTCATCGAGGGTGATAGCAATTTAGGCGAGGGTGTACAATGTCATGCTGCGGAGTTGTTAGCCGAATTGCACACTATTAAAGGCACAGCTTTCGGGCTGGAACGGGATACGCTGATTGGTGGTTTGCATCAGCCGAATCCGCAGATGGATTCGTGGATCGCATTTTTCCGGGAACAGCGGTTGCTTTACATGGCACGGGAAGCGAAACGGGCAGGGCAGCTTCCGCAAGCTGTTCTGGAACGGGTTGAAAAGTTCAGCCAACAGCTTGAACGATGGCTGCATGAACCGGAATATCCGGCGCTAATTCATGGCGATATGTGGACGACGAATATTCTGGCGCGAGATGAACGGGTTACAGGGTTCCTTGATCCAGCGATTTATTATGCTCACCCGGAAATTGAACTGGCTTTCAGCACGTTGTTCAATACGTTTGGGTACCCATTCTTCGAGCGTTACCAGCATCTACGACCCATCGCACCGGGATTCTTTGAGGAACGGCGGGACATTTATAATCTGTATCCGCTACTGGTGCATGTGCGATTGTTTGGGGGTGGTTATGTCAGCGGGGTCAGCCGGACGCTAACACGATTCGGCTTTTAACAGATTTTTTCGATCTTCTGACATTACCTTACAACACTTTTCTTCTATAATCGAGTGCGTAATACACACTGATACAGGGGGTATCATGAAACGTTATCGTGCCAGTGGGCGGTTCTCGTTTGGGGGATTTATTGGGCTGATTTTGGTGTCGCTCCTCGGTGGCGCGGCAATCGGCGGGTTGGCCTTCGCCGTTTCGCATCTGATTTATCTGATTGTTTTATTTCCAATTGTGATGGGGGCTATTGGCGGCGGGTTGCTGGCATTGGTGGTGAAGGGCGGCAAAGTACGCAGTCCGATTTTGGTATTTTTGTTCAGCGTGCTGATCGGTGTGGTTATGATCGGGACGATGCATTTCCTCGACTACTATATTGATTTCCGCAATGAGTTCCATAATGCGGTTGTTGAAAACAGCGGGGAAATTCCGGCTGATGAAGAAGCAGGATTCCTTGATGAAATTCTGGAAGAAGAGACTGGCGATAAAGGTTTCGTTGGCTACATGAAACTTTCGGCTCAGGAAGGTTTTACGATTACACGCGGTTCGAGCGAGACGACCCTTCAGGGAACCGGCGCATGGGTTTATTGGGGCGCTGAACTGGTGGGTGTGATTATCCTTAGTGCTATTATCGGAGTCGGGGCGGCGCGTCAGCCCTTCAACGAAGAGGCAGGCGAATGGTATCCGATGGGTCTGATTGCAGGTAATGTTGCCTGGGATTCGCGCAAGGCTTTCCGCAAGCTGCTGAAGAACGGCGATTACAATGAAGCTGCGAGGTTGGTCAATCCGGGTACGGGTACGATGCCTTACCTGGCGCTGGTGGTGCAGGGGACGCCCAGCGCACCCCAGAGCGATGTTATTCTGTCGTTGAAAGAAATTCGGCTGAACCGAGGCAAGACAATTGAGGCCACTGTGATGAATGGTGTGCTTTCACCCTCAGAGGCTCGAACGCTGCTTCGCACGAGTACCGCACCGAAAGATTCGGTTGAGACGGCGCTGTCGCAGTCGTCGCCTGTGATCGGGTAGTTGAATAGCTGTAAGTGGGGCGCAACATGCTGCGCCCCTACTCAAAACATTCTAGCTGACAAGTTTGGCGTTGAGGGTGATGGGGGTGCTGGCAAGCGCGCGCGAAATCGGACACAGTTCCTTCGATTTCGCGGCCAGTTCGTCGAATTGTTCCTGGCTGACGCCGGGAACAACGGCTTCAACGTTCAGGGTGATTTTATCGATAACCGGGCCTTTTTCGTCGCGGCTTAGGGAAACATCAGCAGTGGCGTGGACGCGCGTGGGGGTGAAGCCAGCGGTGGTCAACTGCGCCGAGAGAAACATAGCATAGCATCCTGCATGAGCCGCGCCGACCAGTTCTTCCGGGTTGGTTGCGCCGCCTTCTTCTTCAAAACGCGCCTTGAAATTGTACGGCAGATCGAACAGGCCGCTGCCGCCCTTGACTGTGCCTTTGCCTTCGCGCAGGGTGCCTTCCCAAACAGCTTCTGCTTTACGTAATGACATCGTTAAAATCTCCTTCATCGGAATAAAATTCAGTTCGCCTACAATACCATAACCCTTTGCCGAGTTCCAAGCCCATTGATGGAATGCTGGCAAGGTGGGGGAATTGTGCTAGACTTCCCGTGATGAATGGATAGCAAGGGGTTCGTTTATGCGTCTGGCCGTTCTTTCCGATATACATGGTAATCTGGCTGCGTTGGAAGCGGTACTGAACGATCTGCAAGCGGTTGGCGGCGCAGATTTGACGTGGTGTTTGGGCGATATCGCCTTATTTGGGCCACACCCTTCGGAATGTGTTCAACGGATTAAGGCGCTGGCGGAAGCCGACGAGGGCAAAACCTTTAAGGTGATTGGCGGGAATGCTGATCGTTATCTGATAAATGGTGAGCGTCCGCGATGGCCTTCGGCAAAAGATGAAGAAGGGCTTAAAAAACAGATTGGTGAGTGGCGGTCATTTAATGCGGGTTTGCTGTGGTGTTTGGAACAACTGCGGTTTGAAGATTATGAGTTCTTGAAGAAGATACGCGGGCATGAGCTGGGGCAGGATGTCGAGAGATTCGGTCATGTGATCGGCTATCATGCCGTGCCGGGTAATGACGAAACGAATTTGACACCCGAAACGAGCGATGAGGAAGCACGCGATTTGCTGCTCGACCGCGAAGGACGAATGGGAATCGGCGGGCATATTCACAGACAATATGATCGTGATTTAGGCAACTGGCGGATTATTAATCCCGGCAGCATTGGGATGCCCGTTGATGTGCGCGGACAAGCGGGTTGGGCATTACTGACGTTCGAGGATGGACAGGTGCAAGTTGATTTGCGGCGTGTGCCGTTTGATGTAGAAGCGGTGATTGCGGATTTGCAGGCGGTCGGGCATCCGGCAGTGGAGTGGGTGGCGACTCGTTTGCTTCCATAAGGGATAACTATGCAAGGCGACAAAACAGAAAAGCTGTTGGGGGAACTTCAGGGTGAGCAGGATTATGGGGTTCTGCTGGCGGCGCAGATGGGTGGTGTGCCACAAGAGCTGCAACTGATGATTCAGACGGCGCAATATGATGAGGCGGCACAAGGCTTGCGACCACGCGCGCAATATATTCTGCGGGCGTTGGGCGTGGTGGAACATCGGGTGAGTCTGGGGATGTTTGGGCGCTTATTCATCGCAGATGAGCATCCAATTTTGTTTCATTACAATCTGACGCGCCATGCGATTCATTTTGAAGGGAAGCCAAAGGATGTAAATGAACTGGTGCTGGATATTCATCAGGGGTATTTGAGCACATTTGGCCCGTGGCGTGAACTGGCACGGGACATCAACCGGGAAAAACCTCTGGTCGATTTGCTGCAAAGTGGGGGAGGTGTTCTGGGGACAATGCCCAAACCAGCAGCGGAAAGAATGGTGAAGGTGCTGGAACATCACGGCTTAACGGCACGGTTGGATGAAGAGGCAACTTACGAGAAAGATGATGAACATGGGCGTTCCCGGCGGATGAAGCTGTTGGGCGTGGATGATTCCTATCTTATTGCGCTGGATTTCTCGGTGGATGAGATGGGTAAGGTATAAGTAACGAGTGAAATACTGGCTTATCCTTGTACGAAAATATTGCTGAGTAAGGAGTTGTTATTTTGGAAATGAAGCAGGTTGTGGCGTTGGTTACAGGCGGCGCTTCTGGATTAGGTGAGGCTTGTATCCGGCGGTTCGTGGCACAGGGCGCGAAAGCAATCATTCTTGATCGGGATACTGACCGGGGCAAGGCACTGGCGGCTGAATTAGGCGATGCGGTGCGTTATGCACAGGCTGATGTGACCAGTGAAGCGGATGTGCAGGCGGCGGTCAATCTGGCCTATGAAACATTCGGCGATTTGCGGGTGGTCGTGAATTGTGCAGGCGTGGCTTGGGCAGGGCGCACCGTGAGCAAAGAAGGGCCGCACGCGCTGGATTTATTTGAAACCGTTATCAAGATTAATCTGATCGGCACCTTTAACGTGATTCGGCTGGCGGCGGCGCGGATGTCACAAAATGCGCCGAATGCGGAAGGCGAACGGGGCATTATCGTCAATACAGCATCGGTGGCAGCGTTTGACGGACAAATCGGGCAGGCGGCGTATTCGGCGTCAAAGGGCGGAATCGTGGGAATGACACTGCCGATTGCACGCGATCTTTCGCGTTTGGGCATCCGGGTGATGACAATTGCTCCGGGGATTTTTGAGACGCCGATGGTGGCGTTGATGTCGGATGAATTGAAGGCGTCGTTGGGCAGCCAGATTCCATTTCCGGCGCGGTTGGGGCGACCCTCAGAATATGCTCAATTAGCGCAGAGTATCATCGAGAACCCGTTTTTGAATGGCGAAGTGATTCGGCTGGATGGCGCGGTACGAATGTCAAGCCGCTAGTCCATGACGATCATTCCGGTGACATCGGTATCGCGAACAACAAGGCGTTTATTGCCCAACAGTCGCCGTAAGTATTGATTGATTTCTCGGTCGGGGCATTCCCAAAAGCCATCTAATGTTATGCCCCGAATTTCTTCCAGTGTGCGTTTTTGAACTTCGATGGCCCTCGCTTCGCTTAATAGACTGTGCTTGAGCGAAGAGTGATTTTGTTTGAGAATCTCGATGCGTTGGGCGAGCGTCTGGATTTGTTCCCGATAGTAAGGCTGCGCTGCTTCAGGTGCTTTGGATTGTTCTACAATCAAAGTTCGCATCTGCGTGCCAGCGGCTGTGATTTCCGTTTCCATGTTAGCCAACCGAGCTTGGGCAGCTTCTGATTTCTGGTTGTGAGGCTGCATAATGTCTGGTGTCTTCCCTGATAACATGGTCTCCAACATGGTATGGACAATTGGCTGAAGTTTTTCTTCTGCTATCATTCGGGTTTGATAACAGAGACGTTCACCATGCAAACCAAGTTTGCTGGCTTTGCCACATAATAGGCCGCGCCGCCGCCCATGTTTTACACAAACGCTCATTGATCCGTTGCATTCCCCGCAGCGGGCTATGCGACTGAATTTGTAGGTATCAAATGAATTCGCACGTCCTCGTATGTCCATCCGGCGCGTGAGTTCGGCTTTTATTCGCTCTGCTAACTCGTCTGTGTAGACAGCGGGGGCTTTGTGACGTGCAACCTTGATTCCTTCTGGAAGCGGCACAGCTTCATTGAACACCCACTGCCCATGCTGTTCAGGATGACGCGTGTGAAGTCTGGCACTGTGCCCCCAGAACCAAGGATTGTGCAGCGTCTCGTAAAGATTGGTTGAGCGATGCGGCAGACCATCATGGGCAACGTGTCCCCATCGCCGATAGAGTTCCAGCCCCATCTTGTTCCAAGCAATACCTTCCAGAATCAAGGTTGCGACATCGATCCAGAAGGGTTTGAGGGCTTCGTTTAAAACTAGTCCCATATCTCTTCCGCTGACTGGATCGCGCACACGGGTATGCGAAATTGGAATCCGGGAACCCGTCGGCAAACCGTTCTCAACCAGTTTGTCTTTGCCTCGTGCAGCAGCGTCGCGCAGCCATTTGATTTGTTTGCTGGTTTCGTATCCCTTCACCATCGCGAAAATGTCTGCATTGGTTGCATCAACCCAACCATCGTTCAGGCTGTAAATGCGCGCTCCACAGTCCTCGATGATGCTCTCGACAATATAGTGCAGCAGCGATGCTTTACGAGCAAAGCGATTGGCATCTCTGCAAATCAGCACATCAAAATCGCAGTTTTCCAAATGTTCAATGAGTTGATCAAAAGCCTGGATACCTTTAATGCGGGCATCCGATGCCAGCTTATCCAGACTCTTATAGTTCCGGGAGTGGCCGGGTACTTTGAGGACATCCACAATTTGCCAGCCTTCCTTCTCGCAGACTGCGCGGGCGTCTGCTTCTTGGGAGGGGAGGCTATATTTTTCTTCTTCGTTGGCTTGGGCAACTGTACTGACAGCGCACCAGATGATTGCTCGTAGAGTCATAGTGTGATCTGAAATGTAGTGTTGCTATTGGCGATTGTGATCCGAGTTAGACACATAAAAGCATTATAGGAGAGAGAATGGATACTATTCTAGTGCTCATCACATTTAGCGTGTTAATAACTAACGAAACTATTACCATCATCTAGCCATTTTAAAACCCGCTTTGGTTGCGGGTGTAGAAATTGGGTTCTATACTGTATCTCTGCTTTGGGTTCAAATTCGTTGCAATTGTTACGTAGGGTAAACGTGGGGTAAATAGCTTAAGTAGAGATATTGCTTTTTTATTTACCAGCATGTTAAATTTTAGGTTCAACTTAATGCAGTTACATGGATGCTAAGAGATGCCGAACAAACACGATTGCACAACCATTGAGAACATGTTTGATTCCCTGCCCGAAGATGCAAAGGAAGGTATCCTAACGTGCATTCTGGAAGTACGCCGCGATCATGCGTTGGATTTTGGCGACTTCCTCATCTGGCAACCCATCGAGCAACTTGACAATTTCGCTCCCCGGGATATTCCTCAAAATTCCAGCGTGTTCATACAGAGTTGTAATTGATACCTCAAGAGCTTCTGCAAGTGCTGGTATAAAGTCTATTGGCACTTGCTGCTTATTGTGTTCCCATCCAGATAAAGTTGTCACTGCGCGGTCGACGCCTCGCGCTTTTAAACGTTCCACTAACTCACGCTGTTCCAATCTCAGCGCTTTTCGCCGCCAAGCGATGTAATCCCCTAGCGTCATATCATCTGTCATCAATCAGCTCCATCAATTTCTGACTACATTTTATCCGTATGTTTGCAATTTACAACACTTCGATTGTTGACAACTACCTAATTGGAGATATATACTACTGAAAATCAGTAGTGTTGATCGAGGCTAATTTGACGAGACGCCAAGCAAAGCCGATGACTAAGTGGGTTTCGCTCACCCTCTCTGCCGAACTGAACGCAGCCCTGAACGCAGTTCATGCTGAAAGCGGCTTATCGCGTTCAGAGATCATGCGTCAAAGTTTACTCCTTTTTTTAGAAGTAAACTACCGAAATTCAGTAGTGTATGACCGAAAAACGGTAATAAAACCAACTGAGATAGCATCATGACCCTCACCGTGCTAGATGCACCCGCACTGGTAATCGACGCCGAATTCAAGGCACTCATTCCGGCGCTGACCGCTGAAGAAGAGCAGCAGCTTGAGGCGAATTTACTGGCGGAAGGCTGCCGGGATGCATTGGTGGTGTGGGCAGGGCACAACATTCTGATTGACGGTCACAACCGCTATGCAATTTGCCAACGATACGGGCTTCCATACCCAACAGTGGAGCGCGAATTTGCCAGCCGTGAAGATGTGATCGTCTGGATTATTCAGAATCAATTCGGACGGCGCAACCTAACCAGCTTCGTGCGGGCAGAACTGGCACTGAAGCTGAAAAGCGCGATTGCGGCGAAGGCGAAGCTAAACCAACGCGCGACCCAGTTTGGTAATGCGGTTCTGCAAAATTTTGCAGAACCAGTAAACCGGATTGACACACGGCAACAACTCGCCCACGCTGCCGATGTTTCCCATGAAACCATCCGCAAGGTGGAAGCGGTAACCCAATCAGCACCAGAGCAGATCAAAGATGCTGCTCGCAATGGACAGTTATCCATCGACCGGGCGTACAAAGTCACCCGCGCTCTGTCAGATGCCCCGGCCCCCATCCAAACCATCGTCACCCAGTATGCCGTCGATGATCCGGATGTCATCACAGAACTCAAACGGCTGGAAAAAGACGCGCCGGATACCTTCGGCGAAATTGTCACCAGCGGCTACATCCAGCCGGGCGAAGAAGTCCAAGCGGTTCACATCAGCGACGGCTACAAAGCGGTCAAGGAAGCGCTGAAGGAAAAGTCGCGCATCCACGCCCAAATGGCGATGGATGAACGGCGCGCCCGCGCGGCGGAAACCCCGCTTCCAGTGGGCAAGTACCGCTGTATTGTCATCGATCCACCCTGGCCCGTTGAAAAGATCGAGCGCGAGGTGCGCCCCCATCAGGGACAGCACCTGCCTTACCCGACGATGACCCTGGCAGAAATTGCGGCGCTGCCGGTCGCGGACTACGGGCTGGAAGATGGCTGCCATCTGTATCTGTGGGCGACGCAGAAATACCTGCCGGATGCACTGCGCCTGATGGAAGGCTGGGGCTTCAGCTATCAGTGCGTGATGACCTGGGTCAAGCCCACGGGCATGACACCCTACTCATGGATGTACAACACCGAACTGGTGCTGTTCGGCAGGCGCGGCAGTCTGCCACTGGAGCAAAACGGCCTGAAGCTGAGCTTTGAAGCGCCGAGCACCGAACATTCCGCCAAACCCGACATTTTCTACACCCGCGTTTTAGCCGCCAGCCCCGAACCGCGTCTGGAGATGTTCGCCCGCCGCCGCCGCGCAGGCTTCACGTCATGGGGGGATGAGCTATGAACGCGCACCCAAATCTACGCATGGATGTGCAGCAGGATTGGGGCTGGTCGGATTCGTACCTGCCGGAAATCCGCCGCATTCTGGCCCAAAACGCGCTGGCACTGTTCACGATCAAGGTGGCGACGTACCAGCAGGACATCAAACAAGCCACTGATCTGCTGGTTTCGGTCAGCGGGCAGAAGGCGATTGCCGTGAGGCTGCGGCGGGCGATGTACCGCTACCGGGACTTAACCATCCGCGCGCAGCGCACCAGCGGCGCACCCACCGAACTCGAAAAAATCAAATCCGGCTATGGGGATTACTACCTGTATGGCTGGACAGTCGACTACCGCATTCCCGAATGGATGCTGGTGGATTTGAGCCGCCTGCGCGCGACCGGGCTGCTGAACAGCCCGCAGGCGGCGATTCGCAACAAAGACGCCCGGACAGCCTTCATCGCTATTTCGTACACCACCCTACGGGATTACGGCTGCGTGCTTGCAGCCATTGTGAGGTAACTGCCCATGAATCGCTACCCGGCCTGTGAGCTTTCCGATCTCTACCCGATCCTGATCCACATCCCACCGGAAGAACGGCAGGCCTATGTGGAACAGGCTGAGCGGGCCGAACCACTGCGGCCAGAGCAGCTAAAGGCGCTGGGCTTATGCACCACCTTTAAACAGATGGTGCTGCTGCCGAAGCGCATGGACAGGATAACGGCTGCTCAGGTGGACGCCGTGTTTCCGCCGGGGCCGGAACGGGATGCGGTCATACAGGAATTGTTTCGGGCAGCCCAGGAATCGTGGAGTTCGCGATGAACATGCCACACGCCCCGGCGGGCGCATATGCCTATCACCTGCAGATCGTGTCGAGCGATGGAATGGCGGTTACCGAAGCCCTCGGCGGGGATTACTGCCGGGCTGCGGCGGTGACCGACAGCCTGATCCGGCGCTTCCTGCTGGATGGGTTTGTGGCTTCGAGTTCGCCGCTGCAGCCGACCCTGATGCGGTTCATCAAGCGCGGCGAAACCCTCTCGTTATCCCTCATGGTGATCGGAGCGAATTGAGATGAGCGGGAATTATCGGCGGAACGGACGGCGGGGTGGACTGGCGAACAAACGCCAGCATCTGGTACTGCGGCTATTGCTGGCGGATGAGATCAAAGCGCCGGTTCGCTGGCAGAACGAGCCGCAGCTGTATCCCATCGGCTGGCGCGCCGAGGCGCAGTGGTTTGGGCAAGCGGCCAGCGTGGAAATCATCGCCACCCGGTGCGAACTGCCGATGGGTTCGCGTGACCCGGCCAAACCGCTGCCGCGCAGCTACGAAATCCAGATGCGCGCCGGGGGCGTGGTGATGCGGCGCTGGCTGTCGCAGACCGAGGTGCTGGCGAAGTTCCCGCCGCCGCTGAAGATCGTCGCGCCGACGCCCATCATCGAAGAGCCGCCGTTCAACCCCGAAGAAGACACCCAGCGGGACATCAGGGTGTACCCCATCGATGTCCCGAAAGATGAGCCGGACAAGTCGATTGAAGAATTCCAAATCGAGGAAGGAGTCCTATGAGCGAACGTGTACCGATCGGCCAAGCCCTTCAGCGGGGTGCGGATTGGGAATACACATGGTGGTCGGACGGCACGGTGACCCGGTGCGGGATTGCATGGGAAGCCGGGCAGTACCACCGGGTGGGCCTCAACGAAACCGTCACACCCGAACCAATATGGAATGCGGCAGCCTTTTACGCCTACCGCGAAATTGCCTTCAAGAAGCCGATTGCCTTCCTGCCCCGTTCGACCGACGGCGGGTAGGCCAGTTATTCAGCGCATTAGAGGAGCACGAATCATGGAAGTGAAAACTGTGACGATCAGCATGGGACGCACGGTCAACCGGGGGAACTTCGAGAACACCCGCTATGACGTGTCGATCACCGCCACCATCCCGCCGGAAGAGTTCGACACTGACGGCGCAGAAGCCCTTGAAACCACCTGCCGGCACGAGCTGGTGATGGTGCTCAGCGGCGATCTGCTGAGCGATCTGGAAGGCATGGACTGGACGGACTTTGAGGGGAATGCCCTCAGCGGCGAGGGGCGGGTAAAGCGGGCACTGGCGAGCAGCCCGATCTTCCGGCACATGCGGGCGGTGGATGAACTGCTGGCCGACAGCCTGCTGAACGAGTTCATCGACGGCGAAGTGAAGTGGGGCACGGTGAACACCGCAGAAGCGCCGCTGGCCGAACTGGAAATCAGCCAGATGGTCGTCATCGAGATGGATGACGACAGCGCCGATCCAATGCCTTTTGCAGCGGGGTTTGAGGATCACCCCGCCGACTAACCGGCCAGCAGCAAACGAACGCAGGGGCGGTGTGCTGTCGCCCCTTTTCAACCCGTGAAAGGTCAGGACATGAGCGAGAACATGGTCAGCAGCCCGAAAGCCCGGCTGTACGGGAAGATCGCCAAAGTGACAAGCGAGATGACCCGCGTGCCCAAGCGCGGCACGCAGCCGAAGTACAAGTTCGCTACCGATACCGATATCGTGGAGTCCGTGCGTGCGGCACTGACAAAGGTCAATCTGGCCGTCATTACCAGCATGGTTTCCTACCGCCAGATGGAGTGCAAAACCCAGAGCGGCGGGCAGCAGTGGCGCACGATCTGCGAGTTCGAGATCACGCTGGCCTGCGGCGATACCGGCGAAATGCTGACGGCGCGCTGGTTCAACGAGTCGCTGGATCAAAGCGACAAGGGCTTCAACAAAGCAGCAGCCGCTGCCCTCAAATATTTCTTCATGAAGACCTTCCTCATCACCACCGGTGAGGCAGAAGAATCGGGGCGCGAGACACGCCAGCAGCAGCCACCACCCCTGCCAGTGGTTGACCCGGAAACGGGGGAGATCGTCAACACGCAGCCCGCCACGCCGAAGAAACAGCAGCCACGTTACGGCCAACCACCGCAGCCAGCGGCATGGGACTGGAATCAGGTGATTGCCAAAGCGGGCGATTACTACAAGTCCGATTCGAAGGAGCGTTTTACCACCTGCAACCAGCTGAAAACCGAGGGGGCATTCGCCGCCTGCAAGAGCCTGGACGAAGCCGCCCGGCTGGTGGCGGCACAGGTGAAGCGCAATCAGGAACAGTTCGCAGCCGAAGGGCTGCCCGCTTAAACCGATCGGCAGGACTATCCCTGCCTGTAGTGACGACATGAGGAGCGAACATGACCGGGAACACGACTTTTCCGACCTGGCAGATGCCCATCCGCCAAGCCCAACAGCAGGTACAGGCCGAGCAGGATAAACGGGCGGTCGAGGCAGCCATGCGCCAGCAGGCTGAACACGCTGCACGAGACGCCCGCAATGCCAAACAGCTGCAAACCGCCCTCGATTTTCTGGGCATCGCTATTCCGCTGCCGGATCGCGGCGAAGTCGATCTGGACGGGGTGATCGTGCAGCTGCGGCACTACGAGATCTGGAATGCTGCCAAGTCCAACAAGGTATGGGACGAGGAGACGAAGGACTGGATCGAGGCGCATCCCGACCGGGTGCGTTTCACCCTGCGGGTGATCCGCCGCCTGCCGGAAGCGGATGCCGAGGCCTTCGAGGATGCGATCTACTGGGACAACCTGTGGCAGGACGTGGACACCCATGCCCAACTGCTTGAGGGTGGGAACTGGCTGCCGGTGCAGGCGAAGCTGGCGGATGCCATCGATGCGGTGAACGCGGGTTATGCCCACGAAGCCGAGCGGATCGCCGACATCCGGGCAGCGCAGGCACGGCGCGCCGAGCAGCAGCGGTTGCAGCCGACACCACCGACACCGCCGCGCGCGCCGACAGCAGAAGAAACGCTGCTGATTGCCCTGAAAGCCTTCATCCGCGCCGCACGGGACGATTACGACTTCGACCGGATACTAGACGAGGCGTGCGAGTGATGAACGACCCCATTGACGACAAGGTGCGGAACGGTGGGGTGGCAGATGCTGCCCCGCAGACCGTGACCGCAAGCGACCTGGCAACCGAAGCCGAACCACCCTTCGATTATCCGGCGGCACTGCTGGCCTACGCTGCCGCCGAGCAGCGGCTGGCACTGACCGAGTTGATGTGCGAACGGTTTCACGAGCTGTACATCCAGCCGTATGAAGTGGCTATCGAAGCCCAGAAGCAGGTGCTGGCCGACCTGAAAGCCCGGATCACGGCAGCCGCCCGTGCTGCCGCCCTCGAGGATGGCGACTTCCATCCGCATCCCAGCCTTGAGATCAAGCGCAAGCCGCAGACCTGGAAGTACGACGACACGCAGATGCTGGCGGCGCTGAAGGCCAAAGGCGAGGTGGCGTTCATCCGGGTGAAAGAAGAACTCAACCGGATTGAACTGAACAAGGCGTTCGGCAAGCCCGGTTACAAGTGGCTGCCGGCCACCCCGACGCCGCCCGAGGTGACGGTCAGCATCCGTCCTTTAGGCGACCTGTTCATCCCAACCGACTCACGAGCAGAAAGTGACCCCACATGATGATCTATGTCCACGCATGGAAGCTGAAAGACCACATCGAAGAACAGTTCGCGCCGCTGTGTGATCAGCACGGCTTGAACATCAACGACCTGCACGTCCTGATGATCCTCTACCAGCAGGGCGACCTGATGCCCAGCAAGCTGGCCGAGGCAGCCGGCTTTCGCCCGACCTCGTTCACACCGCTGCTGGATCGGCTGGAGCAGCGCGGCCTGATCCAGCGGCAGAAACACCCGGACGACCGCCGGGCGATCCTGATTGCCTTGACCGCAGCTGGTGAGGCGCTACGCGACCCGCTGGTGCAGACGGCCCTGCGGATTGAGCGCGAGGTACGCGACACGCTCCTCGACTGGCTGCCGCTCGAGGCAGTTGAGTGAACATGGTTGATCACGCGCAGATCGCCAAACGAGATGCCGGGGCTGCGCGTGGTCTACGGGCAGGCTGCGTCGGGGATTTCGCCTGCCATCTCGCCAGTCCCGCTGGGAAGGTTTTTTACAGTCTATGAGGTGATTGAAGCATGAGCAGGACAATTCACGGCAAAAGCACAGCAGCCCTCAAACACCTGCGGAAAGCACCAGCAGCGTTGGCGGTGTACTGGTGTTATGTGGCGCGCATGAACAACGAAGGCGTAGCATGGCCGTCCAGTCGTGGGCTACAAACCGATACCGGGTGGAATCGCAATACCTGCGCCGAAGCCCGCACGTTATTGGTCGAGTTGGGCGCGCTGGAAGAACTGAAGGATTACATCCGCCCCGAATGGCGCAAACTGCAACCGGCTGCCCTCGCCCAGAAAAAGAACCTCGATCAGGCTGAATACTACCGCCCAACCGGGAAGCTGGTGGTAGATGGCAAGGCGTACCCGATGCTCTACATCGGCGCGGATGATGACAATCCGATTGACGCCGATGGCCGACCGGATCAGCCATCGAAGATACCCGATGGCCTACGCCATCGACCATCGACGCCATCGACCGTCGGTGGCGTCGATCATCGACCGGACAGGCCAGAACTTGATTCCAGTATTGAACTTGATTCCAAAAAGACTCAACTTGATTCCAGTCCAATACCTGCGCCTAACGGCGCGGGGGCGTCACCGGACTGGATCAGTGCATTCTTCCAGGCACTGGCAGCATTCGCAAAAGCCGAGTTGGGGCGCGATCTTGCCTTCGAAGCCATCTGCCGGGATCTGTTCGGCATCGAGCACACCGCCATCGAGGACAAGAGCACCCGCGGACGCATCAACGGCCTCGCCAAAACCGCCAGAGCCAATTTCCAGACGGTCTACCAGCAGCACTTCACCGACGGCTGGACGCGCGACCTCGAAGAGAAACTGGCACGGGCAATCCCAGCGTTCGTGAAAAGCTGGCGGGCGGCGCACGCCGACACTGCCGTCCCGCTGGCACGCGACAAGTTCGGCACGGCTTTCCTGAAATTCCTGCAAACCTACAAACCCGACCGCAAGCCCGCCCCGGCTGCTGCCTCGCCGCCGCCCGTTGTCCAACCCTTGACCGCAGCAGAGCAAACCGCACTGGCTGAAGCCCGCAAGACCATCCGACCTGTTTGGGAGCAACCGACATCATGAGTGACCAATTCCACGCATGGGGCGCGACGATGGCCCCACTCAACCAAGAGGCCGAAGAAGCCACACTCGGCGCGGTGCTGGCATACCCGGCAGCCTATGCACTGGTGGCTGCCCTGCTCAAAGCCGAGGACTTTTTCATCGTCCGCCACCGCTACATCTGGGAAGCTTTCACCCGGCTGTACCAGCGCGGTGAGCCACTGGATTATCTGGTGGTGGTGAGCGAACTGCGCGATATGGGACGGCTGGATGAAATCGGCGGGCCAGCGTACCTGACGCAGCTCATCAACAACACGCCGTCGGCTGTCCATGCTGAGGTCTACAGCCGTTTGGTGCTGCGAACCGCCCATCGCCGCCGCCTGATGGCCGCCGCCGATGAGATCAAGGCGCTGGCATTGAATCTGGATGTGACGCTGGAGGACGTGATCAAGGGGGCATACACCAGGCTGAACGATGCTGCTGAATTGTCGGATCAGCGTGGGACGCGCCCGTTCTTCGAGATCGTCCGCGACTACTTCGACAAGGTCGAGAATCGGCTGACCAACGGCCAGATGCCGGGACTGCCGACGGGATTCACTAGCCTCGACAGCCTGCTGGGTGGGCTTCACAAAACCGACCTGATCCTGCTGGGTGGCCGACCGGGGATGGGCAAAACCGCCTTGGCCCTGTCGACGATCTTCAACATCCTCAGAGCCGATCCTCAAAAGCGCATCGCGCTGTTCTCACTGGAGATGAACGCCGAACAAGTGGCCCAGCGGGCGATCTCGATGCAAGCCGGGCTGAACGTGCAGGCACTGCGTTTGGGCACGATTGGCACAGCCGGTTGGTCGAAGTTTGTGAAGGCGTCGGGGGAGATCGCCCCTTACCAACTATTTGTAGATGAGCGTTCGTCACTGTCACCGCTGTGGGTACGCACCGAATTGCAGAAGCTGGTGCGGCAGGGTGGCCCGCTCGATCTGGTGGTGGTGGACTACGTGCAGTTGATGGAAGCGGATGCCGATTATGGGGCAGAGAAGCGGGTGGCCGAAATCAGCTATATCAGCCGACACCTGAAGCAGATCGCCCGTGAGTTCGATGTGCCGGTGCTGGCGGTGTGCTCGCTCAACCGGGCACTGGAAGCACGGGCCGACAAACGGCCCATCCTGAGCGATCTGCGCGACAGTGGGCAGCTGGAATCGGATGCCGATGTGGTGCTGTTCACCTACCGGGATGAGGTCTACAACGAGGTGACCGAGTTCCCCAACATGGGCGAGATCATCTGTGCCAAACATCGCAACGGCCCAACCGGCACGGTCACGCTGTTTTTCGAGAAGACCCTCGCCAAGTGGCTGAATGCTGCCGAACGCAGCGTGGATTTGAGTCACATCTGATGGCGACGCTGTTCGATACCACCCCCAGCCACATCCGGCTTTTGCAAGCACCAGGTCAAGCTGCCGCGTGCTGGATTCTGAGCTATGGCGTCCCGGATGGCGCTGTGCATAAGCTGCCAGCGGGTCGGCGGTTCGCCCATGTCTCGTCGCCGAATGACCATGCGGTTGAGGCGCTTTGGAAGCTGACGCAATTTGAAGCCCGCGAGAAGTTTGTCGGCATTCCCTATCCGCCGGTGCGAAGTTACGCACAGGTCGGCCAGCGGGTGCTGACGCCGGAAGAAATCGCCCACCTGAAAACCCTTATTGAGAACTACCGAAAGGAACAAGCGAATGCCGCGCCGGAATTACCCAAAGAAGATTCGCCGGGGACAGAAGAGCAAACGGGCACGGGAAGCGCGCAAGCGGGCGATCCTGCTGGGACTGCACCCGCTGACGGGCCATCCGTCGCACATTTCATGGCGGAAGAATCGCAACGCCCACTTCGTTTACAAGAACCGGAGATGGCGTGATGGTAACGTATCGGGTTGACCGTGGGCGAGTAAGCCGGGGGTAGTGGGCAATGGATGGTCAAACCAAACGCTGCAAGTGCTGCCAACGCGAGCTGCCGCTGTGGAAGTTCAATGCTGCGCGGGATGCCTACACCGACGAAGCGCGGTGGCTGCGAAACATCTGCAACCGCTGCTACAACGGCCAGCGCCGAGTGCGGCAGCGGATCAATCGGGAACTGGCAGTGGGCGTGTGCCAACTGCCGATGTGGTGAGGATGGCTGCAAATTTACGACAGTTTATTCAGGCGTATAACGCGTGATACAAATGTGATAACCCGTGATACACGCTTGGAAAGAGGGACAAAATGGCAGGCTTTAGCATCCGAAAATCGAAAGGCAAAAAGAGCGTCACTGATGAGTTGGTTGACCAGTCCGCGGGTCAATTGACACACGAGCAGCTCGAATACCTCGAACGGCTGAAGGCACGTTTTGGAGAGGACGTTGAGTTGGTGGATGCCGATTGGGGAAATGCGAACTGGAAGCAGCAGAAGGCTGGACGCCCGGCAGATCGTACCATAATGGCAAACCGTATCACCGTCATTGACGAATCGCAGTGGGAGCAAACGTGTCGTCGCGCCCAGTACAGCAAGCAGCGCTTTTCCAACACGCTGCTGTTTGGGGTGCGGGAACGCAAGAAAGCACCCAAAGGCGAGAAAATAGAACGGCGCATGATGTATGTGGCTGCCGGGGATTATGCCAGCAACTACGGCACACCGACGGTTATGACTGATGACATCAAGTATGAGTACAACCTGTATTGGGGCAAGGTGGTGGCCGCCAATCTGCTGCGGATGTTCCCAAATGGGCACGAGAATATCGTACTGGCACTGGCTCATCCGATGAAGTCCATCGGTCAGCGTCAGTTGATGATGGAATTGACATTGGGGCCGCATGTGGTTGAAACAATGGATGGCAAGACGGTGCGGTTTGTCGTGCGGGAAATCCTGCCTTGGGACGAGCCGGTGGGTGGCGCGGTCGCTTGGGCTTGTGGCGGTACGGGAGAAGATCTGGTTTACAACAAGTACGATTTTAAACCCGGCGATATGGTCATGCTGCATGATGTCGGCGGCGGTGTCAGTTCGATGAGCCGCTTGCAGGTGGACTACGACGGCAACGGCAAGCTCATGTTCGTGCCGCTGTATAACCAACGACAGAGTCCAACGATTGAATTTGGCGTGGTGCATGTTGAAGAGGGGCTGCGCGAAATCCTGCTGCAGGAACGAAAAGAGTTTCGCGGGATGGGGCCGAACCTGACGCCGAAGATGTTGAGCGAGGGCATCCGTACCGGGTTTATCACCTTGAGCAATAAGCCAGTTGATGTGCGGAACGAGGTCATGATGGCCGAGGCGATTCTGATCGAACCCACCTTCAAAGCTTACAACGGTTCGATGGCAGGCGGACGTCCCTTCAGGCTGATCGTATGCAGCGGCGGTGGCATGCACAACTACTTCGAGCGGTTCAAGAAGGAACTCTACAACCACGAAACGGTTGAGGAAGCCATCGCTATCGAGAACATCCAGTGGGCCAATCTGATCGGTGGTGATGAAATTATGCGGCAATGGGTTGAAGCGGAGATCGGCAATGGCTAGTCAGAATCCGCGGGCGAAACCGCATATGCGGCGGATGCAGGCGGTGTTAAACGACCGCTACAAGGGCGAGAAGGAAGCAATTGAATTTCTGGATTATGCCCGGTCGCAGGACGGTGCATCTGACCGGGCCATCATCACTGAAGCACTGCTGATGATGCGGAAGAAGAAGATGGGCAAGGATTTCACCCTGCCCAATTTCCGCGAGACAGTGAGCCTTGCACCGGAGAGCATGGATGAGTTTGAGGATCGGCTGACACAGGCGGTTACGGCAGCGTTGACCAAAATCCTATCTGGGTTATCGCTGGCCTCGCCAAAAGTGACCGTTTCGCAAATTCAGACAATTGCCCGCGAGTCTGCAGTTAGCACTTTCAATTTGGTAGGCAAGTCGATGCGCTATGAGCCAGATGAGGACGAATAACCATGACCCGCTATCACTATCTGGGCAATGCCTCGACCGATCCGGTGCTAATCGATATGCAGTGCGATCCAGTGCGCGACCGCCGGGGCAAGTGCATCGTGGCACGGGTACAGCGTGGGCTTCCACCAGCTGTCATCCACACGGGCCGCGTGCGGATTGAGATGGTCGCGACCGACGAAACCAAGCCGCCGAGCCGAAGTATGGGCACATCACTGGTGGTAGATGAGGATGGGCAAAAGTATGTCGTCATTCGGCGGCGATTGAGGCTCAACACAAAATGAAAATTCTCCGCGCGGTGAAAATGAATGGCTAGTGCGACTCCATTGACGGTACTCTACGACGAACGCGTGGCGAAGCGGCTGGAACGCCTGATCCGTCGGATGGTGTATGGGGATGCTCTTGTGCGGCGGGGATGGCGCTTGGAATACATCTGCCCTGACAAGGGTTTTGTCCATTACCGCTTGTATCGCGGCAACATGCTGGTCGGCATCCAGTACGTTCGCGCTGCATGGTGGCTGACCGAGGTGCAGCACAACCTCGCCGCCTATCTGTCCATCGTCGGCTTCACGCCAGAGAACACGCAGCTTCGCATCGGTGGGTCACGGACACGGCTGAGCGCAACCAGTCACCGGCTGCCGAAGCTGTTCATCGTTGACTTCGACACCGATGAGCCGGACGACCCCGACCTAAACTGACAATGCCCTTCTGCTCATCCGCGAGCAGCGTCAACCCCGATAGGGTGTATTGGACATGTCGACCTTCACATCCTCGTAGCCAAAGCGTTTTAGCAGCATTTGTACGCTCTCGGCATTGAGTAGTTTGGCCGTACTTGGGCCAACGCGCAGTCCTTTGATGGGCAATTTGCCCGCCGGAAGATCGTTGCTTAACTCCTTCAAACTGTAGTAAGGGATCAGCATTCCCCTGCCGACCCGGAACTGCAGCTTCTCCAGATAATCCTCTGAAGGTGTGAAGATCAGTCGATACTCCCGTTCTTCCTCGAATCCCTGATTCTTGAAGGTTGGGATGAAGAACTCGATGAAATCGGCTGCCTGACGTGCTCGCTCCGCCGGTGTCGATGTGGGATTGGATGGCTGCTCGAAGGCGATAGTAATCGCAGTTTTTAAAATTCGTTCATGGGTTTGGGGATCATAGAAGACTGGCCACAATCGCATCAATCCCCCCTGCGGTGAGTCAGGCCCAGCCACATAGCGGAAAGCTTCCCAATTAATCTGAACGCTGACTCCCGTGCCGTTCGCACCGTAGCTTCGCCACTGGCTCAACTGATCATCAGCCATGCAGAAGCAGCAAATATAGACCCCTGCACTGGTCGGGGTTTCAAGCCACTGGCTGAGGGCATCCAGATAAGCGAGCTTATCCGCATGTTCCTCAGCGTTCAACAAGCTGCGTTCCTGGGCAATAACAGCTTTCGCGGTCTTATAACCGAGTGTGAGTTCTTCTTCGTCGTTTGAGTAACGCAGATGGGTCAGCCACAGATCATGAGTCTTGACGATACCGAGCAGTCCATTCAGGTCAGTATAGTGATACAGCGGCTCGCCCGATTTCGGGCCATAGGTCAATTCAGGGTGATATGAACCGATGCTCTGGAGAAAGTAATTGAGCGCACGAATATCCACCGGGGGATGTGTCTCAACAGATGTATCGGGAATCATGTATGCACCACCTTGTGTGCGACATCATCGCGTATGAAGAGAATCATTTATCCATTGCAACTATTCTCAGGTAGTCTGCTGAATCGTGGCAGCCTCCTGGATAACAACATTGGTGATCCATCCGATCACTTTGCCCTGATCAGTGCCATCGCTGGTCACGAAAACATCCTGACAGTTTCGGTCTTTCCACTCGTCCAGCAGCTTCTTGGCCGACGCCAGGCTGTCGCCTACTTTCACCGTGCGGAAGGTGGTGTCCAGCAGCTTCCGATCCACGAAATCCTTATGGGTATGCAGGTCTTTGAAGGTCAAGTCCGCAAGATTGGGCGGTGGGTTTTCTTGCGCTTTTGCCGCGAGAAATTCGTTGATGAGGCTGCGATGCACGACATAAACGGGCTGATCATTCTGGTTCAGGACTGGAATGCGATTCCACTTATTTTTGGATCCTGCCTTGGCTGCCTCGTCATCCATTTCCTTCAGTTTCGCCAGCAGTTTGTCGTTGGCTCCTTCACGCACAATATACATCTGCCCGTACAGGATCATTTTGTCGCGCGCGGCTGTTGCCTGTAATTTCTCATCTGGTGAAATGATTTTGTTCACCAGTTGATTGACATTGCGGTTGGCCGCGTCCAGATTGTCTTTGGTGTAATAGAAGGCCATGATTGTGCCGATCCATGTTCCAAATAGGGGTAGAACGGCTGTCAATATCTGGTTGGTTACGTCAGCTTTTTCTGGAGCCGGACTCTGGGTGATGGCGATCAGCGCCAGGAAGGTAATGCCGACCACCACGAAGGTAATCAGCACCCGCGCCAAACTGTACTGCGGTGCGGCTGGCGTTACGTTATTACCCGATGAGCCGTCCCGTTGCGTGTTGTTGGTCATAAGGAAAGCCTCCTGCTGCCAAAGTTGACGAACGACGAAAATGCTGAAGAGCGAGGATAAATAAGCCACAATGAAGAGGAGCACTCTGGCGTTTGCAATGCTCGTTCCGATCCAAAGGGTGAGGATGGCAAACAAAGCGATACCACCAAAAAACGCTCCACCTGCGCGCACGGCCTGTCCTGGCAGTGGTATGGTTGGTGGCGTTTGCCCCTGAACGAGCCAGAGCAGCATTGCAAAAAGCAGATCTACGACCAAGACGATAGAGATGATCCGCCCTGCAAGTCCGACGAGCTGAGCCAGCGCATTCAGTTCAGGAACGGCTCGGTTGAATGCAGCCTCTGCAATGAAGGTAATGGCTAGAAGCGCGATGTAGATCAAAAATCGGGGAAACGTGTCGATCCTCAGTACACTCCAAAATCGGTTCATCATGAATGCCCCTTGGTTGAACACAAACGCACGTATTGTCAGTACGATCTTTTGCATGTTGTGAATCCGCTTTCGGATGCGGCTAACGAGTCTTTGAGGCGCATCTATGCGTGGGGTTGGTGGGTTGGAGGAGAGTGGTTGACCGTGTAGGGGTATGATTGGCTGGATTTAACTCGCCACCCTTATTATATCCTAACTAAAAATCCGATATATTGCAAGTAATTATTGGATGTGTTTATCATCTAGACAGTGATTGTTGCAGGTAGCGGATATGTGGTTAAGCACGTCAATAGAAAGCAGCTGTTCCTCGTCGACTTTGACCTCACACCCAACCCCTGACAAATGCCCTTTTGAAAGCTGCTAATCTGAAAATGTCCGGCGGTCGATGTGGGGTATAGCCGCCCCACACCGACCTGTCACCATAACGACCAGCCGTCGCATGGTGCTGCAATGACTCTACTTCGAAGTCTCAGCATTTTGCAACTGAAAGGCGTTCTTTATGGTCTCCGATTTGACCCACACGATTCCGCTGTCGTCGCTCCACGAGTGGACAGACAACTACAACCACAACGATATCGAGGGCATCGCCCGCAGCATCCGCCGCTTCGGCTTCAACAATGCCCTGCGCGTCTGGCAGGATGGCATCATCATGGCAGGCAACCACACCTTCAAAGCGCTGCTGCTCATCCGCGAGCAGGGGGCGAAACCTGATCTCGACCGCGTCTGGCCGCCGTCCAATATCGTCGTGGATGGGAACGAGTGGCATGTTCCCTACATCGACGTGTCGCATCTCGACGAGATGGAAGCGAAGGCGTTTGCCATCGCCGACAACCAGCTGGCCCGGCAAGCCGTCACCGACGACAAACTGCTGGCCGAGTATTTGCAGGAAATCGCGGCTGCCGATCCGGTCATGCTGGTGGCGACCGGTTACGACAACAAGAGCCTCGACCGCCTGATCGCCCAGGTGCTGGAACAGATCGCCGATCCACCCGAGGATGCTGGCGCGCAGCCGGATCGCGGTGACGAACTGCGCGCCAAGTGGGGAACTGAACCCGGCCAGCTGTGGATCATCCCAAGCAAGACCGCCGAGGGCGAGCATCGCTTGCTGTGCGGGGATAGCACCAACGCCGAACACGTTGCCCGCCTGATGAACCACCAGCAAGCCGCACTCTTCGCCACCGACCCGCCGTATCTGGTGGACTACGACGGCACGAACCATCCCCACAAGTGGAACGAGCCTGCCGAGCGGAAGAACAAGGACTGGAGCGACGACTACCACGACTGGGACAACGCTTCGCAGGGCGAGGAATTCTATGAGGGCTTCATCGCCGTCGCCATCCACCAAGCCATTCGCAAGAACGCCGCCTGGTACTGCTGGCACGCCAGCCGCAACCAATCCATGCTGGAACGGGCATGGGCAAAACACGGGGCGTTCGTCCACCAGCAGATCATTTGGGTGAAAGATCGCCCGATCCTCACCCGGTCGTGGTACATGTGGCAGCACGAGCCGTGTTTCTTTGGCTGGGTGAAGGGCGAGAAACCGCGCCGGCTGTCCGAGGATTACCCGCCGACCGTGTGGCAAGTGCCGACCCTCAAGCCGGGCACATCGACCGATCACCCGACCTCCAAGCCCGTCGAGTTGTTTGCGCGACCGATGCTGCAGCACACCCAGCCGGGGGATATCTGTTACGAGCCGTTCTCTGGCAGCGGGACACAGCATGTGGCGGGCGAGCAGTTGGGCCGGCTGGTGTACGGGATGGAAATCAGTCCGGTGTTTGTGGCGGTCATCCTCGAACGGCTGGCCGCGATGGGGCTTGAACCGCGCTTAGCATCTAACAGCTAAGCGCACAAATGCCGTTTTGAAACCTCCTACAATCAAGGCAGCAAAAAGCCATTTATGGGGATCAATCGACCATCGTGAATCCTGTCCAACCCTGGCTGCGTCAGCCAACCGAAACCGCAAAGGCGTACCATGCCTTCTGCTTTTATCGCGATCTGGGCGCAGAGCGTTCGCTGGTCAAGGTGCGGAACAGATGCGGTAAGACTGCGGCATATGATCGACAAATCGAACGCTGGTCAGCCGCCTATAACTGGGTAGCGCGTGCTGACGCCTATGACCGCGATCTGGATGCCCGGCTGAATGCCGAGTTCGAGGAACAACTGCTCAGTCGGCGGCGCAAGCTGCTGCAGCAGGAAGTGGCCCACGCCGATGCCTTGCTGGCGAAGTTCGATGCCGTTATGGAACGGGTGCAGCTGCATGAAACCCAACGCAAGACCACCCGCAAGAAGGACGCCGATGGCAAAGAAGTCGAGATCGTGCTGGTCGAGGTCAATATCGAAGGGCTGCGCGAACTGACGCAGTGGCGGCGCGACCTCGCCGAGTTCGCCCGGCTCACCATCGGCTTGCCGGGGCGCATCTCGCAGGGACAGCACACGGGCAAGGACGGCGGGCCGCTCAAGATTGAGTGGGTCGATCCGTTGGGCGAGGACGAGGATACCGGCATTGGCACAGACCCATTCCCTGCAACTGATTAAACCGCACAAGGGTGGTCAGCGCGCGCTCTACCGGCATCCCGCCCGCTTCCATGTGGTGGCGTGTGGCCGCCGGTGGGGCAAGACGCTGTTCGGCAAGGTGGCGGCTGCCGAAGCCCTGTTCAAGCACCAGACCGATGTGTGGTGGTTCTCGCCGACCTACAAGATGGCCTCGGCGATCTGGCGCGACTTTCGCAAGGCCTTCGGGCCGTATGCCAGTTGGGCCAACTCTGCCGAGCGCATCATGGAATTTGGCAATGGCACGGCGCTCACGATCTGGAGCGGTGAGTCTGCCGATACCGCCCGCGGCGGTGCGCCGGGGCTGGCGATCATCGACGAGGCTGCCATGATCCGGGATGCCGAGATGTGGCCGGCGGTCATCCGTCCGGCGCTGACCGACAAACGCGGTCGGGCCTTGTTTCTGTCCACGCCGCGTGGGCACAACTGGTTCTGGGAACTGTTCGTGCGCGGCAATGATCCGCTGTTCCCTGACTACAAATCATGGAACTTCCCCAGTTGGTACAACCCGATGCTTCCGGCTGGCGAGTTTGAGGAAGCCCGGCTGTCACTGCCGGATCGGCTGTTCCGGCAGGAATACGGCGCTGAGTTTATCCCGGATGCGGGTGGTGTATTCCGGGGCGTGTTGAACGTATCGACGGCCGATGTGAGCCAGCCGTATGAAGGCGATTTCTCGATGGGTGTGGATTGGGGCAAGAGCAACGACTTCACGGTGTGTTCAGTGATCGACCGCAAGACGCAGCAGCAGGTAGACATGGATCGGTTCAACCAGGTCGGCTGGGCATTGCAGCGCAAGCGGCTGGTGATGCTGTATGAACGCTGGAAGCCGCGTGTGATCTGGGCCGAGGCCAACAGCATCGGCGATCCCAATATCGAGGCGTTACAAGCCGAAGGGCTGCCGGTGCGACCCTTCTACACCACCGCCCAGAGCAAACCGCCGTTGATTGAGACCCTTGCCGGTGCAATTGAACGGCAGCAGATCACGCTGCTCAACGACCGGGTGCAGGTGGCCGAGCTGCAAGCCTATGAGATGGAACGGCTGCCGAGTGGCAGTTTCCGCTACAACGCGCCGGACGGCGGGCATGACGATACCGTGATCGCGCTGGCACTGGCGCTGTACGGCGTCACCTATGGCCGTGCTGCCGGGGGTGTGGTGCTGGATTGGTAGGAAGGCATTATGAATACAAAGACTTATATCACATTGGGCGGCGTGCGGAACAAAGCCTTTCAGCATGAATACGGGATCGACTGCTACCAGACCAGTGTGGTGGCCCGGCGGGATACCGAAGAACGGGTCGAGCGCCGACAGGCACTCGGCGGCTGGACGCGCGATATGGAACATCTGCTGTTTCTGGAACGGGTGGCGCTGCAACCAGAGCGTTTCTGGGACGTTTGTGCCGATGCACCGCGTACACCGCTGTATGGTGAAGCGCTGTATGCATGGCTGGCCGGGCAGATGGGCTGGACAGTGAGCCGGGTCAAAGAGGGGTTAAATGCGCTGACAGAAATGATGGCCTGTTTGTCGTGATAGGTTATTCAAGTAACCAAAACACCCCAAACGAGGTGTTTTGGATTCTCGGCTGCCGCAGTTGTGCCCGTAGTTTTTTGCTGTTACTGACCATTGTGATAGGTCAGGAAGTAGCGATCTTTGGCCTCAATCCCCGGCGTCATGTTGAGCTGATAAATCCATAGACCCCGCCGAAAATGCTCTGCACCGCAAAATGCTGCCGCAAGCGCAACTGGCGCGTTCGCATACAGATGAATCGGAATCCGTTCTGTTCCGGCTATTGCTACGGCTCGCCAGATGACCTTTAATGCGGTATCCCAAACAGCGCGATCATAAGGCATTGTGTATGCCAAGCCTCGCGTTTCTGATTTAATCGGCCCGCGGACGAGTACCGTCCAGATTGGCTGCGGTTGTGCCACAATGTAGGGTAAGTAATCCTCAAATCGATCTTTTTCAAATGTGCCCGTGAAATTCAGAAACACTTGAATAGCAGGGTGACTTTGCAGTTTGTCCTTTTCACGTCCAACAAGATAGCTGTTTATACCTTGTACTGAACGTTCCACCAGTAGTGCAACAGCATCATTCTTGCCGTCAATGTGATACTTTAGCTTTGACCGCCATAGTTTTTGAGCAGCATTGAAAGTCATTTCCCCGCGTTGGATCGTGTCTTTGATATCAGGCGGTGGTACAACAGTGGGGGGTAAGGGAATATCTTGGATGAGACGCTTCCACCCATCTTCATAGGGCTGGGTGAAGTCGATCCATTGCAACAACTGTAACTCTGACCACATCCGTTTTTCATCGCCGGACAGCAGCAACGGGATAATCTTTTTCTTGCCCTGATCGGCGCGCTCAAATTCCTTTCGGCTGAAACCAGAGCCTTCCATATTGGCTGACCATACAACCACATAAAACGAGCATTCGTCAATGGCTCGCATGATGTCATCTTCCCAGCGTGTGCCGCCGGGCAGATTCAGGGCATCTTGCCACACATCATAACGGTGATCCAAGAGGTCGTTGACCAACTTGTTGACGAACTCACTGTCATCATGAGCATAGCTGACAAAAATGTGGCTCATATTCCCTCATTCTCCTTTTGAGTTGTTCCTCAAAAACCATTCTTGTTGAAAACGTTTTTTGAATTTAGGGGCTGCCCCCCAAGAATTAACCACTTGTAACGACTAAAATGAGACTGAACGAAATAGCGAGATTGATAATATCATGTTAAACTGATGATTGCTAAACATTCTTGTTTGTGTGTCAATAACTCGTTTTAGCGAATAGATACCCAACATAGTTTCAAATAGCCGTTTCTTCCTGTCAGTGGAGAGATATGCTGAATGACAAATCTCCAAATTGCAAACCTTCGTACAGCACTTTGTAATTATGTGCTTTCCATATTGGGGCTGCCTCATTCAGAGGCGGCTTTTGACCTAACACCATTCCTCGATCTTTTGCCATCGGGCGACGGCAGGGTTGCCGACATCTTTGCGACTCTTGCTCCGGCGGAACACCCATTTCCGTTCCACCCTCAACCGAACTTGCTGGAAAGCCTTGCGGCGCTTAAGGAACAGGTCTATGGATCGAATTTGCATCACCTAAGCCGACCAGATACCTTGCCCGATCCTGCGACAGCATTTGATCTATGGGCGTCCCTGATTGACATTGAGACAGCAGGTGTTCCCGGATGGCGAGGTGAAGCCGGTGTTTCACTTTCACATGAGTTCAAACTCTTGAGCGCGGTCAGCCATGCGTGCAGGGGCGATGCGAGTCGTCTGAATGACGGTTTTCAATTGGTGGTCGGCGATTTTCCCGGCGTCCAACGGGTGATCTATACCATTACCTCCGATGGTGCGACCAAAGGGGTGCGGGGTCGTTCCTTCTTCCTACAGTTGCTGGCCGAATGCGTGGCACGCCGGATACTGGCTGAGCGCGATCTGCCGATGACCAACGCACTGTACATTGCCGGCAGCAAGTTTTTGCTGCTTCTTGATGCTGAAGCGCAGGTAGATGGTATCGCAGCAGCGATTAACGATGCGCTTCTTGAAACTTTCGAAGGCGATCTGTCTTTGGTGCTGGTGAATCGGCCTCTTTCTAAAGAAGGTATATCAAACGCTGGGGCGCTCGCCAAAGTTTATTCCGCACTCAAAGGCGATGAAACGCGGCACAAAACCCAGCCATTCCGACACCAACGGCACAGTCTATTCAGCCCATTTGGAATCGGCTCGGAATTTGCATGTGCGATCTCTCGCCGTGAACCACGTTCGAAAGCCGAACTTGATGAAGCCCAAAATGCAGATGGCAATTGGATTGCTTGGGAACAACAGGCTTTTGAGAAATTGGCAGTTGATCTCGCAGGGGTGGGGGATGAGCCACACTATCTGGTCTTTAGCGCCCAAGCGCCGGGCAATCATGAAAAATCCTATCCACAGTTGCTGCACCAGTTGACCGGATGGACGTGCAGTTTGGTGGATGCCGATACACTCAATCGAAATCGCAATCTCGGCTACAACGCAAATATCGTTGCGCTCAACAGGGTCGATATTAATCCGCTCGCAGTGCACGGGATACGCTTTATCGCTGCCCATACACCGCGTGTCAGCGCCGACGATGCTGCATGGTGGCGGAAAAAATACGGTAATGACGAACAGGTTTATGCAGGCAGCATTCGCAACTTTGAACTGCTGGCTACACGCGGACAGGATATCAGCTTCGCTCGCTATGGTGTTCTTCGTATGGATGTTGACTCTTTAGGTAGCGCATTTAGCCATCGTCTAACCAATGCAACCCTCACGCGCCGGGTTGCCCTAAGCAATACCATGAGCCGTTTTTTTGAAGGCTTTTTACCTCGAATCTGTTGGGAACTAGAGCATGGTGGCGAACCATTACGGCCTGATAGTCTTTATTTGATCTATGGCGGTGGTGACGATCTCTTTGTTGTTGGTGAGTGGGAATTGCTGCCTGTGTTGGCCGAACGCATCCACAATCTGTTTGAGCAGTATTGTGGTGGTGCAATGACCATTTCGGCTGGCATTGAAGTTGTACCCGCACATTTCCCATTCTACGTTGTAGCTGAATTGGCGAAGACCGCTTTGGATGATAATGCCAAAGAATCCCGCGCCGGGAAAAATGCGATCTGTTTGTTCAATGAAGTCTTCAATTGGGAAGTCGAAGGGAATTGGCAGCATCTTTGCGATCTCAAAAACGAAATCATCGCGCTTCAGGCGGAAGACGACAAACAAACCATCATTCGCAACCTTTTAAACATTTATAACCAGTGGCTTGCCGATTGCCGACGCTATCAAAATGCTGATCTTCGTTTTGGCCCGTTCGTCTGGCGTGCATGTTATCAACTCAGTCGTGTGAGGGATGCAAATCGCGGCAACGCAGCCTATCAGTCCCGGATTGAGAATTTGATCACCCAAGTGACTACCAACCCACGTCTATGTGGTATTGCTGCTCGCTGGGCCGATTTTGAACTGCGATCTCAGACTAAAACCATCTAAGGAGGCAGTAAATGGCTGAACCTAAAATCAAAGATATCATCCTTGACGATTACCCAGAGGACTTGGTTATGTTGGCAGAGAACATCGGCCAGCGGTTAGCTAAAAGCGATGGACTGACGACCAGTCAAATTCGCAATATTTTTGGCGAGGCGCGCAAGATTCAGTCTCGATGGAACAGCCCAGCCAGTTCTCAGCGAGTAGCACTGGTGCTGCTTCAACCCAAGCTGGCTTATCAGGCTGTTCGTCACCGGCAGGTTGAATACCTCAAAACCTGCTTGACTGACGCGATTCAGGCTGTGGTTAGTCCCATACCACAGGGATATGACAAGGATGATACCGAATTCAAGCGCTTTCGGCGTTTTATGGATTTCTTTGAGGCAATTCTTGCCTATCACAAAGCCAACGGTGGTCGGGACTAAAGGAATAGAATAATGGCTCAACAATTCCCAATACTTAAACTGTACGGACGTATCTTCCTCACGATGAATATTCGGGCACTGACCGGGCTGCGGATTGGCGGCTCTCCATCGGCGCTTCAAATTGGCGGATTGGACAATGTTGTCATCCGCGATCCACTTACCCAGCGGCCTTATATTCCGGGATCGTCACTGCGAGGCAAGTTGCGAAGCTTGTGGGAGAAGTCGACTGGGGCACCACAAAACTTCACAGTACGTCGTGGCAACCCTACAGTTCGACTTCATTCGCTGACAGCAGACGAAGTGAAAGGCAAGACAGAAGCAGAAGTGCATCAGATTGTTCATAGCGATCCGGTGTATCGTGTATTTGGTGTAACCGGTGATGTTGCCGTGCCAAACCCAACGCGCCTTGTCATCCATGATGTGATGATGTCTAAAGAAAGTGCTTCCGCTCTTGAAACGGCTCGAACTGATCAGCCCTACACCGAGATCAAATGGGAAGCCACCATTGACCGTATCACCAGTGCGGCTGTACCCCGCCAGATGGAACGCGTTCCAGCCGGCACAGTTTTTGCTGGTGCACGACTTGTATATTCCCTCTATGGTGTCCCTGATCTACGTAGTGAAATTGCTTGGTTTGGTGATTTGATTACCATGTTGCAGCTTGCAGAAGATGATTACCTGGGCAGCAGCGGTTCGCGCGGGTCTGGACTTGTAGCATTTGAGAATCTTTCATTGGCGATGCGCTTGACTGGTGATCTTGGTGAGCGATACAGCCAGCTTATCCCTGTCCATGATGGTGTATATCCCAGCCTTGACATCTTCTCGCAGGACAAGGATCCGCTTCTCAATAATATCCACCAGGTTTTTGGGGTGTAACAATGGAACTTCGCTGCGCTCATTTGCAGCCCCATCGGGCATTTCACTTCGGGCAGCGCGGGGTAGGCATTGAAGCATCCACCGATTTTGCACCTTCGGACACGCTGTTCAGTGCCATTTGCTTGACGTTGCGCGGGACGCATGGCACACCAGCACTTGAGGATATGCTCAGTGCCTGCACGAATGGGCAGCCCCCATTTCTTTGCAGTGGTGGTTTTCCATACATCATACTGGGCGATCAACCACTACGTTTTTACCCATCCCCTTTCTCTTTGAGACGACTGGATACGGAGACACGCACGCGTCTGGAGGGAGTGGGTAAGGCACGCTGGTTGTCCGAGAGCCTATTCCGATCCTATGTCGAGTCCGGTGTAGTGCCGGACTTCAAGAAGCTAGAGGCTGTGAGCGCGCTCGTCACCGCTCAAGAATTCAAGCAGATCACGAATCAATATAAGGATTTACAGCAGGCACAGGATGGCCATCTTCAGCTGTGGCAAGTGGGTGATGTGCCTCGTGTGGCTATTGATCGCGTGACCAGCGCAGCCAACATCTACCGGGCTGGGTTACTGACATTCGCTGGCGATGGCGGTTTATGGGTTGGATTCGTTGAGTTGAACCGGAAATGGTGTGACCAGTATCTGAAAACCATTCTCCATGTACTTGGGGATGATGGCGTCGGCGGAGAGCGCAGCAGCGGCTATGGTCAGTTTACTTTTCGTGAAGATTGGTGGCAAAACCAGACATTCCCAGATGCTATGTCAGCGAATCAGTTTGTCACCTTGTCCTACTACTATCCCACGAATGCCGAAGAAGCTGAGGCTGCTCTTGGCGAACGATCTGCCTATAGTCTTGATGTGCGGCGGGGATGGATGGGGACACCCGGTGCAAGTAACCTGCGCCGAAAATCAGTCCGTATGGTGACCATGGGCAGCGTTCTAGATACCCCACCCAATAGAAATGTTCTGGGGGGATTGGCTGATGTAACCCCCGATACTTTCACGGGTGGGTACACGGTCTGGAGAAGTGGATTTGCGCTGCCGATCGGGTTAAGGGGGAAACATGGTTGAGTATCAACTCCAAATTGAAGCCTTGACACCTATTCATATTGGGGATGGGCGCGAACTCACCTTGAATATTGATTTTGTCAAATGGCGGGGTACAACCTATATTCTCAACTTGGATCGTTTTGCACAATGGGCATATGAACGCGACTCATCGACACAATGGATGTCTCAAAAGCCGGGGGATGTGCTGTCTGGAAATTTGACAGAGATGGAAACGGCCAACTTATATGACTATCAGTTGCCCGGCGAACCCACGCATAACAAGCTGCGCTCCTTCGTTAAAACGGTTTATGCCGAGCCATATTTACCCGGCAGCTCAATCAAGGGGTTACTGCGAACGATCTTTGTTTGGGGGCTGTATGCAGCACGTAATCGCAAGCCTGATCTGAGCCGGCTCAACAGAAATCGTTCATGGGCGGCGCAAACGGTTGAACGGGATGTGATGGGTGCAAATCCGAATGTTGATCTGTTTCGGGCGGTTCATATCAGTGACAGCCAGCCGTTGGGATTAGAAGCACTGCGAGTTCGCTCAGTTGACATTTATCCCACTGCTCGACAAACGCAAGGCGGCGGGATTGTCGTTGATGTAGAAGTGCTGCGTGAGGGGATTACCGCTCAAGCCAAGTTTCATCTGGATGAGTATGGATTTAAAGATGCTGCTAGGGAATTGGGGTGGGCAGGCAAAGCCAATTGGTTAGCACCTGGTAATCTCGTAGCGCTGGGCAAGGCTTTTGCCGAAATCCGGTTAAAACAGGAAATGGACTATTTTCGCCCCGGCGAAGACGTCAAAACTGTGCGTGGGTTCTATCGTCAATTGATTGACACTTACAATCAACTGGGGGAAAACCAGTTCATCGCCCAGATTGGCTGGGGAACAGGTTGGAACAGCAAAACGTTCAACACACTGCTAACGGAAGATCGGCGGAATTTTGTGCGATTAGTACGCGATTACCGTATGACTCGTAATTCTTCGAGCTTTGATGAAGAGACTCCTTTCCCCAAGAGCCGTCAGCTTGTGCGGCAGCAAGGCATCCCAGTACGTCCGATGGGGTGGGTTCGGGTGACAGTCACAGAAGGCTGATTGTAACGTGACCATGATTTGTGCATTGACGCTTTCTTTACGCCCATCCCAACCCGCGAATTTCAGCATGTTTAGTGGGGCAGTTGTACGCGACTGGTTTCTGAGCATGATCCGCGAGTGTGCCCCTGAGCAGCTCAATCGGCTAACCGAAGGTGATGCCCCTCGTCCATTTACGCTTTCACCACTCATTGATCCGGCGATGCCGGGTAAACGCCCAATTCTCATACCAGAACGGATAGTAGATTGCCGCATAGTAGGTTTAGATGACGATGCCTGCAAGGCATTAGCTGCATTAAAGGCTGCTATCACTTCTAACCCAATTATTCAGCTAGGCGAAGCGGCTTTTCATGTCGAAAACCAACAGGCTGACGAAACAACCGATGATGTACTGCTTCAGCAGCATATGCTGACCAGTGACCGCCCACGCCGTTTTACGTTGGAACTTGTGACCCCAACGGCTTTTCGCAGTCATGGCGTTATGACCCCGCTGCCGCTACCAGAATGGGTTTTTGGAGGACTGGTTGACCGTTGGAATACGCACTGTTCGGTGAAACTACACACCGATGTCCGCCGTTTTGCCCAAGAATGCGTCGGTATTGACCGCTATCGAATGCACAGTGTCCGGGTGAATTTTGGCGAAGGTGGATATAGCCCAATTACGGGTGGGATGGGGCGGGTCACATATCATCTTCTAAATGCCGATCCATATTGGGGGCGGGCAGTTTGGGCATTGGCCGCTTATGCTAACTATGCCGGAATTGGATTACGAACAGCTGTCGGCATGGGGCAGGCACGCCTTATTTGGCCATCAACTGCCGACGATGAGGCGTAGTGGGGACATCATCTGACGAAACTCCCCCACTTTTTTGAGCAGAAATCGAGTTTCGGCAGTAGTGGGTTTACAGACCACGATTTTGGATTGACGCCTTGAAAACGAGCCTCGAGAAAGCCACTAATTTGCACGAATCCGCGCATGTGTTTATGATTTCCTATGATGGGTGTGAATTTCAACGGCGGTTGCAGAGAGCCGAAACCCCTACGGGGGACTGAAACTTTGGGGTTATCTGGTTCGCCCTCATATGCCCGCAGGTTGCAGAGAGCCGAAACCCCTACGGGGGACTGAAACGAATTCTATGATCGTACATTCATGATGGGCGGATGGTTGCAGAGAGCCGAAACCCCTACGGGGGACTGAAACGTCTGTGGGGCAACCCAAAAGTTCAACCCAGCCATCGTTGCAGAGAGCCGAAACCCCTACGGGGGACTGAAACTTCGGTTTCGGGACGAGTGTTTGGAGTTGCATCTTGGTTGCAGAGAGCCGAAACCCCTACGGGGGACTGAAACGGACATTGCTGGCCTGAAACTCGAACACTACCATGTTGCAGAGAGCCGAAACCCCTACGGGGGACTGAAACGCTTGTCATCGTCCCAGAAGGGACACTCTGATTCGTCGTTGCAGAGAGCCGAAACCCCTACGGGGGACTGAAACCTTCAAAAACATCACCAGCGGGTCAAAATCCAGCTTGTTGCAGAGAGCCGAAACCCCTACGGGGGACTGAAACTGACTGATGTTGACGACCGAGAACGGCGGGGAACTGTTGCAGAGAGCCGAAACCCCTACGGGGGACTGAAACCGCAGGTGATTCGCGCGCGGCTGGCCCGGTCGATTTGTTGCAGAGAGCCGAAACCCCTACGGGGGACTGAAACTTCGGTTATCGCGCAATATGCAAGGGTTATACCGCGTTGCAGAGAGCCGAAACCCCTACGGGGGACTGAAACTTCATGGAATAGACGACGGTTTGCAATTTAGTCAGTGTTGCAGAGAGCCGAAACCCCTACGGGGGACTGAAACTTTAATCACGCTTGCCATACCAAGTGCATTCAGGTGTTGCAGCAAGCCGAAACCCCTACGGGGGACTGAAACATGTAATCTCCGGGCTTGCGTAGTTGCTTCACATCTGTTGCAGCAAGCCGAAACCCCTACGGGGGACTGAAACTGATACTTGCGCTTGGTAGGTTCTACCCGTTCAAACGTTGCAGCAAGCCGAAACCCCTACGGGGGACTGAAACGTAGTTCTTCCAACACC
>JAIOHM010000132.1 GCA_019912965.1 Anaerolineae bacterium
GGATATTGATTGAGGCATTGGTGGTGAAGGCGGCGTTGGATGAAATGTCAGGTTGGGCAGGGCGGATTGTGCCGTTCACGACGCTGGCGCTGGATTACCGCGAGGAGTCTCAACTGGTGGTACTGCCGGAAGCCAAAGCCCGAACCCTAACCGATGTGTATGTAACAGGTATTTAATTTAAAAACATAAAGTTAAAATTTAAAAGAAAATGCGATTCAAATTATGCAAAATTGCCGTAGGGGTTGTCGGCGGGAATACGGGAGGCTGGCATGTCGCAAATGTCAATGTCGGCGGTTGAGACGGGGATCGCCGTAGTGTGCAGCGGCGGTGCGGGAAGCTGCCGCCGCGTTGTCGGGATTGTCACGCCACAGCGGAAACACGGGAAACTGCCGCCGACATTGTACAATTTTTGCACATTCGGTCGTCAATAACCGCGCTTTGACGTACAATGATGGGCAGCGATTCCACACGGAAAATAACCCTGATGTTTGTTCTGGCTGATAACACTTCATACATCACATCTCCCCCTGTCGCCGCCTGAGATTGGGCAGGCGACAATCTTCAACATCACCCGGCATGAATAAAACGGCTGTGGTCTTTTTAAGCTTGCGTCCTGCCCGCTGATCGTTTTCGCATTTTCATCATTCCATCTAACTCAGCGATTCAAGGGCAGATTTATCATGCAACATTTACATCGATTCCAGCCGAACGGATTCTGGCTGGTGACAGCGGCGGCGGTCACGTGGGGAACCATCGGCGTGGCGACCCAGACGATCTACAGCATTGACACAACGACTTCACTCTTTATCAATCTGGCGCGGATGGTGATCGCCGCGCCGCTGCTGATGTTGGCCTGCTGGCGCGTCCTCGGCGGGCAGATGTTCAAGGTTCGGGGACGCGATTTGGCAATTATGCTGCTGAGTGGGACGCTGCTGGCGCTCTCACAGGCGGCATATTTCGCGGCCATCCGCCATACCGGGGTGACGATTGCCACCCTGCTCACCATCTGCATTTCGCCGCTTGTGGTCACGGGCGTTTCTGTACTGCTGAAATTTGAAACCCTGACGCGGCGCATCCTGATCGCGCTGGCTTGTGCATTGGTCGGCAGCATCTTGTTGGTCGGTTTGGGTTCGCCAGAAGACGCCGGATACGATCTGCAATTAGGCACAATTTTCTCGGTCATTGCTGCATTAGGTTACGCGGGCATGATTCTGTGCGGGCGGTTCGTGGCATCCGATTATCATCCTCTACAAGTGACTGCGATCAACTTTGGCGCGGGCGCTGCTGTGCTGCTGGTCATCAATCTGGTCAGCGGGATTGAGACGGTGCATACGGCGCAGGGCTGGGTGCTGGTGGCCTATCTCGGCCTTGTGCCGACGGCGCTGGCGTACTGGCTGTTTCAGGCTGGTTTACGCTCAGTTTCGGCGACAGCTGCCAGCATCGTGAGTATGCTCGATCCATTGGTGGCGGCGCTGCTGGCGTGGGCATTGTTCGGGGAACGGTTGGTTATCACGGGCGTCATTGGCGGCGCGCTGCTGATGATGAGCATTTTTCTGCTGTTGGTGGATCGAAAGTAGCGCGTGCAGGGGGGTAACATGTTACGCCTCGACCTAGACTCTGGTTGTGTGCGAGTCAGCGAATTGGCTGATAGACTCCATTTTAGAAACTTATTGCCCTAACATTAGGGTAGGAAGAAAGCATTTTCTTCCTCAGCTGTGTTGCGGGTTACACTATCCATGCTCACCATAGTGAAGGGCACAATGAATATACTCATAACATGGATTTTCGATGGGTTTATCCGGTATTCAGCAAAACTCCATCGAAAATTCCTGTATAACACCAAAACAACCATGTTTGAGCTCTTGGCCTTCTTCAAAGTGCCAAACTTAAAACTTTAGCAATATATGGCTCAAACTAAGTTGATCAGGTATCATATTTTAATATCAACAATGCAAACAGAGGATCACGATGCAACCTCAACATCGGGTAAACGTTTTCATTAGCAGTACCGAGCGGGATTTGTTTTCGTATAGAAATGCGGCCATAGGTGGAATTATCCAAGCAGGGATGTTTCCTGTTTTACGAGAGTCATTTACTGCGACTTCGAATGATCCGCTGACCGTTTCGAAGGAAATGATTGATCAGGCAGAAATATTTATCGGGATATACGCCCTCAAATATGGCGGCTCGCCACCCGGTCTTCAAATTAGTTGGACTGAAGCCGAATATGACTATGCATTTTCAAAGAAAAAACTATTTCTGATCTTCTTTCTGCATTCGAGCCAACACGCAAATTGGCCTCAGGAAGCTACTGATACAGGCACTTTGGCGCAGAAACTTGTTAATTTTAAAGACAAACTAGCACAAAATCATATGTACAATTTCTTCAACAACGAAGATGATCTTTATAGCAAAGTGAGCGAATATTTGAGAAGACCGCCTTATTCAAAGATTGGGGAAGGGAGAATGGTGTATGAGCCTGTGTTTGGATTACCGAAAGCTCATTCTCAATACAATGCTGATGTTTTTATGGTTATGCCGTTTCGGGAAGACCTTCGTCCCGTCTATGATGATCATATCAAGAAAACAATAGGGAAATTGGGCTTATCAATTAAGCGAGGCGACGATTTTTTTACTACAGATGCTATAGTGGGAGATATTTGGGCTGCAACTAATAATGCTCAACTTGTAATTGCAGATTGTACTGGCAAAAACCCGAATGTATTTTACGAGTTGGGTATTGCTCACACGATTGGTAGAAAGACCATTGCAATTGCCCAATCCGAAACTGACATTCCCTTCGATATTCGCCATTATCGTTATGTAACGTATGAATACACACCAGATGGAATGGCAAAATTTGAACTCGAACTCGAAGAAGCAATAAAAAAGATACTCGACATTCCCTAGACTTTGACTGTGTGCGAGTCAACGCATTGGCTGATAGACTCCATTTTAGAAACTTATTGCCCTGATAAAGGTAGGAGGAAAGCATTTTCTTCCTCAGCAGTGTTGTGGGTTTCACCGGCCATACCCACACCATGGATTTTCGATGGATTTATCCGGTATTCAGCAAAACTCCATCGATAATTCCTGTATAACACCAAAACAACCACATTTGAGCTTTTTGGCCTTCTTCAATCTGCCAAAGTCTAGGTAGGGGCGTAACCTGTTATGCCCCTACACGGATTTTCCTATGCTTGTTCCGACAGTTTTTGGAAGGCTTGGGCAACGAATTGATGATGGCCTTCGCGCATTCGCTGTTCGGCGGCGGCATCCGGTGCCCATTCGCTGAGTAGGGATGCGGGCCGCAGCGCCGCCCGCAAATCCCAATATGGCAGGTCGGCAAGGTCTATGGGATTCAGCGTTTGGTAATGGCGGGTGAATTCGTGCATGACATCCGCCCCAAACGACCACAGAATTTCCATGCGTCCGTTGCCGAGATCAAGCAGCGGATCGCCAATCAGCGCATCTTCCCAATCGATCATTGCCACAATTTGCCCATCGCGCCACAGGATGTTTCCCGGCCAGAAATCGCCATGCAGCAAGGTCAATGCATTACGCCCCGGCAGCGGCCAGACTTTTTCCAGCGCATCCCGGATGCGGCCTTCTTGCAGCGAGTCATCCAGTTTTGCCGGACGTTGGATGGTTTTTTGCGGATCGAACTTCGGCAGGAAATCCAAATCGTGCTGGGCAATATCGATACGGTGAATCCGGGCAATCTGCGCGGCGATCTGGTGAGGAGCGTCGGTTATCGCTGCCGGGTCAAAATCGGTTGTTCCCTCGATGAATTCCATCACCAGATACGGCCTACCGAAAATGGCGCTGGATGGATCGAGGTAATAAGGCTGTGGCGCGGTTATCCCGGCATCGCGCAAAATTTGTAACAGTTTGAATTCATCTCGTGCGATGTTGGGATTGTCGTTGAAGTCCAGGTCGCCATGCACCCGAACGATCATTTTCTGAATTTGACCGTCAGGATGCTCAACTTCTAAGGCTGTCACCTGCGCCGAGATGCCGCCCTGTAAAGCGGATGCGCGCAGCAGTTTGCTTCCCGGCTGCATCTTGTGAACGAGCTGCTCGAATTGGGTGGGGATCATGCCGAATCCAGCTTCAGAATATATTCTTCAACCACTTCATGCCGTCCATCGGCAAAGCCTTTGTCTTCGCCGACGATTGCGAAGCCGTTTTTTTCCAACACGCGGATTGGGCCGAGGTTATCTTTCACGGCACGGGCATAGATCGGGCGCGCCGTGACCATCGTCAACAACTGGGCTAATGCCTGCGTAGCGATACCTTTTCCCCAATGCGGGCTGTCAATCCAGTAGGTGACTTCTGGGTTGCCATCCATCTCATATTTCGCCACATGCCCAACCACCTCTCCACCAACCACAATGGTTTTTGTGATGACTGACTGGTCAGTCAGAATACGTTTCCAGTGCGCATCGAAGGCGGATTTATCGGATGGGTCTTCAGCGGTGAATGCCGCCATGTGAATCGCCTGCTGATCTTGCTGAAGCACAAAGAAAATCGGCACATCGGATTCAAGTATGTCGCGGAGTTGTATGGACTGCATCTTTATTCTCCGGGGCGGCGCAGGGGCGGGACTTTTTCGCCCTTCGCTGAGTAATCAATCAATTCATTGAGCCGTTTGAGGCGGGTGGCTTCCTGTTTGGCGGTCATCACCCAATGGCGGGCTGCTTTCTGGTATGAGGGCGGCTTGGATAAAAAGAGTTCCCATGCGGAAGCGTTTTCCCTGAAGCGTGTTTCATAGTCGGCATTCAGCGGTTGATCGGGATTTTCGTGGGAATAGATACCCTGCATCCGTTGGTCGCGTTCTTCATAGGTTTTGAGGCCGGAAGGCTGTACCCGGCCCATATCGATCAGTTCGACTATCCGTTTGAGGTTGACGGCGCTCCATATGCTGCGGGTTTTACGCGGCGTCCAGCGGATGGTGTACCGTTCGGCGTCAACACCCTTTCGCACTCCATCAATCCAGCCAAAGCACAGGCATTCGTCCAACGCTTCGTTGTAGGTGATGCCCTTTGTGCTGGCACTTTTTTTGTAGAAGCCGATCAAGACTTCTGATGTTTTATCGTGATTTTCGAGCAGCCATTGGCGCAGTTCGTCGGGTGATGTGAAGTAGATAGCGCTCATTAAATGCTCGTTTGCATAAGACGGCTGCGTTGATCCCAGCCCATTAAATCGCCTTCGGGCAGGTTTTGCATCCCCAAGCGGTGCATGATATGCAGCACTTCGGAACGGTGGTGCATGTTGTGGGTGATGAGATGACCGATTCCACCGCCAAACGATTTTTCGGTCGGGGGTTCATCCAGCACATCCACAAAGACGTCATCCCAACGTCCCTCACGTTCGATCTGCCGCGCGAAGGATGCAAACTCGGTATAGCTGTGTTCCAGCCGCGCCAGAAAATCCCCCACAGAGGATTCGTCGGTCACAATGCGGACGGGGCGTTCCAGCATCAAATCCGTCCACACTTCGATGTTGTGGATCATGTGGTCAAAGGTTCGGCGTAAAGTCTCCCAACCGACATCAAAGCGGCGGTCTAGCTGCTGGTCGGTCAAATCCAGACAGCGGGTGAGGAGGTCGCGGGTGGTTGCCAGATCATGTTCCAGAAGGCGGTCAAGCAGGTTCATGGTGGGTATCCTCGAGGGTTGTTTTGAGGTTGAACGCAGGTTCAATTGTAGAACAAAAATGCGAAACAGTCAAGCCCTGAATCGATGATTCTTAATGAAACCCTTTAGATTCGAGATGCGTACACAGTTATAACGTGTGAACTTTATTTACAGGAGATAATCATGACTTTTCGACGTATGCTTTTGATGCTTGCAAGTATCGTGCTGCTTTTGAGTTTTACGGTTGCTGCTGCACAGACCCCGATTACCGATGAAATGCTGACGGAATTTGAAAGCCTGATCGAATCCGAAATGGCTTATTTCAACATTCCCGGCGCGGCGGTGGCGGTGATCGCGGGCGATGAGGTGGTTTATGCACAGGGTTTCGGCCTGCGCGACCTTGCCAGCGGCGAACCCTTCACCACCGAAACGCAGTTCCTCATCGGTTCAACAACTAAATCCATGACTTCGCTGATAATCGCGCAGTTGGTGGATGAAGGTGCGCTCACATGGGATACCCCTGTAACCGAGTTCTTCCCTGATTTTCAGACGGCTGACGCTGACCTGACGGCCAAACTCACGATTGGCGATCTGATGAGCATGGGGACGGGTTTGGTTTCGTCTACTGTGGACGGTTTGTATTGGGGCGATTGGGATGTGGACAGCATCCTGAACGCTATCGCCAACATGAAAATCGGCGGCGAGTTCGGCGAATTTTATGCCTACAACAACGAGGTTTACGCGCTTTCCGGGTATGCCGCTGTTCTCGCCACCCAGCTTGAACCGACATTGGATAGTTACAAGGCGCTGATACAAGAACGGGTATTTGACCCGATTGGCATGAGCAGCGCGATCATCACCGAGGATACATCACTGCTGAGTGATAATTATTCCGAGTCGTATGAAACCGGATTGTTAAGCGGCGAACCGACGCTGATGAATAATCCGCCGATTGGAGTGATTGCCCCGGCGGGCGCGGTGTGGACGAACATTGAAGATATGTCACGCTATGTCATCACGCAGATGAACGGCGGCGTTACACCCGATGGCACGCGCATCGTCAGCGAAGAATCGTTAGCGGAAACATGGGAGCCGGGTGTCCCGATTGCGTTTGATGCTCCCGGCATTGAGAACACCACTTATGGCAAGGGCTGGGTGTTGCAGACTTATCACGACATCCCCATTCGGTATCATGACGGCGGTTGGGCGGGTTACAGCACCCAGATGTTCATCCTGCCCGCTGATGATATGGCGCTGATTGTATTCGCTAATTCCACCGAAGGGGCGTTATTCGGAACGGCGCTGAATTATGCTTTTGTCGAACGGGTTCACGATCTCGAACCCGCTTCAGTTGAGGCAACGCATTCATTGACAGAGCAAACCAGAGCGCAAATTGAGCAGGCACGGGCGGTCATCAGCACTGAAATCGGAGATGTATCCGCGTTTGTCGGCACATATGACAACGGTTGGACGGTGGAACTGCGCGATGACGATACGCTGTGGGTCAGCCGGGGGGCATGGGCGTTTCAGGCTGCCTATTTAACCCAATTGGAGCAATATATTCTCATCACGGGCGGCGCGGCTGGCTCACTGGTCAGCTTCGAGACTGAAGGCGATACCGTGACGATGGTCGTCAATACGGGTGTCGAAGAACTCTTGCGCGTGGATAAGGTCGGGTAAACGCAGATTGTAGTAGGGGCGACCGACCCGGTTCGCCCCTATCTCCTAATTTCCCCTGTTCCTACCAAATCCCCACGATCTGCCGCAGGATGCCAAATTCCCCGATGTGGTAGGCATTGTGATCCGCCACCACCAGAATTTCGCGCAAAATCGTATGCCCATCATAACCATGCGGAATTGGGCTGTAGAGATCGGTTTGCGGATTTTGCACCAGTGCGACCAGTGCATCCCGGTCGGCGATGAACTGGTCAACCGTGCGCCCCCATCCAGCGGCATCGGTGACGGCATCTTTCGCAGGCCAGTAGTCGCGCGGCCATTCGATATGTTTGTAATTGGCGTTGACGCAGTAATCCAGAATATCCCACTGACAAATCCGCAGATGTTCGAGCAGATGCCAGAAGGTATAGTCAATGCCTTGTGGACGGGTGTTGAAGTGTGCGGCGGGGAAGTTCTTGATGGCATCTTCAAATGTCATGTGCGCCTGCCCTACGGTGAGCATATTCACAAGCTGCTGGCGAATGAGCGATTCGGACATTTCACGTTGCCTTTCACTGAATGTTGTTTACTTTCAGTATAGCTGCGAACCATTTTGAAGGGGTGATATGCGGCGTAAGAATGATGGACATATGCAACTTGTTCGTAAGGAAACGCTCATGGTAAGTTGAAGAAAATGCACTTAGCAGAGAGGCCACTCATGGTTCATGGAACGATTGCCATTGACCAGGCACGTTGTAAAGGCTGCAATTTGTGTGTCACCTTCTGTCCCCAGCATATCATCGCCCTCGATACGACCCATTTGAATGCAAAAGGTTATCACCCGGCCATCCTGAATGATCCGCAGCAGGAATGCACAGGCTGTGCAATCTGCTCGGTTGTCTGCCCGGATGTGTGCATTATGGTGCTGCGTGAACCTGCGGTTTCGCGCCGGGTAACACAAGAGGGAAACCATGTCTAAAGAACTCCTGAAAGGCAATGTTGCCATTGCAGAAGCAGCGATTCGGGCGGGCGTCGAAGCCTATTTTGGCTATCCGATTACCCCGCAAACCGAACTGCTGGAACATATGTCGAAACGGATGCCGGAATTAGGGCGCGTATTTTTGCAGGCGGAAAGCGAAGTCGCGGCCATCAATATGGTGTACGGCGCGGCCTGTACCGGAAAGCGGGTGATGACTTCCTCATCCAGTCCGGGCATCAGCCTCATGCAGGAAGGCATGTCCTATATTGCGGGTTCTGAACTGCCGTGTGTGATCGTGGATGTGATGCGCGGTGGGCCGGGACTTGGCAATATTCTGCCGTCACAGGGCGATTACTTTCAGGTGACACGCAGCGCCGGACATGGCGATTTTCACCCGATTGTTTTAGCGCCCGCGTCGGTACAGGAAGCCATTGATTTCACCATGCTGGCTTTCGACCTCGCAGATCAATATCGTCATATGGTGCTGGTTGTTACCGATGGGCAGGTCGGTCAGATGATGGAACCCGCCGAACTGCCGCCCATGCAGCCCGTGAAGACAGAAATTCCCGATTGGGCATTAAGCGGCGCGGTCAACCGCGAACCCAACACCATCAGCTCGATCTATCTACAGGCTGAAGAAGAAGAACAGTACAACCTGCACATCCAGCGCAAGCTGCGCGGCATCGCGGCCTTTGAGCAGCGGTCAGCCGAATATTTCACCGATGATGCCGAACTGCTGGTGATTGGCTTCGGGACGGCGGGGCGCATCGCGTATACGGCTGTCGAAGAAGCGCGGCAAAACGGCCTCAAAGTCGGATTGCTGCGCCCACAAACACTGTGGCCTTTCCCGGAAAATCGGCTGCGTGCATTGGCAGAACGGATTTCGGGCATTCTCGTCGTCGAGATGAACGCCGGACAAATGCTGGAAGATGTACGGCTGGCGGTGAACGGGCGCGTTCCGGTGCAGTTTTATGGCCGGATGGGGGGCGTTGTGCCGATGCCTGACGAAATCCTCGGCGCGATCCGCAAGCATTATGATACCGCGATGGCGCGGATGTGAGGAGGGACTCAATGGTTGCGACAATGACACAAAATGGCTCGGTTGCGATGGAGATGATTTTCGAGCGCCCGGAGTCGCTAAACGCCTCTTATACCCACTACTGCCCCGGATGCACACATGGCATCGCCCATCGGCTGGTGGCAGAAGCGATTGACGAACTCGGTCTGCGTGAAAAGACAATTCTGGTCGCACCTGTAGGTTGTTCAGTTTTTGCTTATCAATATTTCAATGTCGATGGCTGCGAGGCGGCGCATGGTCGCGCACCCGCGATGGCGACAGGCATCAAACGTCTGCTGTCAGATAAAGTGGTTATCACCTATCAGGGTGACGGTGATCTGGCCTCGATTGGCGCTGCCGAAATTCTTCATGTTGCTGCCAGAGGCGAAAAGATCACGACGATTTTTGTCAATAACGGCATCTACGGCATGACGGGCGGGCAGATGGCTCCAACCACCTTGCCGGGGCAGATCACCACATCCAGCCCCAGCGGGCGCGATGTGGGCGCGGCGGGCTATCCAATTCGCATGGCGGAGATTCTGGCGCAGACTGATGGCGCGGCGTATATCGTTCGGCGTTCTTTGCATGACATCGCCAACATCCGCAAAGCCAAAAAAGCCATTATGACCGCTTTGAAGGTGCAGCAGGCAGGATTGGGCTTTGGGTTGGTCGAACTGCTGTCCACCTGCCCAACCAATTGGGGCATGACGCCGGAAGAATCGTTGGGTTGGGTGAAAGACCATATGTTGCCCTACTTCCCAATCGGGGATTACAAAGTTGTGGATGCGGTCAAAGACCTGTAAACGAGGTGCGGAATGCAGCAAGAATTTGTATTTTCTGGCTTTGGCGGGCAGGGCGTGATGTTCGTTGGCCAACTCCTGGCGAACGCGGCGATGGATGCGGGTTTACATGTTACATGGATTCCATCCTATGGCCCGGAGATGCGCGGCGGCACGGCGCACTGCTTTGTGGCAATCAGCGATAAACCGATTGGCTCACCCATTGTCAAACATCCCAAAGTTGTGGTGGTGATGAACAATCCATCGTTTACCAAGTACGAACCGCAAGTGGCATCTGGCGGTTTGCTGATTGTGAATCGCTCATTGGTCAGTGGGCGATCCAGCCGGACGGACATCCAGATGATTGACGTTCCGGCGACCGAAATTGCCGAGCAGTTGGGTTCGACAAAGGTTGCCAATCTGGTGCTGTTGGGGGCGCTGCTGGAAGCCGATGCGGTGCTGCCCCGGTCGGCTGTGGAAGCTGCCCTTGAGGCCCATTTGCCCGCGCGCCGCCGCGACCTGCTGGACTTGAACCGTCAAGCATTGGAGCAGGGCGCAAAATTTGGCCTGGAAGCGGAACTATCGCTGGCCTGATGGGGTGGTTTTAGAACCAAATATTTCAGTTAAGGCGCATTTCGGGTAAGATTACCGACACATCAATAAAAATTATTCGTGTCGAAGGAAGCCCACGATGCGCCGTTACCCCTTGTTGTTCCTCACCCTCTCCCTGCTGCTGATTTCCGTCTATCCCATTTCTACCGTAATCGCCGCGCCGACCACCTACACCGTCACCAAAACGGCAGATACGAATGATGGCCTGTGCAATGCCGACTGCTCCCTGCGCGAAGCCATCACCGCCGCCAATGCCAATGCTGGCAAAGACACCATTCAGTTCAATATTCCCGGCACAGGGGTACGCACGATTCAACCCTTGACCTCGCTGCCCACGATTACCGATCCAGTCATCATCGACGGCACGACGCAGCCCGGTTTCCCCGGCACACCGATCATCGAACTCGACGGCAGTCTGGCAGACATCAACGCCAGCGGCCTAGCGATCAGCGCCGGGGGCAGTAGGGTCAGCGGATTCATCATCAACCGCTTTCAAAATGATGGCATCCTGCTGACGACTAATGGCGGCAACACTATCACAGGCAATTACATCGGCACGAACGCGGCAGGCACAGCCGATCAAGGCAATTTCTACAGCGGCATTTCGGTCGATAACATCCCCAACAACACCTTTGGCGGCACAACCCCATTGACGCGCAACGTCATCTCTGGCAATGAAAACGGCATCGTCATCGGCGGCATCAACGCTAAAAACAACGTTGTGCAGGGCAACTACATCGGCACGAACGCATCTGGCACAGCGGCTATCCCTAATGATAATTTTGGCGTGGTCGCAACCGGGCAGTCTTCGCAAACCACTATCGGCGGCACCATCAGCGGGGCAGGCAACCTGATCTCCGGCAACAATCCGACACACGGATTCGCGGCTGGCGTGGGTGTTGTGGGCAGCGGCAACCTGATACAAGGCAACAAGATTGGCACAGATGTTACTGGAACATTGCCCATCCCGAATGGCGATTTCGGTGTGTGGTTGGAAGGTGCGGAGAACACACTGGTTGGCGGGGAAGCCCTCGGCGCAGGCAATTTGATTGCCTTCAATGACGGTGTGGGCATCATGGTGCGGGACACAACGGGAACGGGGTTAGCGGTGCGGAATGCATTCCTCGGCAACAGCATCCATTCCAATACGGGCTTAGGCATCGATTTAAATCAAGATGGTGTAACCCAAAACGATTCCAATGATGCGGATAATGGGCCGAACAAGTTCCAAAATTTCCCGGTTTTGACCAGTGCCACCCGCACGGCAACCAGCGTGACCGTAGAAGGCACACTCAACAGCGAAGATGATACGATTTATCGGCTGGAATTTTTTGCGAATGATACCTGTGATGATTCCACATGGGGCGAGGGACAAACGTATTTAGGGGCGACCAGCGTTCGTACAGATTTGAACGGCGATGCGGCCTTCAACGTCATCTTTTTGAAGACGGTCGCCGCTGGAAAATCAATCACCGCAACAGCGACCCGGATTGAACCGGGGCCGTTCCTAGAACATACCTCGGAATTTTCCGAATGTATCACGTTGGTGAACCAAGCGCAGTCGCCGCAGACGTTTAATGTAACCAAAACGGCGGATACCAACGACGGCACTTGTAACGCGGATTGCAGCCTGCGTGAAGCCATCAAAGCAGCCAATGGTGTGCCGGGGAGTACCGTCAATGTTCCGGTCGGTACATATACCTTAAGTCTCGCTGGGGCGGGTGAGAATGCCGCCGCGACGGGCGATTTGGACATCAACGCCAATATGACGATTACTGGCGCAGGATCAGCGACAACCATTATTGATGGTAACGATCTTGACCGCATTTTCCATATCACGGGCGCATATACCGTTAGCATTTCTGGCATGATGGTACGCAATGGGCGGCTGATCGGGTCGAATGCCGACGCAACCGGAGCAGGCATTTTTAACAATGGCGGCGCACTGAGTTTGGGCAACTGTACGCTTTCGGATAATCGGGCTGAACAGGATACCTACAGCGAAGGCGGCGGCTTGATGAACGAGGCCACCAGCGCGGCGACAATCACCAACTGCACCTTCAGCAACAATTATGCAATCGAAAATGGCGGCGGTATTGCTAACCGGGGAACATTGGTGATTACCAATTCCAGTTTCACAGGGAATACAGTTCCGGTAGGCGGTGTGTATGGCGGAGGCGCGATTTTCTCCCAGAGCATTGGTTCAAGTCTGAGCATCAGCGGCAGCAGCTTTACCAATAACAGCGCTAATGGTGGTGGGGCAATTTATAACTACTCCAATCCGCTGACGATCTCCAACAGCACCTTCACCAATAACAGCCAACAGGCGTTGTACACAGGCGGCGGGACGATCATCAACTCCACTTTCGCTGGCAACACCTCAACTTTTGAGGGTGGTGCGATTTTGACATTTGGCGAACCGCTGAGTGTATCTGGCAGCACTTTTGTGAATAACAGTTCCACCATCGGCGGCGGTGCGATTTCTGTATGCTGTGAGTCCGAGATATTGCTGACTGTTACCAACAGCACATTTGTCGGCAATAGCGCCCCGATAGGCGGGGTCATTCTGGCAGGGCTTGACGCTCATGTTGGCTCGGAGATTACTCAAGTTATGATTACCCATACCACCATTTCCGGTAATACCGGCGGAGGCGGCGTGTATCTCAGTGATAACGCCGTTGTCACCATGCACGCCAATATCTTGAATGCCAATACGGATGGCAACTGTGCATTCAGTCCAAATCCCGGCAGTGTAATCACCTCAACCGATTACAACATTTCATCGGATGCATCCTGCAATAACTACCTCATTGCTGCGCGTGATCTGAACAACACCAATCCTTTACTTGGGGCTTTGGCAGATAACGGCGGTTTGACGCAGACAATGGCGCTTTTGAATGGCAGCCCAGCGCTTGACCGTGTACCCACTGCCAACTGCACCCTGACCACCGACCAGCGCGGTGTTACCCGGCCAATTGGAAGCGGCTGCGACAGTGGGGCATACGAGTTCGCCACTGAAACGCCGCAAACGGGATCAAATCTGCATGTCAATACCACCAGCGATACGAATGATGGGATTTGCAGCTCAATACACTGTTCCCTCCGCGAAGCCATCACCGCCGCCAATGCCAATTCCGGCAGCACGGTGAACGTTCCAGCAGGTACATACACCATCACCCGCGCCGGAGCAGACGAGGACAATAATGCAACCGGCGACTTTGACATCAAAGCGGCTATGACCATCACTGGGGCAGGTGCATCGACCACGATTATCGACGGCAACGACCTTGATCGTATATTTCACATCACCGGAAATTTTGCGGTGACTATTTCGGGTGTAACAGTGCGGAATGGATATTTAGCTGATAACGTAGCTGGTGCTGGAATACTGAATCCCACTGGAACGCTCAACCTGAATGCGGTAGTTGTGACCGAAAACAGCGCGCCCTTTGGACAAGGGGGTGGAATAAGTTGCAATGATGGCAGTTCGCTTTCCATCACCAACAGCACTATCAGCAGCAATACGGCTCGATTTTTCGGCGGTGGGATTGGCTGCATGGGGACGATTACTATTCTGAATTCGACGCTGGCATCCAATACAACGACTGATGCGGGTTTTCCGGGTGGGGGCGCAATTTATCACTACACCTTGCAAGATTCTCCATTGACCATAACCAGCAGCACCATCTCCAATAACACTGCGGCGGATATTGGCGGTATTTATAGCTATGTTGATACAGGCAATTCGCTGACTTTGACCGATAGCATTGTCTCAAATAATACAGGTGGTGTTTTCATTTTTGGTGGATCAATCACCAACACTACCTTTTCCGGCAATAATTCTACCCGTCCCGGCGGAGCAGTTTTTGTAGGTGATGGTGTAGGGACGATTACAGATAGCATATTTGAAAACAATGCGTCAGCCGTTGGAGGTGGTGCTGTAGCTTTAGAGGTAGGAGCAATCACGAACATTACAGATTCCAGCTTTACAAATAATAGTGCTGAGGATGGAGGTAGCGCAGTATTCATCAAGGGGGTACTTACTCTGAGCGGTTCAACCCTTAGCAATAACACAGTTCCATCCGCTTCAGATTATGGTGGCGCAATCTTTATCGATGCTGATGGCCGCGCGACCATTCAAGATTCCACTTTCGACAACAATACTTCGTCTTATGGTGGCGCAATCTGGAATTACAGTCAGCAGGCGAACGCGCTGGCAATTTCTCGCAGCACCTTTATCAATCACACGGTGGGCGCTGTTAATACAGTGGGCGGAACCATCACCGATTCGACTTTCTTGAATAACAGTTCTCCGCTGTATGGGGCAGCCATTTCAAGTTATGAATCGCTCATCATCAATCGCAGCACCTTCGTAAACAACACGGGTGATCCAGTGAATGGCATCGGCGCAGTCTGGCTTCAGCATGGCGATAATCAAATCCTGAACAGCACATTTTTTGGCAACAGTGGATTTCGCGGTGGAGCCGTCTATGTTGGGAACGATCTATCTGCACCAAATGAACCGCGAACTAATCTGACGATCACACACTCTACCTTTGGCAGCAATACAGCCAGTGATGTTGGCGGTGGGATTTATGCTGCCTACAACGCAACTGTAACGCTCCGAGCCAATATTTTGAACGCTAATTCGGGTGGAAACTGTGCTTTGAGTGCGTCTCCCGGCGGCGTAATTACTTCAATGGGTTACAACATTTCGTCGGACGCTTCCTGCAATCCGTATTTCACATCTGTGGGTGATCTGAACAACACCAATCCGCTGCTGGCCGCGCTGGCGAATAACGGCGGATTGACGCAGACGATGGCGTTGTTAGCTGGAAGCCCTGCGCTTAACCGTGTCCCGATTGCCAACTGCACCCTGACCGTTGACCAGCGCGGCTTTGTCCGTCCTGCTGGAAATGGCTGCGACAGTGGGGCATTTGAATCCAATAGTACACCACCGCCTCCACCGTCTGAAGCCCCGCAGCGGAATTATTTCACCACCGCAACACCTACGCTCACATGGTCACGGGTGACGACCGCCGCCAGCTACATCATCGAAGTCGATACCGACCGGAATTTCACTGCGCCGTTTGCTTTCCGCGCTACCGGGATAACCAGCACCAGCATCACCACCGACCCGTTACCGGATAATACCTACTATTGGCGTGTGCGTGCGGTGAATGCCAATGGGCAGGTAAGTATGTGGAGTCTGGTCGATAGCTTCGTGGTGGATGCGCCATAACCCCTGAATCCGTACCGTTCAACAAAGGATGTTGTAGTCACTTACTGCAACATCCTTTTTGTTTGTCTGCAAGGGTATTGGCCTATTATGAAAGGTGCTACGAAATCATGCGCTGCGGATAGGATTTTCTCATGCGAATTCGACTGATTATCATGGCTGGACTGGTGTTTTTGGCAATTCTCTCAGCCGTACATGCACAGGGCACAACTTTCACCGTAACCACGACTGCCGATACTGACGATGGCCTGTGTGATGCTGACTGTTCGCTGCGCGAGGCGATCAACGCAGCCAATAATCAGGCCGGAACGGATACCATCGCCTTCAATGTTCCCGGCGCTGGTGTTCATACTATTCAACCCATAACACCGCTGCCCCCGATTATGGACACAGTGGTTCTGGATGCCAAAACCCAACCGGGATACAGCGGCTTACCCCTCATCGAATTGGATGGTAGTTTGCTCACGTCCGGTTTTGACGGTCATGGTTTGGTCGTTGCGACCACAGGCAGCATCGTGTGCGGCTTGGCAGTCAACTACTTTCCCGGCAATGGAATTGTGATTTCCGATGGCAACTCCAACACCATCGAGAGCAGTCACATTGGCATCGACTCGACGGGTACAGAAGCGCGTGGCAATGGTACAGATATGTTTGCGAGCGAAGGCTATGGCATAGCCGTCTATTCTGATGCCAACACCATTGGTGGAAGTACTAACGCGGTTCGCAATGTGATTTCAGCTAATCGTATGGGTGGTGTTCTGCTGCTGGGCAGCGGTAATCAGATTGGGCGTAATTATATTGGCACCAATGCTGATGGGGTCGTCGCCCTCGGTTCACAAATGATTGGTGTTTACGCAATCGGGGACAATAACCTGATTGGTGGCGGATCAACCTCTGAATTTAGGAACACCATTTCAGGGAATGCTGTTGGCGTGAACTTGACAGGCTCAAATAACATATTGCGAGCCAATTACATTGGCCCAGAACGATATGGGCTTTATGCGATTGGCAATACGATCATTGGCATTGATGTCAGCGGGAACAATAACTATATAGGTGGTGATCCATCTATGCTGCATGGCTCTAATACTATCTATTTCAATGGTGAGGAGAATGGTCCCGGTATTGGCATCAGCGGCGGTACAGGCAATGTTATTGGTCGCAACTCAATGAAGTCAAACGGGGGATTGGGAATTGATCTAGGCAATCCCGGTGTTACCGCCAATGACGCAGGCGATGTGGATTCCGGCCCGAATAACTTACAGAATTACCCAATTTTGACCTTCGCTGAGTCGCAAGGCAACTTCTTTGGTGTTATAGGTGTGCTGGATTCTGAACCTAATAAAACCTATGAGATTGAGGTTTACTCCAACACGATTTGTGACGTTAGTGGACATGGAGAAGGAGAGCGTTCTGTGCTCCTTTTGAATGTTACGACAGATGAAAATGGTCAAGGGTCTTTTAGAGGGTTTTTCAGAAGTTTGCATTCTGGTGCTGCTTATATCACTGCCATGGCCAGAGAAATGAGCAGCGGACAGAGCTCAGAATTTTCGCCTTGTCAAGCCATTAGCCAACCCACTTCATCTGTTTATACAGTTAATACAACCGATTTTTCCCCTATTGATTTTTGCTGGTCAGATTATTGTAGTCTGCACGCCGCTATAAATGCGGCCAATGCTCATCCCGGCCCGGATACGATTCAATTCAATATTCCGGGGACAGGGGTAAAAACAATTCATCCCACAGAAATGTTGCATCCAATTCTTGACTCGGTTGTAATTGATGGTACAACGCAGCCCGGATACGCTGGAACGCCCATTATCGAATTGAATGGGAGCTTGAATGGCAATATATACGAGCAGCATGGCTTATTCATCGAGTCTGGTCAAAATGTGACTATTCGCGGGTTGGTCATTAATAAATTTCCCCAAGACGGTATCTATATTGAAAACGCAACCAATGTGGTGATTGAAGGCAACTACATCGGCACCGATCCAACCGGAACAATCGCAATGGGCAATGGGCGTATTTCTGGTGCTGGAATCCGTGTTTATGGAACGGGACATCGGATTGGCGGCACCGAACCGGGTATGGGTAATCTGATTTCAGGCAACAACGCGGCTGGCATCATTCTAGAAGGCACAAACCACATTATCCAAGGCAATCTCATTGGAACCAACGCTGCCGGGAATTTGGGGTTAGGCAACCAGCTAAATGGGATTAACGTATTTCGTCCTGAGAATCAGATTGGCGGTACAGCGACCGGAGCTGGAAATGTAATTTCTGGCAATACAAACGCGGGTATTTGGGTGCTTGAATCCAATAATGTGGTGCAGGGAAATTGGATTGGGACGGATCGAACAGCATCTCTGAATGTTAAAAATGGCTGGATGGGCATCGATATTATGGGGGATGCAAATCTGATTGGTGGTACAGAACCCGGCGCGGGTAATGTGATTGCTTTTAATGGCAGTGGTACACAGCCCGGAATCTTTGTTTCTGATCTTGCAGCATTGAATTCTATTTTGGGCAACCGCATTTTTCAGAATGCCGGGATGGGTATCGACCTTGCTCCCATTGGACTTAACACGAACGATCCCGGTGATTCGGACACAGGCGCTAACAATGGGCAGAACAGCGCCACGATTTCATCATCTCAGCTTACTGGTGATCAGTTGCAGATTGCCTTTAATTTGAACTCCACCCCACAAGAAACCTTCCGCGTAGAGTTTTTCGCCAACACAGGGTGTCCGCCTCCTTCTCAAGCTGACCGTTTCTTGGGTTTTGCTCAGGTCACAGCCGATGCAAATGGAGATGTCAATACTTCGGTGACTTTCACCGTTTCACCAGATCGCTATCAATCGGGCGACCATCTAACGGCCACCGTTACTTCCAGCACCAATGACACTTCGGAGGTTATTGGCTGTCAGCCAACTGTTCAGACTGGCCCGGTTTTTACTGTAAATACAACTTCAGATACCAGCGATGGGGTTTGTGATACTTTTCACTGTAGCTTCCGCGAAGCTATGAATGCCGCCAATAATGATCCTGATTTAAGCACCATTGCCTTCAATATTCCCGGTACGGGAGTGAGAACCATTAAATTCACTCGGCCTCCCGGTCGGATCGGTTATCCCACCATTATTGATGGATGGACGCAGCCCGGTTTTCAAGGCACTCCGCTAATCGAATTCGATGGTAGTCAAGCCTTATCTGGCGATGCTCTTGAGTTGTGGGATTCCGGAAGTACTGTGCGAGGTCTAATCATTCACAGTTTTTACGGCAAAGCTATTTATCTAAAGGGGGTCGTGGGCGGGCATGTTATAGAGGGTAATTATATTGGCACAGATGCAACTGGGACAGAAATCCGTAGAAGGGCGACAGGTTCTAGTAATGGTATAGTTATTGAATCTAATAATAATCGTATTGGTGGAACAACACCCATGCAGCGGAATCTAATCTCAGGCAGCAGAGGAACAGGAATCGCGATAGCAGGTGCTAATAACCTGATACAAGGGAATTACATTGGCACTGATGTGACAGGTATGAACCCATTGGGCAATAATTGGGGAATAGCTGGATTTGGAGTGAACCACACCATAACCGATAACCGAATCGCTTTTAACACATTGGATGGGGTGCAAATTAATTATGGGTATGGATTTGACTTCGGTATGGCTGTCTATAGGAATAGCATATTTAGCAATGGCGGTTTAGGGGTCGATATAAATGCTGCTGGTATCGGTGTTTTACCCAATGACCCCGGCGATGCTGATACTGGCCCGAATGGATTGCAGAATTTTCCGGTGATGACAGTGGCATCTACCCTGCCGGGTAACTTGCGCGTGGTGGGTGGATTGAACAGCACACCCAACCAGACCTTCCGCCTCGATTTCTACAGCAACCAGACCTGCGACCCCTCCGGTTATGGTGAGGGAGAAACTTACTTGGGAACGACCAATGTAACCACCGATGCGGTAGGGAATAGTTCCTTTGTCCTCGAACTGCCTGTGGATGTGCCAGTCGGATTTTTCCTGACCGCGCTTGCCACTGATGCCAGCAACAGCACATCGGAATTTTCCCCCTGCCAGTTAGTCGCCGCAGCCCCAATCGAGTCTCCCCAACTCAACTACTACACCACCGCTGCACCGACACTAGCATGGGTAGCTGTGCCCAACGCGGCGGCTTATGGGGTTGAAGTCGATAACGACGCTGATTTCAGCAGCCCGACTTATACTGCTACAGGCATCACTGATCTGTTTGTCACTACTGACCCTTTACCCGACGGCACTTACTACTGGCGTGTGCGGATGGTGAATGCCAATGGGCAGGTGGGTATGTGGAGTTTGGTTGATACTTTTGTGGTGGATGCGCCGTAAAAATTGAACGATTTAATGGGCATCCAGCGCGGATGCCCTATTTGTAAACCGTTAGCAGACCATATAGCGATGGTTCGTAATGTGCGTAATGTAACCTGATACCCTCTGTTTATCAGGTAACAAATTGTTATGCAAATCGCAGCCTGACAGCCTATATCACCCGTTCGGGGACGCGGATTACGGATAGGCACACCACATCGAAATATTTCGGCCAGAAAACCGCTGCTTCCGGGTTGAAGGCCTCGAAATCCACCGAGCAGCGGCTGAATCCCTTTGTCGCGTAATGACGCAGGGCTGCATCCAAAATCGCCCCGGAAACCCGACGCCCGCGATACCGCGAAAGCACATATGCCCCGGTGATGGCGATTTTATCCGGCGCATTGACAATCGCAGCCGCGCCGAAACTGTTATGCTCAAAGCGGATAAAGCCGATAGGGGTATCATCATCCAGCGCAAGCCAGATGGTGTTATTGGGCTGGCTTATGAACGCGGTGAAATCGTCGGCGTCTTCGGTTTCATGGGCGACCATCGAGACGGGCGGCAGCGTGTAATGGCGCGAGTGTTCGATTTCCAGCGCGACCCAACCTTCAACATCGGCCAACGCTGCCGGACGGATGGTGATTCCTTCAGGCGCGGCGATTTCTAAAGGGGTGATCGGGCGGATGGCGTCCACACCTGTCAGACCGAAGCCGTTCCAGAACCAGATTTCACGGGCGGCTTGATCGTTCGCCAGCAGCGAAATCGCATGAACTTCGCAGCCTGCTTTCGCCCATTGTTCAGCGGCGGCACGATACAGCGTCCGATACAGCTTTGCGTCTACAACGCCATGTCCCCATTCAGGGCAGTATGCACCTTTGCGCCCCGTCCCGCGAAAATCATCCACCAGCCACCAACCGAGATAACCGACGGCCTGATCGCCTTCGTATGCGACGATACCGGGCAGATTGTTCAACATGCCGACGATACGCTGCGGGTCTTCCATCAAATCGGGAAGAATCGGGATGCTGCTGCGAAGCCCCTTGAAGTTCTTGACGAACAAGGCCGCCATTTTTGGGAAATCATTTTGGTGATAGGCGCGGATTTCCAAGCGATTGTCCTTTGAATAGCATACCGTCTGGTTGGGGCTTGGCTAACTACTTGTTCAGGATGTCGAGCAATTTTGTGGTGGTGCTCCAACTGCGGATGGTCATGGATTTGTATTCGGGTGCTGCCATGATTTTATTGAGTCGGCTTTTGGTGCGTTGAGCGCTGAGGCGTTGGGAGTAGATCACACCCTTGCCCTGCCAGATGTTATCAACGCCCTCTCGCGGAGAAAATAAAGGCATAACCTGCGCTGAATCGATGCCTATCAGGAAGATCGCATCGCTGTGATATTTGTCTGGTTGCTCACCGAAGCCTTTAGGTTTGTTATCGACCACCGCTTGGAACTGCTTGTGAGTCAGCGCCAGAACTTTGATGAGTTCGTTGTCAAGTTTGAAGCACTCAGGCAGCGCCTTTTCAATCTGATCGCTTATTGCCTTGGCGCTTTTATCAGATTTTAAAATCACGTTACCACTGGCAATATAAGTTGAAACGTCGGAGAACCCCAGTTCTTCCAGGCATTTCTTCAACCCCGCCATTGCCACTTTATTCTTGCCGCCGACATTGATGCCGCGCATAAGGACGACATAGGTGTTCATTGGCTTTCACCGTGTTTGTGCCATATACCCATAAAACACAAGAACAACGCTCAAATAGCATAATATCATGATTTGACCTGAACAGAACATAAATTCTTATTTTCTGCTCAGGCCATGCGTATCCACCTTTTATTTATGCTGCTGATCCCGGCTGCCAAAGCGGAGTCGTATCGAAGAAGCCGGGGCGGTTGGTGAGGTTGCGCGGTGGAGTACTGCCATCGGCTGGAACGCTGTAAATCTCCAGTTCGGTGTCCACATTCCCACGATAGATGATCTGCCGACCGTCTGGCGACCAGACGAACCCGCCTTCCGTGCCAATGCTCGCGTCCGGGATAGTCACGATTCCCGTTGTGACATCCAGAATGTACAGCGTATACGGATGGTATGCATTGCTGAAGTCTGCTGGCTGGAACTCATAAGCTACTTTGCTGCCATCAGGCGACCAGACTGGGTATGTGCCGCGCCGTCCGTGCTGCGGCCCTGAGCTATAACGCTGTTGATTGCTGCCATCGGCGTTCATCAGGAAAAAATCCCCAAAGCGACCTTCATAAGCAATCAACAGGCCATCGGGCGAATAGGCGAAAACGCTCAATCCCGCACCTGTGTTGGTCAGGTTAATGGGTTGACCGCCCTCGCGTGCTACGGTGTAAAGATCAGCCACGACCTGATTATTCGGCAGTTCATAATACATGAACGTGACCTGCTGGCTGTCCGGCGTCCAATCATAACTTTCCACATTCCCCGGCCAATCCGTGAGCTGACGCAGTTCACCCGCCGCTACATCCACCACATACACATCCACGAACAGATCGTGATCGGGCTGTTGACGTGCGAACACAATGTGACTGCTATCCGGTGACCATTTCATGCCACCACCCGGCCAGCGTTGCAGTTCCGCGCCGCTGGCAACATCCACGATCACAATATCGGCTAAGGTCTGCATAGCGGGATCAGTTATCGCGTCACCATCTTCATAGGCGATTTGCTTGCCATCGGGCGACCATGCCCATGTCAGCACGCTGCTTTCTGGCAGCAGCGCCCGCTGTTCGGTGCCATCCGCGTTCATGATGTATAACGTGCCGAATGGAATACCCATCCCACAGGTGTTCAGCGTGTCATGAAAAAACGCGATTTGCGTCCCATCGGGTGACCATGCCGCCGAGGCGATATTGCCTTCCGGGAAGTTGGTGATCGCCGTAGTCGCGCCTGTTTCCGGGTTCAGACTGTGCAGCGTGAACGGGCACGCACCAAATCGTTCCGATACGGCAGAACGAAAGATAACAGGGTCAACCGCCGGCGATTGGGCGGCAGCGATCCCGGTCAACATCAAAATCAGCAGGCCGAAAATGCCTGAACGCACCATGAGATTTCCTCCATCTGAAAGTCAAACGATTCCAGTATAGGCGGGCATACCTGCGTTTGGTTGACTATTGCCCTGCTTCTGCCCACCGCCAGAGCGACATTCTTACGCTCTCTCCACTAGCGTCGCTTGGGTAAAGGTCGGTAGGCTGGCGAACATTTCAGCCGTGCATTTGATCGGTACTGTCCAGTTTGCGCTGTATGGGTCCTCGCTCTCAATCATGGACATGTCTAAAGGCCGAGGCGAACCCTGTTTCTGGACAAACATTTTAAGCCGAGTCCCCCAAAATCCCTGCTACCACCACCTTGAAGTCCAGCGCCTTACCCCGTTCCAGTGCCGCTTCGGAGTCTTCTGGTGTCAACTCAGCACAGCGGGCATCCAGAATGTTGGTGTATTCCTTCGCATCTTCGGCGCTGATTTCTGACTGATTCAGCACACAGCCCAACCACTCCACCGCCCGCACCGCATCAGATTCGGACTCCGCCATGTAGGCCATAGTTGTCCGAAGATACCCATCCAACTCCATCTCATGCGCCATTTTCAGCGCCAGATGATGATGTTCACGGGCGCGTTCCACATCCCCCAGATGAAAAACTGCCTGCCCGACGTTCATATGTGCCAGCGCGATTCCGGGTCGCTCCCCAATTGCCTCGCAAATCGCCAATCCCTCCCGGTGCGCTTGAGCCGAAGCCTCCCAATCTCCCCGGCTTGAATGCGCTACGCCGATGATGTTGAACGTCCACGCCATCGACTGCTGATCGTTCAACGCGCGGAAGGCTTCCATCGCCTCGTCCAGATGATGCAGCGCATTTTCGTACTCACCCCGTATTTGAAACAGGTTTCCCAACTGTCCCAACGTCCATGCCGCCGCTTTCCGCATCCCCATCAGCTTGAACGAAACCAAACATTCTTCCAGCGATTGTTTCGCGCTGTCAAAATCGCCCAAATCCTTCTTGACCAGCGCCATATTCGCCAGCGTAATGCTCAACTCTTCCCGGTTGCCTGCCGCGCGGGCAATCGCCGCACTTTCCTCGTAATGCCGCGCCGCCTCATCCAAATGCGACTGCACCAGATACACATTCCCCAAATTGGAAAGCGTGGTCGAAATACCGCGCGTATTATTGAGTTCCCGGTGTATCGCCAGCGCCGCCCCCAAATGCTCAATTGCCGCCTGAAAGCGTCCCTGCCGCGCCGCCACAATCCCCAACCCGGTCAGCGCGCTGCCTTCCAGTTTCCGATCTTGCAGCCTTCGGGCAATGGATAAACCTTCTTCCAAATACGGAATCGCGCCGTCAAAATCCCCTTTGCCCCATGCCGCATTACCCCAGCGATTGAGCGCATCCGCCAACCCATGCTGATCGCCCAACACCCGATAAAGGGTGATCACTTCATCCAGCACCACCAGTGCTTCAGGATAATTTTGAGCTTCCCCACGCGCCCGCCCCAGCCACAGCAGGATTTCAGCGCGTTCGGCCTGCTCCGATTCGGCATCCAACAAACTCAGCGCCCGTTCCATCGAAGCCACCGCACCGTTGAAATCACTGACTTTCACCGCCTGCTGTCCCGCTTTCAGGGCATAACGCCGTTCCTTGAGAACATTGCCCGCTGCTTTCCATAAATCCGTCAATGCTGCCGCCCGGTTCTCATCATCCGGGTAAACCGTTTCGGTGGCCTCGGCGACCTCCCGGCTCAGGCTTCGCGTTTCCGCATCCGTCAGATCGTTTAACAGGGTTTCGCGCAGCTTGTCATGGGCAAACCGCCACTGCCCCTCCTGCACATCCAGCACCGCCGCGTTCGCGCACGCCGTCAGCCACTGATCCAGTAACGAGTGATGCGTAACGAGTGACGAGAGGCCAGTTTCCAGTTTCCGGTTTCCAGTTT
>JAIOHM010000133.1 GCA_019912965.1 Anaerolineae bacterium
TTGCCTTCTTTAAATCGTGTTACATCTTTGCCGACGGCCTCAACATCACCGGATAGCTCCTGTCCGAGAATAAAGTTTCTTGGTTTGATGAAACCCACGTATATGCGGATCGGGAGCATAAGCCAGATTGGGAATTTAAGCGTTCGAATCTCAGCGTCCCCGGCTGTTACGGTTGTCGCGCGCACTCGTATCAGGACTTCATTGTCCATTGGCGTCGGTTTTTCGACCTCCTGAAGCTGAAGCCCATCCGGTGATCCGTATTTTGTCAATACTATGGCTTTCATGCGTATTTCTCCTGTACGGCTTTCATCCGGCATTCTCACGCTCGGAAGAGAAAGGTGTCGAACTGCTGCGCGTTGAGGACGTTATTCGCATATAGATTGGCGGTGAGCCGGACAACACAGATTGCTGTAAAGGCCGCAAACCCCGCAGTGTAGCCCATCGTCCCATTAAAGGTCAGCACGATGGGCAGCAGCCAGGCCGCATTATAGGCCAACCTGAAAAGTTGGATGGCGCATCCCGGTTTGACTGTATTCCTGTTCCCCGATTGTCTCTTCTCCCATGCGAACCGCATGGTCAGGTGTCCCTCGGTAAATATTCAGAACAGGCAGCCGATCAGCACAAGCCCCCTAAAAGCGTCTCCTGCCGACAGTACCGCCGTGAACAAAGTGACAGCAATGAAGGAGAAAAAGATCAGTCCAAGCCCCGCCGTAAACCGATTGTTCCAGCGGCCAGTCAGCAATGTGTCCCCTATCAGCGTATCCCCCGGCTAATCGTTTTTAAGATAATCATGCGCCCCAATTTGCTATTCGGTATTGCCATGGTGTACCATCGTGATGACGACATTCCCCTTTTTGTGTCCTGTTTCGACATAGCGGTGCGCCTCGGCAGTCTGTTCCAACGCATAGCGTCTGTCAATGACCGGCTTTATCTTGCCTGCCTCAATAAGTTCTTTGATGAAAAGTAGGTTTTCGCCCTTTTCGCTTGTTGAAGATTTGACCGAAAGATAGATACCTTTTTCCTTTAGTGAGCTTTTACTCTGTGAAGGAGAAAGCTTGCCTACTGCGTCAAAAATCACATCATAGGTCTGGCCGTTTTGCGTAAAATCCTCTTGGGTGTAATCAATGACGGTATCGGCTCCCAGCGTTTTCACCAATTCCAGATTCGCGGTGCTGCAAACCCCGGTCACTTCTGCGCCGAAATATTTAGCAAGCTGTACCGCGAAAGTCCCGACACTTCCCGAAGCACCATAGATGAGTACCTTTTGTCCGTTCTGGATATTCGCTGTCCTGAGAAGATACAATGCGGTCATTCCCCCAACCGGAACGGCGGCAGCTTCTTCATACGTCATATTGGCCGGTTTTATTGCCAGCACCCCTTTGCCCCATGCTTCGGGCAGGCATACATACTCAGCACTCGCGCCAACACTCAAGCCGGTGGTCGTTCCAAAAACCTCGTCACCTTTCTTAAAGCGCGTTACCCGGCTTCCCACCGCTTCAATTTCCCCCGCGAACTCATGACCTGGTATTCTTTTTCGTCTTATACCAAACAGTTGGAAGAGGATATAGATCAGGGGATGGAGACGCCGAAGTATGACATCCCCTGTGATTACAGTTGCCGCATAGACTCGTATCAGAACTTCATTGTCCCTCGGAACAGGTTTTTCGACCTCTTGGAGTTGAAGTCCATCTGGTGATCCGTATTTTGTCAATACGATGGCTTTCATACGTATTTCTCCTAAGCACCCCGTCGCCTGCCGCAATTCCACTGGGCTTCATCGCGGCAGGCGCAGTTTTTCGCTCGTTCTAATTACCGGATTGCACGGTGATGACAACTTTTCCTTGAGCATGTCCTGCTTCAAGATACCGAATCGCTTCCGCGACCTCGCTCAATGGATAACACCTGTCGATCACCGGTTTTACTTTTCCGGCCTCAAGGAGTTCCTTCATAAAAGCCAGGTTTTCATTATCGGGTTTCGCCATTATGTTACCCATTTTCTTATTCCCGGTCATGGATACCAATGGCCCCAGGAGCATGGCCTCAAACATTTGAGCCGTAGCGCCGCCGGTCATGACATAAGTTCCTTCAGAACTTAGCGCTCGCTTGTAAGCTGAAATCGGACGATAGCCGTTCGCGGCAAGAATAAAGTCATACTCCCGCCCGTTTTGGGTGAAATCTTCCTGGGTGTAATCAATCACATGATCTGCCCCAATCGAGCGCATCCTGTCCAGATTTCTTGTGCTGCACACAGCCGTGACTTCCGCCCCGAACGTTTTGGCAATCTGCACCGCAAACGAACCCACACCGCCCGACGCGCCATTAATCAACACCTTTTGCCCTGGCTGAATCTGCACCCTGCTTTGAAGACCCTGCAAGGCGGTCACTGCCGCTACAGGGACGGCTGCGGCTTCCTCGAACGATAGATTGGCAGGTTTCAACACCAATGCGGTTTCACTCGCACACACATATTCGGCAAAAGAACCCCTGCCACACGCGCTTAAATCCCCGAACACCTCAACACCGGGCTGAAACTGCGTGACGTTTTTACCTACTGCCTCTACTCGTCCCGCAACATCCGCCCCAAGGAAGATATTTTTGGGTTTGAGCAGCCCCGCCGCCAGGCGGAACAATCAGGGTGTGCCTCTCAGGTAATGCAAGTCACCGGCATTCACGGATGCGGCATGAACCTTGATGAGCACTTCATTATCCTTCGGGGTCGGTTTTTCGACCTCTTTGAATTGAATGACATCCGGTGATCCATACTGTGTGTAGATCATTGCTTTCATGGTGGTGTTCATTTCTTTACTCCTTATAGTGAATGCTAGTGGGCGTTTGCTTGAAGATGGCTGTTTACGGTTTGAAGTTTGACGAGTCTGCTTTGTCACCTTGTGAAAAGGAAAGCAGCTCCAGATTAAGACCGTGAATACGGTTCAACAGCCCGATCAGCGCGGACTGATCGGAAATCTGTCCATTTAAGACGGTTTCCCCATTTGCCTGATGAGAGACGGTTAAACCTTCCAACCAGTCTGACCAATCCTGCTTCAGAGTGCCTTTGATTCTGATTTCCACATACATGCTATTTGTCCACTTTCTACATGGTGTATTTTCTGTAGTGAGCTATCCCAAACTGTTTTCACTGGTCATCCAATGGGACTACGTTTTGCTCTAACTGCCTGCGTGTTGCACCTTACGATGAGGATGAAGAGTCAAGAAGATACGAGCCATCGCCCAGCCAATGCTCAGGGTTGATAGCGTCACAATCACGATAAACGCATCGGGAACGAACAGGGCAATCGTTTCCATAGGCGTATGGAACTGGGCCGGTAGGATGATCCAGACAAGACCCAGCGGAAGAATATCGATGGCCAGAGGCAGGTAGAACCGCCAGAAACGACGGATGCCATGCGGGGGAAGCTCACCGCGATGCTGCCAGCGCCTGATGGAAAGGTAAGACCCTACAATCCAAACGATAGGAATGAGAAGCGCAGTCAGCAGCACCACCTGTGGGATGACGGTTAAGGGTGGATTGGTGCTTGCGGTTAAGTTGTTTCCGAGAAGTATTTCGGCTACACCTTCAATTGGAATGTTGATCGCGCTGCTGTTCAAGAATCCGCCAACGTTGACCAATATGACGATCCCGATGTGCTGGTCAGGGAGCAGCAGCAGATTGGAGTGGAAATTACTGACATCCCCGTTGTGCAATATCCTGGTTGATCCTGGTTGATTCTGGCTGACCCATCCCATGCCATATGAACTCAAAGAACTTATTCTGGCACCCGGTGTGTGGAGTGTGACAATGCCCTCTGGGGATAGAACCTGGTTATTGCCATAAGCACCCCCGTTCAACTGAGCGATTAAATAATGGGACATGTCTTCCGCCGATGAAATCAGAAAACCTGATGGGGTCATGCGTCGAGGGTAAGGCGCATCGAAGGCGACTGGCCAAAAGAACCAGTAGCGATAGCCCGTGGCGATGTCTATTGCTGCTGGATCGGAAAGTGCAGCCGCGCTATGGGTCATCTGGAGTGGAGCAAAGATCGCGGAACGTATGTACTCCTCGTATAAACTCCCGGATACTGCCTGGATGATCAAACCCAGTATGTTGTAATTTTCGTTGGCGTATTCGTAGCTTTGACCGGCTGGTTGACTAAGCTGCACGCCAGATAAATCTCGAACGCCGTTTTCAAGTGCCGCGCTACTCTGGTCGTTGTCTGCGATGCCCTGGCGACCTTCGTAAGCAGGTAGCCCGCTGTTTTGGTTTAACAGGTGGCGCACGGTGATTGGGGCGGATGCCGCTGCATCATTCGTGCGGAACCAGGGTAGATACGTGGTGACAGGTGCATCCAGGTCAATTCTGCCTGCCTCAACCAGTTGCATCACTGCCAGCGCAGTGAAGGATTTAGAAGTTGAACCGAGAATAAAAGGTGTCTGCGGGGTCACCGCTCGCCCATCCGGCGCGGCGATACCATAGCCTTGGAGATAGACAACCTCATCGCCATAGACCACACCCAATGCCAGACCGGGAATGTTGGCAGTCTGCATTCTGGACTGAATATAGGCATCGATTCGATCCCGGTCAACCTGTTCCAGAGGAAAACTCTGAGCAGACACAACATTGGCAGGCGAAACCACGGGCAGTGTACCGAGGAGGATCAGGATGCTTAGAAGAGCGACAAAACTTTTTGTGTAGGACATGTTGGCCTCATCAATCAAGCTGGGATCAGTGTAGTCGTCACAATCTTTTGAGTTGTGACTATCCCCAGAGTAGCGGGTGAGATGGGGTAGTGTCATACCCCACATTGGGTATTGTTGTAGGGGATGAGCGAATTTCAACCGCACATGAACAGCTTTCAGGATCACGCTGACAGGTGCAGACGACTTGATCGGCGCAGCGCCAGCACGGGCTTAGTCCATCCTCAATCAATGGGACACCCAAAAGCGCTGCGCCGATACGCGCTCGTTCTGGCAGGTCAAACGGAATCAGTCCCAGACTGTTATCACGTTGGAATGAAAGCTGCCCGACTGCCTGGAAGCCCGCTTTTTGCATTCCTGCGCCTGATGGCAGGTTCTCAGGGGCATGGATGATCCAGAAGCGCTCCGCCCGTTCGACTTGCACAATTGACTGCAACAGATGTGGATACAACCCCTTTCCTTGCCAGTCTGGTAAGGTTGCAAAATCCCACAAGTAGCGACTATCGGCGGGTACCGAAAAAACGAGATTTAGTTCGCCAATGGAGGCTTCACGGGTAGCCACCCAACCATAGGTCACTGCCGTTCCGTCCATATAACCCACATAAGGAATGTGTCCAGCTTGCCGCCGTTGTTCTACTTCCGTGACCGTAATGTGATTGATGGTTGCCAGTTGTGCATCATCCGCTGCCAGCCGCACCTGAAAGTTCGATAAAGGGGTTAAATCCATCAAGGGATCAGAAGCCCACCAGGTTGCCAGTGCCATTTGTTTACCTCATGCAATTCATCGTAATGGGTTGTCAGTTAGTTAATCAGGAGGTTAAGGCAAAGTAATGGATACTTTGCCTTACACAATTCAAGGTTCTGCAAGCGCTTAGCGAAGCTGTGAGACCATATCCACAATGGCTGTAACCGCCGCCTCTGGCTGGTCAATCTGGATATTGTGTCCGCTGTTTTGTGCAATTATCTGCCGACTATTAGAAGACAATTGGAGCAGTTCTGCCTGCATCGTCCCCCACTCCGGCATCTGATGTAAGGCACCGGTCAGAACAATCAGCGGCAAATCCCCAAAGGATTTGATTGCGTCCGCCTGAGCCAAACTCTCCTGAATACCCGCACCTTCGTCCATCCACGCCTGAACAGAGCGTGGAATCACCGAGAAAGCGGTATAAGCAGGCTGTGCCTCTGGGGGTAACGTTTGTGGGATCAATTGCCCAGCTAACACACGCACTAATCCGATACGAGCCAATAAGAAGGGGAGTGAAACTCCGCTGGATTGGGAGGGAACCTGAGGCTGTATTTCCGCAGCAGGCTTTGTCATCTGCCCAGGGCTCATTGAATCGATCAGCACAACCCCGGCGACTTCGGTTGGATAATTGTGAGCAAAAATACGCACGGGTAACCCGCCCAGCGAATGACCAGCCATCACATAAGGTCCAACAACATTCGCTCGCTCAAGCAGGGTATGCAGTTCTAGGGCGAATTGTTCGGCGGTGCGGGGCAGTGACCCAGATTCGCTGTACCCCATGCCGGCTCGATCATAGGTACAAACTTGTGTGGTCTTTGCCACTTCCGCCTGAACCCAGCTCCATTCGAGCGACCATGCGCCCAATCCCGCATCAATGATTACAGTGGGACTGCCGGTACCCATGCAGTTGATGTGCAGACGATAGCCACCCACATCTACCATTTGACCAAGCGGAGGATAAGACTGAATATCAGATGCTTCTGACACCGATTCGTAAATTGTTCCTGCCAGAATCAACCCAATTACCAAAACCCCAATTCGGCGCAACCAGCGGAAATTGCGGCGTTTGTTGGATGATGATTGAGGGATTTCGGCGACAGCGGTATGGAGTTCACTGCCGGGAACAGGATCGAGTTTTGAGGAAGCAATTGGATGGGATGACATAACAGAACCTCCTGAGAATGGGAACAAAACGAGTTGAACAATCTCATTTGAGGGTATCTGTTAGCGTGGGGTAGTGTCATACCCCATATAGGGTATTTAAAGCAAACGGTATGCTTCAGCGTGTTTAATGGCTTCCCATCGGCTGTGGACACCCAGTTTGCTATAGATGTTCTTGATATGCTTGCGCGCTGTGTCAACAGCGATAAACAGCCGTTCTGCGATTTCGTTGCTTTCCAGTCCGTCTGCCAACAAGCGCAGCACTTCTAATTCGCGCACACTGAGTTCATCGGCTAAATGCCCTACAGTACGGCGGGTTGGGGCAGGGGATAAGCCGCGCTTTCTGATGGCTATGAGCAGCCGGGCGGCATATTCGGATGAAATCGGCGAGACAAGCTGTCCTTTCCGCTGCATATCGAGGACTTTTTCCAGCAGTAGGGCGATGGGGTGCCCTTCATCGGCAAAAACACGTATGGGTTGTTCCAGCTCCGCCAGCGACAATGCATGTGCCAGCGATGCCACTGCTTTCTGGCTGTCATCGCAGGCATGGAACGCGACGGCTTGCAAAATGAGTGCACGGATCAGGCTGCCATGCCGTTGGCTGACTTCGGCTCGTTTGACCATACGCTCTAATAGATAGAGCGCTTTTGTTATATTCCCCCTGGCGATATACAGCCGCGCCAGCATGAGGTAATGAGCTTCGTGGTGATAACTAAACTCGTCGTCGAGTCCTAAATGATTTTCCGCCACCCAACTTTCGACAGCTTCAAGATTGCCTTGTTCTAACCAGCGGCGTGCCCGCGAGATCGAAAGCAATGTTGCGCGTCCTTGCAGCTTACTCATTCGTTCCAACTGCTCGCTGCACTGCCAATAATACGCAGCACCTTCAGTATCTTCCTGAAGCGTTTTGAGGCGCGACAATGCGATATAGCTGCGCAGCAGCGCCAGGGGAAAGCTTTCCGGGTTTATCTGTTCGGTGCTTTCCAGCAAATAACGTTCTGCCGCGTCAAAATCATTGCGCTCCATACTGATTTCCCCCAACAGCAGCGCGACATAGCCGCTGGTCGGGAAACGTTGTAAACCCGACACATGTGGCGCGTGTTCCAGTTGATGACAGGTATTTTCAGCTGCTCGTAAAGTAAGTTGTGCTGTCTGAAGTGAAGAAAGATGCCAGAATGCGGATAACATAGCGAAGGAGCTGCCAATTTCCTGACTCAACTCCATCGCGTACGACAAGACCGCGACCGCTTCCTGAACTTCGCCAATATAGGCACAGGTCACGCCAAGATTGATAGCCGCCATACAGCGCCAGCTAACTGCTTCTTCTGGTAGTAATGCCAATGCTTTTCTGGATAATGCGAGTGTTTCGGGAAACTGCTGATGTAACCCAGTCAGTGTACTGTGAACAGCCGCCAGCATCCCTGCAATCAGTGGGTCAGGACTGCCGCCAGCCTGATCCAGCGCACTTTCAGCATCCCGGATGCGCTGGTGGGCTGCACTCATCTGGTTTGTCAGATGTAAGACCCAGGCATGATAAAGATATAAACGTGGATAGATTTGCATAACGCTGTCTGGTAAAGCGGTCAACCAGCCAAGCAGTGTATTGTGTTCGGCACGCCGCCAGATGAGCAGTTCAGCAATGCCTTGTACCAACTCTGCCGCCCGTTCATTGTCCTGAGCCGCGAGCGCATGGCCGATGGCTTCTGCCTGGAGTCCGTTGTATTCAAACCAGAGTGAAGCCTGTTGATGCAGTCTTTTCACACGATCTGGATACTTCAGTTTCAGACGATGATGTAAAAAGTCAGCAAACAGGCGATGATAGCGATACCATTGGCGTTTATCATCGAGCGCGACTACAAAAAAGTGATTTCGCTCCAGATGCTCCAGTGCGTTACGGCTGTCCGAGGCACCCATAACCGTATCACACAGGTCTGCATTAAGCCGTTCAAGAATGCTGGTTTGTAGTAAAAACTGCTGCATCGCTTCAGGCTGCCGGTCAAGGATTTCATCCCCCAGATAATCCAACACATAGCGATGATCCCCGGCGAACGAAGCGATAAACTCAGCCGGGTCACTTTTCCCCTGCAAGGCCAATCCTGCCAATTGCAAACCCGCAATCCAGCCTTCGACACGGGTATCTAAGGCCTTTACTTCATCTGGGGTAAGTATCAGCCCCATAACATCCGCAAAGAAGGTTATGATCTGTGGCGGTGAGAAGCGCAGATCGGTGCTGCGTAATTCAAGCAGTTGGCTGCGAACCCGCATCCGGGCAAGTGGCAAAGGCGGGTCGGTTCGGGTGGTCATGATGAGCCGCAGCTGCGAAGGCATGTGCTCAACCAGAAATGCTAACCCTTCATGAATGGCCAACGAGTCGATGACGTGATAATCATCCAGCACGAGCGAAAGCAAATCAGGGAGTGCCGAAAGTTCATTGATGAGTGTGGATAAGATTGTTTCAATCGGCAGCGGTTGTGGCTCGTGTAGGAGGGTAAGTGTTTTCTCTCCAATTTCAGGAAACGCGGTTTGGATCGCTGCGATAACATAATCCCAAAACCGTACTGGATCATTGTCGCCTGTATCAATCGAGAACCAGACCACATTCAATTGACTCTGGGCGATCCATTCGCTCACCAGTGCCGTTTTGCCATAACCTGCCGATGCAACTATCAGGGCGAGTTTATACTCGCGGAGTTTATCCAGCTTCTGAATGAGTTCGACCCGCTGCACATGCGATGGACGAACAGGTGGGACATTGAGTTTTGTAGTCAGCAGCAACATCGTATTGCCCTCTACCTTCGCCATAAATCAAAATTATTCATCATGATAGTAGCACAGTGCTTATGGAATTACGTGTCGTTGGTATCTAATACATGCGCTCGAGAATCAGGGGAAAATAGCAAGCAACCGAGTGATAGAGGTCGAGGCTCACTCATTTTCATATTTCATTTTATGGACGATCTAAACACATTTGGTTCTGCCCGAACATCAAATCATTGCTCACGTACGAAATTGCAGGCTGTTCCACTCAGCTTCGATATTACATCTGAGCCCATTTTTGAGCATTTCTTCAACTTCGTAAGAGTATTGGCAAAACATTTCATATTGGTGTGCCAGTCAGGGACATGTGGTAGTTGCAAGGTGCGTGATGGTTATGATTGCATATAATTTAGCAATGGGTGTCCGAGGTTTGAATTAGCAAAATTTGACCGAAAAAATCATTCGTACTTATAGAAATTCTTACTCTCAGATTTCGATTACCGAAAATGTCATCACTTACCATGTGACCACTACCAGTGATTATTTCTTGAGCAATTCTTTGTAAGATATACACAATGTTCTGGATGTGAACGCTGATGCCATTGATTTGATGGCGGCGCTGGCAGTGGAATCGCGCTTTGATAATCTGGATGGTTCAAATGATGCGGAATTTGAAGAACAGAAACGGGTGAACCTTGCCAAGCATCGCCGCGCCGTAAAGAACAATATGCTGCTCTTCCAAAGTGGTGATATTGATGATGCCGAGTACTTCCGCCAAAAAGACTTTCACGAACGACAAATCGTCTATTGGGAATCGCGAACGAGTGATCGCCAGAAAATCACATTGGAGTTAACAACTTGTCGTGAGATGGTCAAACGGATACAGCAATTTTGGGACATCACAACCGGAGAAGATCGGCGCATCTTGGCGCAAAGTCTATTTGATGAAGTGGTTTATGATCTGGATGCGCGGCGGATTGTCGATTTCAGAATCAAGGCATGGGCTGAACCATTCCTCGAACTGCGTGCGGCACTTTATGCGGATGATATGGGCGAAGAAATGAAAAACCGCTTCAATAGCGGTGTTTCAAGTGATGGATCGTATTTTAGTCCCAACGGGGCTTCACCCCAAGAGATGTACCTTGAGTTTGGTGGCATAAATCGAGCGAAAAAACTCCTCCTGTTCCGCGTCTACCACGATCAGGATTATTTCCCACAATTAACGTCCGAGCAGCGCAATCAACAAATTCGACAACGCTATCAAGCGGGTGAAGCTATTACTGCGCTTGCCCATGCTTATAGTATTTCCCCACAACGAGTACATCAGATTGTAAAACCGAGGAGATAATTGGGGCATAGGATAGACTCAACAAAGTTCATTTGTGTTCTGTTTATTGAATGACTCTAACTGTTTGCCTATCTAACCTGAGTTCGGGATAAGAGATGCCTTTCAAGGGGAGAGGGAATACACTCTCCGGTGACGAAACCAAACCTGAAAGGCATCAGCATGAGTCTATTGGAACTGTTCTATGATGTCGATGATTTTTGCCAAGCGAATGAAGCCGACTGGAAACGCCAGCAGTTAGCCAGCGGAGAACGCCAGCGGCAGCGACAGGGACAGCTGTGGTTGAGTGAAATCATGACGATTGTGATCCATTTCCACCAAGTGCGGTTTCGGGACTTCAAGACCTACTATCAGGGTTATGTGAAGCGTCACTTGAGCGGCGAGTTCCCACACTTGGTCAGCTACAACCGCTTTGTGGAACTGATGGCAGAAGCACTCGTGCCGTTGAGTGCTTATCTGCAAAGCTGCAATGGGGCGTGTACAGGTATTGCTTTCATCGACTCAACCCCCTTGGCGGTATGCGACAATCGGCGGATTGGACAGCATCGGACGTTTCGTGATCTCGCCCAGCGTGGCAAGAACTCGATGGGCTGGTTCTATGGGTTCAAACTGCATTTGGTAGTCAATGAACGGGGGGAGTTGTTGGCGTGTCGCTTGAGTGCCGGCAATGTCGATGACCGTACCCCTTGTCCCGAAGTTGGTGCATCGCCTGTTCGGGTGGCTGTATGCCGACAAAGGCTATCTCTCCCAAGCTTTAGTCCGACACCTCTTGGAAACCTATCGCCTTTACTTGGTTACCCATGCCCGCACCAACATGAAAAATCATCTCCTTTCCCTCTCTGACCGTTTGCTGTTACGCAAACGCGCCATCCTGGAGACCATTACCGACCAACTCAAGAATATTTCCCAGATTGAACACACCCGTCATCGCAGCTTTACCAACTTGTGTGTTAACCTCTTGGCTGGCTTAATCGCCTACTGTCACCAACCCAAGAAACCTGCCTTACACCTTGATCTTTATCCGCGTCTCGACCACTTTATCCCGAACTGAGGTTATATAGGCTGTCGATGAACCAGCCGCGTATGCGAAATTTAAATCTTTTCCAGCTATTCACGAATAATCCTACTAAGTTTCACTGGCCGATGTATCAAATAAAGATTGGCATGAGTCGTGTATTTGAAACATCGCTCAAATGGACATATCAAGATAAGTTGACTTAAAGAAATAGGAACAGATCAAGCAAAAACTAGGACTGTACAGAGGAAAATAGCGAAAATCCCTATTAGTTTTGGAAGATACTTTAAGCTGACACTTACCGTTTGATATTCAGAAGTTGTCCAGAAAACTCTTGTTCCAACAAGCACGCAACCAGAGACAAACACGGGGATAAGCCGCCAAGTGGCGATCTCTGATTGGTTGGTGGCATAATAGCGATCTAGTACAACCAATAGAGCTAACGCCATCACGGTCAGCGCAATATTAAACCAAGATAGTCTTACTCCTGCATTCCGTTCCATTTGACCAACGCCCGCTGCAATTATTCTTAATAACCAGACTATCGACAATATATGCAGTAAAAGCAACAGAATATCTGTCATAATGTTTTGTGTCCTGCAAAAGATTTAGGATACCTAAGAATCTCATATAGGATAGCCGAGACATTATATAAGTCTAAACTCTGTAATGTCTCGGCTATGTGATCTCGACTACTGCTGAGTTACAAACTGCCAGTCTGTCTCACCATATAGTGCCACTTCACCAAGAATCTCGACTGCCTCAAAAACCCCTGGTATATTAATCTCACGACCATTACCTGATACAGATATTCCCTGTGTTCCTGCGCCAGCAAAAGCTGGCAGAAATATGTTACCCCCTGCTGCTGCTGCATGTAGTTCCACAGGGTTTAGCCAATAGGTAGGTAACAAAGTACCCCATCCTGTTGATGAAGATGCCGCCGAAGTCTGCTGCAATATACGAACTACACTTGTTTCAGCTTGTCCCAAACTACCTCCTCTAAGCGGAGCGAATTCCTGAAAGAAGTGTGTTATCTCATGTGTGACCGTGCCTATATTAAGAGAGCGGAGTTCGATGATGTTGCTACCCAAGTTTCGGAAACCCTGACCTATTAACTGTGGATTCTCAACTAAACGAACACCACTCTCAAATACACGTCCGGTTTGCTCCACCATTTGATTTGCGGATTGTTGAAGCGCCGCTAAGTTTCCGCGAACACCTATATCCTTAACATGATTTACGATACCTCTACCAACGGCTTGGAATAGATTTATACCTAACATCGCATTGATTACTGCCCCACCAAGATGTACGGGATTTCCTGTACATCTTGCCGTATCAATCGCCCACCGGACGTTTTTCCATCCAGCTATTGAACCCACGAAATCCCAACCTATGCCTTGTAATGGGCCGTAATTATATGCTAAGTATCCTGCTGCCCAAGTTCCCGCAGCAATCACTATACCACTCCCAGCAACCGCTACAACACCTGCTAGAACTAAAGGCGCAGCTACACCTGCGATAAGAGCTTCCACAGGATGTCCTCTCACCCAACTCGACCATTCGCTTTCATTGAAAGTGTTGTTCAGATTACCAAGCGCGTAGATACCTTCTAGTTCTAGAATATCTTTTTGCATTAATACTTCTAACGGAATGCCATACAGTTGATGTAACTCATTAGCGAGCCAAATACAACGTTGTCCAGGGAAATCATTCCACCAAGGATCACTTGGACATAGGCCAAGAGGATCTGTTCGATTTGGCACATTGCCCTCAACCCATGAGTATCCATTTAGGCTCATCGGCCTACTCGCCATACCCTCAAACGGATCAAGCGATGTAAATACAGATGTGGCAGGGTTGTAATATCGTGCTCGCAGGTAGAGCAGTCCGTTGCTGTCGGTTGGCTCACCTGTAAAGCCATAATCGGTTTGGCTTGTGCCTGTGGGATTGAAACCGTTGCCATAGGGATCATAGTTCCGGCTTTCCAGCACGCCAATGGTGTTATCCACAACACCGCGCACACTGCCCAGACCATCCTGCACCATCCATTCCCAGTTGTTACTGGGGTCTTTTTGGGCATGGAGGCCGCGCAGCGCATGGACGAGGCGGTTCACATTTGCTCCAACCGTTTCGGTCACGACAACAGGAAGTCCCGGCTGCAAGTCGAGCAGATATTTGGTAATTGTCCCGCTCACGTTCTGCTCAAAGCGGTTTCCGTATCCATCATACTTGTATGATGTGCTGCCCACGCTCAGGAGGTGGTTGGCTCTATCCCAACTGTAGGTGTTTGTGCCGTCACTGGTCAGGTTGCCATTGTTGTCATAGCTGAAGTTCGTCCATGCTCCCGCATTCAGCCGCCGCCGATAAATCTGGTTGGCGGCAGTGTATTCGTAGTCGGTTGTAGTGGTGGTCACACCAACGGTAGCGATTTCCTGTGTCCGGTTGCCGCCTAGATCAAACAGACAGCGATAGCGGCGCAGCAAATCGGCATCAATAGCAGTCGTGTTCACGCCGGGATTGTAACGGGCTTCTTTCAGACGGGAAATGCCATCATAGGTGTATTCAATGGTGTGCAAGGTATGGGTTCGGGCGGTGAAGGACACTTCCTTGAACCGGACAAAATAGTCACTTGAAGCTGCCGTTTTTTGCCCTAGCGGGCGAATTTCCACCAGATGTGGCCCTTCTCCGGCAGGGCTAGGCGTGAGGGAAATACTCGCATCTGTCCCAGCGGGATAGCCATCAAACGTTTGCACCAACGTGCCATTCAGATATATGTCGCACTTGCCCGCGTCGTTGCCTTTGCCTAACTTCAAAGTGGCACTTTGACCGAAGAATAACATTTTCAGGGATGCGCCCGTTGTTTCGATGTCGGTGCGTAAATAGCCGCCCACCACCGTCCAAGTTCCCGGCGGCGATGCCAGAATACCCTTATCGGTAGCAGCAATTGTGTTGGTACTCGTCCCTGTTCCCTGATGGGGAATGCATTCGGTTGCCAGTGTGCGGTTACCGCGTCGGTCAACGGTGTAGTCGAAGTAACCCAGTGTGTTGGTGCTTTGGCTATGTTTCAGTTGTTTGAGCCGTCCGGCTGCGTCGTGAGCATAGTCAGAGCGCAGACTGCCGGGACGCACGGTGTTGATGTGCCGTCCCACCTTGTCGTAACCCATCGTGGTCTGCTGGCTGTCCCAATCGGTTAGAGAGGTCAGTTCGCCTTTGGCATTATAAACATAGGTGATATTCAGGTTGTCCGGCATCTTGAGCTTGGTACGCAGCCCACCTGCATCATATTCGTAACCGACGCTTTCACCAGTTGTGTCGGTTTCATCACCATAGAAAGCGATGCTCACAGGCTGTCGTATCTGATCATAGCCGTACTGGGTTTTGCGGACTTGATCGCTGGCATTCAAAGCAGGTGTGCTGTACTCCAAGAGTGTGCTGAGCGTTCCCTGCAATCCATAGTAACTGTACCGCAAACTGGGTGTCGAACCCGTATCCCCCAAATACTTGAGTGTGGACGGGCGTCCCAAACGGTCAAGAGTACGTTCGACTTGGTAATTGGCTGCTCCAGTGATGCCGGGATAGGTCATGGTGGTGGTGGTTTTGCCATTCGCCAGATCAGTGTAGGCGGTCAGCCACTCGATATCCATCTGGTTCTTGAGACTGGTACGCCGATCCAGCAAGTCATAGGCGTATTGGGTCAGATTGCCGCGTGGATCTTGCAGCTTGACCACCCGTCCAGCTTTATCGTAAGTCACAATGACAATGATGTTCTGGCTGTCGGGGATATTCTCGCCATTCACGGTCTGGGTATGCACAATGGCATTGCCTGCGCCATCTTCCCAACGGGGCGGATTATTCGACGCATCCCAGACCCAATTGATGGGTTGGCTGCTGCCCTGCGCTGCATAATTCTGCACGACCCGTGTGCGGCGTCCGAGGTCATCGTAGCGATAGATGGTGGAGACATCGGTCGCTAGGCCATTGACCTCCACTTCTTTCTGGATCAAGGTGCGGATTTGTCCGTTGCGGTAGTGGAACCAGTCGGTGCGGTTGTCGAGGGGGTCGTACTGGCGGACGCGGCGTCCACTCAGATCGTAAAGGAAGCGCGTAATGAGATTTTGGTCATTATCGGTTCCGTGAGTGGTAGGTGCAAAACTCCACCACCCGCCAGTAGCTTTTGCATCTGGTGATGTGCCATTGTCAACCCAATTCTGGATGGTTCGCAAGACCCAACCGAGTTTGTTGTAACACGTATAACTGGTGGTCGCCAACCCTGTCCCTGCCGCTTGGGTGACGGTCAGGCGGCGACCCATCCGATCATAAGTGAAGCTGGTTTGGGTGCTGCGCGGGTCAGTGGTGGCTGTGACCTGTCCTGCCCGGTTGTAGGCAGTGGTTGAGATCAAATCGCGGTCGGGTTGACCGCTGCTGTATACCCCATCCACATAATTAACAATCGTTTTGAGGCGACGGTTGAGCAAATCATAGGTGTATTGGGTTTCCATGCCACCACTGTCGCGGCTGCTCAACACCCGCCCCGCCCGGTCATAAACTGTCGTGGTGATGCGGTTTTGGTCTTTGTCGCCCCCAAAACTGATGGCGTTGCCTGCCCCATCTTCCCATTGATTGACATCCCAGATCCAATCTTTGGGATCGGTTGATCCTTGAACAAGATAGTTGGAGATGGTTTTGACGCGGCGGTTGAGGCGATCATACACAAAACGGGTGATGTTGCCGCGTGTATCGGTGGTTTGTAACACCCGTCCCTGTGCATCATAGGTCGTGTCAGTGATGATGTCCTTGTCGGAGTCGGTTACCGGGGTATAGGCACTCAAATCGGGGTCGGTCGTAAAATTGTAGCTGTGATTGCTGGCATTCTGGATGACGCGCACCTGCCGTCCGACATCATCGTAGCCATACAATGTCCAGCGCCATTCGAGGTCGGTTCCACCTGTGTTGGTTCGCAGCACGGATTTCACCCGCTGCACCCGTCCATCACTGTCAAAGTAGGTTTGGGTAATGATGTCTTCAGCCGGGTCGTTGAGATCGCCTTTGTAGGTATCACTGTCCGGGGCTGTTCCTGATCCGGGATAGGTGCAGTTGGCTATTGTCTTGACCTGCCGTCCTAATCCATCGTAGACCAGCCAATTGCGGATGCCCATCGTATCGCGGGTGTACTGCACCCGTCCATTGGCATCATAGACCGTATCTGAAATCAGGTTTTGGTCGTTATTTGACCCAAAATTGAGCTGGTTGCCTGCTCCATCCTGCCACTGGAAAGCACTGCTGTTCCAGATCCAATTCTTGGGATCGGTTGTCCCTTGCGGTGCGTAGTTGACAATCGTGCGCCACTGCCGTCCCAGATTGTCGTACAGATAGCGGGTTTCCAGCCATTCGTAATGCGGTGTGGTTTCTATCAGTTTGTCAATCAGGCGGCGGGTGATCGTCACCCGTCCCATCTCGTCATAAACCGTCTGCTCAATCCCATCCAGATCAGGGTTGTCCTCTGGTGTGTATCCAGTCAGGGCGAAGGTGGTGGGATTAATGACGCTCAAGACACGCGGATCGTTGGCCGCACTGTAACCCCCATCGCCGGGATTGAGATCAATCCGAGCCGCAGTTTTGGCACTCCGAACGGTTTGCACTGGGCGGTTGAGGGCATCATAGGCGGTGAAGTGGCGATTGCCCAAGGTGTCGCGGGTCATCACCCCATTGCCAGCGGCATCGTATTGCTGCTCCATCACGACATTTTGGTCATTGTTTGTGCCATGACTGACAGCATTCCCCGAACTGTATTCCCATTGGTTGTTGTTCCATGCCCAATTCTGCGGATCGCTGCTGCCTTGTGCCACATAGTTGACGATTGTCCGTATCACCCGTCCGGCATCGTCATACACAAAGCGGGTCAGATTGCCGAGGGTGTCGCGCTGGCTCTCGACCAGTCCCCATGCGTTGTAGATGGTATCGGTGATGATGTTCTGGTCATTATTGACACCATCCGAAATATCCACACCGCTGGCTTGTTTCCATTGGCTGCCACCCCAATACCACAACCCCGGTGCTTCCGGTGAGCCACCCTGTGGAATGTAGTTGGTGATAGTGCGAACCACACGGTTCAAGGCATCATGGAAGGTCAGACTGGTTTGGGAAAATGATGCCCCTGCATTGACGGTCGTTTTGATGCGCCGTCCCATCGCATCGTATTCGTGGGTTGTCACCCGGTTTTTGTCAGGATAAGCCGGATTGTACAGAGCGACGGCTTGGGCGGCGGTCGTTGGGTCAGCACTTCCCCCGGCATCATAGTTGCAGATGGTGGCAACTACATTCCCGGCAGCATCATAGACGGTATAGCTGATCTCACAGTTGCCAAAGTTGCTGCTTTGCTGGGTCTTGGTGACCCGTCCCGCGCTATCGTAGGTGTAGGTCGTGGTGATATCGTTGGGATTTACAGTGCTGAAATCCTTTTGCACAACCGTATGCAGTAGCCCATTACCAATACCAGAATTATGATAAGTACGTGTGGTCTGTTGAGATGGGTTGTTGGTGACGAGGTTGATTGTTTTTTCGGTCAGCACCCGTCCCTTCGAATCATAGGTGAATTCCTGTTTTCGGAGAATTGGGGCTGTATCGCTATCTGTCTCACGGACAACGATCGTGTCTGGCAGTCGAAATTGAGTTGTTCCATTGTAGCTGTAGGCTGTGCGGCGTCCCTCGGGATCCACACTATGTTTGAGTGTGTCATCCGTGTTGTATTCGAACTGGGTTGGGTTATTCGGATACAAGCTGTTCGTGACTGCGCTCAATCGTCTCCCATTTTCTTCCCATTCTAAAGCTGTTGAATTGCCATTGGCGTCAAACAATTTTTTGGGACGATAGCCAAAATCTAGAAGGCGTCTCGCATATTGTCCGTTTGCGCCGGGTAGTTCTGTGCCTTCATAGATAGCTCCCAAAAAGTGATGTTGGGTGGTTTTACCATCAATGGTTTCACTTGTAAGGTGCTCACTCCCTGCCCGGAAAGCAATATCAATTTGTACCGATGGGTCGGCAGTTCCCACAAAACCCAACTTTTGTGTCATGTCAGTAACACTACCACTCGATACGATATAGTTCAGTTCTTTGAGCGTAATAGTAACTGTTGAAGTGCCATCTCCGGTGGTGTTTACCAGTGGAGACTGATATTTTGTCAGATAATTGAGTTGGTTAGTATCTGTTTGGCCGGATTGTTGACCATAATAATCATATGTCCACTCTTGCCCCCGTACATCTCTTACCTTTTTCAACACGATATCTGTTCCATTGACAATGGAACCGCCACCGCCAACTATTTTGTTGGCAGCATACGTAAATTCGACGTAGCACCCCGTGTGATCAGTTACTCGAGTTAGGCGATCCGAACTATATGTGAAGATTAACTTTCGTCGAAGTGGTGGATTTCCTCCATCCAGATTGTAGCCCTCATCCACTACCTCAGAAACCAACATTGAGGTTCCAGTAGGATACACATACTCCCAATATTCCCCATTAGGCCATTGGCGACGGCGTAAGCGTCGATTTGCATCGAAGAGAAAAAGGGATTTATCTGCTGTTGTTAGCACATACCGCGCAGGCGTAGTTGGATTAGAAGGTGAATAATCTATTGACGAGTTGACAGCAATTTGTGAAGCGGATCCCGCATCGCCATCATAACGATTTACGCCAGTCACCTTTGTAAAATGTGTATCTCCGGCATTCCCAAATCCAATAACAATGGTATTAGGGGTGACACTTGTGTTTTCAGTCAGTGTGATACGATGGTTATGCGTCCACCCCATTCCCATAAACTGGAAATTGGGATCACTGTGTTTGCTGAGACGATATGCGCGAGTAAAAGTCAGCATTCCGGCTGGGGTATTTATTGTTAGATCAGTAACCTCTTCATACTTGTCCCCGGTTCGCAAACTTGCTGGGGCAGTCGTTGTTTCACACCCATCACTCGTATAATTCACAGGACAGGAACATGGCCCATTGTGGTTGCAAGGAAGCCGAACTTCGATAACTGGATCAATAGCCCCATTAATAACAACCCCTGACGGAAATATTGAGCCTAAGTTTCCTATTTTATTTTGAAATGCTTGACCATAATCTGTCGAATACGATAATACATTATTTCCAAAAACGGTGAGTGTTTCTGCGTAGAATTTCAACCCATTGTAGGTGTTGGTGTTTATATCCGTCCAAACATTACCCTGATTAGCACTGGAGAGTAGTTTATACTGGGCAGAAAGCGTGCGACCTACTATAGCTATTTGTTTAGGATTTGCACAATCAACACATACGCCATACGGGTGAAATGGTTGATAATCACCTGCAGGCGTAATATCATCCCAAGTCGGAGTACCAGCGTAATTATCAATGCGATAGAATTTCGGTGCGGGGAGTGTTGGAACATGTAACTGCACATTGTCTATTGTGATTGTCCAATCTATAGAACCAGAAGTGAGATGTTCATATTCGAGATCAACCATAATTGCTTGCGAGTTAGTTCCGGGAACAAAGGAATAATTAGCAATCTGCCAAGTGTTATTAAAACCTGAATGTTGGTTAAGGTAATAAATATCTCCATTGGGGGAATGTCCCGGTGTATCTGCACATGTTTCGTCACTTCTCACCTCATATCCAGTACTTATTCTTGTACTAGCTCCCGGTGTTCCTGTCCAAGAAAATTTCCAGTCCCAAGAGACACTCGCACCGCGCGGAATAGGAGCATTTACACTTAAGCAGACCCGAAGATATTGGAAGTCTGAATAATTGGTACTTGTTCCACTTATTGTTACTCCATTTCCAATCTTCCCGCCCCCTAATGAATGATTCTGAGTGGCGTAAATAGTGTAGTTATTGTATCCACCTTCATCAAATGTAACTGTAACATCGCTTGTCAAAAGGGTTGGTGTGCGAATATATGCGGCTCCACCCTCATCAGCCACAACGATCGGAAATGGTTTGGTTGAATAAGGTGAGTTTGCAACCTTTGCAAAGGAACCAGTCGAAGTTGTTGCAAGATACAAATAATAATTTCCGGTGCTATCAGGTGCACTGACTAATTGATTTAAACCATCTATCTCTAGACCTATTGGATCACCAATACTAGCTCCATCTGTAGTAGCAACACCTACACGAGTTGGTGCACTCCAATTAATTCCATCAGTCGTCCTAGATACTAGTGTTCCGGTATTATCTTTCCAAGCTGCAATACCAAAACCGGGATATGTTTTACTCATCGCTATACGTGCTGACACAAGATCAGCAGTTGGAGTACCAGTTTGTAGCGTCGCAAGAGCCGTCCACGAAACAGTGCTTGCACGAATATCTGAGGTATAGTAGATTTTTACACCATCTGTGACACCTTGTGTAACTACATACATACCCAACGACCCAGAACTGTATCCTGACTTAATATATTCAGAATGCCAATTAAAAGTAATATCTTTAATAACCAAACCGCTCGAAATGTTAACACTTTGCCAAGTTGGGGATGAGGCTAGAAAGTTAAATGTGCGAGCAATTTCGAATCCTGCTCCACCCCATACAACCTTGAAATCAGACATCAAATTGCTCCATATCTTTACGTTTTGGGCTATACACACTTTTTAGGTGCAGGATCCCAACACTATAGAATTTCTCGCTTAAATTTCGACAGATCTCAAAAAACGACCAAGAGAAAATTTATAATTGTTGAAAGGAGAATAATACAGCTCTGTCACTAAAACAACTCGCTCTAACAGTTTTGTAACTGTAGCGGAGGGTGTTCGTAGGTTTTGAGCAGGCTTCTATACCTCCAATGAGGTAAATCACGGTATTTGGGGGAGTTTAGAATAGTGAGGATGGGTCGTTGACAATTCTCTCTCAACTAGACTGTTCATTTGGTTTTAAGCCGGAGCTGCAAGTCGTGGTCAAGAAACAGGGATAGCACAAGATTCAGTTGTATCCAGTAGAATTCCTCGAGGGCTTCTCCCACTTTGGAGGCAATGAATTCAATTTCATGCTCTCCCAATTTCTGGATAACTGTTGCTAAATCGGGTCGTCGTTTTAGGAGATCACTCCGGGTCAGCCACAGGATGGGGATGTCTTCATCGATTGGTTCTGGTTTTGGTTTCGGGACAGCGGCTTGCTGCTCTGTTTGGGGCTTGCCCCGAAACGTGCTAATGGCGACTGCCATCTGGATTTCACTCTCAGTCAATCCGGCTCGTTTAGCATCAAATTGTGCAAGGCTTACTGAGATCGTTTCCGAGAGGGCTGCCGCTGGCGATTGGGAAAGGATTGCCGCCTGTTCTTCAGCTACTCGCACCAGTTCCAGATAGGCTGCGTACTTGGATAGGGGTGGTGCAGTAGCAGGTAATGCCTCCTCGTCAGATTCATCCTCCGTAGCTTCATCAACTGGTTCTTCAATCGGAATAACTACTGGGCTGGCAAAGATTGTTTCGAGGGTTGTGTTAGCCGTTTTGGGTTCAGCTGGTGCTACGCGTTCTTCCACTGGAATAACACCTTGAACAATCCCCTCCTCAACAGGTGCTTCATTCGGTTTCTCTTCATCCTGAGTGAGTGAATCCAGTAAGCTCAGACCGGGCATCAGAACGGTATACCGCTGCGCTTCGTGTATCAGGTCTTGTTCAATCTCTTCAGGGGTGCGGACATCTTCAGAAATCAGTTCAAGTGTTGGACGAGGCGCATTCGCCAGATAGGGGCGGACACGCTGACCAAAGACAAACGTCTGGTTGAGGGAAAACATCGCTAACTGCTCTAATCCCGTTCGTTGGCGTTGGCTGCGGGAACGGGTATCCACCAATTTCCCGGTGAACATGTCCTGCTGGAGTGGGATTTCGGGGTTAGTCATGTCCCTTGATGCAATGCTTGGAGTTCGCGCAGCGTTTTGGGGGTGTAGTACAGATCACGCTCAACAGGCAGTCCTAATCCTCCTCGGATGCTGTCCAGTTCGCTCAAGGAGAAGTAACCCAACTCAACTTCAAATCCAGCCACCAAGCCGAAGAACAAATCATCCCCATCAAACTCAGTGGCATACCATGTCCAGTTGGCATCGGGCGTGAAGAACTTAACCGGAGCAATCGCGCTTAGTCCACTCTGCTCCCCGCTGTATAACGCGGGCAAAGCCGCACGGCTCATCCCATCCAGCAAGTCCATCGCATGATCGGGAAAGCGCACGATATTGATAATCTGGTTTTTGTCGTAGACAATTTGGTAGCCGTTCATGGTGTGGGGATTAGCGATCACCAGCGTGTCATGTCCCCGTCTCCCAACCAGATAGCCATATTCTTTTTTAAAGGCTTGGGCATCCTGAAAGGCAGCATCCCGGCTCTGGTTTCGCAAGAGTTCCAATGCACCAAAGATATGGACAATCCCACCAGTGGTGGTGCTGTCGGAGAGTTCGCGTTGCAGACCGGACGGAAACGTGATGAGGGGGTACTTCTTGCCTTTGAGCCATTCCTGTTGGTAGCGCCGTGCCAGCAGATCCCCATACAGGTTGAGCAACCCCGGAATAGGCGTTGTATCAAAAGCGGTTGGCTGGTGTTTCTCATGCCAGGACATCGGTGTGGAATCACCATACCATATCCACCAGCCCCCATTCAATAACAGGCTGTAGAACAACCTGAAACCCTGTAACAGCGGTAAGGCGTGTATTCCACTTGTCATGTGGATACGTCCGAAATTGGCGGGTTTTAAGGCGTTTCAACGAACATTTCTATGGTGGGTGTGTCGGGCGGCAGTGCTACACTGAAGGGATGAGGCACCCCGAAGTGAGCCGCTTTTTGGAAGCCAATCCAGAACTGCTGTCGCGGTTTGCACAGGCGTATCTTGCCAGGTGGGATACCTACCCCTACCAGCTTCCAGATGGCGCTTACACGCGCGCTCAGAGCATTCGATTTGACGGCGCAAAAGTATATCCCCCGCTCACAATGGCGCATGTCGTGCATCATCTGCGCGGCGAACAGACACTTGGGGCTTACATTTTGGATGCCAACAACATAACCACCCGGATTGTGTTGGACGATGATAGTGAACAAGGACTAGATCGCCTGCGCGAACTCGCCCAGGATTTTCACCGTCAGGGTATCCCCTCCTACCTGGAGCGATCCAGCCGAGGCGGGCATTTGTGGATCCATACTCCCCCGCTTTCGGGGATGGAGGCTCGACGGATTGGCATCCACCTGTTGAGCGCACATCACCTCACCACGAAAGATATTGAACTCTACCCCAAGCAAAACAGCCTTCAGCCGGGTCAGGTTGGTTCATTAGTCAGACTGCCCTTTGGGAAGCACCTGAAAACAGGTCGCATCTATGGGTTCATTGACCTGGATGGTCACGACCTCGCCGAGCGCAGACGCGATCAGTTGGCAATTGTCTCCGCTCCGAAGCGGGTATCTCAAGGCGTTATTGACCAGCTTTTGGCAGCCGCCCCAGCGGTGAAACAGACCTTTCACCTTGATCCAAAAGAGGTGAAGCGTTACGCTGGAGATGTGCCGCCCGATGTGAAGATCAAGCGGGCAATCTCTCCGTATGACTTTATTTCCCAATATGTGGATCTTGACCCTACCGGAAAAGGATTATGCCCCTTCCATGATGATCACCGCTACAGCCTGAAGGTATACGAGGATGGCTGGCACTGCTTTGCTGGGTGTGAAGGAAATACGATTATTGACTTTTACATCCAGTGGAAAGGGTATTCAAGCCTGAAACTTGCCTCGGACGACTGGAAAACCGTCCTCCTGGAAATGCTCAAACTGCTTGGACTGTAGCCTTTATTTCTCCTCGACTGTTGTAAGTATGTCCCCATATGCCCCAATCTGCCCTATTGACATTGTTGGAGCTGCCTGTCATACATAACGGTATGCGCCATTTCCTGTCCGCCAGAGAATTTTCCCGCCTCATCGAACGCGATAAAAAAACCGTCATTCGCTGGGTGCAACAGGGCTATATTCCCAATGCCAAACGGGTTGGGCATGTCTATCAAATCCCCCTCACCGAGATTGAAATCTTTAAAAATTCAGCGGCCTATCCACCTCAAAAATGGCAAAAGTAATCGCATTCTCTATCTTCAAAGGTGGCACTGGCAAAACGACCAGTGCCGTGAATACCGCTGCCGCTTTGGCCGAGCTGGACAAGCGGGTTTTGTTGGTAGATCTTGACCAGCAAGCCTCATCGACGCGGTATGTCGGGATTGATCCCAATCAAGTCAATCCGGCTTTTTATCATGTTTTCCTCAAGCAAACGCCAGCCAGTGTGGTACTCAGGCAGACGGCGTTTGGATTCGATATTTTGCCCGCCTCTTCCCTATTGGCAGCCATTGAGGAAAGTTTAGAACCCGGCGATGAAGTGTTGTTGCGGAATATCCTCAAACCGCTTCAGGACGAGTACGACTATATCCTGGTGGATACGCCGCCAGGCAAAGCGGGGTTAGCTTTCAACGGGATCGTGGCCGCGGATTTACTGCTGGTTCCGGCCAGCGCGGAGCGGATGGCGATTGATGGTGTGTCGGACTTAATCAATCATGTTCAGTCCATCATCTGGAACAAATATCGCAATGAACTCTCCCAACAGGAAATCCGTATTTTATTTACGATGTATAAAGCCGGAACCAGCCACTCCCCCGGTATTGTGCAAGCCACTCGCCGCATTTATGGGGGCAATGTCCTGGATATCCTCATTCCGGAAACGGTTGAGTTTCCGCGTTCGTTTGACCACAATAAACCCATTACTCACCTTGTGCCCCGCCATGCGGCAGCCGAAGCCTATCGCAGTGTGGCCCGTTGGATTGTTAACCATGCGTAACCCACGACCTGAAAACTTCGATCCCAGGATTATTCGACGCAAACCAGATGCCGTCGATATGACTGGCATCGTTCCTTTGGCTCCCAAACCTCAGGTGATCTCCTCGCCCGCTCCCCCTTCAGCAGCCCCGACTCAACCCATCGAGCAAGATACCACGGTATCACGGTATCACGATGGCATGGTATCACCGCCTTCAGTAACCGTTTTTGAAAAGCAGGATGATTTAATGGGTCAGGTGCGCAAGGCCGTCAAAGCCTTTGGGAAAGAAGCGGCTACCCATCGGTTTACCCAAGCTGAAAAGCAAGCGATTGCGGCGGTTGTTTTTGCCTATCGCGGGAAAAACATACGCACCAGTGAAAATGAAATCACCCGCATTGCCATTAACTACCTGATTAGTGAATATCACCAGAAGGGTGAAAACAGCATTCTTCACAAAGCCCTCATCTCTCTAAATGAATAAACAAGTACGCACTCAGTGTGGTATCACGGTGGCATGGTATCGTGGTATCACGGTACGATGGTGGCGTGGTGTCGTGGTAGCAAGCATGGTGCGATGGTGGCATGGTTACTTGGTGTCGTGGCAGCAAGCATGGTGTCATGGTGCGATTACCTCCTTGTAGCGCGCTTTTCTGCGTGGTGTAAATAAGCTTACGCAGAGTCATTTGACGATGGTTGTGCGTGGAACGCTACCATCCCAGCGTATGAGGGATGGCCGACTGACCAAAGCAAAGACCACACCGGAAAACTGTCTCCTGAGCGATCAGGATAAACAAGGGATAACCTTGTGAAGACACCTCAAGCGAAAGCGCGTTGTGCTTAACGAAATGAGATAAAAAACGAGCGCAGCTCGCTTAGGCAAATTCGGGAGGGGAGCAGCGAAGGGAGGGAAGGGTACACAAACGGCTACCGCCATAATCCAAACGGAGGGGTTATAGGGGGATAGTTGTTGTGGGTTTACCCCTGATGCATCCCCTGATGCGCCGATCATGGATCAATCATTGTCGCGCCGCTGGAATACAGCGCGTGAAAAGCATCCATACCAATGGTTTTGTCGGGCAGGGTGTTCACTTCACGGCTTCATCCCCACCTCTGGTCAGAGGTCGGCATTTGCACGTTTTACTCAACCCCACCACTCCGCAACCATGCCGCCGTCGGGTCTCTGCGCTCGTTCCTCACTGGAGCCCCGACCGCAGCCCGTTTCCGGTGTCCCGCCGCTGTATCAATAACACGTCGTTTACTCGTGTATATTTTCAACAGCGCCGGGCAAACTTCGATTAGACGTTTTTGTTGCGTCAAGGGGATAAACCCCCGCCTGACAAAATCCGTCTTAATCGAAGCACCGTCGGAAAATTAGGGAAGCAAGCTTCCAATTTTCCTAAAAGAGCTGCGGTCGGGGCTACGCCCGACGGCGGCCATCCACTTTCCCCCCCAGCCCCCTTTCGCCTTCGAAGGCGAAAGGGGGAGCCAGACCCTCCAGCCGACGCCTATGAAAGCATTTCACGCCGTTGAAGCCAGGAGTTTCACGCGGAATGACATAAAATCCCAGGAGAGCAGGGGAGAGCATCATGTTTTTAACTGTACAACGGGCAGGCGATTTGTTATACCCAACTTGTATGAGTGACCTGTACCGCACCTTTGTTGACCATGACCGACGTCCCGCTTCCAAATGGACAGCCCTGCAGCTCACCGAACGGGACAGAGGGCTATTTGAATGTATTTATGCCTATGGCGGTGTCCTTGCATCCCGTCATATCCACCAACTCGTGTTCCCATCCACCAACGGCAGGGCGTGTCAGTTGCGGCTGAGCCGCCTGTTTCATCAGGACTATCTGGCGCGGACACGAAAGATCGGCACGTTTTACTGGCTCACCCGACGCGGCATGAGCGCAATCGCGGCGAATGTGCTGGGCGGCATCCCGCAATCCCAGTTTGGGTTTACACCGCGCTGGGCACAGCTTGACCATGATCTGCGGATTGTAGACATCCTGCTCGCCATGCAGATGGCGTGTGCTGGGAGTGGAGGAGTGCTGAAGATAAACCAATGGTGGGTCGAGCGCGACTTGCGCGGGCGGGTGACAGCCGGGCTGTCGGCCAAACAAGCAGGACAGCTGCGATCCGTGATACCTGACGCCTATATCCAGATCGACCGCTACGGCGAGGGTCAGCATCCATTCCACTCACGGCTGCTGCTGGAAGTGGACAACGGTACCCATCCCAATCCGCGTTTCGCCGAACACAAAGTCCTGCCCGGTCTGGAATGGCTGAAAAGTAAGGCGTACCAACAGCAGTTTGGAGCCGCACGGGGACGCTGGTTGGTGGTCACCACCAGCGACAAACGGCTTGCCTATCTCAAAGACACGGTGCAACGGGTTGCAGGCAAGCAGGCCATGATCTGGCATTTCACCACCATGAACCAACTGACCGCCCAAACCGCGCTGACCGAACCGATTTGGTATCGGGCGGGGGACAGGGCACAGCCCGTCGCTTTGTTTCCAACCCCACAATAGCAGGGACTTGTACAGCACCGGGATCTTTGCTTAGATGTCCGCAAAAGCGTTTGCGGGCACTTCTCGGTCTGGCTTGTCGCAAAGAAGCCGGATTTTCTCACGCGCCTACCGCGAGAGCGTGCGGATAAACGACCGGAAGTAGGCAGCCTGTCGCCGTATGGAGAACTGACCGCAAACCTTTTCTACCTATGGCTATGCAAAAACTGCACCCGACCCAGGATCGGTACTATGAACCCGTGTCTTGCTTTCGCCGTAAATTGCGGGATCGCATCCGGCAGAAAAAATGCCAGACACAACCCATGCGACCTGAACCGAATGGCTTTTTTGCGGATAGCAGGTTCTGGGAGAAGCCTAACCAGTAGTTGCAGATGCGGTCGCATTCAAAATCCCGCACATGTGCTGACAAGATGATGGTTCATTCATTATTTCAGTATCCCCACCCCTATCTACCCATCCCATGAAAATTTCATTTTCATACTTTTGAGCAGGCGATACCCCATCGCCGCCACTTTACTTTATACAGCCTGCGCTTGCTCCATCTTCGCCTAGACCCTTAAATGCCCTTTGCGAGACTTTATAACCCGTTAAAAACCACTTGTGGATGACATTGCTGGTAATGACATTGGTTGACCGATTACCAGCCTTTTTACCAACCATACAACCGCTGTATGAAAAACGTCCGACTGATTTGGTAAAGCAACCAGCAGACAGTTTCGCGCTGAGGAATTTCAAAACACCTGCAAGATCTATCGGTTGGTATCTCCTTTGCCCGGTCAGTCCTTCATTTTTTCCGCACTTTTCCGTCCGTTTTCCGCGTTTTTTCTGCTGTGCAGGGGGGCAGAATCGCCTACCCTGACATCAATTATCAGGAGGTCAGTGCCATGAAAAACTTTTTTCTCAACCGGGAGTTCCGACCCGCTCGCTTCAACCTGCTCTGGGATGGGCTGCTGCTGTGGTTCAGCCTGTATCCAATCCTCGACTTCGGCAATCTCGTCAAACGGCATGGTTTGGTCACCTATGTGATGATGACCAGCCTTGCCATACTCTGGTTTGCGTGGCGGCGGGCGTGGATCCAAAAAACCATCCAGTCGTATTACCGCCAGCAGGCAGCCGCCGAGTTTGCAGAACGCCAACAGTTGGTCGAACAGGAACAAAAACGGACGCTGGCCGATGTCCAGCCGCATCCGGTGAACCCATCTGACAGCCGTGCAGCCAACGACGAGGCAGCGAACACCAGCTTGTCCGCGATTATGGAGCAGATGTATGCGGTGTATGCGATTGCCGTTCCGCTGACGACCAGCCACTGGTCGGACAGTCAGGCCGTCGGTTTCCTGCGTGCCTTGTTCACCCAAACGATGGATATCCAGTTGGCGATTGTCGGGCAGCACGACCACCTCTATTGGGAACTCACCTGCTACCGCCCGGATGAGCAACACCAACCCTTAAGCCTGAGCGCGGTGCAGGACATTGCCCAGGCGTATTATCCCGGCGCACAGGTCAAGCAGGTCAAACGGGATTTTGCCCAGCCCAAACGCCGCCGCTACCTGATCCTGGTTGCCCAATATGACTATTACTTTGATACCGGGCTGTCTGCCAGCAGCATCCGCAACAAAGATCCGTTGCTGGATGTGGTGCGGGTGTGCAGTCACCTGCGCGAAGGGGAGCAGGTGCGGTATGTGGTATCGGTGCTGGGTGTGAGCCAGCCCAGCCAAAACCAGATTCAGGATGCCCTGATGGTGACGGCACGCGAAGTCCACAGCCCGCAGTTCTCAGGCATTTCGACTAGCGGCTCAGATGCCTTTGTGAGTTCGGTCGCGGGCAATCTGCTGGGGTGGGTCAGTCAGGAAATCCAGCTGCGCGGGACAAAACTGCTGCGCTTTAGCGAAGCCCAGACGGAGGTGTATCTGAAGAAACTGACTCAACCGCTGGTGTACGGCTTTGTGTCGATTGAGGTGGACGCAGCGGCGGATAGGGTGGATCTGCTGCGGATTCTGGTGGGAGCGGTTGAGCAGATGACCGCCGCCCTTCCCGTGCGTTTGACCGGAGAGGTCGCGCCGTCGCAAGCCTATCTGTCGCCGCCGCTGGTGATTGAGGATGTGGTAGACCATATCCAGAAATCCCCGGCGCATTATGTGGCCGGATTAACCCCCACCCAGCCGGGACAGGTGGATGGACGTGACCCATTTCTGCTGGCGCTGACGCTGGATGAGCTGGCGGGCTTGTGGCATCTGCCGACCCACCTACTGGCCGAGATGGGCGACCGGATTGAGCAGCCTTCTCACATTCCCCAAGAACTGGTCAACCCCGATCCCACCCAAGCGGTTATCCTTGGGACGGCCGACCGCCAGCCGATTGGTGTCCCAATTCGTGATCTCAACCTCCACATCTTTGTGGCAGGTATGCAAGGGATGGGCAAGTCAACATTATTACACAATATTACACACCAACTCATCTCTCAGGGACAGGGTGTAGCTATTCTTGACCCGCATCGTACCCTCATCAACAACGTATTAGCGACCACCATAGATGACCAAACCTTAGCCCGAACCGTATTACTAGAAGCTGAGGATAGGGAGTACCCCATCCCGCTCAACCCGATGCGAGCAACGCCGGGCATGAGCCAAGACCACCTATTTTCTAGTTTGATGTGGGTAATTAAAGCCATCTACGCCAAGTCGTGGAGTGAGGGGCAGATGGAGCGGTTGTTTCGCAATGTGCTGCAAGTCATCCTCACCGACCCCGAAGCCACTCCGCTCGACATCCAGAAACTCCTGGAAGACCCCAACTACCGCCGCCGAGCCATTGCCAGCACCCGCAAGGCACAAGGGCGTCTGTCACACGCCCTTGAGGATTTCTGGGAACGTTTTGATGCCGAGACCGCCAGCGCTCAGCGTGACCGCACCAGTCCGGTGTTGAACCGCTTAGGGGTGTTTTTGGATGGGGCAGTCGAACTGATGATGGTGCATCCCTTCGGGCTGAATTTTCGCACCATCATCCAAGACAAGAAAGTGGTGTTGTTTGACTTGGGCGGGGGCAGTTTGCTCAGCGAAGCCGATAACTTAGGCTCGATCTTTTTTGCCATGCTGTTTTTCCACGCCTATGCCTTGGGCGAAATACAGGAAGGCGAACCACCCCGCTATTACGTGATCCTTGACGAGACCCACCGTTTTGTGCGCGCGCCGATCCAGCAGATGTTTAGCGAAGCCCGCAAATATGGTTTGTCGCTAATCCTCGCTGACCAATGGTTGGGGCAGTTGGAGGAAAGCACCCGACAGGGGATTGTGAACAACAAAGGCACCACCATCTCCTTCCGGGTTGCCCCTGAGCAGGCCAAGGACATGGCGAAGCTGCTGGAACCCGATGTGACTGCTGAGCAGTTGGTGAAACAGGGTAGAGGAGAAGCTGCCGTTGCGACAGTGTACAACGCCTGCACCTTGCCTGCTTTTACCCTCAAGACCCTGCCGCCACCACCCATGCGGTTTGATGTGCAGCAGCAGCGACAGCAGGCCAAAGAGAACCTGCCGAGTATTATGTTTAGTCCTGATTCAAACCTGACCCCCAAACGAATGACGGTCGCTGAGATTGACGCCTGGCTTAAACAGCGCTACACCAGCGGTGTATTTGCCCGTGATCTCCAAGCCGAGACCACTTACGAGGACAGTGTTCCTATTGTGCCTGCCGATCTAACGCCCCCAAACGTGACCCAACCAAGCGAGGATATATACACAGATGACGAGGAAGTTGAGTAGGGCATGGGATTCCGACTCAGCCAGAACGACCTGCCACTGCTGAAGGTGGTCAACGACTGCCAAGCGCTGACCATCCAGCAGTTGATAACGTGGCGCTGGAACTCAGCCAACCCCGCCTACACGCGGGTGAGGCAACTCGTTCAGGAGGGTTATCTGGAACGGCATTTTGTAACGATGGTGGCGGCTACTCCGATGGCCGCCACCCAAGTGCTGACGATCTCACCGCTGGGAGCCGCTGTCTTAGCGCGTACTTATGGCTATGATGAAAGCAGCATCTACTTCGCCAGCCCGCAGATTAGCAATTGGAAGACCCTCCAAACCCTACTGGCAACCAACGACTTCCGGGTCGCGCTGCTGCGCGCTTGTGCTGACCACCCTGAACACGAAGTGGTGGAGTGGCGCAACGAAGCCGTATTTCGGGCAAAGCCGATATATGTCTCAGTCAACGGCAAGGAGAAACGCAAGCCGCTGTTTCCCGATGGCTTTTTCATCCTGCAACACGCGGGCAGGCGCAGTTACAACTTTGTCGAGTGTGATAACGGGACGGAAACCTATGCCCAGTTTCGGGGACAGATGGAAGTATATCAATCCTATATCGCGTCGGGGTTGCACCAAGAAAACTTTGGTGTCAAATCGCTCAATGTGCTGGTGGTGACCACCACGCCCCAGCGCCGGGACAGACTGCAACAGGTGACAGCACAAATAGGTGGCGGGCAGCGCTACCGCTTTACCACCTATGAGCAGGCGACACCGCAAACTGTTTTGACAAGCCCGATTTGGCAGCGCATTGGCGAAGATGAAGCCCAATCGTTAATCTAATGTTCTTTTGGAGTTCGCGGCTGGGATATAGAATGCACATCGAGATGAGGAGCCAAACGCTCATACGGTCGTGACTTACATGAAACCGGAATTTGATACCCTAGATTTACTGGCATTGGGCATGTATGATGCGGCAATGTCGTTACATGTCAAGAGTGGCCGCTAGTCAGCCTTTCGCTCAAGACCCTGCTACCCCACATAGGCAGAACAACAGTAATCCCCCACAACGTGAAGAAGATTTGCAGTAGCACTCGATTGTAACTACACACCCAAGCTGTATAGTAAGCAATGAGTTGGTTCAATCTGCGCTATAGGCCTGATATGATCGCCAGCCAATCGAAATTCAACACTTATCAACGCCTTGCAGGGTGACCAACAACCGTTCTATGAAATAAGAATTTCTTAAGCAACACCACAAACGGCAACGTCCAAAACAAATGACTCAACATAAAACTTGCAGGTAGTGCGTAGGTTCTTTCTAGATGAGTGCTTGATGTCATACAAGCATAACTATTTGTACATAACACATCGAAAGAAAAACCTAAAAATATGATTAGTATATTATTAACTATAGATAAACAATATGGGTTAAAAAATCTGTTTTTTAGTCGTAATAAAACAAGAATAAGGGTAAACCAATACGGAACGTCTATCAAGAAAATAATGAAGTAAAACAAAATGATCATCAATGGTTTTTCTAGGCCATTATTGATGCTTGCCAAAACATAAATTGTTGGAATTGTCCAAATCAGAATAGCAAATACCTTTGTGAAAACATTCATACTATTGCGTAATTAATTTCTAAGCATAACAACATGATCGTAAATAATTTTACTTAATTATATCACTAATATACCGTATAATATTTGTTATGTAAAATTAATGCGAGTTGGAATATATAACTAGCGGTATGGTTGTCTGCTCATTAGTTATAAACATCACCCCTCCCTATTTCACAGAGAAGGGTGATTGAGGTAGAAATGGACAGATAGCTTGCATTAATATTATATTAAAATGTCCGCATAGGTTCTTCCCATCTTATGTGTCGCAATTTATCTTGGATATGATTTGATCAAAAAGTACACCCTAATAGCCTTTGCACCCGCCCCCAATGCTCATTGCATTCAGCATTACTCTGATCAGTTACCCCTTGCTTCATCCATCGATATTGCAAATCGCTATAAGGTGAAACAGGTCCTGGGCCTTCAGGTATGGCAATTCCTCGGTACTTCAATCCCATATAGATTTCAATGGCTACATTTACTCCAAAAGTTCCGTATTTGAGAACATGGTTGCGCGCGGCAAGATAATCAGAGGCAATAGCTAAATTTATATCATAGTAGTTTTCTTGCATTTGCTGACGCAAATCTCTTGTGTACGCAAAGGCTAATGCAATGTCGCCATTACTATGGTTAATTGCCTCTTCTATGATAGCCCGTATTTTTGTGTCATTCGGTTCACTCCAACTACTGATTCTGGGTTTAGGTTGGGCTGATGCGCCTGCTACTGGTGACTCACTCCAATCCAGTATGGGCTGTATAAGCGAATTAATTGGATTAGAAATAAAGTCATCCAATTTCTGTCTTGGTGTTGTGGTGACAGGAACATGAGTAAGGGTGCAACCGCCATTCGATTGATAAGTTCCACCACCACCTGATTTCATCATGGTGTCATGGTTTGTACCACATGAAGTAGCATTTGACCCTGATGTATTTGCAGCGTTTGCTGCGCTACGCCCCGGAATACTTAAAGTCTGTCCTGCATAGATCAAATTGGGGTCGCGGATAATGTTACGGTTGGCATTGTAAATCTCTCCCCAGCGGTTGCCATCACCATACACCTGTTGGGCAATCCGCCACAGGCTGTCACCACTTTCAACGCGCCCGGTTCGCACATCGAAGAAGCCGCCAAAATCGGACAGGTTCACCGGATTGTTATCAACAAAGGCATAGCGATGCAGGCTCATCGGGTCGGCAGCACTGCCGCGATAGATGTCCTGTGTGAGCCAGTTGTGGGTCTGAGGGTCATAGAGCCGAGCGCCGTAATGGTACAGTCCAAAATCGCTTTCCCATTCCGTCCCGTTAAAGGTACGGTAATCTTGGGCATTCTGGTCGCTGCTGAACTCTGGCATTCCAAATGGCAGATAGGTGTTGGGTGAAACCGGGTTGGCGAAAGCGTCAGCTAAAACGGTGATGTTGCCCAAGCCATCGGGGTAGGTGAAGAAACTGGCTGTTGTGTTTTGAGTGCTATCGAATCCCAGCAGTTGCCCCATTGGGTCAGTATAGAATTGGCGCGTTTCCCCAGAACTATCGCTTTCAGTCACCGGGCTAAGGCCGAAGTCTGCATAAAAATAGTCCGTACTGGCGAGGCTGTTGTTGCCTACCACACTGCGCTGGGTGCGCCGTCCCAGCCCGTCATAGGTAAAACCCAAACCACCATTGGCCGCACCATTGAAGGATTGCATCAGAGAGGTGAGCCGGTTTTCTGAGTCATAAGCGTAGTCGGCGCTGAAGTTCGGGGCAACCATACCTGTCCGGTTGCCATTCGGGTCATAGACGAAGGAGATTGCGTCGAGGTTCGTTAGTTGGTTGGCGGCATTGTAGGTGAACTGATGGGTGAATGGAGCAACCTGTGCGTTCAGATCAGGATTCCAGTTCCCCGTTTCGCTCAAGAGATTGCTAACCAGATCGTATGAATAATCGAAAGCTGTTCCGGTGCTGTAATCCGCCGCCAACAGTCGATAGAGACCGTCATAATCATAGTCAATCGTGCGGGTCACGGTTGGGGCAACCGCCACCCTTCTAGCGAGACCGGGAGAACGACCGCTGGTTGTTATGTGATTTTGCAGCCATTGGATTGCCTGTTCCAGCCAGAGCAAAACATCAGCGGCATCATTCGGTTCATAGTGGGCGTCAACGTAATCTTGGAGGGTGACGAGGAAGGTCATGGCTTCCTGCTGGGCTGCGGATAGGTTCCCAGTGTCCAGGAAGGTCTGAATGTTAAGCAAGTTCTGCCGCAGGGCGGTGTAGGTTGGCTCGTCAATCAAACATTGGGCATAGGCTCGATCCAGCAGCACCATCATATCGGCAACGGTTGGCGGGTTTGGAATCGGCGGCAGCGGCGGCAGGGTTGTGCCGTCGTTGGGAGCGCAGGCAGTTGGTGTGGGCGGCGTTGGGCTGTCGGTTGGCGTAGCCGTATCTGTCGGGACAGGGGTTTCCGTTGGGTCTGTGGGTTCTGCTGTTGGCGTTTCGGTATCGGTCGGGGTTTCAGTCGGTTCGTCGGTTGACTCATCCGTTGGTGTCACCGTATCGGTTGGTACAGGCGTTTCAGTCGGCGTATCGGTAGCTGTAGGGGTATCGGTCGGTGTTTCTGTAGGGGTGTCGGTAGGGGTTGGTGTAACAGGTGTTGCGATCACCGCCTGCAAAATCGTTTCGACTACCTGTGTCCGGTTGCCCACGCGGTCAAGGGTATATTGATAGGCAGCCAATGTGCCATTGACGCCGCTGTTGGTCAACGCAATAAGGCGATCAGCTGCATCGTACTGCCGGACAGTTGAGGTGTTATTGGGGTATTGTATTTGGGTCAGCAACCCGTCTGGGTCATACTGATAGTGGGTATCGCCCTGCGGCGATGTCGTGTTGGTGAGCCAGCCATTGGCATTGTAGGCGAAGTCCATGCGCTCCCCATCAGGATAGATAAGTGCATCCAAATTGCCTGCCAAGTCGTAGGCACGGCTCATGGTGTCTGTATTTTTGGAGAAGGTGAGTAGCCGATTGAGGGCATCGTAGGTTGCGCTGGTCTGGCCTGTTGCATCAATTATGCTGGTCAAGTTGTTGTTCGCGTCGTAGGCAAAGCTAATCTGACTGCCATCGCCGTACACTGTACCCATCAGCCGATTAAGGGCATCATACGTATAACGAGTTTCCTGCCCGTTAGCATCCACCCGCCGGATGAGATTGCCCAGTAGATCATAGTGGTACTGCCACTGATTGCCGATGGCATTCTGTTCTCGTATTACTCGCCCCAACAGATCAACCGCAAACTGTTGGGTATGTCCGTTGGCATCGGTAATAGCTGTTAATGCACCGAGGGCATCGTAGGCATAAGTTGTTTGGCGGTTGCGATCAGGAAAAGCCGGATCATTGATCGGAACACCATCAACGACGTTTTCCGTGACTGCGCTCAAACGTCCCAACGGATCATGTTGATATTGGGTCACATGATTTTCAGGGTCAGTCACCTGTGTCAACTGCCCCGATGCGTCATAAGTATAGTTGGTGGTATGCCCCAGTGGATCAGTCATGGTTTGCAGGAGATTTCGCAAATCATAGGCAAAGGTAAGGCTGTTGCCTTTGGCATTGGTGGTGCTGATAAGATTGCCGTTGCCGTCGTACTCCAAATAGGTTGTTTGTCCTTCGGGGAGTTGCACCACCTGTAGATCACCGCGTACATCAAAGGTAAAGTTGGTGGTATGACCCAACGGATTGCTGAAACGGATCAAGCGATCTTCGGCATCGTAACCAAAACGGTTGATACCACCATCCGCAGCGGTCATCTCACTTAAACGGCCATTGGCATCGTAACTAAAGGTGGTCTCATTGTTCCGCGCATCAGTTGTGCGGATAACATTGCCCACTGGATCGTAATCCAGACTCCGAACCTGATTGAGCGAATCAGTTATCTGTACGACTTGATTGAGCGAATCATAGGTGAGTTGGGTTGTCTGGTTGAGTGGGTTGGTGGTTTCGATCAGGTTGCCATTGGCATCTTGGGCGAAGCGGGTAACACCGCCGAGTGCATCCGTGATGGTGGCGATCTGACCGACCAGATTGTAGGTATAAGCAGTTGTGCCGCCCCGCACATCGTCTAGTGCGATCAGTTGCCCAGCAGCGTCATAGTGTACTTGCGTGAGATGATTGAGGGCATCCTGAATTTGGATAATGCGATACAAGTTATCACGGGTAAAGATTGTGCGATGATTGAGTGCGTTGGTGGTAGCAATGAGATTGTTGGCGCAATCGTATTGATACTGGGTAGTGGCGTTGGTTGGGTCAGTGACACCTATCAGATTGTAGACAGAATCGTAGTTGTATTCGGTCGTTGCCCCGCGCGGGTCGGTGATACTGGTGCGATGATACATTTTGTCATAGGTAAATTCATTAGCATATCCAAGCGGATCAACCACCATTGCAAGCTGGTCGTTGACATCATACGAAAAAATCGTGACACCCCCAGCGCGATCTTGCAGTGAACGCATATTTCCAACAGGATCATACATTAATCGGGTGATACCACCACTGGGGTCAATGGTTTTAACCAGTCGATCTGCTGCATCATAACCGAAGCTGCTGCTGTGTCCGTTGGCATCTATCATTTTCACCATGCGACCTAACACATCGTACTCAAAGTGAGTCGTAGCGCCCAATGCATCGGTGATGGTGAGGAGATTGCCTACTGTGTTATACGCAAATAGTGTGCGATATCCGCGTGGGTCGGTTTGTTCGGTCAGCAAGCCTTGCGGATTGTAGCCGAAGGTCGTTGTGCCCAAACCTGTGGTGATACTGATTACATTGCCGCGTCCATCGTAGGTTGCAGTCATCTCACGCCCGATGGGGTCACGAGCATAAATCAACTCGTCCCCATTTTGATAGCGGAAACTGCTGAAGTTACCATTGGCGTCCTCGGCATAGATGACGTTCCCCCATTGATCGTACAGATAATGGGTTGGGATGCCACAGGTATCCATAACCAAGCGGCGGTTGTTCCGTTCGTCGTACTCATAGGATACAGTCCGTCCGAGCGCATCGGTTTCTTGCACCAGACGGAATTGATTGTCAAACCGATAGGTGGTTTGATGACCTTCATTGTCGGTCAGGACAATGGTTGAGTCGTTGACATATTGGAAATATGAAACGGAACCACTGGCATCCCGTTGTTCGATAACGCGGTTGCGATCATCGTAGGTGTTATTGGCAAACACCTTTCCATTGGGATCGGTGATCGTCAGTAACCGATGGCGATCATCATAGGTGTAATGCAGGATGCGGTTTTCGGGCAAAACCACTGTTTCCAGATCGCCTGCGCCACTATAGCCGTATGAAACGATTCTTCCGGTCGGATCGCTGAGGGAAATAATGCGCCCGCTGCCGTCATAAGCCAGCGTGAATACCCGACCAATAGTATCCGTAATGGTAGTGAGGTTGGCTCCGCTGTAGCCGAACGAGCGTGTGTTGCCATTGGCATCTTGCTGATTTATCAAACGGCCTTGCGTGTCAAACTGATATCGTATTCTCTCAGGTGTGGTCAGGACAAACTCGTTGTTACTGTTACGTGTGAGGGTATCAAAAATTCCCGGCGGGGGGTCATATTGATAGACCCCATTACGTCTGAAATACGCCACATACCCGTCCGGGTAGATCAATTCAACACCTGTAAAAACTTCAGTAAAGGTCTCTTTGAGGCTAAACTTGAAATTGTGCTGCCAGCCAAAGCCCAGCGCCCCATTAATCGGCGCAAGGGCATTATATGTGCGGGAGAAAGCAAAGGGCAAACCGGGACTTGTGACTGCAAGATCAGTATGTTGCGTGACGAAATTGCCTGACGGCAGTATCACAGGTTCCATCACGGGTACGAACCAAGGGCGTACCCCGGTTTGTTGTGGTGGAAGTGGTGCTGGATTGTTATTTTGGCAGTTAGGCTGACGGAATACTTCAACCGAAGAAATCTTATTGTTCAGATTATTCCAATTTACAATATTGAAATTTCGTTGACTTTCATTAAGGCAGCCACTATTTGCCCCTTGGCGATTTGCATTTTCATAGGCAATGATTGACCAACCATCTGGAATGCGAACAGACTCCGCATTATCATTGAGCATCTGACGACCATCTACGATGGTATCTCCATCTTCAAGTTGAGAAATGTTAACAACTTCTATCCCAGGTCCCACTCCCCATCGATGACCATTCCAGCTTTCTGCTTCATAAAATATAACGGATTTTAAATGCCGGGTTTGGCTATCGCAATCTGAACTGTTAAATATGTGGACTGAAGATACCCATCCTTTTAAATCCCAAGGACGACGATCTGGCAGGGGGATTCGGTCACCACTATAGCAATCAGCCGTGCCTCTGAAATCCGATTGTCTGAAGACCCAAACTGAACGACCATTAGGCACTCTCACTGAGTGAATCTTGTCGTTTAGATCTTCTCCATTTATATTATTTAGAGAATAGTAGATACCAACTGGAAAATCGCGACAGTTTGAAGCTTGATTATCTAAACAAAGACCAACGCCAGTCTGAGCACGAACGCTATTAATCAAAATAAGCGAGGAGAGAAAACTGAAGAGGATACCCCAAACCTGCACCAATCGGTGTCGTGACAACATGCTCCACCTCGGCTGATCACTGGAATTTTGGCTTTGGCAATACTAAGTGTGACGAAGATTGCGAAGATTAGGTAGAATAAATCTATTTACGTTATTCAAAATCAACTGTAAGAGATTTTTTATATTTTGTCTACATTAAACAGGAATAATTGTAAAATACAAACGCTTGTAAAAATATAATAAAAACGTTCCTTATTTCCCTCCCCAGGGTGCAAAAGAACTGGTTGACTATCACTGCCCAAAGTGAGTGAATACCTATAGCAAGAGACCTTTTTCTTGCTGTCAGGAAAAAGCCTATGCTCACTGTGGGTTATATTCGGGTCAGTACCGACGAACAAGATCTGAGCAAACAAAAACATCTCCTCCTAGAGTATGCACAGCAGCAGCGCATCATCATCGATCAGTTCATTGAAGCCGAAGTGTCCTCCCGCAAAACCCCGCAGGAACGCCGCATCATTGAATTGCAGGACTTACTTGAAACAGGGGATCACCTGGTTGTTGCCGAGCTTTCCCGCTTGGGACGAAACATGCTTGAAACCCTCAATATCATCAACCTGCTGAGTGAACGGGGGATTAAGATCACCTTTGTTCGGCAGCCTGAGCTATCGACCAGTGGAACCCATGGAAAACTACTCCTGGCAATCTACAGCTATTTTGCCGAGTCAGAGCGCGATTACATCTCGTTGCGAACCAAACAAGGCTTAGCCGCAGCCAGAGCCAGCGGTAAGTTGTTAGGCAGGCCGAAAGGCAGCCGGAATAAACGGGGTTCCATGCTGACCCCCTTTGTGGATCAGATACACGCCTATCGCCGATTAGGACTCTCAGTGAATGCGATCCAAAAACTAATTAACCCGCTGCTCACAAAGCCCGTCACTTACAATACATTCAAGTATTTTGTGCAGCAGCTTCCCATCCAACCATAATACAGGAGAGAGGTGTCAAGCCCAGAAAACATCACACAAATTGCCCCTGCTTTTACCCTCGACTGGGTGCTTGCCCCCAAACCAGTCGAAGCCTCCGAAGATAACCCCAATCATCTCCATGAAAGCCTATTTCCAGCGCTTGAGCAGCATCCTGTTCCAGAAGCTGAGGTAGTCTATCCAACTGGTTTTGGTACTCTCACATTTAGTGAACTCTATGCGGCGACCCGTCGCATTGTCGGCTTTGCCCTGCGTGACCAGCTCAGTATGGTCAATCCTGAAGACATTGACGACTGTATGCAGTCCGGGTATCTCAAGGTCTGGGAACAGCTTCAGAAACAACCCGATTTATTTGCGGGAAAGCCGAAGAAATATGTGGTTCAAGCCATCGTCATGCGTTCAAAGGCACAGCGGTATGCTCATGTACGCCACTACCGCAAAATTGTCTACAACGCAGACACACAAGCTCATCAGAACACTGACGATTTGACCATTGCTCAGGTGGATACCTGGATTGACTTGGCACAGGCCATCCAACGGGTAGCGGCGTACACTGCTGATCTGGATAGTCCGATTTACCTCTTGGCACTCTATTCGCTCATCACCGATGTCAAAACCCAAGCTGTTGCTCAAACCATGCAGCATGGGCTGAGTACCCTCACGGCTGCCAAGCGAAGAATACGGGTCACACTGGCGAATGTGCTTCCCCACTATGGCACAACCACCGACAGTGTAGTGCCCCTTGCACTTCCCAAGATTCAGCCATTTCACCTTGCCCAACTGCACAGGCAGCTCATCACGCCGCAGATCCTCGAAGATGTTCCGCTACGCCCCAATACCGTCAAATCTGCAAATAATTGGTTTGATCTGCTTGTACCATCGCTTCATCATCTGGATGCAGAAACTTCACCCAATGTCGCGCCAGAAGTTCGGTATGAAACACGCTGGAGAGAAACTGTAACCCTAGAGGAACTTCTAGCGGATACCGCTGTCCGGAAGGTGGCGTTCGCCAAAATGCGGTCACTGGGTTACATCGGGGAAGATGCTCAGGATTGTTTTCAACTTGGCACGATCAACCTGTGGAAAGCCCTCCAAATCCAGCCGGGGATGTTGGCGGACAAAGGTGCAGCATGGGTAGGGGTGTGGATTGCTCATGCTGGCAGCAGACGTTCGCTTTGGAAACACCGCGCCAGATCCGTTCCTTTGCATGACCCGGAACTCACACGATACACCCGCCCAGAAAGATGGGCGTCATGGGCAACACGGGTGGACAAAAGGATCGACTTCACCCTGCTGATGAACGCGCTGGCGCAGCGGTATGATGGCGATCCGCTCAAACTGTTTGCCCTTTACTCCCTCACCACTTCGGTCAAGATGAAAGATGTGCAATCTGTCGCTCACGCCGACAAGAACCAGCTTATCCAAGCCCGCAATGCTGTCAAAAACGATCTGCGTGAACTGCTGACAGATGACGAAAACTGTGTGTCGGATACCCATTGGCTCGAACAACTCCAACGCGGGGAACACCTTGCCTGTGTCACCCAAGTCGCTGAACAAGTTATGGACAACCAACGCCTGCTCCTTGCTCTGTACATCATCACCACCTCTGCTACCCGCAAAGATGTGACCACGCTTTTTGGCATCCCCCTCACCAGGTTCCGCCAAGACATTATTCAGGTCAAGCATCTGTTGGCAGCAGCCTTTCAAAAGGTGAAATCGGATACAGCGCAAGCGAGATAATCTCCCACTCCAGTCCAGTACGAGTTTCCGTTGATCGTCAAAACGAGCTGAATATGGTGTAATACGCATATGCATAAGTCCACTTCCGTTCGCACCACCTTTCTGTTGCCGCCCGCCTTACTGCAACGACTGCGGGATTTTGCTACCAGACATGGGAAACTGATGTCGAAAACCGTTGAAACTGGGATCAAACAGATCATCGACACCGAGCAGACAACACCCATTCGCCAGATATACAAAACCCTGAAAGAACTGGATGGCACAGGTGGGGCAGGTATCGCGAATGCTTCCACGACGATAAACGCGATCCTGTACGGGGAACAGGGCGTATGAAGGGGCAGAATGTATAACTGGATAATTGTCTTAGTGAGTGCTTTTTAACATTTGCTCCCAACTTCCTTGCAGGCGTTCCATCGGTGCATTCTTCATAAATTTGTCGATATTCCCGACAGATCATGCTTATTGAAGTTTTTATGTATTTGTTTATAATATACACATGCCTGACGATACTGTTCAGCTTTTGCGTTCCCTTGTGGGGTTTGAATGGGACGAGGGTAATAAGACCAAGAATTGGCTGAAACATCAGGTGAGTCAGGAAGAAGCTGAGCAGGTATTTTTCAATACCCCGCTTACCATCAGTAAAGACGAGGAACACTCACGGGATGAAGCCCGCTATGCAGCATATGGCATCACGAATGCTCAGCGCCCCCTATTTGTGGTCTTTACGATCCGCAATCATCGTCTGAGGGTGATTTCAGCGCGCGATCAGGATAAACAGGAAAGGAGAGTCTATGAACAAAAAACAGCCCAAGCTGCCTAAGTTTGCCAACGAGGACGAGGAACGCGCGTTCTGGGCTACACATTCTTCCATCGCTTATTTTGATTGGAATCGCGCGGTTGTTAATCCCCGGTTTCCCAACCTTAAGCCTAGCAGTGAGGTGATTTCCTTGCGTTTACCGTTATCGCTGCTGGATACGATCAAAGTCGAAGCCCACAAACGTGACATTCCCTATCAATCCTACATTAAAGCGAAACTGGATGAGGTTTTTGGACGCTATCCTCATCATTGAAGGTCATCAATCGAATAGGGCACTTTCCCCTTCTAACCTATGTCGCCCTCATCCGAGAACTCATCTGCCGCATCATTCCTCGCCGTATTGTCCGCTCTCTTGAACTCCGATCTTGCCCGCATCCTGATAAGCGCGGTTATCCAATGGTGGAACGCCTCGCGGTTTCGGGGCACCTACAGGGTTGATGCCCATCATGTGATGTTGGATCTGACCGACAAAGCCGGGAGAAATGCCATTTACACCAAACGCCAGCAGGTGACGTTCCTGCAAGACAATGTATTTGCCATTCAGGATCAGACATGGGGAGATGGGGACATCTTCGCAGCCTACCGATGCTCTCCCGGCGTTGCGGTAGATCGTTACAAGGAAGGTTATCGCTGGAAAATTCTGATTTCGTTACGTGGAACACGCAATCGAGGCGAACAAGAGGAATTTGTGATTGAGCGTACCATCCACGATGGCTTTACGAAACCAATACAAGACTTTCACACTCAGATCGACCACCCCACCCAGGATTTAAGCATTAGTGTCGTCTTTCCACAGGGGCGTCATCCCAAACAGGTGAGCATCATCGAACAGAACTGGAAACGGCAGCGCATCTTGGGAAAAGAACATCAGATACCGTTATTGCAAGGACGCATCCAGTACGAGTGGCAGGTTCACCGACCGCGTTTATATGAAGGCTATATCTTGCGATGGGAATGGTGAGTTGGAGGTGTGGGCAGCGATTGACCGCCACCCACCACATCTGACTTAAGTTCCGCCACCACCGGACATACGGCACCTCTTGAACTCAGAAGCGAACGAGGGGGTCATCAGTTGAAATACAACTGATGCACTAAGGTGGAAACGATATAAACAGTGTATGCGTTTCTGGGTATTCTCGCAATAGCTTTTTATGACGAATTGGAATAACAACGCAGTGGATCAGCGAGAGCTAGGCAAACGCATTCGGCAAGCGCGTGAACGGATCGGCATGTCCCAAGAAGGATTAGCCGAGGCGGTGCAGCGTGACCAGAAAGCGGTGTCCGAATATGAGACAGGCAAACGCAAACTGCCTGCCATCGACATTCCCACCTTTGCCAGTATTCTAGGTGTTCCCTTTTCCTATTTCTTTGAAGGCGAACTGCACCTCGACGAACTTGATCAAGTCTTGCTGCAACAATTCCACACTTTACCTACCCAAGAAGACCGACAGACAGCCCTGCAAGCTGTCCGGCTGATTTCGGATACTATTCGACGACATACCGATTCGTCATAAGTCCCTCGCTGCGATCTTCCCATCCTCAAGTGTTTAATTATGGTCTCCATGTCACTGCAAATGTTCGTTGACGCAAATTGTTGGATATGCCTTTCAACCTAAAAGCACTGATTGACCATAATTGTACAAATGTTACAATTGTTACATGATGAATTTCACTTCCGCTGTATCCATACCAACCCGATCCCTCAACATCAGTGAGGTACGCGACAAACTGACTGAACTGGCAGAACGTACCCACTATCGGTTTGAGCAATTTCGCATTATCCGGCAAGATAAACCGCTGGCGCGGATCGTGAGTGATGAGTATATGTTGGCACTTGAGCAGTTGATGGAAGCCAATCCTGCATTAGCCGAGACATTGGCGATTATGATGGATGCTGAGGCTATGCAGGCTATTCGGCAAGGAGAGAAGGAGATCGCCGAAGGCAACCTACTGCCAATTGAGACCATTCTTGCCGACCAGCAGGTATGAGCTATATCATTCTCCAGACACCAGCCGCCGAGAAGCAGTTTCGGAAATTGCCCCGATTGGTTCGAGAATACCTCTACACTGAAATACAGCAGCTCAAGGATCACCCTAATGCTGGGGAGCAGCTGACCGGGATGTTACGGCAGTTTCGTTCATTTCACCCCAAAAAGTTCCACAATGTTCACTACCGGGTGCTGTAAGGTGTTTCCAGCGAAGGAAACGATTATCATCCACATGATAGGTATTCGTGAGAATTTCTATAAGCGGGCAGCAGCAATGAACCTTAAACCCATCCCAAAATCGCTTGTATAAAACATCCGAACATCAATAAGCGAAATACTCGTTGACTGTGTATTACAATGTATTACAATATGCAGTATGAAGCACCTTCCGCTACCAGTTCACTTTGAGTGGGATAGCGGAAACCGTGACAAGAATTGGGCAAAACACGCAGTTAGCCGGGAAGAAGCCGAGCAGATATTCCTTGACCCCCAAAAACGCAGCTATCCCGATGTGAAACACTCGCAGGCCGAACCGCGAAAGATGATTGTCGGAAAGACAGCAACAGGCAGATTGTTACTGGTTATCTATACGATCAGGCGGGATAAAGTAAGGGTTATTTCAGCAAGGGATCTAAATAAATACAGGGAAAGGGATTTATATGAAAAAGCAGCTTAACCTCCCACACTTCAACAACGAGGATGAAGAGAGAGACTTTTGGGCGCAGATTAACTTGGCCGATTATTATGAGCCGAGCGATGCCGAACCCGTGAGTTTTCCGAACCTGAAACCCACAACCAGACCACTTTCCTTGCACCTGCCGATCTACATGATTGACCGCATCAAGGAAAGAGCCAATGCGCTAGGGATGCCCTATCAAGCGTTGATAAAATCCAAATTAGGAGAGCTACTCTGACCTCGTTATGAGGAGATGAACTTGAGGATGATGCAGCCTAATAAAGATCCCCTACCAGCAAACGCCACTCACGCACAACTCGCCGCGTTCTGGGACACGCATGATATCACCGATTATCTGGACGAATTGCAGCCCATCTCGGTAAAACCGATGGCTCCCCTTGAGCCGGGCATATCCGTTCGTTTTGACCGACCAACCCTCGTCAAACTACGTGCCCAAGCCGAAAAGCGAGGTGTGGGAACAACCACTCTTATTCGGATGTGGATAAAGGAACGGTTGCAAACTGCTATCTCGTGAGCGGAAGCGTTTATTGAGCTACTAGTCAACCCAAACATGAAACACCCCTCATCTACCAGCCATCATACAAAATTAGCAATTTATTGTACAATATTTTTGGATATGAATAAAGAAAGCGATCCGTTCACCTCAGTAAGTAGGTCACTGCTCGAAGATCCAATTGGATGGATGGAGCTAAAAATATACCAACTTGAAACCGGTATACTTTTGGGGAATAAAGAGCTAGTTGAGATTGTTATTAAAGATATTAGTTTAGTGGTCGGCGAAATCAATGCACTGAATTTCAAATCCTTTCTAGAAAGCAAGCTGAGATAATATGTAATGCTTCACCCGCATTCTATTGCAACGTGCTTTGAAAAGTAGCTCTGTTCCTCTAACTTTAATTGATAATTCCTTCAAACAGATATCTTAACCATTTAAGTAGTTTGAAATTATGTACAGTAAGAGAGTAGTTGTAACAGATGAAATTACGAACAGAGGCGATGAAATCATAGCGAGATAAATCCAAGCTTCACTGATGGTGGGATAAACTTCATAATCCTTGCTGAGACGCCGATGCTTGCCCAACCAAGCGAAAGTACGCTCGACAATCCACCGTTTGGGAAGCCAACAAAAGTATTCAGTCCACTTTTCCCGCCTGCCTGCCCGGATTTGAACCCGCAGGAGCATGTTTGGTCACAGGTACACACGGCGGTGAGCCACAACCACACTTTTACCGTTTTTGCCCAGCTCAAGACCGCTTTTCTGAGCTATTTATCCAACACAGTGTTTCGCTTCGATTGGTTGACCAAGTATGCTCCACCTATATTATGTCAACCCTAATTCGTTTCTCCATTATATTAAAACGGTAAAAATTTTCAAGTGAGGTGCACAATGTCGTAATGAAATGCTTCCTGAGTTTGGATATTCAGGTTACATTTCGCTTGAATACAAATTTAATACTGCCTTGTGCCCCAACTTCGCTATTTAGTGCAATCAATGAAAACTTCCCGCTTGCCGTAATAGCGGCAGTAATTTCAACTTGCTCTAATTCATAACTAGAAAAACTAGAGTCAATCTCTTTGAAAACAGTAGATATAGACGAAATAAAAAGCTTAGCATTTTGCGCTAATAAATCAGTAGAAATGTTGATGGAACGAGACAATAGATGCTCGCCACGCCATTCACTGTTATCCACATTTTCATCTGGAATGGGATTTAAAATTAAGATTGAGCTATTCATTTGTTTTGTTTCCTTTTTTCTCTACAACAATATGTGGATTGGCATACGTTGCATAAAAGATAGCCACAATGTCAGCAGCTTTATTACCAGTTTCTAGGGTTTGTATTCTTGCTATGCGCACTGCCTCACCAAGGCTTAAATTCGTGTTGCTAAATATAAAACTCTGATAAAAATTTTCAGCATATATCTCGGCCACTTGGGATGAAATTGATGCTTCGACTGCAATAATATTCTCAGCCCCTCGCTGTTGGAATGTGGTAACGAATTGAAATGTCTGTAATGGATTGCGTATACCTGTAGAGCAAGCATTAAAGAAAATAATAGGAGCGTGCAGATTAACCATAGGAGGCGCATTCGTAAAATTGATTTCATATTCTCGTCCATCTGCCACCCTTAGGTAAGAAGCTAGAGGATTTTCAGAATTAGGTTCAGCATGGCAAGCAAAATGGATAATATCTAGATCAGGTTGACATAAGAAAGTATTGATTATTCTAATAAACTCGCTATCGCTAACTCCATTAGGTATTTGTAGTTCTCGAAGCTCGACAAGACTCTCGTCTAGGCCTTTGAACCAACTTCTCTCACGGCGGGCAAATTCGAGGCTTTCATCAATAATCAATCCTATAACTACAGGCATTTTTAATTTCCTGATATCTTGTTTCGTAGTCCCTCGAACACTTTGTTTGGGAACATGCCGTCTAGCAAGTATCCTATCCAATGCCCAGAAATTACTAACTATATGTAATAAATCATCAGCAGAGTCTATTTGATCTATTGACTTTTCAAACAACCATTCCCAAGGGAGTATGAATGTGTCACTTACTAATTCTAATACTGGTGTGTTATTAATTATTCCAATCTCTTTTCTGATAATGTTTATACCATTGTCACCAAATATATTATTTAAGGCTAAGTGCCCACGAAATGCTAAACCGTCTCGAATATCAAGGAGCGCCTCAACCAGTTGTTCACGACTTAATCCACTTTGAATTCTCTTGACCAAACTTTCCGCTGCGCGATTCAAGTCGTTATTAAGAGAGCTAATATCTCCTACCCGAACATCAAGTTCGAGACGATAAAACTCTGATCCATTGATAAGGATTTCCAGTTTATCTTCGGACATCACTTGAATGAAAAAATTGAGATGAACGTGTGGAATGAGTGAATTGCTGTAAATAATATCATTAATCATGTTTCATCCTGTAGTTGCTTTTAGTCCTAATAATGACAAACTTCCCTGCCATTTATTGCAACTTGAGTTGAAATTTCAGCGTATTAGTAAGATGTCGTTCATGATAGACCAAGATTGTCAAATCCTCTATGCTAGGAATAGAGGATTTATGCGACTCCAACCTCAAGGTAAACTCGGCTGATACTGATTTTTCTGGCTCAGGGATACTAAGTACTGTATATTCTTTAGGACGAATGATCAACTTAGGGCAAAGGATATAAATGTCTAATCTATGACCGATCAGCGAATTTTCTTCATGAGGATTCAATAATGATCTTAAATTGACCTTCAAAACATACGATTTTCCCTGCTGAATTATAAGAGGAGACTCACTTTCATTAGTTCCCTCAATAACAACTGAAATCTCACATATTGGGCGATCAGAAGGAAAATGAGGCTTCAAACTCAGGCGTTGAAGAATTTTTCTTAATTCAGCAACAAATTTCTGTTGACCAACTTCAGCCCATTCTCCTTTATCGTAAATATGATCGATAGGAATACCACTCCGTATTAATAAGTGTATATTTGTTTTATGCAACTGCCCGCTAATTACAAAGACATCCACATTTTCATTCAACCGTAAAAAATCTTTGCTTTCCTCAAGCAACCAATCTAGACCATCAAAATTAAGAATTCGTTCCCCAAGTTGCAAATCAACTACTAATATATTGTACTCTGCATTAACACTTAGTGTTTCACGGGCAGTTCTAATACTATTAACCCGTATAATTCTATCAATGGCTTTTGTTTCAAGTGACGCAATACTCTCCTCTAGGATTTCACCCCAAATAGGATCATCTTCTACATGAACCAAGAGTCTTTCAGTCATTCTTAATAATCCATTTGAACTTAGTAGGAACTAAAATGTAAAACGTAGTCCCTATTCCAGCTATCGTTTCAAACCGTATATCCCCACCATATTGGCGGATGAACATACGAGCCCATGCCATACCAAATCCAAATCCACTACGAGATTTGTGTCTGGCAATATCGACCTCAAATAGTTGTGATTGGATCTCCTCAGGAATTCCAAGACCCGTATCTGAAATTGAGACTTCTATCGCACGTAAACTAGCACTATCGCTATACCGAGTTGAAACACCAAGTTCGCCTGTAGAACCCATAGCTGTCACAGCATTATGAACAATATTTCTGATAATGTGAAAAAGATGGTGGGGAGGGGCTAGAACATGTGGATCAATTGTTTTGTCATAGTTTTTAGTGATTTTAATACGACGATATATATTGACTGCACCAATAGCTTGATCAATAATTTCATTTATGTTGCATCGCTCAAGACTTGGTGTTTGAACTTTCTTCCGTGTTTTGTCAACTATATTTAAATATTCATTAATGTATTTATATATCTTATCTGAATTCTTTTTTACTACAGAAATATCATTGTACTTTCCTTGAGCTATGTTGAATGCGTAGGTTTTTGCAGCGCCTAATTTGTTTTTTGCGAGGTGTATATCTGCTCCATACACTAATCCAATCATCGCTAAACTTCTGCTATTTTCTAATTCTCCAAGCACCTTATCTAGATTTTCTGTTGTATTACTTAAGTCCTCAATCTTTTGGGTTAATTGTTGGAAGAGAATAGAGTTTTCTATAGCAACTGCTGCTTGACTTGCAATTGGTGTAAGTAGATCTCTATGTTTGGATTCGTAGAAGCCTAGTTCATCATGATCAAGTGAAATAAATCCAATTGGCATGTCTCTATAAATTAAGGGAATACCTATCCAAGATTTTACATCCATAGTTTCGGGTTGCACATCCCAAGAAGGGTGTTTGTAAGGATCAGATAAGATCATTATTTCTTGTTTCGTGATTATTTCCCGAACTAGGTTATCCTGAGAAATAGGTCTTAAGAGTTTTGTATTGATGTGTTCGTCCCGATAACCTTTCTTTGAAAGCAGGATGCGAGAATCACCATCAATACGCTGCATAGTTGCTTTTTTATAGGGAACAATCTCCAATAGTTTATCGAGAATCGTTTCAGCAACATTGTTCAAATCATTACCTGACCTAATTGCTACAGATACATCATATAAGGTATTGGCTCGAACACGTAAATTCTTTTCTGTCTCCAACAAGGTCGCCTTATCAATTGCAAGAGCAGCATGTTGTGCAAGCCGTTCTAGAACAGGGAGTTCCCTTTTTGCAAATTTTCGTTTTCGATTATCATCAAATACACCTAAAACACCTATAGCCTGATCCTTGATAATGAGAGGGACTTCTATTACTGCCGAAAACCATTTTTCGAGTTTTGGTAGACGGTGCGGCCAGTCGGAATAATTATTGACTATTAATGGTTGCTTGGTCTGAATTACTCTTCCTGCCATACCTTCACCGGATTTTACAAGGTAACCTAGAGGAAAATCGAATGAAGGTATCCCTTGTAGTGCCACCATTCTTATTAAGTTACTATCAATTCCACCTTCACGAAGATAAATAAATCCGCCTTGTGCTTTAAGCAAATCCACTGAGGCCATTACTACATCTTGAAGTCGCCCATCAGTGTTTTCCTCTCCGATTTGTTCAACGATTTTTACAGTCATATCGTAGATCGCTCTTAATTCTTCAGCTTGTTTCTGCGCTGTTGAAAAAAGACGCCAATTATGTATGGTAGTACCTATTTGATCTGCTAATACGCTTAACAGGGTTACATCATCGTTGGAAAAAACGTCGGGTTGGCGAATACTGTCTAGACAAAAAGCACCAAATGTTTTGTTTTGAGCACGTATAGGAACACATAGACTTGATTGTATCCCCCCACTCTCAAGGGTTATCTTTGGTCTAGTCACATTGGGATTTACTTGAAAATCGGGCACTACCTTAGGGATCCCATGTTGAACAACCCATCCCGCGATGCCTTCGCCAAGTTGAAGAGGATAAAAATTTGTCGTTTCTGGGTTAAAACCTACCGCAGCAACCATGCATAACAACTCGTCAACATCTCCTACATCAGTAATAACTTCCTCAACTAAATAGATAGAACCTTTGTCAGCTTTTCGGATTGCTCTTATTGAATCTCTAATGATGGATTCCAATTCGTATGAGGAAATAGCTTTTGTAGCGAATGAGCTAATACGAATACTAGTACTAAGCAAAATTTCACGCTGAATGCTCTGATATCTTAAACTATCTCGTCGCGTAAACGCCAACCACACTACAATCAAGTAAAATATTACTCTGGGAAATACTATCCGAAACAACGTTTCATATAAGGATAATGGCGATAAAGTAATCCCAACGAAAACCAAAGCCAAAATAGAAGCAAATAGAGTTGTCAAAGTGCCTTTAAAACTAAGTTTTTCAGCCGATATTAGTAAAGGCAAAAAAAAGAATAAGAAAAAATCGGAATCTGCTCTACCGGTCAACAGGTAAAGAAATGTAAAAAGCAGAATATCGAAAAAGATTTGGAGATTAGCCCAACGAGTTGACTCACTGTAGGAAGAGAACTTCCAAGAAACAATGGTAACAATAAGTGTGTATATGGTGAAAACGAGAAGTGCAAAAAATACTAAGTAATTGCCTGTACTTCCGCTAGAGAATAGTTGGTTGTTTAAATAAAACCGTAGTGTTGCTCCAAATACTATCAACCATCTAATTATGTATATAAAAAAGAAATCAAGAATGAGGGATTCTCTCGCAATAGTGTGTACAGTAGATTGGAGTTTTTGCAGTAATTTCTCTATGGATGTCCTGTTACTAATATCCATTTCACACTTGGTTTGGAGCCTATTTTATTCCGTGAAGCATAATTACTGCACAAGCAATTTAATTATAAGCATAACTCAATTATTATAATTTGTCCAGAAAAAGAAGTGATTATGAGGAGCTAAAAGACTAGTAGAGCCAAGGGGAAACTGATAATCATCTATCAACGTCGTCAAAATGCCATCTAGCAAGTCAAGACTGATTGTTGCATGAAAACGAACGTTTATTTGACAACTTTTCTTTCCCGAAACACGCTGTTATTATGACAACAGAAGTTGTCCAGCACTACCTTTTCAGTGAATGTATGCCAAATCCAAAGACCATCGCCTATTTGCGAGTATCTACCACTGACCAAGACCTTGAGAAAAACAAATTCGATATTCTCAAATTGGCAAACGACAAGGGCTTGGGACAGGTGCAATGGGTTGAGGAGAAAATCTCGACCCGTGTCTCGTGGCGCAAACGCCAAATCGCCCCTGTTCTCGAACAATTGCAAAATGGTGATCACCTGATTGTGAGTGAGTTATCGCGATTAGGACGTTCGATGTTGGAGTGTATGGAAATTCTGTCGATTGCCTTCCAAAAAGGGATTCACCTCTATGCTGTCAAAGGCAATTGGCGACTCGATAATTCGATCCAATCCAAGATTGTAGCGATGGCCTTCTCAATGGCTGCTGAGATTGAGCGTGATCTGATTAGTCAGCGCACCAAAGAAGCCCTCGCTGCACGGAAAAAAGCAGGAAAACCACTTGGAAGACCGAGAGGAATTGGCAAGAGTAAGCTGGATGCCTACCGTCCAGAGATCGAAGCATTACTGGCGAATGGCTCCAAACAGTCCTTCATCGCTAGACGCTATCACACAACTGCGCCTAATCTCAGTCGATGGCTCAAGCGACATCACCTGAAACCAACCTCTCTTTAGGCTCTCACTTTTTCAACATCTATGAAAACGCGCGTCAAGGGTTGAGTTGAAAATAAAAGCCCTATTTTTGGAAACTTATCCCAAACTGAGAAGCCCACTGATTTCCGCCAAGGGTCTCTAACGACCAACGGTCAAACATCTATTCGTG
>JAIOHM010000014.1 GCA_019912965.1 Anaerolineae bacterium
TCGTTAGTCTGTTGAACTTGGGCGACGCGGGTTTGGGTGGCGCGTAAGTTGGTCGTTGGGGTCGGCGAAGGTGTCCGGGTTGGGGTGTTGCTGGGCGTCGGTGATGGTCGGCGAGTCGGCGTTTTGGTAGCAGTGTCGGTCGGTTCAGGCGTTGGCGTATTGGTCGGCCTGTCGGTGGGTGTGCTGCTGGGCGTGTTGGTTGCGGTGTCGGTGGGCAGCGGCGTATCGGTTGGCTGAGTCGTCGGTGTATCGGTATCCGTCGGTTGGGTTGTGGGCGTATCGGTATCCGTTGGCTGAGTTGTGGGTGTGTCGGTGTCGGTCGGCGCAGTGGTCACTGTATCGGTAGCGGTCGGCTGCGGCGATGGAGTCGATGTCAGGGTCGTTGTCGGTGTATCGGTTGGGCGAAGGAAAATCACGGCTGTTGGTGAACCAAACGGAGTCAATTCGACTTCTTCACCTTTGGCTTCCTTGATAAGCTGATCGATGATGGTCAGGGCGATTTTGCTGATCTCCTGCGGATCATCGACATTGTTGACGCAGCCGAAACCTTGATCGAGCATTTCGCGCTGGAAACGTTCAAAACCGGGCAAATCTTCCAGCAGGGTGAAGGTGCAAAAGGTGGTGGCGATGCCTAGCTGTTTATAGGACGAGAGCGCAATCGGAATATTGAAATCGCGGCAGGGCGATAAATCCAATGCGCCGAGCATGATGAACACGACTTTGACATCGCTGCCCTGCACCTGCGGCGCGGCTAAATCTTCAAAGGTGGCGCGGATTCCGGCTTCGACAGCGTTGGTTCCACTAGGAATGTAAGACAGTGGCAGGAGAAATTCGTCCAGCGAGGATTGATCGCCTGCGCCACGCGCCATGAGTTCGGTCTGACTGCACAGGTCACCGCCGCCTGCAAAACGTACAGCGCGATAGGTACGGTTGGTATTTAAACCGGGCGAATCGGCAATCTGGCGGATGGCTTGATTCACGATTTCGTAACGCGGGACACCATTTAAGGATTCCAGCATCCGGTCGGAGGTATCCACCAGAAATTCGTAAGCAACGGTTGGGTCGGGCGGCGCGGCTTGGGGACGATTCAAAACCACGAACAGGGCGACCAGACCAATCAGCAGCAGGATGATGAAGATGATGATGCGGGGTATGTTGGTGTAGTTATTGATCTGCTTATCAATCACCTGTTTGCCGATGCCCGAACCGCTGATTGAACCCATTGGCATGTAATCGCCGCTGATGTTGATGTCGGGTGTTGTCTGCGGCGGTGTGGGAGGTGCGGATTTCTGCACGGCAAGCTGAATGGCATTTTGGAGGCTGGCAAAACGGGGGGTTGAAATCCCGCTGACGACATCCAGAATTTGGGATTGTTCCAGTTCGTGCGGTAACGCGTTTATGGGGGTTGAGCGTACCATCAACGGGATGATGGGTTTACGCGCGCCCTGAGCATGTGCCAGTTCTTTTTTGCAGTAGTCGGATTGAATCGAATCCGGCGAAATCAGGAACAGGAAAATATCAGACTGCACAATCTGCGTCAGCAGTTCGTCGCGCCACACCTGCCCGGCGGAGAGATTTTCATCAAACCAGACTTCGTTGTAGCCATAGGCGCTGCGGAGTGAATCAACCAAGCGTTTGGCGACGGTTCGATCTTTGTGGCTGTAACTGATGAAAATGCGTGGCATGGTCTGAATGTTGTGAGTGCAGGTTACTACTTTTAACTATAACCGCTATTCTGGTTAGCGACCATTTAAATTGGCGAGCAATTGTGAAACTACCGTAGCAGAAGAATAGGTCTTCCGTTAGACTACCCCTCATGACAGGTACATTCATACTCTCACTCGACACCGAAATTGCATGGGGAACCGATACCTGGAAATTGCCCCGGTATGCCCACTGCTTTGATAACTATCGCCCGATTGTGCGGCGGTTGATTGATTTGCTGGATGCCTATGAAATTCCGGCAACATGGGCAGTGGTGGGGCATTTGTTCCTGAAGCCGGAAAGCCGCCGTTCGTTAATCGTGGCATCCCCCGATGTTTCACAGGTTAATTGGTATCACGCGCCGGATGTGATCGCGTGGATTCGGGCAGCGAAAACCCATCATGAAATTGGCACACATACGTTTTCGCACGTGTATACGGATGACCCGGAAATCACCCGTGAGGTTTGGGAAGCTGAACTGCGCGACTGTGTGCATATCCACCGGGAACATGGACTGAAAATCCGGTCGCTGGTGTATCCTCGCAATCAGGTGAAGTATCTGGATTCGCTGCCGAAGTTCGGGATTATCGCTTACCGGGGACGGGAGCAGAACTGGTATCAAGGACTGCCCAAACGGATACATCGTCCGGTGCATTTGCTTGACCGGACAATCGGGATTCAGCCGCCGACGTATGATTTGAAAACACTCAAGGTGAATGACCAGTTGGTGAATCTGCCATCATCGCAATTTTTGATGGCTTACGATGGGATACGGGGACGGATTCCGACGACTTCGCGGGTACGGCAGGCGCGGTTAGGCATCGAGCAGGCGGTGAAGCGGGGGGAACTGTATCACCTGTGGTTTCATCCGTTTAATCTGGGGACGAGTGAGGCGATGTTTGACGCGCTGGAACAGATTTTGCGGCTGGTTGTCGCAAGGCGGGAAAAAGGTGGGCTACAGGTAATGACGATGGCGGGGGCGGCGGGGGAAATGTTGAAGTATGGCTGAAATCATTATCCTCGCCAGTCGGGATGAGCTTTCGTACCTGATGATTAACCATCTGGCAAAAGAGTTCGAGATCGCACAGGTGGTATTTGAAGCGCCGCACACAGGTAAGATGCTCAAGTACCGGTTAAAAAAATTGGGCTGGTGGAAAGTCGCTGGACAGTTGGCGTTTCTGGTGTATGACCGTCTGGTGATTCGGCGGCAGTCTAAACCTATGATTGAGCATCTGCTGGCGGGGCGGGATGTATCGCCACCGGATGGCCGTTTGCCCGTGATGGATGTGGATTCGGTGAATGGGGAATCTGTGAGGGCGCTGCTGGCGGAGAAAAAACCATCGGTGGTGGTGGTTTCCGGCACGGGGATTATCAGCAAAAAAGTATTGGCTTTGGCGCCGACCTTCATCAATATTCATGTGGGCATCACACCGCGCTACCGGGGTGTTCACGGCGGATTCTGGGCAGTGTATGAAGGACGACCGGATTTAGCTGGGACGACGATACATCGGGTCGATCCGGGCGTGGACACGGGTGCGATTATTGCTCAAATGCCGATCCCGGTTACGTCAGAGGATACGTATCGGACGCTGCCCCTCAAGCAATATTTGGCGGCGCTGGATGCCATGAGTACGGCGGTGCGCGATGGGCTGAATGGTACACTGACCACCTATACCCGCGATGATTTGGAAAGCCAACAGTGGTATTCTCCGACGCCGGGTGAGTACTGGCAATTTGTGCGGCAGATGCGAAATCTGACGGGTCATTAAGCCGCCGGATGTGGTTTTTTGTACTGCATAATGGCGTTGATGCCGATTCCGGCGACCAAGCCCCAGAATGGCGCGCCGATGCCCAACAGCGAGAAGTTCCCCGCTGTACACAGGAACGCCACCAGCGCCCCTTCGCGGCCTCTTGAATCAGCCATTGCCCCGGTCAGCGATGAGCCAATCGTGCCGCTGAGCGCCAAGCCCGCCACTGCCGCAATTAAGGCGGGTGGAAATCCGGCGAACAAACCCACCACCGCTGCGCCGAACATCCCAAACAAAATATAAAATGCGCCCATCGCCACGCTAGCGGCATAGCGTTTGTTGGGGTCGGGATGGGCTTCGGGGTTGGTCAGCATCGCCGCCGTCAGCGCACCCAACACCGACCCCGGCGAACCAAACGGCGCGAACACGATTGACGACAATCCGGTGAACACCAGAATCCCATTGATCGGCGGTTCATAACCCGATGATTTCAACACCGCCTGTCCCGGCGCGTACTGCGAGGTTAGTGCCAGCGCCACCAGCGGCATCGATAAGCTGAAAATGACTCGCAGATCAAATTCCGGCGCGGTGAATTCGGGAACGGTCAGCGTCAGCGGCACATTTTGCATGTTAAGCTGCCCACTCAGCGCGGCGATCACGATACCCACGATCAATGCCCCCAGCGTCGGCGCACGGAAGCCGAACCGCTTTAACACGAAAAACACCACGATCATCGTAATCACCATGATCGGTTGCTCCGGCAGCACATTGAATAATCCGATGCCGAACCGCAGCAACACCCCCGCCAGCACACCCATAAAAATCGGCTGTGGAACCAGCGCCATCGCCCGCCCGAATAAGCCGGAAAATCCCAGCAGCACAATCGCTATCGCCGCGACGATATACGCCCCCACCGCCTGCGCCAGCGTGTACTGCGCCAAACTCGTCACCAGCAGCGCCGCCCCCGCTGTTGACCATGGAGCAGTCAGCGGTTGGCGATACCATAACGACATCAAAATGCTGGTCACGCCGTAGCTGACTGTGCAAGCCCATACCCAGGATGAAGTCTGCGACTCGGTTAAGCCGCCTGCTTCCGCCGCTTGCAGCACAATCAACAGCGGCCCGGTATACCCCACCAGCACCACCAGAAATCCGGCTACCACTGCCGAAAGACTCATAGACGCGGGTAAATCGCGCAGGTTGCGCCAGAAAGTGACTTGTGGGAGCATGAGGGGAATCCTTATGGGCAGATAACAGGCTGAATAGACAGCAGTGTAGGATGCTGTACAGGTTCGGTCAATAACCAGTTAGCGCCTCGTTATGAGAGGGTTCGTAATTCGCGTAATGTCACCTGATACCCCCTGTTTATCAGGTTCAGGTTTTGCCCCGGATTTCCCAAAGCACAATTTCAGGTGGACACAGGAAGCGTGCGCGGGGTGCGCCCAATCCTTCCAAGCCAACGCCACGCGCGGTATACAGCGTGGTCGTACCGAGTTCGTAACGCCCCATGATGAATTGGTTGCCCAAATGGCTGCTGGAAAAAATCGGCCCGATGATCGGCATCCGTATCTGCCCGCCATGTGTATGCCCACACAGATATAAATCAATACCAGCGTCGTTGGCTTCCGGCGCGATGTCCGGCGGATGCATCAGCAGCAAATGCATTCCGTTGGTGGGGGCGGAAAGCATCATCTTCTTCAGCAGTTCCCGGTCGCGCGTCATGTCATGCGTCACCACCAAACCGAGGATATTCAAGTCACCGCCGGGAGTCTGGATGCTAATCCACTGGTTAGGCAGCAGCTTCAGATTATCCAACCCTCGAACAAAGGACTCTACACGTTCTAACGGCTCAACCAGCGGCGTCCCAGTCACGCAGTACACACCTAATGGTGCGCGCCACTGGCTGATAATCTCGCGGATGGCTTTTTCGGCTTCTGGGTCATGCGTATTGGAGAGGTTGACGAAATCCCCGGTGAACACAATCATGTCTGGCTTAAGTTCGTCAATCAGGCGGTTGAGATGCCGTTCGCGCGGGGTCACACGCTCAACATGAATATCGCCCACTTGGAGCAAGCGTAAAGGCGGCGCTTGCGAACGCCATTTCCCGGTGATGTAGGTTTGATGGGTGACATCTAATCGAAAAGGCTCAACCCATGTCGAGTAATACACGATTCCGGTGATGACCAAGAGCAGCAAAATACCCAACCACCACGGCAGCGCCGAAATTCCCAGAATGCACAGCAGCAGGGCAGACACAATCGCCAGCGCCATCACTGACGGCTTATCCGGCCCGAAGCTGCGTCCGGTGCGGGGCAGCGCTCGCAGCAGTCCCCAATTCCCGGCCATTGCAGCCACATAACCAACGATAACCAGCCACGCGCCCGGTAGCTGCGCGGATAGCCATACTACGCCTGTGAGGACGGCATTCACAGCAATGATTAAAAGTACGATGGTGTCCGGTACTGCCTGCAACCGATTGGTATTGACCAGCAGGGTGTGCAGTGGGGTATGTTCCAGAGGATCGATATACGGTTTTTCAGCTTCGATGTTTGGCATTGTGGATAACAGACTCAGGTCATATTCTGGGAAAGATCATTTAGTAGTGACCGCAATTCACCCCGAATTGTCCGCATTGCATCGGGGTCATCCAAGGAATCCATCATGCCTTCGACGATCACCGCCAGCCGATATACATCCAGTGGTCGGGCTGCCCGCCGATCCAGCAGGCTTCCCAATGCCTGAGCGATGGGGTTGACGATTTCGGTGCGATCCTGCTCGTTTTTCTCGGCCATGATCTGCCTCCAATAAAAGCCGGGATGATTGTTCCCGATGCCGTTTAATTTTATATGCAGATTGGCTTTCTCACCAGTTAAAAAGGAATCGCTGTCAGTGCAAATTTGATCCTGAACTGGCTACCTACACCCGGCTGACTCTCCACCGTGATTTCGCCACCATGCATTTTGATGATGTCTCGTGTGATGCTTAACCCCAATCCCGCACCTTTGCTGTCTTCGCTGCTGCGGTAAAAAGGGGTGAAGATATTGGGCAGGGCTTCTGGCAGTATCCCAATACCGGAGTCCTGCACCTCAATGATGGCAAAATCCTGATCTGTTTCCCGCTCCATGTAGGCCTTCACCTTTATCCATCCATCCTGACGGGTGTAGTGGATAGCATTGGTGATGAGATTGGTTAGCACTTGCGTCATGCGTCCGGGATCAGCGTAGATCATTAGGGGCGTATCCATCAATTCTGCGCTTAGATGAATGCCCCGATTTTGGGCTTCTGGCTCCTGTACCTGAATAACTGTTTCGATCAACTGCTGTACATCAACCATTTTTCGTTCCAGAGGAATAACGCCGCGTTCAAAACGGGAATGGTCGAGCAGGTCTTCGACCAGATTACGCATTCGTTGGGTGACATTTTCGATAACCTGTAGATGATCTTCCAGTCGTTCGGGTTGTTTACGGAGCAAGTACAACCGGGTCATCAGGTTGGTGATGGGCGTTCGCAGTTCATGAGAAGCATTGGCGACAAAGCGCGATTTTTGTTCCTGAAGGGCTTTTTCCTGACTGATGTCTCGAATAATGGTGACCGTACCAATCGCTTTTTCATTCGAGTCGTCAATGCGGGTGGTTGTAATGCTGGCATCAAAGCCTGTGTCATCGCTTCTTTGGATATAGATTTCACTCTTCCAGATTCCATCCTGCATAATGGCGGCATTGATCTGGTTCAATCGCGCCTGGTATTGCTCCGCAGTCATACGCTGTGGACGCAAAAGCTGGAAGTTCCAATCTTTCGCTGGATAGCCCATCAAATTCACCAACGCTTTGTTCACATATTGGGCGGTTACAATATCCCCTTCAAACATCTGACCGACTACCCCTTCGGTCATTGAATTCAAGATTGTGTGCAGGTGGGCGCGCTCTTTTTCGAGTTCGGCTGTGCGCTCGGCAACCCGGTTTTCAAGATCGTCAGCATAGCGGCGGACTTCTTCAAATAGACGGGCGTTGCGAATGGCGATGCCAGCTTGATCGGCAAAGGCCTGGAGCTTTTCAGAATGGCTACTGTTAAAGGTATTAGGCTGTCCATTGTCCAGATTAACAAAACCGATCACTTTATTTTCGACGCGAATGGGAGCGCCTACATAGGAACAAATCCACTGGGTTAGATCGGTATTTCGCCAATCGGGATGAATAGTTGTATCCGGGATAACGACGGCACTTCCGGTTTCATACATGGTTCGAAGATTCCCATGCAAGGCGATTGGAAAACGCAGCGCCAATACGGCTTCCATCTTCAAGCCGCGTTCGGTAAAACCACGTCCATGCATCACATGTGCTTCACCATCTTGTACCAACATGATGGTGGCCGCATCATAGCTCATTACCCGCGCCAGATAAACCAGAATACGATCCAGCACATCATCCAGATTGAGTGTGCTGTTGATAGCCGCCGCTGAATCGCGCAGACTTTCTGCCAAAATACGCTGTTCTCGCTCTGCGGCCTCAATCTGTTTTCGCTGGGTAATGTCCCGGTTGACATTCACCATGCCAACCCCCGCGCCATCAGTGTTCTTGATAGCAGATGCCGAGGCAAGCACACTCACACGATGCCCATCTTTGCAAAGATGGCTGACCTCGCCATGCCAAAAACCATTTTTGAGAAAACTTTGGGCAACCTGTTCGGCGGTGACACCATCAGCATAGAGGGGTTGTATCACATCCTCCAATCTGCGCCCGATGACTTCGGAAGCAGACCATCCGTAAATCATCTCCGCGCCCGGATTCCAACTGCGAATGTGATAGTCCTGGTCAGCACCAATGATGGCATCCGTGACATTTTGGAGTAGATTCGCTTGGTAACGCAGTCTATCTTCGGCTTGTAATCGCTCGACAACTTGCTGCTGGAGTAAATCATTCGAACGCGAAAGCTCGGCTGTGCGTTCGGCAACGCGCTGTTCCAAAACAGCATTAGCAACTTGCAAAGCATCTTCAGCCCGTTTGCGCTCGGTGATATCGCGGCCAATGCCAACCAAGCCAATGATTTGCCCGGTGCTGTCGCGCAGCGGGATTTTATTCGTCAGATAAAAGTATTCTTCGCCAGCATCCGTGACATACGACTGTTCCAGATTTAACAGTGCCTCGCCTGTCTCCATGATGGCATTTTCCTGTTCCCGATACAGGGCTGCCTGCCTGGTGTCAAAAATGTTAAAGGCTGATTTGCCGATCATTTCCTCGGGTTCAAGCTGGGCCATCATACGGCTGTGAGCCAGATTATCCAGAATGTACTTCCCTTGACGGTTGGTAACAAAAATCTGATCGGGCAGATTGTCGATCAAGGTGCGGAGCAGTGTTCGTTCCTGAGCCAGCGCGGTTTCAGCCTGCTGACGTTCAGTAATTTGCTGAGTGAGACGCGCATTTGCAGCAAGCAATTCAGCCGTCCGTTCATGCACCCGCTGTTCCAAATCATCATGCGCGTGAGCCAATTGGTCACGGCTGTGCTGAAGTTCCTTTTGGCGATCTTGTTCGAGCAGTTTACGATGTAACATCACGAGGATGACAATAGCTGAAGCAATGAGGTAATAGCTCAGTGCATTCAGGAGGACTACGGGATTGTTCAAAGCCGGAAACAACGACGGAATCAGCAACAAGGCAAGGGTTTGTACCAGCGCCAGCACGCCCGTGATACGCATGGAAAGGAGGCTCGCACTTAAGATCACTGGAAAGGTCAGGTAAATGGCTGTTTCCAGTCGATTTGGATGTTGGTCAGCAATCATCACGATAAAGGGTGCTAATGAACTACTGGCAACCGTGAGAATTGAGGCTAACCGATAATAACGCCCCCGGCTTAGTGCATAGGTCAATCCACCACCGACAGCCGTGAACAAACTCACATAAAACGTAAATTCCTGCTGTAGGGAATCACCGGTTGTGACGGTTCGTAAAACCAGTAATATCAAGCTGAACGGAAACAGGAGCAGTGTTAGAGCAGCAAGGAATTGTGCCTGCCGACGCTGATCAGCCTGTTGGAGCATTGGGGACGGTTCGGTTAGCAGTTTGAGGATACGCTTGAAATACGATTGCCTCTCGTTGGCTGTTGGATGCGCCACGAGCAAATTACTCCTATATCATCAAACGACTTAGACTGCTGCACCCTCATACGGTTACAGATTGTCACAAGGCCTATGGTGCAAATTCGATATAATAGCGCGGGAGCAGTCCATTATGACTTATGATAGTACCGTTTTAGCGATGTACCCATAAACGATTCACAGGTATGGTTTTTATAATGTTGAAAGCGATTCGCAACACCCTCAAAAGAGTTAATCCGCTGCGGGCGATTCAGCTATTGTGGTTCAAATTTGGCAATTGGCGACGCGGACGGGCGAAGGTTGATTACATCACCTTCTTGCTTCCAGCCGAAATACCACATCTCGCAGAACCACGCGATTGGATACGCCGCCGCATATTGGGTGCGCCGCCCTTAAGCCTGACGGAATTAGAGCGCATTTTTGAGCGTATCGGAAATGATCCTCGTCCAAAGGGCGTTATCCTGTACATGCGTGGGCTGGCGATGCCGCAGGCAAACTTACAAACCCTGCGCGGCAGCATTTTACGGCTGCGCGAACAGGGCAAAAAGGTGATCTGCTTCGCACAGGGATACAGCAACGCGGTTTATTATGTCGCCAGCGCCGCAGATGAAATCGTTTTACAGCCGGGTGGCGAAGTGGAGACGGTTGGCTTACGGTTACAAGCGACATTCCTCAAAGATGCTTTCGACATGGTGGGCATCCGGCTAGACAGTGTGGCGATTTCGCCGTTTAAAGGTGCTTATGACTCGTTCACACGGAACGATATGTCACCAGAAGGCCGCGCTCAATATGAATGGCTGCTGGATTCACAGTTTGGCATGATTGTGCAGGGCATCGCGGAAGGTCGGAAAATCAGCCCGGAGGCGGTTTGGGCGATGATTGACGGTGCGCCCTATTTAGATGAATCGGCGCTGGCGGCTGGATACGTGGATGCGGTTTTGACCGAAGAAGATTTACACCGCCGCTTGGAAAGTGAACAAATTCTCTCATGGTCAGAGGCGAACAAGAAGTTATTGCATAAATGGCGACAGCCCTCTGAAAAATATGTGGCACTGCTGAAAGTCAGCGGGTTGATGATGCCCGGTGAAAGCGGGAAACCGCCGGTTGATCTGCCGATTCCGTTTATTGGTGGAGAACGGTCTGGCGATTCGACGGTAGTACAACAGGTACGCAGCCTGATGAAAAATAAGGCTGCGGCAGCCGTGATTCTATACATTGACAGCGGCGGTGGAGCGGCTATTGCTGCGGAAGCGATGACCTCGGCTTTACGAGAATTGGCGAAAGATCGTCCGTTAGTTGTGTATATGAACGGTGTGGCGGCTTCTGGCGGATATTATATCGCTACACCTGCACAGTGGATCGTCGCGCAGCCGGGGACAATAACGGGTTCTATCGGCGTGATCGGGGCGAAAGTGGTCACCAGTGGGTTATTTGAGAAGGCACAAATCAATCGCGTAGAACTGGTGCGGGGGGCAAATGCGGCCCTGAACAGCGACCAAGCGCCATACACCGATGAGCAGCGGACGCGGGTGTTTAAGTCGATTGAGCATGTTTATCACCAGTTCATCCAACATGTGGCAGATGGGCGAAAGATGACGGTTGAAGCGGTGGATGCTGTCGGCGGTGGGCGCGTGTGGACAGGTGTGCAAGCGAAGGAACACGGATTGGTAGATGAATTGGGCGATTTGCGAGCGGCACTGAAAAAAGCGCGCGAACTGGCTGATCTGCCCGATCATGCGCCACTCATCATGATTGACGGAAAGCAGAAACCGCTGCCAGCCCAATTAGCCGAGAGCTCCAATCCAGCAGCAGCACTGCAATATCTTCAAACCAATTTGCAGGTTATTGCCAGCGGAACACCTCAAATGATGCTGCCTGTAATGTTGGTGCAACGTTAGGATAAGTAAAATTTGAAAGCATTGGTTACTGGCGGAACGGGATTCGTCGGTTCACATCTTGTACAGGCACTGAACGAGGCAGGTCATGGTGCACGGGTGCTGCATCGTTCGTCATCAAAACTGGATGCGCTGAACGGGCTGCAATATGAGTCGGCGCTGGGTGACATTCTGGATGAGGCAGCACTGCGAGAAGCCTGCAAGAACTGTGATTGGGTATTCCATGTTGCGGCTGTAGCAGATTATTGGCGGGCAGATGCTTCCAAAATGATCGAGGCCAATGTGGAAGGGACGCGCCGGGTGCTGAATGCCGCGCGGGAAGCAGGTGTAAAGCGGGTGGTTTTCACCAGCAGCGCCGCCGCGATTGGTCTGCGGGCAGATGGCAAACCATCAGATGAAAATGAAGCCTTCAATATGCCAGCCCAACAGTTCCCTTACGCATACAGCAAGGTGCTGGCGGAACAGGTTGTTCAGGAAGCCGTCGCATCCGGACAGGATGTGGTGACGCTTAATCCAGTTGTGGTGATGGGGCCCGGTGACTTGAATATGATTTCAGGTTCATTCATTGTGCAGGTCAAACGGTTGGGTCGGCTCGTGCCTGTACCTCCCGGCGGAATTGCGGTTATTGATGTGCGGGATGTGGCGCGGATGCATCTGGCAGCGGCTGAACGCGGGCGCACAGGCCAGCGGTACATCCTGAACACGGCGAACTATACCCAACACGAGTGGCTGAATATGATTGCAGATGTGGTTGGGGTTGGGCGTTCGGTTATTCCCGCGCCCGCCTTCGTGCTTCCAATCGCGGCGACAGTGATTGATCTTCTGCGGCGACTTGGTATTCAAACACCGATTGACAGCAACCAGACGCGATTGGGCGCGCGCAATATCTACTTCGATGGCAGCAAAGGGTGGGCAGAACTGTGTAAACCGCAAATTGAAATGCGACAGAGCTTGCAGGACACCTATGATTGGTACAGGGAAAACGGCTATCTGTAGTTCATACGTGGGACAGACTAATACCAATATTTGAAGTGAACCCGCATTCATAGATCAGGTGTATTCTAAAGAATCGCCTTATAATTTAAACTGGTCGTTGAATTCAGGTTGTCGTAAAGTTATAGTGGCTTTCACATTTACACTTACAGGTCGATTTATTACACCCGATAGCGTTTGATTCAATCGGGAGCAGTGTTTGGTGAAGAGTTATGGCGCAAAGCGAAAATGGCTTCAGGATGATTCGCAAGCTGTCGTCGGCACACGACAGCGCGATTAACCGTATCGCCTGGTCGCCGGACAACAAGACACTTGCATCTACATCCTATGATCGCACCATTAAATTATGGGATTTGACCAGTAAAGGTAATCCACGCACACTTTCCGGCCATTCGGATTGGGTAAGCTGTCTGGCCTGGTCACCGGATGGAGCCATGCTGGCAACCGGGTCGGGTGACAATCAAATCCGCCTGTGGGATATGGCAGTTGGACAACCAATTAGTGATCCGCTGCTCGGTCACAATCGCCCGGTTTTTGGGTTAAGCTGGTCACCTACACGGAATATTCTGGCATCAGCTTCGGCAGATACCTATATCGGTTTATGGGATATTGACCAGCGCAAACTTATCGGTGCGCTGCGCGGGCATTCGAGCGGTGTTACCTGTGTATCGTGGTCACCGGATGGACGCTATCTGGCTTCTGGTTCGACTGACCGCACCATCCGCATCTGGGATGAAAATGGTGGCGTCAAGCGGTTGTGTGAGGGGCACGCTGGGCCAGTGAACAGCGTGGCATGGTCGCCTAAAGGCGGGGTAATGGCTTCCGCTTCCCATGACAGCACCGTGCGGCTGTGGGGCAAGCAGAACGGTGTGTTGGAAGGCCACACCGATATTGTGACTGCGGTGTCGTTTTCCTTCGACGGTAATTTCCTGGCGTCCAAATCGCTGGATGGCACGATTCGCGTATGGCGGAGCGATACTTGGGAAACCGTCAAGGTGATTGATGAACTCGCTTCCGTGTACTGGACATGCGATCTGGCATTCCATCCCCAGCAACCTTTTCTGGCGACGTTAGGCGATGAGGATCAGGCTATCCGCATCTGGAAGTTCGATGCTGGAATGCTGCGCGCCCAAACAGGTGAAGAACCAGCGGTGCGTTATACCAATGCCAAAGTGGTGCTGGTGGGTGACAGCGGTGTGGGCAAGTCCAGTCTGGCGGATGCGCTGCGTGGCAAGCCATTTGTTCCGACTGAATCGACACATGGACGGCATGTATGGCGTTTCCCATCTGAAGAATTCCTGCTGCCGGATGGCGTCCGCGAAGTGCGCGAAATTCTGCTGTGGGATATGGCTGGACAGCCGAGTTATCGCCTGATTCACCAACTTCACCTGAATGAAGTCGCGGTTGCAATCGTTGTATTCGATGTGAAAAGTGATCTCGACCCGTTCTCCGGGGTGCGGCACTGGCATCGTGCGCTCCGCAATGCACAACATTTACAACTGGAAAATATCCCTTTAAATCTGTTTCTGGTTGCCGGACGTATTGACCGGGGCGGGGTGGGCATCAACCGGTCGCGCATTGATAAAATCCTTGAAGACTTGAAGTTCAAAGGTTACTTTGAGACCAGCGCCAAAGAGAATATCAACATCGCGGATTTGAAGGCTGCGATTCAGGATTCGATTGATTGGGATGTGCTGCCCAAAGTCAGTTCAACCCAGTTGTTCCAGCGCATCAAAATCTTCCTGAACCGGGTGCGGGAAAATGGACACAAAAGCGGGCAAATCCTGTTTTCGGTGGATGAATTATATGACACATTTATCCATATTAAGGGCGCACCGCCGGAAAGCCCGGAACTCCGCAAACAGTTTGAGACGTGCATCGGGTTGGTAGAGGCGCAAGGGCTTATCCGCCACTTCAGTTTCAGCAATCTGGTGCTGCTTCAGCCGGAAATGCTGGATGCCTATGCATCCGCGATGATTACCTTTGCCCGCGAAGAAGCAGACGGTCTGGGTTTTCTGGCAGAAAATGTGGCGCTGAATGGGCGTTTCCGAATGCCAGAGGATGAACGGCTAAAGGATGAGGAACAGGAACAGCGGTTGCTGATTGCGACCGTCGCTGATTTGCTGCGGCACGAGATCGCACTGCGGGATGAGGATGCCAATGGCGTCGCACATCTAGTGTTTCCATCACAGTCGTCGCGGGCACACCCGAACATCCCGGATGAAGACGACAAAACTGTTATTTTTATCTTTGAGGGGCCGATCCTCAATATTTACACCACACTGGCTGTACGTTTGTGGCATACAGGTTTGTTCGCCAACAAAGAAATTTACGAGAATGCCGTGTTTTATCAGGTACAGGGTGGTGGGCGTCTGCGCGTTTACCTGAAACCACTGGATGAAGAAGGCCGCGCTGAATTGATGCTGTTCTTCGATGACGATGTGAGGGCTGATACACGTCTTCAAATCGAAGAATATGTTCGCACACATCTGACACGGCGGGCACTGCCGGGCAGCGTGGTACGCCGCCACATCTTCGTTTGTACCAAGTGTCGCACCCCAGTGACGGAACTCCAAGTACGCAAGCGGCGTGAATTTGGCTACGACTCGATTAAATGCTCGGTTTGCGAGACTAATATTTCGCTGCGAACATCGGATAGCCAGATGACACCGGGGCGTTCGCTGGTGCGGCAGGGTATGGTGCTGAAACTGGATAAAGAAGCGGATTCCCAACGCCGCCGCCAGATGCATATCGCCATTTTGCAGGGCAAGAAATCCAACGACGAGTACGACGTGTTTCTGTGCCACAACAATAAGGACAAGACGCGCGTACGCGATGTCGGACATTTGCTGGAAGATTACGGCATTTTACCCTGGCTGGATGAATCCGAACTTGAACCGGGGGCGGATTGGGAAGAAACGGTGGAAGAAAAAATTCTGAAGTGCCAATCGCTGGCGTTTTTCCTCAGCAACAATGGGGTTGGCAAAGTGCAGCGGCAGGAACTTCAGTATGCGCTGCATCATAGTAAACGTATCATCCCGGTGCTGCTGCCCGAAGCCAGCAGTTCGAAAATTCCGCTGCAACTGACAGGGCGTACATGGGTGGATTTCGCCAAGTCCAAGCCCAATCCGCTTGAGCACCTGATTTGGGGGATTACCGGCAAACGCCCGATGATGTGATTAGACATCCCTAAGAAAAACCGCTACCCCATTCCATCCTGTGGTATAAGGCTGTGCGATTTATTGTATAGCCTTGAGGAATGTCATGCGTAAGTGGTTTAGGCGATTGTCATTGGTATTGTTAGTGGTCGTTGCAGCAGCAGTCAGCGGGTTTGTGATATGGGCGAATAATCCCCTCCCCCCGATGCCAGAAGCTTTGGCGGCACTGGAATCCGACTCAACAGTCGAAGTGAAACAAGAAAAGAACCGGATGGTTTTCAGCCCGGTTGATGCTTCCCCAACGACTGGTTTTATCTTCTATCCCGGCGGGCATGTTGATGCAAATGCTTATGCGCCCCAACTCCGTGAAATTGCAGAGAATGGCTATCTGACCGTTTTGGTTTCGATGCCGTTCAATTTGGCGTTTTTTGGGGTTGAAGATGCGACTGGGGTCATAGAAGCCTTCCCCAGTATTGAGCATTGGGCTATTGGTGGACATTCGCTAGGTGGCGCGATGGCGGCCCGTTATGTTCAGTCGAACCCAACAGTGATTGAGGGTTTGGTTCTCTGGGCTTCTTATCCAGATATTGATCTATCGGATTTCGAGCTTTTGTCAGTTTCGATTTACGGCACGAATGATGCCGTAGCCCAAAGCAGCGCGGTTTTAGGGGCGGTTGATCGGCTACCAAGCGAAACACCCTTTGTCGCTATCGAAGGGGGCAACCACAGCCAGTTCGGGTGGTATGGTCTTCAACCGGGAGACAATACAGCGAACATCAGCCATGAAGATCAGCAAGGGCAGATTGTGGATGCGACAGTACCACTGCTGGCAAATCTGGGACGATCTGCGAACTGATTACTTTCGGCCTCGCATACGCGGGTCGAGGACATCACGCAGACCATCACCGAGCAGATTAAACCCCAGTACGGCTAACATCATGGCAAGGCCGGGGTAAATCATCAGCCAAGCGGCGCGTTCGGAAATGCCCCGACTTTCGTCCAGCATCACACCCCATGACGAATCGGGCGGCTGTGCGCCCAAACCGAGAAAGCTCAATCCGGCTTCGGTCAACAACGACCACGACAGCGCCAGACTGATCTGCACGATCAGCGGCGCGAGAATGTTGGGCAGGATGTGATACAGAAGCAATCCCCCTGATCGTGTTCCCAAACAACGGGCGGCTAAAACAAATTCCATTTCCTTTACCGCCAGCACCGGGCCACGCGCGACCCGGGCAAAGATAGGGGTGTAGACGATGGCAATTGCCAACACGGCATTGTTCAACCCCGGCCCCAATACGGTCACGATCACTAATGCTAACAGGAGCGATGGAAAGGCGAAAAATACATCCATCGTCCGCATAATCAGGTTATCCACCTGTCCACCAATGAAGCCGGATAACACACCGAGCGCGATACCGATAAGACCGGATATGGTGACGGAAAGCGCCGCTACCCGGAGGGAGTTGGTCGCTCCTTCCATCACCCGGCTGGTCATATCCCGGCCAAAGAGATCCGTTCCCATGATGTATTGGGCGCTGGGGGCTTGCAGGCGTTCACGCGGATGCTGCTCATTCGGTGGATAGGGGGTTAATCTGACTGCACCGAGAACAGCAACCAGCACATAAAAGGTCACCAGCAGCAAGCCAACAGCTCCGCTCATGTTACGCAGGATGCGGATGAGCAATCCGTTGGCACGCGGCGGCGTCAAAGGTTCAATTGCGATTGGCATATGAGATGCGCGGGTCGATGGCTGCATAAGCAATGTCAACTAACAGGTTAATGACCACAAAATTGAGGGCTATAAACAATGTGACGCCTTGCACCAGCGCATATTCCCGCTGCGAGATGGCGTTCACGGTCAGGCGTCCGAGGCCGGGAAGCGAAAAAATTTGCTCCACCACAAATGCGCCACCCAGTAAATAGCCCATCTGAACGCCGATTAAGGTGATGACCGGGATGAGGGTGTTACGGAGGGCATGGCGGGTAATCACATGCCTTTCGGTAAGCCCTTTGCTGCGGGCGGTGCGGACGTAATCTTCGCCCAAAACTTCGAGCATGGATGAGCGCGTCATCCGCATGACCGAAGCCGCGAAAGCCGAGCCAAGCGTAACTGCCGGGAAAAATAGCTGTTGCAGGTTCAGGAACGGATTTTCGGCAAAGCTGACGTAATCGCCCGCGTTGGGGAGAATTTTAAAATATACAGACAGCACATAGATGATAAGCGTACCCAATAAAAAATTGGGTACTGCCAGACCGATCAACGAAAAAAAACGCCCGATTAAATCGATGATCGAGTTATGGTAGACGGCGGATAAAACTCCAAAGGGAACACCAATCGCTAACCCGATGACCAAAGACATCAGGGCGAGTTCCAACGTTAGTGGAAAACGATCCAGAATCAGTTCCAGCACAGGCTTACCATGCCGGATGGAATAGCCCAAGTTGCCCTGCACCGCTTCGCCTATCCAGACAAAATACTGCTGGAGGGGTGGTTTATCCAATCCATAGTACTGCTCCAGCGATGCGCGTTGGGCTTCAGTCAGCATTCCGGCTTCTGTGCCCAGCGTAGCCGTAATGGCATCACCCGGTATCAGGCGAATGGCGACAAAAACCAGCACTGAGACACCAAGCAGTGTGGGGATAAAAGCGATAATCCGTTGAGTCAGATAACGGAGCATAGGATTTTACATCAAATGGGTAGGGGAAATCGATTCCCCTACCCATTACCTTATGTTAGCTGGGACGTTCCAGTTTTACCTGATGGAAGTAGTAGAGCGAGTCGGTTGGCATGGGTACGAAGTCTACAACATAGGGTTGCTGTGCTGTGTATTCGTAACCGTTGTACAGCCAGACCCAAGGGGCAACTTCGACCAGATGCTTCTGGAATTCCGCGAAGATGTCGAAACGTGCCTGCGGATCAGTTTCCGCGCGACCCTGTGCCATCAAGCTGTCGAGGGTGTCGTCAATGTAACCCGCGACGGTGTTGAGGTTGCCGGTTTTCGTCCAATAGCGGTTGTACATGGTGTATGGGTCAGGACGACCACCATTGAGCGCAACGGCGGCATCGAAATCGGCAGCTAACCAACGGTCAACATAGACGCTGAGTTCCAGCGATTCGATTTCGATGGTGATGCCGATTTCGGCTAACTGTGCCTGAATGCTTTGGGCTTCGGAAAGCGCGGTCGGCGGTTCGGCATTGGCAGCGATCACCTTCAGGGTAAAGCCATCCGACATGCCAGCCTGTGCCAACAGTTCACGGGCTTTATCCAAATCTTTTTCGTAGCAGGCATATTCATTCAGGGGGAGTTGGAAAGCAGGGATGGTCAGAGGGCCAGTCACCTGACCTTCACCCAGTGAGGCGGTATCCAGCACTTCCTGACGGTCAATCGCGCAGGAAATCGCCTGACGGACTTCCAGTTTATCCATCGGCGGGCGGGCGGCGTTCAACTGGAGGACGTGATAGGCCAGTGCTGGGACACTGTTCAGTACAATTTCCGGGTCACCAAGCAACAATGTAGCAACCAGCGGATCGTTCAGCAGTGCAAAGTCGATTTCACCCGCACGCAGGGCTGCCAATATTGAAGTTTCATCCGGGATGATGCGGATTTCCACACCGTCAATGAACGGGCCTTCGCCCCACCAATCGGCATTGGCGCTCAACATCGTGGTTTCTTCGGGAACCCAGCTATCCAGTTTGAAGGGGCCAGTGCCAACAGCGGTGCTGGCGAAATCGGTCATGTCCGAGGAGACGATGGCCGCATTGAGGCTGGTCATCGCACCCAGAATCGGCACATCGGGTTCGTTCATGGTGAAAACAACCGTGTAATCATCCGGTGTATCAATCGAGGCGACATTGAGGAAGTTGGAACGGGTTGCCGCGCCAGTTTCTTCCAGCAGGATACGCTCGAACGAAGCTTTTACATCAGCCGAATTGAAATCCGAACCATCGTGGAATTTGACACCCTGCCGGAGGGTCATGGTCAAAACGGTGGCATCATCAGAAAATTCCCAGCTTTCCGCCAGTCCGGGCACAATGCTGAGATCGGGTGCGAGATTGACCAGCGGTTCGTAGATCAGTTCCAGCAGGCGGAACGATGCGAAAGCCGTCTGAGTATGGGGGTCAAGACCAGTAGTATCTGCCGAACGCGCCATCACCAGCACATTGCTGTTATCCTGCGCGAACCCTGGCGCGACACTCATCAACAAAACGATAACTATCAAACATGTCCAACGAATTGTCTTCATAAAAAACTCCTTTTTGTAAGACAACAATAATGAGTATAGCCTGACCTAACCGCCTTGCAACTGGCGCAGCAGCTTCCATAAGACCAACTCGTTTACATCCGGCAGTACATAACCAGGAATGCTGCCGACCTGCTGGTAGCCATGTCGGAAGTAAAATCGCTGGGCATCGTGGTTGAAATCCGATACCAGCAGGAACAACGAATCGGAAACAGCGGATACAACCCCTTCCATATTTTCGAGCAGTTCCGAACCGATGCTGCGACCTGCACTTCCCGGACGCACGCCGATCAAACGCAAGTAAGCACTCCGCCCAAATGCACCATTCAAAATGCCCCACGCGAAACCACAGGCGGGGTCATCCGGCAAATCGGCTACTTGCAACACATCACCATGATGAAAAGCAGTCTCAAGTTGGGTTTGAGCGCGGTGCAACGTCAGCCCATAACGCTGCCAGAGGGGAACGGTGATCATCCAAGCAGCAATGATCGGAATATCTTCGGGCATCATGCGACGAATGGTGAGGTTTTCCATCAGCTATTCCCCCACGTTTTACGCAGTAGATCAACATAATTGTTTCCGGGTGTGATCTGACCCAGAACTACTGGTTTGGAAGCACCTGTCAGTGAAGGCAGATTACCGGGGCGGGCGTGCCATGTTTCATAAGCCAGCAGGGCGAAGACGAGAGCCTCTTTGTTGTCGCTGTCGAGGCCGACATCTTCATGTTTGAGTACGCTAGTGCCGGGGAGCAGTCCCTCTAACATGATCACTAAAAAGGGATTGCGTCCGCCACCTCCGCCGAGAATCACTTCTTCAATGGGTGCAGGGGCATAATGACGATAGGCATCGGCGATGGTGGCAGCGGTTAGGGCAGTGAGTGTGGCGATGATGCTGTTACCGTCAAGGCCGCGCGCACGTCCATCTTTAATGAGTTGAGTCGCCATTGGGACGCCGAACAATTCGCGTCCGGTGGTTTTGGGTGGGCGACGTTCGTAATAAGGGTGCAGCGCAAGGGTTTGTAACCAATCTTCGTCAATATGTCCGGCCTGAGCCATCGTGGAATCGCGGTCGTAAGCCTGCCGACCTTCGGTCAAAATGACGGTGGCGCTGTCGATGAGGGCGTTGCCGGGGCCTGTATCAAAAGAAAGCGGACGACTGGATGTATCTGAAAGGGGCGGGAGAAACGTGACGTTACCAATTCCGCCGATGTTTTGTATCGCGCGCCATTTGGTCGGGTGACGCAGCAGCAGCCAATCAGCATAAGCCGTTAAGGGTGCGCCCTGCCCACCCGCAGCGATGTCTCGCGGGCGGAAGTTGCTGATGGTGGTGATGCCGGTGCGTTCGGCCAGAATGGATGCTTCGGTAATCTGGAGGGTGGCACTGGCGCGGCCATCATCCCCTACCTGATGCCAGAGGGTTTGCCCATGTGAGCCAATCAGGGCAACCTCTTCGGGCTTTAAGCTGGCTTCCCGAATACAGTAGAGCGCGGCTTGAGCAAACAATTCACCCATATCGAAGTTGATCTGGCAGATGGTATCGACGCGGCTTTTTTCTGGCAGGCAGGCGTCTAAAATGCGCGCCTGAAAACCATCGGGATAGGCAAAGGCGACAGCGTGAACCATGCGAAGGTGAATGGCGGGCGGCGCACCTTGAAATTCGCACAGCGCAACATCGATGGCGTCCGCAGATGTGCCGGACATGAGGCCGATGACAAGCATAACCCGTGTATCCTCTGCACCAGAAATATTGCTTTATTATGGCTCGTCATGGCGCCCATCACCATGTCCCAAATTAAGATTGGATATACTGTCATTATGGGCAAAATCCAGAATTCAACTCACCATTAAAGAAGTCAATCGTGAATACACTACCAGCATTCGACCATATTCCGACTGTCACTGAGGTTGACCAAATCGCTGCCTTGAGCGATCCGGTTATCCGCAATCTGCAAATTACCCAGTGCTATCATGAACTGGCAGGGGTGATGACCGCCCGCACAGGCATCAGCGCCAACTGGTGTACCTTTGCGACATGGGCTTCCAAGCAAGCGGGACAGACCATTCGCAAGGAAGATCTGGCACGGATGTTCGAAAATATTGCGTTCAGTGCCCAAGCCGAGCAGGATATTACGGCCTCGGCACAGGCGCTTGGCTCGAAGCACAGTCAGGCGGCGATTCAGCAATCGGTCGCTGAAACACTGAATCCGCTAGCAGCGTTTGACCGTGCGAGTGAAGCGGTGGGGCGCGGGAATAAAAAAGTTTATGAAGAGATTGGGCGGGAATTCGCGCGATTTTATGCCATGTGTTTGAACGACTCGGCTTTTAGCGCAGAGTCGATCACCCGCTTTTGTGAAACGCTGCGCCCCGGCGAACCCCCTGATGGACAGCAATATTTGCGACAAGCCTTTAGCCGTTACTACCAATCGTTCTTTGAAAGCGACGCCAAAACACGGGCCGAACTGATACTGCTGGCTAATATCGAGATTGGTTATCACGAGCAAACCCGTCTACAGCCTGAAATCGCCGAGGCGATGAACGCGGCGTTTGTGAATCGCCGTCAGATTCGGTCACGGTTGCTTCAACGGCTTTTTCCGTATAACGGTTGGCTGGTGTGGACACGTCTGTTCTTTATGAGGCTGTTTGGTCAACGCAGCCGATTTGATGAGATGCTGGATGCGCTTGTGACGGAAATGCGACGCCGAGCGCGCTTGCTCATCACCGAGTACATGATGACGATCGAACTGCCTCCCGATCTGCGTCTGCGATTGGGCGAGGATGTGGTGGGGGAGTTTCCGGGTTCGCTCCAACAGCTTGTGCTGCCTGATTTGTGCGCGTTGATGGAAAAGATTGACCCAACCCCGAACAGCACGGGCAAAACTGGAGCGGTCGATTGGTCAGCATTGCATGACCGGCTGCACTTCATCGTTGATATGTTCCGGTGTTATCACGAATCGAGCGATCTGTTTGAGCCACCGTTTACAGCAGCGCAGGTCATGGCTTTGAAGGCAGGCCGCCGACCTGACGGGCGATTATAATCCGCTACCTATAAATGGCTCATGTTTTACCAAAGCTGTGCCTGTGGAATGATGTGTATGGAAAGAGGTTTAGCCAATGCCAAATCAAATACAGCGACAAACACCCCTTCAGAACCAAGAATCGGTTTGGGATTATCCACGTCCGCCACGCGCAGAACCGACGGATAAACATGTGCGGGTGATGTTTAACGGCGAGGTGATTGCTGAGACACGGCGGGCGGTGCGGGTTTTGGAAACCAGCCACCCTCCGGTTTATTACATTCCACCGGAAGACATCCGCATGGAGTTTTTCAGCCTGACGAAAAAGCATACGTTTTGCGAATTCAAGGGTTCAGCGGATTACTGGATGCTGCGATTGGGTGGGCGAACGGTTGAAAATGTGGCGTGGAGTTATCCAACACCGGCTTCGGGTTTTGAGGTGATCAAGGGTTATCTGGCGTTTTATCCGGGGCGGGTGGATGCGTGTTATGTGAATGATGAGCTTGTAATCCCACAAGAAGGGGATTTTTACGGCGGGTGGATTACCTCCGCGATTGTTGGGCCGTTCAAGGGCGGTGCGGGAACGTGGGGGTGGTAGTTTAGTGCGAAGTGCTAGGTGCTAGGTGCTAGGTAAATAGTTCTGAGTACTGAGAGGGTGACTGTTAATAATTATTACGACGATTTAGCTGGTTCAGCACTTTAGCTTTCATTACATTCTTCGATGGTGAAAGGTACTAAACGCAGCAATTTGCTGAAATTAGTCGAAGTTGACCTATTGTGAAGCCCAAGATAGGTCAATTCTGCGTAATATTTTTCTTAACAGTTAGCCTCTGAGTACTGGGTACTGAGAAAAGCAGTAACATGTAATGAGATATGAGATACGAGTAAAAGACATAAAAGTGCAAAATGTGCAAAATTGCCGTAGGGGTTGTCGGCGGGAATGAGGGAGGGAGGCATGTCGTAAATGTCATTGTCGGCGGTTGAGACGGGGAGCGCCGTTGTTGTCAGCGGCTATAGGAGAGCCTGCCGCCGCGCGACAAGGTTGTCATTGTACAGCGGCTAGGCGGGAGCTTGGCGCTGTCATTTGGTGCTAGATACGAAGTGCTAGATGCCAGGGTCATGGTTTTTGGTTGCCAGTTACGAGTTGCCAGTTTCCAGAAAAGAAGGGATGGGTTTGCGAGATTTGCGGCGATTGCGATTGCGAAAATGGTTTGCACGCAAAGGGTGGTAATTGCTGCTGCTGCCGTTGGGGATGGCGGCGGCAGGTGTAGGAGAAGTAGCTGCCGCCATTGTTTGTAGTCTGTTTTATCGTGGCTGCGATAATTCGCAAATTTCGCAAGATTCTGCAAATTCGTCAGATTCGCATCGGAAATTTTTGCATTTTGCGAATCTTGGGCGGATGATCTGATTTTCAGCCCATTATTATTCTAAATCAGAACATATATTCGGTCAAGTTCGGG
>JAIOHM010000134.1 GCA_019912965.1 Anaerolineae bacterium
CGCCGCCAACGTTCATCCTGAGCCAGGATCAAACTCTCCGTTTGTTTTTTGACAGAGTTCTTCGCTGTCTCTTGCAATAGTTTTGGTCTCGCGGTCTATCAACCGCTCCTGCTCTTCTTCACTTCTCTGTTGTTAAGTTGCTCTCGCTTGGTTACAGCGAATGACGATAGGATACCAACCGCCCCCATACCCTGTCAATACTGATTTTCACACGTTTTTAAAGACGGTTGGGATATTTGGGATAAATCATTTCAGCTACCATCTGGAAGAAGGATGTCATCACTAAAGACAGTGGTTTCGTCTGGTTTATCGCCTAAAATATCCTTGATATAAACTTCCTGCACTAGGATAATCAAAATAGCGATGATGGGTACAGCCAGCATTAAACCCAGGAAACCAAAGAAAATAGCTGCAAAAATCTGACCAATAAGAACCAAAACGGGTGGCAGATTCAAACTTTCCTTAAACACCAGCGGCGCGATCACCTGACTTTGCAGGAATGATGTACCGTAAATAATAACGATGATCCATCCAATGCTCTCTGGTGCCTGAGCAAAACCGACAGCCAGCGACGGAATCAGGGCAGCAATTGGGCCAAAGTTAGGGACAAAGGAAAACAGTCCAGCAAGAACCCCCAGCGCCACTGCCTGCTGCAACCCCAGCAGGGTCAACCCTAACCAAGTCGCAATGCCCACGATAATCATCAGAAGCAATTGCCCTTGAATCCAGATACGGAGGGTAAAATCAATCCGATCAATGATGAATCGCACCCGATCACGATACCAAAGCGGAAACAGCTTGATTAAACCATCTTCATGCACCTGTGGTTCTGCTAGCAAATACATGCTCAGAAAAATTACGATAATGATGCTAAGCAAAGTGCTTGCAACACCAGTCACTACGGGCAAGACTGAACCGCCAAGCTGTCCCAACGCACCACCAAACTGGCGTGTCAATTCAGTCAGCAGTTCATTCAAATCTGTAATGCCAAAGGTACTCTGAATAAAATCCTGCAAACTGGCAGCGAAAGTATAGGTTTCACGCAGTTGGGGATCAACCTGAATTTCTTCCCACTGGGTAATCACTTCCTGAATCCCCTGCTGAACATCAGTCGCCAAGGCAGCAAACTGGGTCAGCAGGCCAGGTAATACCAGCATGAAGATAACGATAATGATTCCCAGAACCCCCAACAGTGATGTCACAGTTGCTAAACTACGGCGCACTCCCCGGCGAACGAGGAAACGAATCGGCATCGTAAAAAGCACGACTAGAATGATGGACGCTAATACCAAGAGAAGTGTATTATGCACCTCCCAAATGGCAAGTAAAAAAATAACAATGACGATAGGCGTCAGCACCCAACGCAGTGGGCCGGACACAGCATTTAAAGGCGAATTTCGGGTCATTCCCCTTCCACCAATGTGTAATTAGTTAGCGCTTTGTCGTATCGGGGTCTTTCGGCTCATCGGAATCAGCAGCATCATTCAAATCGCCAACATCTGGCCCAGATACTTGCTTAATGCCGAGTTCTTCATCAACGAAATCCTCCGTTGAAGAATCTGCGATTTCTTTCTCGAGATTCAACACAAAAGAACCAGAACTACCAGAACTTATCTTCTCAGAATCGACACCTGATTCAAAATCCGGTTCAGACGGTTTAACAAATTCATCTTGTTGAACTTCGACTTTTTGAGGCACGGGGTCAGGCTCAGACGGTGTAGAAACCACAGGTTCGATTTCTGGTTCACGCCGCCATCCACCCAGAAAACCAGTGGTCTGTTTCGGTTCAGGCTCAAGCGGTGGCGCAGGCTTTTCCACTATTACACTGACTGGCGGTGGTGGTGGAAGGGGCTTCTCAATTACCGGAGCAGGTTTCTTTGGTTCTTCGCCATAAATCTTGATATGGATTCGCGGTTGGCTTGCCATGCGCAGACCCAACTGCTTATTAATAACCTGATTCAGCGCGCGGTTGATTTCCTTCTGCTTATTCGGCAATTTTACGTCATAGCCAAAAACCGTCACATCCATTTCAATATCTGCTCTACCGCGAATAGGCTGCACCTGCGCCTCGGCACTGACAACATCGGGCACATCACTCACTGCCTTCAAAATACGTTCCCGCGCGGACTCAACGCTCACCTCGGTAATTGCACCCGATGCGCGCATCATTAAACCGGCCATTCTGGCTTTTGGGTCAGGCCGAATCTGCAACCAAGTGAGCAGCAGGAGTATTAAACCGCCACCAACCATTGCCAGAATCCGGATGATAATTGGTTGTTCCGAGATCGCACCCGCCCACATTCCAATTGTTTGTGGGGTCAGCAGGAACAAGGCAAAAAACGCGATGAGCAAAACCGTTATGAGTGACAGATAAAAACGTCTTAAGAAGTTCAATGCTCAACTCCTCATTTATCCCGTGTAACGCACCACGAGCAAAGTTAAATCATCAAAAGGGGTGACGCCTTCGGCAAAAATCTCAACAGATTGAATTATATGATCCAGAATATCCCCTGCTGTTCGCTCAACAACTTCCAGAACAGATTGTGCCAGCCGTTCTTCCCCGAAATTTTCGCCCATAGGGTTTTCGGCATCGGTCAGGCCGTCGGTGTAGTAAATCAGAATATCGCCCGGATCCAACTGCAATTCTACCTCACGCAGTGGATTCTCCGGGAACCAGCCAATTGCACGACCACCGCGTGACATGTAGGTGGCTTCCCCAGTGGATGCGCGATAGATCAATGGAGGGTTGTGTCCAGCGTTGATGTGCGTGCTTTGACCGCCAGCATAGAAGACGCTGTGGTAGACGGTTACAAACATTCCGCTTTCCGCATCATCCAGAATCAGATCATTGGTCTGTGCAAGCGTTTCACGCGGCGACAATCCAGCGTAGGCATGGCTGCGAATCATACTGCGAGCTACTGCCATGAACAAAGCAGAGGGCGCACCTTTATCCGAGACATCAGCAATGACCACACCAAACGATTCTTCATTGAGCATAAAGTAATCATAAAAATCGCCCGCCATTTCGCGTGCCGATTTCCAGGTTGCCTGCACCTGATAACCAGCCAGATGTGGTTTGCGGCGCGGGAGCAAACCCTGCTGAATTTCGCGCGCAAGCTGCAGTTCATGCTCAAGGCGACCCTTTTCCACCGCAACACCATATAAACGAGCATTTTCCAGCGTGATGCCGGCCTGATTAGCAATAGCAGTCAGCAAATCCCGGTCGCTTTCGGTGAAGTTTCCAGTTCGCATGGAGGTATCCACATATACCACCCCGACGAGGCGATCTTGCACCATCATCGGGGCGCAAAGAATCGCACGCAGCCCTCGCATAATGATGCTCTGACCAGGGGTAATGCGTGTGTCAAACATGGCATTATTGGTCAAAAGGGCTTGACGGGTAGCAACTACCTGATTGACGATCGTTGTGCTATAGGCATCTTCTTCTGCCAACTTTTCCCCAGTGACGCCCCGCGCAGCCAGCAAGCGCAGTTCCCCACTCTGGTCATCCACCCCCATCAAAACACCACGTTCAGCTTTGGTGGCCTTCATCGTCGCTTCAATGACATTTTCCAATGCTTCATCGAATTCCAGACTGGAATTCATAGTCATGGAAATGTGATAAAGCGTCTTCAAATGTTCAGGCGTAAGGTTAGTCGAAAGGGGTTCGGCAGTCATTGGAAACCTTCTTGCTCAAGGGCGGGATACGAATGGAATTATAGCACCTGACCGATGGCCTAGCGAATTACGCCACAGCGTTTTACTATTACCTTTTCATAATCGCTTCTTGATTAAAGGTCAAGTTCCATGCAATTTGACGTAACCATTTTTCCCAAAGATTTGAACACGGCAGGCGATGTCGCGCGCCAAGTTGAGAATTATGGATTCAGCGGTCTCTGGACAGCCGAGACTTCCCATAATCCATTTCTGCCTCTCACGCACGCCGCTATCGCTACTCAACGGATCAACTTAGGCACAGCCATTGCAGTCGCATTCCCGCGCAGTCCAATGGTGACTGCTGGAATTGCCTGGGATTTAGCGGAACAGTCCAAAGGGCGTTTCATACTAGGTTTGGGTACGCAGATCAAACCGCACATCACCAAACGTTTCAGCACTGAATGGAGTGCCCCTGTTCCCCGATTGCGGGAATACATCGAATCGATGCGTGCCATCTGGAATACATGGCAAAAAGGCGAACCGCTTCGTTATACAGGCGAACACTACCGCTTTACCCTGATGACACCTTTCTTCGCACCCGATCCCATGCCCTACTTCGATATTCCCATCTACATTGCCGGGGTGAATGAACGGCTTTGCCGTCTCGCGGGTGAACTATGTCAGGGATTCCACGTTCATCCCTTTCATACAGTGCGCTATTTAAAAGAACTCATCATCCCCAATATCGAAGCTGGAGCCAAACGCAGCACCCGAAGCCGCAAAGATGTGAAATTAACCTGTGCCATCTTCGTTGTGACGGGAAAAAATGCAGAAGAAATCGGCAACAATGCAATCGCAACAAAATCGCAAATTGCTTTCTATGCCAGCACACCCAGTTATTCCAGTGTGCTGGAAATGCATGGCTGGCAGGATTTAGGGGAACGGCTGGGAAAGATGACCCGCGAAGGTCGCTGGTCAGAAATGTGGCAGGAAATCAGCGACGACATGTTAAATGAAGTAGCTGTTGTTGCTCCAGCAGATGAACTGGCCCAAAAGGTGAAGGAACGCTACACAGGATTGTTAGACCGCATCGGCTACTATTTCCCGTTTGTACCCGGTGAGAGCGATAAACAAGCGATGTGGGAATCCGCTGCTAAAACATTTTCCTAATTTTGCAGAATCCCTGGCGGTTTGATGATTAAGGAGTTTCTATGCCTACTGCTCATGAATACGCGCATACCCACGCGGCGCAATTTAAAGAACAACTGAAAGACCTTCTGAAAATACCGAGCATCAGTACGCAACCCGAACACTATGCCGATGTTGAACATGCGGCGGAATGGATTGCTGCGGATCTGCATCGAATTGGTTTCCAGATGGTCGAAATTATCCAGACGAATTGGCATCCGGTAGTCTATGCCGAATGGATAGGTGCAGGGGCAAATGCGCCAACTGTACTGGTTTATGGGCATTATGATGTCCAGCCTGCCGCCGTGAGCGATGGCTGGCACACTGATCCTTTCACCCCAACTGAACGCGACGGCAAAATCTTCGCGCGCGGAGCGATTGACAGCAAAAGTAATGTAATGGCACAAATCAAGGCTGCTGAAACCCTGCTGGCAACGGGCGGCGCTCCTGTGAACCTCAAATTTGTGTTCGAGGGTGATGAAGAAACCACTTCGCAAACCATGAACACTTTCGTCACCGAGAATCGCGAACGGCTGAAATGTGATGTCGTTGTCATCTGCGATGGCAGTATGTCCGACCGGGAGCAGCCGGATTTGCCATATGGACTGCGGGGCGTAGTCTGTATGGAACTGGAGGTCTTTGGCCCCAAGCAAGATTTGCACAGCGGACATTACGGCGGCACGGTACACAATCCGATTCAGGCATTGGCGGAAATCATCACCCAACTACACAATCCTGATGGCAGCGTGGCTGTGCCGGGATTCTATGACAGTGTTCCTCCGCTAGAGGATGAAGAACGGGCAGAATTAGCAAAAGCAATGCCCTGGATTGAGACTGAGTGGCAAGACGTAGCCGCTGCACCACAGCAATGGGGTGAGAGTCAGTATAACCTGCACGAACGCATTGGGGCGCGTCCAACGCTGGAAATCAATGGAATTGCAGGAGGATTCGCCTCTGAAGGGTTTAAGACCGTTCTGCCCGGCAAGGCATTGGCAAAAATAAGCTGTCGTCTGGTGCCAAATCAACTGTCAGTGCCGATTTACGAGCGTGTCCGCGATTACATTCAGCAAATAACTCCACCAACTGTACGGACAGAATTCCGGCTGCTGGAAACAGGGGAACCAGCTTTGATCGACCGCGAGTCTGAGGCTATGCAGGTAGCACTTTCAGCTTATGAAAAAGTGTGGGGGAAACGTCCATTCCTGACACGAGCGGGCGGCAGCATCCCGGTTGCGGTAGATTTCCAGCGCGAATTAAAGACACAGATGGTACTGCTCTCCTTCGGTTACAAGGGTTGTGCAGCACATGGGCCGAACGAACATGTTTATCTTGATATGTGGTACAAGGGAATCGACATCATGATCCATTTTTATAATGAAATCAGCCAGAGGACATTCGCATGAGTGACGTTCATCATTATGTTGACACCCATTTTGACCATTTCCGGGCAGAACTTCATGACCTCATTCGCATTCCCGGTGTAAGCACGCTTCCAGAACGGGCAGGCGATATAAAACGTGCGGCGGAATGGTTAGCAACCAATTTACATCACGCTGGCCTCTCTCGTGTTGAAATTATGCCAACACCGGGACATCCTATCGTTTATGGGGAATGGATGGGGGCAGGAGAAAATACCCCAACAGTTTTAATCTATGGACATTACGATGTGCAGCCCGCCGATAAAAGCGATGGATGGAACAGCGAACCCTTTGAGCCTCTAGAACGAGATGGATTCATCATCGCGCGGGGATCGTCAGACGATAAAGGGCAGGTTTTTGCTCATGTGAAAGCGGTCGAATCCTTACTGGCAAATGGTGGCAAAGCACCCGTCAACTTCAAATTTCTGATCGAAGGTGAAGAAGAAATTGGTTCGCCCAATTTGACCGAATTTATCGTTGCGAACCGGGATTTGCTGAAGGCGGATGTCTGCGTCATTTCGGACAGCGGAATGCCTACCCCCGATCAACCTTCTATTGTCTATGCACTGCGGGGCATGGTCGCGTTGGAAGTTGAGGTGTACGGCCCCTCACAAGATTTACACAGTGGTAGTTATGGTGGTGCAGTGCATAACCCGATTCAGGCGTTGGTCGAAATTGTGGCACAGTTACACAATCCAGACGGCAGCATCGCTGTTCCCGGTTTTTATGATGATGTGCTGCCACTTTCCGAAGATGAACGCACCAAACTAAGTCAGACCGCCGTCAGTGAAACTGATTGGGTGAAATCAACAGGTGTTCCCCAATCATGGGGCGAACCACAGTATGCTATTCACGAACGTACAGGTGCCCGTCCCACACTGGAAATCAACGGTCTAGCGGGTGGCTTTTTCGGAGAAGGGTTTAAAAATGTAATCCCCGCCAAAGCATGGGCGAAGATTAGCTGTCGTCTCGTCGCAAACCAGAATGCAGACAAAATCCCCGAATTAGTAAGGGACTACATTCTAAAAATTGCGCCACCCACCATTCGTACGGAAATCCGTATCTTACGCGGCGCTGGAGCGTCATTCGTGGACATTAATCACCCTTCGATGCAAGCCGCAATTGATGCTTATGAGCAGGGTTGGGGCAAGCAACCGATCTTTATGCGCGAAGGTGGAAGCATTCCAGTCGTTTCAGACTTTCAACGTGAACTTGGGCTACCTGTTATTCTGATGGGTTTTGGCCTGAACAATGATGGCGCACACGGCCCGAACGAACATTTCAACATCGAGATGTTTCGTAAAGGTATCCATACTGCAATCTATTTTTATGAAGCTGTTGGCAAGAAGGGCAAGCTATGACCAATCCGCACGAATATGCACAGGCGAACGCAATGCGTTTCCGCGAACAACTGCATGATTTTATCCGCATCCCCAGCGTCAGTACGCTACCGGAACGTGCAGGCGATATGCAGCACGCGGCAGAATGGCTGGCAGAGGATTTGCGCCGTATTGGTTTTGAGACAGTTGAAATTATCCCAACCGCTGGGCATCCCGTTGTGTATGCTGAATGGCTTGGCGCGGGGCAGGACGCACCAACTGTTTTGGTTTATGGGCATTACGATGTGCAGCCTGCCGTGATGGAAGACGGATGGGATCATGATCCATTCGACCCCATTGAAAAGGATGGCAAAATCTTTGCACGGGGTTCGACGGATGACAAAGGGCAAGCATTCGCTCAAGTGAAAGCCGCCGAGTCGATACTGGCGAACGGCAATAAACCGCGTGTGAACCTTAAATATCTGATTGAGGGTGAAGAAGAAATCGGTACGCCTAACCTCGGCAAATTCGTAGCTGAAAACCGTGACCGTCTCAAGGCTGATGTTTGTGTAATCTCCGACAGCGGCATGATTGCTATTGATATTCCATCCATCAACTATGCAACACGCGGCATGATGTACTTAGAGATGGAAATCTTTGGCCCAAAACAGGATTTACACAGCGGTGGTTATGGCGGCATCGTTCACAATCCAGCACAGGCTTTGGCAGAAATTATTGCTCAACTGCACAACCCAGATGGAAGCGTAAATATCCCCGGTTTCTACGACGATGTGCTCCCTATCAGTGATGCGGAGCGTACGGCACTATACGAAAGTGCCAAAAGTGAATCCCAATGGAAAGCAGAAACAGGTGTTTCGCAGTTCTGGGGCGAAGCTGATTATCCGCTGCATGAACGGATTGGCGCACGTCCAACCTTGGAAATTAATGGTTTCGCCAGTGGGTTCTATGGTGCTGGTTCAAAAACTGTTCTGCCTGCCAAAGCACTGGTCAAGATAAGCTGCCGCCTTGTGCCTAACCAAGAACCCCGCAAAATTTTTGAACTAGTGCGCGACCACCTGCTGCGCTTAACCCCGCCAACGATCCGCGCCGAGGTTCGCCTGCTGGCAGCGGCCTATCCAGCAGTCATCGACATCAACAGTTCTGCTATGCAAGCGGCCAGTCTTGCTTACGAAAAAGCATGGGGTAAGCGGCCTTTGTTCGAACGCGGAGGCGGGACTCTGCCCATTATCGCGGATTTTCAGCGCCAGTTGAACAACTTGCCTGTCATTTTGATGGGATTTGGTCTGCCGGGTGACGGTGCACACGGTCCAAATGAGCATTTCCACATTGAGATGTTCCACAAGGGAATCGACACTGCGATCTACTTCTTTGAAGAAATTGGCAAGTAGTAGCTCCCAATACTTAACGCCAGCTTATGGGATGTAGCTGGCGTTAAGCCAATTCCATACCTCTTCCATTAAGCCGTTCAATCAATATTCTCCAAGTGAGCACAATAAGTCCCTCGCGGATGGTGAAAAAGAGAATCACCCTTGCAATCGTCAGGCTGATTTCGGCATAAAATCCCCCGATTGTGAACGCCTGATACAAGCTGGTAAGGACAGAAAAACCAATCAAGACCGTTAAAAAATAAGCAGTAATCTGGAGCAGTAAAAAGACACCCAACGCATACAGGCCAGCGTCCAGCCGATTATCGGCATAAGTGGGAATCAGCATGCCGACGATACAGCCAAGAACAGCAGATTGGACATACTCAATGTAGATAGCAACCAAGATACAGACCAGATTGATGAAGTGGAGGACGGTCAGCATAGTCGGCTGTGGAAAGCGGCTAACAACGGCTGACTGCCACATCAAGGTCAATCCAGCTACGATGCTAACAATAACCAGTGCGATAACAATTGATGTTCGGACAATAATGTGAAACCGATCAAATTCCCGATTGCGGTAAAGGGCACTGGTGCATATCGCCCAACTGACACCCAACGGCCCCGGCGGCGCAAGTGAGAGCAGATGATAAGTATTATTTTCGTGTTCACGGGCGATAGCAGCACTGATTCGTAAAGCACAATCAACACCATACAGGATACCAGTAAAAAACAGTAAAATCGGCATCAGTATCAGGAGTAAAGTCGGGACAATCTCGCCCAAGCTTACTACCAACGCAATCATCATGCCTGCCCAACTGGCGAAACGCCGTCTGGACTCGCCTGGCATCAAAACTATGCGTTGAAACAACGGATGCGTAGCTGGTGGACGATTCAGCGCCCTCCACAATCTAAAAGTGAGGGGAGTTACCACAAAAGACTCCGTTAAACAGTTTGGCTAAACATACTATCAAACTCGGTTGGCACAGCGTTCAAACGATCAATCAAGGCATACCACAATCGATACAAAATATACTCACGCACTGCGTAAAAGATCATTACGCTGACAATGGGCACCGCGAGATCACCATGCCACTTATTTAGGGGACGGGGCAGATTACTCAGTGGATTTTCCCAGTTGATAGGGAAATTAAAATTCCACTCCATCATACCCAATTGCTGCGATAAAATCAGAAGCAGCAAAATGCTCAAAATCAACAGCAGGTAACTACCAAGCTGCACAATCATAAAACCCGCAACAGCCCATGCTCGATTATCCAAACGGGTCGGAACGTAATATGGCGCAAGTGAACCAAACAGACTACCCAAAATAATGGATTGGACGTGATCGAGATAAAAAACAACGATCAATGCAACAATCCATGCAATGGTAAGTGCATTGGTCGCCCTGTGGAAAACGATGTGTGCTGAAATAATGAGGGGGATAAACAGGATAATCCGAACTGTCCAGGCTTCCTGTGAATTCACGTGGCTAAAGGCGTGATGGCGATGCAAGCAACCTGTGCAAATCGCCCAGATCGTTCCAATCGTTCCAGAAGGAGCGAGGCAGAGTAAATCATAAGTGCCCGTATCGCGTTCAGCAGCGATGCGTCCGCTGATGCTCACCGACCAAATTGCGCCATAAAGTGTGCCACTAAAAACCATCAAAAACAGAGCGCGCATGTCGATGGCAAACAGCAGCGACCAGAACCAGATTTGCCCTTGAATCAGCCAGTTCTGAAGCAGTGGCGGCCAGCTTATCAGGTCATCGTAACTGGGGGAAATCGTGCGTTTGAAGACAGGGTTTGCGGTTGGAGGATTCTTGAACGCCCGCCAGAGCCGCCACGTTATCATGGCCCAAATCCCCATGCAATCGGATCAGCACCACCTAAAGCCGGGTAGATACCATCACTTAGTTCGGTAAAAATACCGGTTTCAATATTCAGTGCGAGGAGCAGATAGCCCTTATCATCACCGGGTATATTGCCTCCAAATGCCAGATGAGTCCCATCTGGCGACCAGATCAGGCGAGGTGGATTTGGAGTATGTTCGGTGGTGGAAAAGCCGCAGTAGCTTCGCACTTCACCTGTATTGATATTGAGCACATGGATAAAAGCATTACCTGTATTGGCTTCCGGATTAGAACCAAGCAGTTCGATTACCCAAAAAGCGATATGGTTGTTATCTGGCGACCAGCTTAAATCTCCATTGGCACGCCCATTAATACGAACTGCGCCGTAGGTGCTATTGAGATCTGTCCATTGAATGGGTAGGGCATTATTACCCGGTTGCACACCGTAAATTTCGCCGCCTGCAATGTTAGCACTGGAGTCGAACATACCCGAACTTACATAGGCTAACCACTGTCCATCATGTGACCACGATGCTGCATCAAAGTAAGGTTTATCGACACCCAGATCAATATAACCACCAGCGATGCCCTGCAAATCACGGGTTTCCAAGTTGATGATTGCGCGATTAAAGTCATCACCCTGATGTTCAATTAGCACCCCCCATCGACCACCAGGTTGCACTGAGACCACGCTTTCGACATCAAGATATTCACGCTCGGTTCCACCATCAAGTTGCAAGTAGGCATCTTTTCCGGGTGTCCAGACTAGCAACGTATCTGGCGACCACCATTCGACATCAGCAGCATAGGGTACAAGCGATGTACGCTGTGTTCCATCCAATCGCATTTTGTTATAGGCATCGGTCAAGGCGTCAACATAAGTAATCCAGCGTGCATCCAGTGAAAGTCGACAGTTGGTTCCACAAGGTTTAGTTTCAGGAAGAGGATATCGACGATTGGTGTCGATGTTGTAAACCCACATACTGCTGCGGTCGAAAGCAGCCAAAATAATGCCCCCCGGTTGGAAATTGGCAGGATTGGACTGAATGCCCTCAGGTGGACAGATTGGCGTCAGTGTATAAGCAGCACGCAATTCATGAGTCAACAACAGAAGGCAGGCAAACAGAGACCAACTAATAATGCGCGGGAGTGAACGAGCCAAGGCGGATTCCCAGTACATAAACTTTTCACAATTGTGTGTTCACGAGAATACCACAAAATTCTATTCGGTCGGGAACAAACAAAGAGGATTTCTACATCAAAAACATTTCTTGTCTGGATTTGTTGTGATTTATGGAAAAGATGTGAAATCCGAGTCGAAATTTGGTAAACTTAACCCGATGTTTGGATACCATACGGTATAATAAATAAATGAAGCGTCAAGCTGTCCCCAGCGACTTGGAGGCCTTGAGATGAGCAAACGGCTCACCACTTCCACCTATAAGGTGGTTGACGAAATTGCGGAAGGTTCGCCACAGTCGGACGAAGCCAAAGAGCCGATTAACCCACTGCAAACAACCAGTGTTCCAGTTGTCAAGACGGGAGTCGCCACTTCGCCTACGGCGGAGACGGGACTCATTCCTGCTGTGTTAATGGCAGTAAAGAATGAAGGCACCGACCGCAAGAATGAAGCCCAGGATTCTTCACGGACAACCGATGAGACGGAAGCCACACCCGCATCCCAAAAAGCGCCGGATGCTGCCACCACACGCCCATCATCGGTGTTGATTCTGGAAGATACGACTGAACTAGCTGAAGTCATCCAAGCAACGCTGGAACGCATGAATATGGTCACAGCACATGAGACACATGGCAACAAGGCACTGACTCGGTTCAACGATATGCACCCGGATGTTGTGCTGCTGGATATTGGGCTACCAGATATGACAGGCTGGAAGTTCCTTGAAGCCATTAAAGAAAAGCATAAAGGCCAAATGCCAGTCATTATTGTGATCACAGCTTATGGTGACCCAGCTAACCGACTAGTTGGAAAACTTCAAGGGGTGCATGAATATCTCATCAAACCCTTTACCTCGGATGAGGTTGAGCGCGTTGTCACCTCGGCGCTCAAAACCCGGACTCAATGAAGCCATTTGACAGAATACGGGCAGGGCTTTTGATTGCTCTGCCCGTATTGATTCTCTGGCCTGTCTCAGGGCAAACCACAAGCATCCCGTCCCCTGAAGATTTGCTAAATACAAATCTCCAACGGGGACGCCCTATTCAAGCGCTTTATCAGATTGAGGCATTAGCCACGCAAAATGGCTGGACGGCTGATTGGGCTAACCGGGCGGGCAATTTATGGGCAGCATTAGGTAACCCCAATCGGGCAGTGACCTATTGGGAGATGGCAACACGTTTAAGCCCACCCGATATTACACTGACCAGAACACTGGCACAGGCTTATCTTGATATGCAACGCTGGTCAGAGGCGACAATTGCGCTCAACCAAGTGCTGGAAATTGCGCCAGAAGACCAGTGGGCACATTATCACTTAGGAATCCTGCAAGTTGCATTCGCGCAAGAGAGCGCGGCTGAACACCTCGAAATTGCCCGACAAAACCCCATATACCAAACTACGGTGGATGCACTGCTTTCTATTCAGACCAGCATTCCCGCTGAGCGGGCAGTACAGGTTGGAATTGTGCTGATTGATCATGATTTATGGGGTATTGCCGAGATGGTGTTCCAGTATGCGGCAGATATAGCTGATCCATTCCCGACGGCATTGGCTTATGTTGGATTAGCACGCGACTATCAGGGCAAAAGTGGGCGCGAACAGATTGAACAAGCGTTAGCGTTAGCCCCTCAAAGTGGACAAGTGCTGTATCTTTATGGTTTGCATCTGCGGCTTATGAATGATGAAAGCAGTTTACAAGCATTTCAGCAGGCAGTTGAACTTGATCCCCTGAATCCCGCCTATGCGGCTGAACTGGGGGCAGCCTATCAGCAAATTGGCAATTTGGGGCTAGCAGAATATTGGTTCCGTGAGGCGGTCACATTTTCGGGCAATGACGCCCGTTTTCACGCACTCCTTGATCAGTTTTACAGTCAGATACCCACGATAGGAAACTGATGCAATGCTCCACAAGCATTTGCCGTTTGCATTGGTTCATCCAGAAAATCCACTGTTCAAAATAGAATTGCGGCGAGCACATACAGCACGATCAGGTTCCCAACTCGCACAGTACACCCTGCGAATAGCAGGAATCATGCTGACAGGCTTGCTTTTGCTATGGGGGATAGCAGTTTATTCAGCTTTTAAGGAACACAATGCTTCGGCTACGGTTTATTACACCCGTTACGAGATTATTGGCGCCAGTAACCAGATTCTAGTCTGGTTGTTTGTTGTGAGTCTGGGCGCAAATTTGCTCCTCGATATGCGCTGTATGACCAGCGGATTGGGCAGCATCAGTAGCGAGATTACTTCCGGGCGATGGGATTTACTGCGACTCACATTGCTCCCAGAGGAATACATAGTTGACGCCAAATATGCGCTGGTGCAGGTACGGTCATGGCGATGGATGACTGTGATTGTTAGTGCGCGACTTGCTTTCGTCATCATTTTACTGCTGCACAGTTTTCTTCTGCCCTTCCTGGTTTATGAACAACCTTTTGATCTTTTGTTATCCAATTTCCTATCGCCAATGGCTCTGTACCTATTAACCGGGGGGACTGTGTTAATAGGGATTTTTGTGATTGAACCATTCTGGCGAATGCACGCATTGACGGCTTTAAGTCTGGCGATTTCGGCGCGAATTCATCGTGCAGCCTCAGCATTTTTGGTGGCTTTTGCAGCTATCGTAATCATCTGGATTACTCAAATTGTGATTATTGGTGCATTTTTCTGGTTTACCATCTCTCTGTCGTTTGTTGCCGTGATCTGTTCAGTATTGATTTTTGCGGTTTTCGCTTTTGTGGTGTGGTTTTTCTATAACACCCTCCGCGGGAGAAGCCTGCGCCACACCACCGCCTACCTGATGAACCTGAACTAATCGTTTACGCTCATTCCCCACCATGCTACAATCCCTTGCAATGCGGTAATTGTTGGGATGTAATCAATTTGAAACGTTGGATCCTCCTGCTGATACTCATCATTTTGCTAGGTGCATCGCTTGTGGTGAACCAGTTAGTTTCGGATTGGCATTATGTACTCCCTGCCGAACCGGGAAAAATCGTGTACATCACAGCATTCGATGGATTCAATACTGATTGGAATCAGGCACAGGGACGCCTGAATGCCCAAATTCTGGACACAGGTGCTCTACGGCTTGATGTGGGAGATACCAACAGCATCCCATTTTCAGAGGTCAAGTATCATCTTGGCGATTTTGACCTGCGTATACAGGCTACTCCAGTGGATGGGCCACTCAATAATGGTTACGGAATAATCTTCCGATTGCAAACAAAAGGCAACAATTCTCCAGGCGATAATGACTTTTATCTGTTTATGGTCAGCAGCGATGGTTACTATCAGGTGTCCCGTTCGATCAGTGGAGCGCAGAAAATCCTAAGCCTGTGGATTCCTTCCGACGCAGTTCAACAGGGAATTGGTGTAACTAACTGGTTACGGGTGGTGGCAAAAGGCGACCGTTTCCAGTTTTATGTTAATAATCAATTGGTCAAACTGTGTATTCCCGATGACCCCAATGCTGAGAGTACTTACAATCAGTTCACCGAAGAATGCGTTGGAGGGCAAATGCTGGATACCCTGATTGATGGTTCGATTCCCAGCGGGCAAATTGGTGTCGTAGCACAGGCCTTTGATGAGCCGGGTGTCGTAGTTGATTTCGACAATCTGGTGGTTTATGGGCCGGAATAGATGGCTATGAAAGTACATTTGCGAACGCTGGGCTGCCGCCTGAACCAGAGCGAGATTGACACAATGACACGGCAATTCCGCCAGCAGGGTCATGAAATTGTGGATGATCCAGTGCAAGCGGATTGGGTAGTGGTCAACACCTGTGCAGTGACGCAAGATGCTACACGCAGCAGCCGACATCTCGTGCGTGATCTACACCGTTTGAACAGCAAAACACAGATTGCCGTAACGGGATGCTATGCTCAGATCGCCCCCGACGATATTGCTGTGCTGCCGGGAGTAGCCCGAGTGGTCGATAACCTGCGGAAAGATCAGTTGGTTGAAACCATCACGGGACAAGCTATTGAATCCTTTGAAATCGAACCCATCAACCGAGAAAACAAACATGGTGGCCGGACGCGCGCCTTCGTCAAAGTGCAGGATGGTTGTGATAACGCCTGCACCTTTTGCGTGACAACAATCGCACGCGGAGCAGGACGAAGCCGTCCATTGACTGAGTTAGTTAATGAAGTCCGCTACCTGCATATGTGGGGCTACCAAGAAGCAGTTCTAACCGGGGTACACTTAGGTAGTTATGGACATGATCTGGGCCAAGCAGATGGTTTATTCCATCTCGTTCAGACATTATTGACCGAGACGAATATTCCACGTTTGCGGCTTTCTTCACTTGAACCCTGGGACTTATCACCTGAATTCTTCGATCTTTGGTCTAACCCACGCTTGTGCCGCCATTTGCATCTTCCGCTACAAAGTGGGTGCGATACAACACTCAAACGGATGCTGCGACGCACCAACCAGATTCAATTTCGTGCCCTAGTTGATGCTGCACGGGTTCGCATTCCAAATCTGAACATCACCACCGATATTATTGTCGGATTTCCGGGTGAGACAGATGAAGAATTTGCGATTAGTGAAGCATTCATCCGCGAAATAAATTTTGCCGGGATGCACGTTTTTCGTTATAGCAAACGTCCTGAAACAGCAGCAGCACGGATGCGCGGACACATCAGCGAAGAAGTGAAGAAGCAGCGCAGTACCCATTTGATTGCCCTAGCCGAGCAGATGGAAACCCAATTTGCATCAGGCTTTGTTGGTCAAACGCTGGATGTGTTATGGGAGAATGTGGCCGGGGCAACGCAAGACGGTTTCATCAATGTCGGCTATACTGATAATTATATCCGGGTGCGCTGCATCCATCCCCGCGTACTGACTGACTATATAACACCTACTCAGATGGTTCATTACGAAAACGGGCAGATGCAAGCAATGCCGTTAATTGCGTACGAAGAAAATATCCAACAAGGGGTTTAAATCCTTGTTCTAAACAGGAGCAGATTACATGGGCGATCTAAAAGCCGAATTGCAAGCCGCTTTGAAAGAAGCGATGGTCAACAAAGATCAAACCCGACGCGATGTTATCCGCATGTTGATGAGCGCTATCAAACAGGTTGAAGTCGATTCGCGCAGGGAACTGTCAAGCAATGATGTGATGGATGTGCTTCAGAAGGAAGCCAAGAAGCGACGTGAAAGCATCGATGAAGCCGAACGGGTGGGACGTACCGAACTAGCTGCACAAGAAAAACTTGAACTGGATGTACTGGAAGCCTTTTTACCCCGCCAGCTTTCACGCGAAGAAATTACTGCAATTGTTCAGGAGACGATTGCCCAAACAGGGGTAACATCTGCTAAAGAAAAAGGCAAGTTGATGGGCGCATTAATGCCTAAGGTCAAGGGTTTAGCAGACGGCAAATTGGTCAACGAAATTGTGCAGGCATTATTGAGCTAAAACAACGATGATTGACAGGTTAGCGGAACTGCTCCAGCGATTTTTGCGGATTCCGCAGATTCGCACTCGACACACGCTACATATATTCGGTGTGATTGGTGCGTCAGCATCGTTCGTAATGATTGCCACAGTAATGGTAGCTTACGACAGCATATTCCTGGGTGCAAATAATGTAGCAGCGCTCAAGATCGGCGATATTGCCCCACAGGATATTCGTGCTCCATTCAGCCTTCCCCCATACGTCAGCACATGGCTAACCGAACAGCGCAAAGCAGAGGTGAGTGCCAACGTTCCCGATGTATATTTTTTACCTAATGCTGGCGTGGCACGACGTCAATCGGATTTAGCTGAACAAATTCTGGTTTATATTGAAAATATTCGTCGTGATCCCTTTGGTACACCCCAGCAAAAACTGAACGACTTACAACGCATCAGCGAGATAATCCTTGAAGAAGCTATTATCGTCCAAGTATTAGCAATGGACGACAGCACCTGGCAGGATGTCAGCGACCAAATTACCAATGTTCTCGAACGGGTTATGCGCGGCGAAATCCGTGAAAGTGATATGCCTTCGGTCAAGACTGAACTGCCTACACAAGTCAGTGTACGTTTTGGCGAAGATCAATCTGATGTTATTGTGGCAGTTGTTGAAGATCTGGTACGTCCCAATACAATCCTCAATGTAGAAGCAACCGAAGCAAATAAAGCAATCGCAGTGGCTAATGTCTCGATCCAGCGCAGTTTTGAACGTGGACAATTGGTGGTTGGAGCTGGCGAACGCATTGACGAGGCAGACTATGAAGCACTTGGACAACTTGGACTGTTAGAGGGCAATAATCAGCGTTTCCAGAAAATTATTCGGGCCGGGCTGGCAAGCATCACGGTGATGGTCATCATGGGTTTGTATATCGCTCGCTTCAAACCCTCCCTCTTGAAGTCGTCACGTTTTACAACGTTACTCGCAGCTCTTTTCCTGATTGTGCTGTTTGGGGCGCGCGTAACCGGAATGTATGGGCAACTTTATATCTACCCAACAGCGGCATTGGCACTCCTGTATGTGGCACTCAGCGGAGCAGAAATCGCGGTCATCGGCGTATTAGGGCTGGCCTCGCTGGTCGGCATTATGCAGAACAACTCCCTGGAAATGACTTTGCTGGTCGGTGTTGGAGGGATGATGGCAGCCCTAACACTGCGCCGCCCAGAACGTCTAAATGGTTATTTTATGCCGGGGCTATTGGTGGCGTTGACCAATATTGCCGTTATAGCCATCTTTTATCAGGGCGGTATAACCTCCCAACTCAGCGGCTTAGGCGAACTGATTCTGTATAGTCTATTGAACGGCATCCTCGCAGCAGCGGTAGCTTTGGGCGGGATGTATGTGGTGACAGTGCTGTTCAATTTACCCACAGGTCTCAAACTGGTCGAACTCAGTCAGCCGAACCAACCGCTTTTGCAACGACTCCTACGGGAAGCACCCGGTACATACCAACACTCCCTTCAAGTCGCTAATCTGGCGGAACAGGCTGCGAATACTATTGGAGTGAATGCCGATCTGGTACGGGTAGCAGCCCTTTACCATGATATTGGCAAGATGTTAAATGCTCCGTTTTTCACCGAAAATCAGGCCGAAGGTGTTAACCCTCACGATGCACTCAACGACCCCTATCGGAGCGCCAACATTATCATCAGCCATGTTGTCGATGGCGAGAAAATGGCACGGCAATATCGTTTACCCGCACGTATCCGGGACTTTATTCTTGAGCATCATGGCACCCAGGTGTTGTATTTCTATGAGCAGGCAGTAGAACGCGCTGGTGACGATGAGGCAGTGGATATTGAGCAGTTCACCTATCCAGGTCCAAAACCACAAACCCGCGAAACAGCAGTATTGATGCTGGCGGATAGTTGCGAGGCAGCAGTACGGTCGCGCAAGCCCACTAAGAAGCAGGATATTGCAGATACCATCCAACAGATTTTTGATACTAAAATTCGGAATGGGCAATTGGATGAGTCTGGACTGACTTTCAATGACATCAGAATTATCCGACGAATCTTTGTGGATATGCTGCAAGCAGTTTTTCATCCACGCATCAGTTATCCGGTACAGGGTAAACTTTCAAAGGAAACAAATGAAATGCCGCGTGCGCTCTCAAGGATTGATTCGGTGCCCACGCTGGACATACCCAAAGCGACAATAGAAACCGAAGTGCCGGAAACTGCTACCACTGAAGCACCTCGCCCACCGCACTTGCAGACCAAAGAAATTCCTGCTATCAGGATTCTGCTGGATGAAAATGATGATGCCCCCCTGCCGGATGTTCCGCCCCTACCCCGTACAGGCGATCATAAAGCTGTGAAATCCGGTGACAACGGTAACCAGACGATTAAGCATGATGTGCCAGAGGATTAATCAACATGGCATTTGGCGTCGATGTTCAAAACGAGCAAGCCTATAAACTGGATGCTGACCGGTTGCAAATGGCAGCACAGACCGTACTGATGCACCATAAAGCTCACACGGACAGCAGCATAAGCGTGGTCTTGGTTGATGATGCTTATGTGCAATCTTTGAATCATCAATTCCGGGGTATTGATGCCCCCACCGATGTATTGTCATTCCCAGCAGACGAACCACCTGTCGAAATTGAGGATGAACCGCCTTATCTAGGTGATTTGATTATCGGCTATCCCTATGCTTCGGCACAGGCCGCACGTGAGGGACACAATCTGGATGACAGTCTGGCGCTTCTAGTGGTACATGGCACCCTTCATCTGCTGGGGTACGATCATGATACCCCTGAACGCAAAGCCCAAATGTGGGCAGCGCAGGAAACCGCACTGATAGCTCTTGGAGTTTCGCCATCAATTGTCCCCGCACTGGAGGGAAGCACACATGGCAGTTCCGGGTAAACAACTGCTGGATACACTGACCAGCACTATGCGAATCGATCCGAATGAATACAGCATGATTACCAGCCCTAACCGGATTAAGAGCCTAGAGTATGCGTTGGCGGGTTGGCTGTACATGCTGCGGCATCAAAAGAACACACGTCTTATGTCGGTTGCCAGCATGGTAGTTTTCGGCATGGCGTTATGGTTACAAATTGATTTAGCCGGATGGGCGGTGCTGATCATAACCATTACAATCGTCTGGATGGCAGAATTTATGAACGCTGCGGTTGAAGCCGTTGTAAATCTGGCATCCCCCGAATTTCACCCGATGGCTAAAGTTGCCAAAGATGTGGCAGCAGCAGCCGTATTACTGGGTGCAGTTGCTTCGGTGCTGGTGGGTTTGCTCATTATGGGGCCGCCACTGCTCAACAAACTCGGATTTTGAGAGGATTTACTATTATGGAAACTCCGTCATCATCCGAAAACCCGCGCCGCAACCGCGCCCGCGAACGCCACGAACGACGCAAACACAAGCTACCCATTACTACACCTGTCAATACAAGCCGCCAGCTAAAACCATCAGGTGGTTTTAAAATTCCGCAGATTCGGATTCCCGTCAATTGGCTGATCCTTTATGGGATGGCAGGTGCGGCTTTTTTGCTGGTGGTCATTTTCCTTATTGGACGGTTGAAGAATGAAACCCCGACCATCGGAAACAACGCCATCTGGCTAGGCACACAATACACCTATGACACTCCAGATGATGCGCAGGTAACCGAACTGGTACAAAAGCTGCGCGATAACCAAGTGGGAATTGTGTACGCATGGGTCGGATTGTTACAGCCGAATAATGCCTGGTCGGAAGTAGCCAAGTTTAACCAAGTCGAAACCTTTGCTGAACAGATCAAACGGCTTTACCCCGAAGTCCAGCTTTATGGCTGGCTGAGTATTGGGGCGCAGGGTGAAGACGGTAACAACCGCTTGGGCGATGCCAATCTTCAACAATTAGTCGCGGACTTTAGCCTGCGAGTCGTCACCGATTTTGGATTTGATGGGGTAGCTTTGAACGTCGTGCCGATAACCGGGAGCGATGAAAACTATTTGGGACTATTGCGAAAAATCCGGGGGACAATTGGTGAAGATATGCCAATGGCTGTTGCTGTGCCACCGGACTGGACACCAACAGACACTGATATTGCATTACCCAGTCAGATTGCCCCCGGCACGGTCTGGCCGGAGGAATATAAACAACGTGTGGCACTACTGGCTGATCAGATCGTAGTGACGGGCTATAACAGCGGACTGGATACGGCTGAGGATTATGCCACATGGGTGGCTTATCAGGTGCAGGCGTTTGCCGGGGCAATGGCCGCGTTGGATACGACTACCCAAATTCTGATCGGCGTCCCAACCTATGATGCTCAACCGCCTATGCATGACCCTGCTGTAGAAAATGTCCAGTCGGCTATTCAGGGCATTCGGGATGGCATGACACAAGCAGGTGAAGCAGCATCATACATCAGCGGAATCGCCATTTACGCTGAGTGGCAAACGACGGATTCGGATTGGGCAAACATTAAATTATTATGGGTGCGGTAGCCCAAGTCATCAGTCAAATCATCACCTTGAACCTTCAATTCCAGCAACCACCCGGCCTACCATAATGCTCACCTGGAAACTCTGGCGCGGCTTCAAAAAACCTTATCCCGAACATCCGCTTTTTATGCGGGTCATGAGTACACCCATGAAGCCTATGCCGTGGTATATGGGCTGTGCGATTATTCTGGTCGCGCCCTTTTTACTGCTGCCTGCTTTTGTATTCATGAGCGCGATTTATGCGTTACGCTGGGCGATTATGATCGCCAGCACAATTGCCCAAGAGCGTGAGGCGGGCATGTATGAGTTGGTCGCGCTGTCTCCACACGGAACGATGGGCTGCAACCGAGCCATCAGCGCAGCTTGTTTACATCGCCATGAATCATTTGAGCAGCTTCAATCGTTCGGGGCGTGGGTTATACGTTTGGTGTTTACCCTTATTTTGATGATGGCTATCCAAAGCGTGACACCGCCGATTATGATTTCCGAGGCGAATCCCAATCTGAACAGTTTCATCGCCGGGTTGTATTTGCTGACGATGGCAATTGCGATCTACATTGACCATGTACAGTCGATTGTGTTGAGCAATCTGGTCGGGATGCTAACCCCCAATTACGCGACGAATCGTTTAGATGCCGGGTTCGCGGCACTGTTGGTTTTTTTGCTGCTTCAGGTGGTTACTTATTTGGTGACGTTGTTGGCGGGGTTTGTGGTGCTACCCAATTTGTTGGATGAATTGGGCGTACCCGTTCAGATTGGGACAATACTACTTGCACCGCTACGCCTCGTGATCTTTTATCTCATCCGTGAATGGATTATTCAGGTTTTGTGGGGGGCACTCAAAAACGAGTTGAATGCCTCCGCCTCTGAGTTGGACTTCATGACTGGCTAACTCCGTTTCGTTATAATGAAAGATACGACTTTAATCCGCTGTCTAAGTCATTAAATCAGCGCGTGCTTGAGCACGGCTGTTCATAAGATATGTGAGGTTCGATTGTGACCGATTTAATTGATCCAAATGCAATTCCATTGACTCCTACAGAAGGATGGCAACCTGATCCTCAACATCCACGCCGGCGCCCACCGTGGATTAAGGTGCGCGCGCCGGGGGGTGAAGGTTATGAAGAAGTCCGCAATTTGATGCGCCAGCAGACGCTCAATACCGTATGTGAGGAAGCGCAGTGCCCGAATATTGGCGAGTGCTGGGGACGAAAAACTGCCACCTTTTTGATGATGGGTGATACGTGTACGCGGTCATGTGGGTTCTGCGATATTAAAACGGGACGTCCCAGCCCACTGGATTGGGCAGAGCCGAACCGGGTAGCCGAGTCGGTGCGGGCGCTGGGTTTAAAACATGTGGTCATCACCAGCGTAAACCGCGACGAACGCAAAGACGGGGGCGCGCCGATTTTCGCTATGGTCATCAAGCGGATTCGGCAGCTTCAGCCGGGATGCAGTATTGAGGTCTTGATACCGGACTTCAAGGGCAGCGAAGAGGCCTTGAAAATCGTGATGGACGCCCAACCGGAAATCCTGAACCATAATGTGGAAACTGTGCCGCGTTTGTTCAAGAAGGTTCAGCCACAGGATAAATACGAATGGGCGATGAAAACACTGGGTAATGCCAAGAAAATGGATCCGCTGGTACTGACGAAAAGCGGCATGATGGTTGG
>JAIOHM010000135.1 GCA_019912965.1 Anaerolineae bacterium
CACGAATAGATGTTTGACCGTTGGTCGTTAGAGACCCTTGGCGGAAATCAGTGGGCTTCTCAGTTTGGGATAAGTTTCCAAAAATAGGGCTTTTATTTTCAACTCAACCCTTGACGCGCGTTTTCATAGATGTTGAAAAAGCCAATCCGTAGCTCTTATACCTAACGCGTAGACACCAACTTGAAAATCGTAGCGTCCAGATGTAGTTGCGACTTTCCAGTCAACAACATCAAATCCGCCTCGATTTTTATTTGCCATTATTAAATCTGGTCTGGCGCTAAGTGTTTTATCCCCTACCTTAAAATGATGAAACTTTTCAATTCGATAAAGAAGTCTGCCCAATAAGAAGGCTTTCATTCGTTGGCTTTGAAGCAAATTGCGTAATGCATAACTAATTACATCAATTGCTTCGTCAAGAATATCTCGATTATTGGATATGCCTAAATAATGGGGCATGAGTATTGCATAGTTATCCCCCCCCAATTTTTTTGTAGTGCGTTCATAGGACTTATTAAGGGAAAAAGTAAATTGTCTCTTTGCAAGATCAATCGCTTCAGGGATGACTTCTTCGGGTTTTAACCAATGTCGTTTCTTGGCTGGTGGCAGAATAATGTCTTCGATCACTTTATGAACCAACGTACCGTGCCACACCTCCGGCGCCATCATATCTTTCAAAAACTGTGCCCGGTTACGCTGTTTATCAGATGCTGTTGAGGACGCCATTAAATAGAAAAAGTATTGTCGTTGGCAACGGCTCCATGTTTTGTCTAATGATACTGACCAACTCGTCATTTAATATTGCCTTCACAACTTCATTTGATGGTAAACGAAACAGCGTTACAGTAAGAAAACCTCTTAAATAGCGTATATATCAAGGTAAAAATTTCATGGAAAATTGTTCTATCAAGCTTATCAGAATAAATCTATTATTAACAAGCACGATGCTTATTATCTTGAAATATCAACTACATGCAATTCTGAAGTTAAGTGTGGACACTATCGGAACCCAGGGGACTATCTGCTGGGCAAAGATGAACCTAAAGCAAAGGTCAGCAGCAAGGAAAATCACGCGATTGGAGTGTTGAATAACGTCTCTTGGGCAATATAAAGAAAGTTTTTCTGGGGGTTTTCTCCCCATCCACTTGGTAGATTTTGACATGCTTCTCTTGTTTTAATGTCCATGATATGCTCGTCTTTTCCGCATATGTACTGGTACAACAAGGAACAGCAGAGCGCGTTTGATACCACACCAATAGAGGGGATGTATTTTCTGATCGGCGCGTTGGTACAGGAGCTACAAGGACTCGATGGGCTGAAATGTCCTCAAATCAGCTTTCCCTCTGGCGAATCATTTGAAATCTGGGACGAAGAAAACCCGCAGGTACATTTGTTTGGCGGGATGGAACTGCCGCTGTATGCCACCTATGCGACCGCACAGCAACAGGCGCATGAATGTGCTGAGGATGGCTGGTTCACCGTATTCGGCAATGGGTGCGACCAACTGGAATTGTGGTCACATGAGACTGAGGAAGTGTTTTTTGTCACCTATGATAATGTAGCAAAAAAGATGACGGACGTAACAATCTGTGCCGCTTGACCATACATGGATAATATCACTACCAATAGAACTGCTAACACTCATATTCAACATGCCACCGAAGCGGAATATGCCATTCTGGATGAACTTGTACCCACTCAGATGAGATGATGTATACCCATCTTTGATTTCCGGTGTCCAACTTCTTGGACGAAAGAACATTTTCAGAAGCATATTCATTGGTGTCAAAGTAAATGTAAAACTTGATCTCATCAAAATTGTGTAGTGGAACTGCGGCATCAAAATAGAGGTATGATACATCACCCAGATGCTCTGCACTGGATGCGGTTGCGATACACCATGTTTTCGCCTCATTTTGCTGGGAAATATGCAATGCAACAAGCAAAGCCAAAATGCCAATCACGAGGAGGCCAATACCTAGAATAACAATACCTAATTTACCTCTCGATTTTGCCTTTCTTTTCTCGAATGATGGTTCATTTGGGATTTCAGACGTGTTGTCAGGCAATGGTTTTCGGCGCTGGAGCTGGGGATAGAGCAGGGTGAGATGTCGTTTGATCTCCTCTGGGAAAACACTCTGTTCCAAAAATTTCTTGAAGGTTGTGGCTTGCGGGCGCTGACTGCCATCTACCCATGCCAGCAAGGTCTCTGCATCTGGTAATTCATATGGACGGTCTTTGCGATTGCGGGTTTGCCAATAGGGATAGCATTGATTCAAAGCGTCTTTGAGAAGCTGTTGGAATTCTTGCCGAATCTCTTCCTCACGGCTCATCTGAAACACCTCTTATACTCTCCCGATCGTTTTTCCTCATGTTTTCCGTGTTTTTCCGCCAAATTTCTGCTGCCTATCGGAACGAAGTAGCATATCCTACCGCTAATATATGTGACTAATGCTTGACAAGCAAATAGATCAACCATAGATCAGTCTGTCGAATTGGTGATCGTGGAATTCGATTGTTTAGTTGCGGTGAGGCGGATGTGATGGGACGAAAACGGGGGCAGATTAAGCCTGAAGAGATGAGTAATATTACGCCACCTCAACGGCGGATTGAATATGTTCCACCAAAATCAGAGGATATTCGGGCGTTTGCTCGTTTGGTCTGTGAGACACTCGCCGCTGAAAAGAATGACCCAACCTATTTACAATACGAAATCATGTATGGACTGGCGCAGTTTCTTGAGTTAGTTGCGCGAGTGTTAGCCAAGCGTTTGAATGCTGAACAATTGGTTGACAAGGACGAAAAATGAGCTTACGCTGGGAAAAGTTGTGCGGACGGCAGGATGTTAGAGCATCCTACCGCCCTAGTCGCTGCACTAACCTTCCTAGCGCACCGACCTCCGGCAAACTATAACGTACCGGGTAGGTCTGTGCTATTCCATCCGTTCGCGTTTTAGTTTGAAGGAGCAAAGTTCATGCCCCCCAAACCTCCTGTTGAACGTACCGTTGCCCTTTGTTATGTTCGCCTCTCGATGACCAAAGATGCCAGTGACTTGACTAGCCCTGAGCGCCAAAGAGCCAATATTCTGCGTGCCTGCGAAAAGTATGGCTGGACACCCGAATGGTACGAAGATGCCAAAGGTCATAAGTCAGCTACTAAAGAGGAAAACCGCCCCGCTTGGGTTGCGCTTAAAACTCGCTTAACCGACCCAGATGTGGTGGCTATTGTCGTCAATGAGCAATCTCGTGCGATGCGGAATGCGTGGCGGGCGATCAAGCTGTTTGAAGAACTGCCCAACTATGGTGTCAAGTTGCATCTGGCGACCATCGACCGCACGATTGACATTAGCACACCTGATGGCCGGATGACCGCCTATTTTCAGGCGTTTATGGATGATCTCTATGCTTTAGATGCGTCTCGTCGGGCGCAGGATAGTGTGGCTCACCGCAAGCGGAAGGGGGAGAGTATTGGCATTCCACCCTTTGGCACGGTTCGCAATGAGGAAGGTTTCTTGACTCCAACCCCTTACGGCACATGGTTTCTGCCAGATGGGAGTTTTCGCCCAGGAAAGCAGGGTGAAGAAGCACCTCACCCTGAAGCGGTGTGGCGGGGATATTATGAATGCGCTCATCTCATTCTGGAACTCTATCGCAAGAATCTACATGGCTACGGCTGGATTGCCGAAGAACTCAATCGGCAAGGGTGGGCATTTCGTGACCGCTGGAACAATCCACGTCCGCTAACATTGGATGATGTGCGCCGGGTCACTTCTGCTTGGCGCGAATATGCTGGACTAGTGCTGCAAGGCAAAGCGCGTAATCGAATTGCTGCCAAGATAGACGATCCGACAGGTGTGCTCTTTGACACTGGACGCGCTGTATTTGAGCTTGATTTGCTGCGGAGTGTTGCCCAGGCACAGGAAAGCAGAAGTGTGCTGCGACGTCCAGAGGGGATGGTGTATATTGCTCATATTTTCCCCTTAGCTGATCTCCTGTTTTGCGCGCAGTGCGAACAAGAAACAGGGAGCGATATAGGTTCTCACCGCTCGCGGCTAATTGGGCATCAGAAGCGAAAACAAGCCTTACGTTACCGTCACTCCGCCCGCCGCCGTTGTGGATGCCAGAATCAGTCTGTGCTTGCGGATGAGGTTGAGGGTGATTTTCGGCGCTTGGTTGATGAATTGCAAGTTCACTCAGATGCAGCAGACCTTATGGCCGAACTCGCTATCCAATCTCAATTTGGTGGTTTCACCGATGAAGACGACCACAAATTAGATGAGCAGAGAACGGTAGCTATTGCCAAACATCGCCGTGCACTCAAAAACAATCTCATGCTATTCCAGAACGGTGAGATTGAGGGAGAGGAATACTACCGCCAGAAAGACTACCACGAACGGCAGATTGCTTATTGGGAAGCGCGCACGACTGACAAGCAACGCATAAAACTCGAACTGACAACTTGTATGGGGATTGTGCGGCGATTGAAAGAGTTTTGGGACTACACTTCTGGCGAAGATCGAAAACTCTTAGCACACAGCTTGTTTGATGAGATTATCTATGATCTCGATCTCAAACGGATTGTTGATTTCAAAATTAAGAATTGGGCGGAGCCATTTTTAGTGTTGCGGGCTGCCCTTTACCTCGATGAGATGGGCGAGGAACTAAAAAACCGCTTCAACAGCGGTCTTTCAAGTGGAGGTACATCTGATAGTCCCAACGGGGCTTCAACACCGAGGATTATCATTCCCTCAGATGATCGAATGGCTGCTTGAGTTCATTGGTCTTAAACGCGATATTGTTGAGCATAGTCGTTCTGAACTCATCCGAATGCGTTATGCAGCGGGTGAAAAGCTATTCGATCTGGCTGGTATATTCGGTATATCCCCACAGCGAATTTATCAGATTGTGCATGGCAAACAGCACTAACAAATAAACCCGCATTGCTGGGATTATCGTCGGGGCTGGTCAATCATTATTTGATAACCTTGCCCCGGCCAGAAATGATAAAACTGAACATGCCAGAATCGTTCGAATCCTCGAAATACTCCAGCTAAAAGCGCTGCTGGGATCGGGGCAAATACTCGGAGAGTCGTTCGACTTTCGCCTCCCACTTCACGGATAGTTTGTTGAATATATGTTGCACAATTTTCCCAAACGGATTGGTTCGCAGGTACATCAAAATTCTTGCCCTCCACGCTGACTGGCCCGGTGATGTGAAGCATCCAGACATCACCATCATGGATACAGTGAAGGCGTTGCAACAGGAACGTTCCGGACAGGTGTTCATTAATTCGCT
>JAIOHM010000015.1 GCA_019912965.1 Anaerolineae bacterium
CACACCCACCCCGCATCTTACCAACAACAAATCACCAATAACCAAAAACCACCCACATGGCAAACATGGCGGCGGCAGACTTTTTTGACATTCCCGCCACGTTTGCTCCCTTCGCCCGTGCGAAACCTCCCGCTTGCGGGATGAGGGAGAGGGCGAGCGGCGGACTGAGCTTGCCGCAAGGTAGCCGCGAGTGGGGTAAGGGTTTCCCAACGTGCGAAATCTGCACAAAATCCTTCGCCGCATTTCTCGCATTTGCCGCATTTCTCGCATATTATGAATCGATACTTGTCCGACAAACCCATCCCGACGACGACGACACCGACGACAATCCCACCCTTTGCGCGCAAACCCATTTTCGCAATCGCAATCGCCGCAATCGCCGCAAACCAACCTTGTCTTTTCTGGAAACTGGCAACTCGTAACTGGAAACTTAAAACCGACTAATGACTCCTCTGACATTGACGACATTGACGACATCTCCCCTCAGCCATTGTCATTGGCACGACATTTGCGACATAAAAGGGATGCAAATGCTGCTATATTGACTAAAGGCTGATGGCTAAAGGCTAAAGGCTTCTTGGCGGCCAAACCCTTTTTCGCCATCGCCATCGCCGCCGCCATCGCCGCCACTCCAGCAAAGAGTCGCAAGATTCACAAAACCCAATGTATGAATCTGACGAATTTGAAGAATCTTGCGAAATTTGCGAATCTTCCTCGTATTTCCTGGAAACTAAAAACTAATAACCCTCAGCTACCCCAACCGTTCAATGATCGTCCCCGTACCCATACCACCCCCACAGCACATGGTTTGTAAACCAAACCGTTTATCGTGGGTTTCCAGCGCGTGGAGCAGCGTCGTCATCAACCGCGCCCCGGATGCCCCCAATGGATGCCCCAAAGCAATCGCGCCACCATGCACATTCACCTTGCTCATATCCGCGCCGATTTCACGCTTCCACATGCCAATCACCGTCGCAAACGCCTCGTTGACCTCAAACAGATCAATCTGTTCCAGCGATAAATCTGCTTTTTGTAGAGCTTTCCGCGTCGCGCCCACTGGCCCGGTCAGCATCAGATGCGGATCAGACCCAACCGTCACCGTAGCTAAAATACGAGCGCGCGGTTTCAGTCCTAGTTCGTCCGCTTTTTCGCGGGTCATCAACACCAGTGCCGCCGCCCCGTCGGTAATCTGGCTGCTGTTCCCGGCAGTGGTTACGCCATCACCAGAGAAAGCAGGTTGTAATGTCCCCATTTTTTCGACCGTTGCATTCGGTCGAATGCCCTGATCGGTGCTGACCATAATCGGCTTGTTCTCATCATCTGCCCCTTCAATCGGCAGGATTTCATTGTTGAACCAACCCTCTGCCGTCGCTTTAGCCGCTTTCATGTGGCTCTGATAGCCAATTTCGTCCACTTCCGCGCGGCTGATGCCCCATTTCTGAGCGATTTCGTCCGAAGAAATACCCTGTGGAACAATGTTGTACTGCTCCATAATCCGGTCAGTGAACGGTGCGCCACCACCCGCCAGACTCGAACCCATCGGCACGCGCGACATATTTTCCACGCCGCCCGCCACCATAATATCCACCTGCCCGGAAGCGATCATCCCTGCTGCCAATCCAACCGCCTGCTGGCTGCTCCCGCATTGAAAATCAATCGTCGTCGCCGGAACTTCAATCGGCAGACCAGCATCCAGCACCACATTGCGGGCGACGTTAAACGTCTGTTCACCAACCTGGCTGACGCAGCCCATAATGACATGCTCCACCAGTGCGGGATCGAGGTTCGCCCGCGCCAAAGCCTCGCATAATGCATATGAGCCTAAACGCACCGGAGGAATATTTCGTAACCAACCATTACGCCGTCCCAGTGGAGTCCGGGCAGCCGAAACAATAACGACTTCTCGTACCATTTTTAAAACTCACTTTCCTAATTAATTTTCGATTCGATTTCTCTATGATAACCCGAATTTTGGGAAGCACGTCAAATCGCTTTGGATTCGTTAAAATCATTTCACTGACCGCTATGTCCTCGGTGGTAAAAATCATGCGTCGTATTCAAAAGATCAATTGGTTCTCGTTCGCTTATGACATCTTTCTGCTCGTATTCGGGGCAATCATTTCGGCTGTTGCCATCATCATCTTCATGGCACCGTTCAACGTTACCCCGGCTGGCGTTTCTGGCATCGCGGTAATCCTGAATCACTTTGATCCCCGTCTGCCCATTGGTTTGATGGTGCTGCTGGGGAATATCCCGATTCAAATTCTGGGCTTTCGCATGTTAGGCGGCTGGAAAGTTGTGGTTAAAACCATCTTTTATGTGGTGATCTATTCGCTGGCGATTGACCTGCTCACCCCGTATCTGTCGAATTTTGATGTTGGGCAGGATGTGCTGCTCAATGCGCTGGTCGGGGGCATTCTGGGGGGAATCGGTGGGGGACTGGTGTTTCAGGCGGGCGGCACGCAGGGCGGAACATCAACGCTAGGCCGCATTTTGCAAATCCGCTTTGGAATGCCCTTGAGCAGTACCACGCTCTACACCGATACCGGGGTCATTGTGCTGGCAGGGCTGGTATTCGGTTGGGAGGGCGCACTTTATGCGATTGTGGCGCTGTTCGTCGGCGGCGTGGCGTCGGATTATGTGCTAGAAGGACCAAGTGTGATTCGCACAGCCACCATCATCACCGATTACCCGGACGAGATCAGCAGTATTGTGTTGGACGAAATGGGGCGCGGTGTCACAGCGTGGACGGGAAAAGGCATGTTCACCGACCAGACGCATACTGTACTGTTCATTACGGTTTCACGGCCACAGGTCAACACCCTGCGTCGGCTTGTAGAGGCATCTGACCCCAATGCGTTTATGGTGATTGGACAGGGGCATGTGGCTTACGGGCAAGGATTCAAGCGGATTCGGGAAGAATAAGCAGTTTCCAGAATGACAAACCGCCTCGCGTGAGGGGGACACGCGGGGCGGCCTGCTTGAGGGAAGGGCTTGCCTGAGGACCGGTGACGCCAATCTCCAAATCCTGACTTGCCCACGAACCTGGTTTTACAACACAACTCGCACCACTTCGGAGGAATGAGCACAACCCAATTCCCAGGTTCGCTTGATTAACAGATTAGGTCGGCTACGTAAAGATGGCGTTAGACTGACATTAGGACGAAATGAGAGGGGCAGACTTGAAATCTGCCCCACGTTTGCCGGCTGATTAGGGGCAGTTTCCCTTCGCCAGCGTGTATTCAAACTCGCGCGTGTTATCGCCCTCATTGGTTTCCGCAATCTGGTTATTGGGGTCAATCACCAGCACCAGTTTGTGCTTCTCGTTGGTGAACGTCCCAATCGTCAGCGGGATTGCGCCGGAGTTGATCGTCTGGTTCGGCTGGGCAGGCCCGAAGCCACCCGTTGTACCCGACCCATTGACGGTTCCGTCTGCCACCCGAATATCCCGAACGGAGATTGATCCGCTGGGGCTGGCAGTTGTACCCAGATTCGCTACATCAAAGAAGATATTGAAGGTTTCGTTGCAGCGCGGATTCGCAGGTTCAATACGAATGTTACCCGCCACCAGATTGATATTGGTTGCCGGGGTTGCGGTTGCCGGAACAGGTGTTGGCGGAACAGGTGTCAACGTCGGAATGGGCGGGCCAGCGTCAACCACAATTTGTGCCGCATCGCCGGAAACCGTCAATAACTGGCTAAAGACCCAACCAGTTCCATTATAGTATTTCACCTTATACCAGTCACCCGCTGCCGTTTTTGCCAGAATATCGGCTGTTTGTCCGGCGGCAAAACTGCCAATCGGCGGGTTAAACAGGGTGCTTGGCCCACTGCGAACATTCACGCCCTGATTAAAAGTTGCAACCGGATTGCTCGGCGTTGAAGTCGGTGGCGGTGGTGGTGGATCAGTTGGCGGTGGCGGGTCGGTAGGTGCTGCTGGTGGATTGGTAGGCTGCACCTGTTGACCACCCGTGTTGTTGCCGTCCGTATTCTGCCCGGATGTATTGTTGCTGGTCTGTGGTGTGGCCGAAGCAATCGCTTCCTGCCCGACAATGCTGATTGTGACACTGACTGCTGCGCTGCTGGAGCCATCTGCGCGGAAGGCGGTCACACCGATAGTATGCTGCCCGACTCCGCTGGGTTGCCACGTCTGCGAAATGCTAAAACTCGGTGCCCCGGCGGTGTTGGGGTCGTCCAGCGTGGCGACAATCGAACCATCGACCACGATTTCCACCCGGTCAATATCCGGGCCAGCGTTGGCGATAAGCGCCTGAATCGGTACAGCGACATTCTCACGGTAAGTGGCGTTGGGGGGCGGTGAAACCAGTTGCACGGTTGGTGCGCCACTGATGGTGATAGCCCCACCGCCTCCATCAGATTGGGTGAGCAGATTGCAGGCGCTTAACATAAGCACCCCTAACAGCCCGACCACAACCCCGAAGCGCCCACGTATGGATGCGCGAATTGACATATTCCCAAAACTCCTCGAATTGTTCCCGGTGACTATCCTGTTTTTAGGCAGAGAATGCAGAGCCATGCTCCAAAATTCAGGACAGGTTCTTAAGGGTGACAATCCTAGCGCATTCGGCAGAATTCTGCGAACCGAGGCAGCAAGCCGTTGGGAAACCGCATAGATAGCTCAAAATTTTTCCTCCGATTGGGTTACAATACAAATATCCAAATTAGTCTAAAATAGATTTAACGATTGTATGATCGCAGTCAGGAGATATGAAGATGGCTACTTCTGTATCAAAAGTATTTTTGTGGGTACGGAATTATCAAGACGCGCGGCGCTTTTGGCGTGATGCGCTCCAACTGCCTGATGTCGGTGACAACCCAAACACCCAATATGGCGCTGTTTGGGTTGGGGCAGTTCTGATCGAGTTTCAGCAAATACCGCCCGTGCTGCTTCAAAAGATTCAGACTGCGGAAGCATCGCTAACAGCAAACCAAGTCGAAATACCGCGTGAATTCGAGGGCAAAATTTTCCGGTTCGACATCGTGGTAGATAGTTTGGCGACCTTACGAACACGACTGGCAAACCTGAATATCCCTTTTGTTGATGTAAATACCGGGTCGCCGCAATTTCTCCGCGTGGATGTAAGCGGCGTGTATGTAAGGATATTTGAAGCACCCAACGGCTGAAAATCAGCAGTCGGACGGACAGCTTAGGTGATCTTCGCCAGCATTACAAATCGCGTCAAAATTACACTGCGAAGTCGTCGTTGATGAAGACAGGCAATCCGAAGGGCAGTTTGATGTGTTTTCTCCGGCGTCACAGAACGTATCGTAGTCGCATAAAGGCGGTTCAAGTGTTGGAGTTGGCTGCTGCGGGATAGGGGTGTTTACAGTATCATTCCCACCACCACTCCCACAATCATACGGGCAGTTGAAATCGTTTTCGCCGTATTCACAAACCCGATTGTAATTACATACAGACGGTGCAGGTCGCTGGGTTGGGACAACTTCCCGTAAGGATTGTTGTTCCACCCAACCTTCCTGATTGCCGAATCGGACGTACCACCACCATTGATCGTAATTGCTTTCATATTCAAATTGGCCGAGCGGAATCACCGGTTGGTTGTTCCACACTAACGCAATTTGATCTGCACCCGCATTCGGCTCACGCCGTAACCACGCAAACTGAACGGTAATAACGGTACTGAAACCACGTGATGAAGCAGTATCGAACTGTGCTGGCGTTACCGATGGAGACAGAACAGCAGTGGAAGTTGGCGTTATTGTAGGCTTGGGGGTGCTGCTGGGTTCAGGTGTTGGTGTAGTTGTCGCCGTTTCAGTTTGTGTAGAGGATGGGGATGGGAGCGCCTGACTACCAGCAGCAAATTCTTGCTGGCGCGAACTTGCTAAAATGATTCCAGCAATCACCACCAAAATCAGTACAAAACTGATTGTCCATCGCATCCTGCGTGCAGGATTCCGGCTTTGATCTGTCTTTTCCGCCTTTTTGACGCTGCTTTTGATGACATCAGCAATTTGCTCAATCGTTTCATCAATCATGATATTTTTAATATCCATGATGTGAATGGCATCGCAATCTAATAACGCTTGAACATCCTTGTTGATGGCAGCAGAAGAAGGATCAAAAGATTCTTGAAAGATGGGAAGCAGTATCTTTTTTTTGGTGTTCGCGTGTGCAATCTCCTGCTGAACCCAATCCGACTCCAGGGTCGTATCAGCCAGGAGACACAGAAACACATCCGAGTGGTCAATAGCATCGCGGAGACGGTTCGGGAACGAGCCACCACCATCCATATTTCGAGTATCAACAAAAACGTCAATACCCCGGTCTTGTAACTCCTTTGCAAGCAAAGTCGCCAACATCGCACTGGGAACGCGGCGATAACTGATGAACACAAGTGGAGACATAAGCTTGCTGAAATTAATTAATCAATTTTGACATCTATATCATAGAATACCACGTTTTACAGCAACAGCCTAATAGTGCGGCTAATTTCGGTGGGCAACTACCGGCAAAATGGGGACACCAGTAAACAGAAAGGATGTCCCCATGTTTGAGACCAAACGAGAGTTGTTCTTCCCGGTTGAACTCGTTCCCGGCATCACAGCCCGTCCTGTTCAACCGGATGAATTATGGGCGGTATTCGGTGCATTAGAAGGCGAAATCTTCGCGCCTTTTGGCACATTGGGCGCATTCGAGATGCCGGATGAACGATGGAAAAACCTTAACCCACTGCGTGAGGTCTACAGCAGCACACATCATGAATGGTTCGTCTTTACCGATACAACGGAAAGCAAAAACATTGGGTGGGCTTACGGGTCGATGCGCGACAGCATGACTTTCTTCATGACCAGCACCGGCATCCTGCCAGCCTATCGCCGTCGGGGTATTTACGGTGCGTTCTTGGGGCGTTTGCTGGCCTATTTGGAAATCTTAGGGTATGAACGGGTGATCAGCACCCACCAGACCAATAACCGCGCCGTGCTGATCGCCAAACTGAAAGCCGGATTCAACATCACCGCCGTCAACCTGGACGAACGCTGGGGCGCACAGGTCGAACTCACCTACCTGATTCATGATGACCGCTGGCGAGGTTATGAACGCGCCTTCTCGCTCCAAAGTTGGGACTTGCCCCCGCAAAAGCAACCCGAAAGCTAGGTGGGATTAACCAGACCGGGCAACCGAAAACCGAGTCGCAGGTTGCCAATGCCCAATAACCGTCCGGTGAAGATAGCACGTAAAGGACGTAGTTGTTGGGCAAAAATGCTGCAAAGGATATGAGCATTTGGTGACCACACAATAAGCGCCGGGGATTTTGCCCAACCCGCGCCGCCCTCGCCACCATCTGGGGCTAGGGTCAAATGCCAACGACCGCCGCCTACACCTGATACATAGAAATTGATACTCGCACGCAGATTGCCGCCGCGTTCCACCCAGTAAGAATGCGAAACCTGATGAAACAAATACGTCAGCATGTGGTTCAGCAAAGCGGGTGAACAGTATGTCCATAACGGCTTTGCTGAAACTGCATTCGCCAGTTGAGCGCCATGCACAATTCCCAGATGCGCCATCTGGCAGCCAACGATTTCTGCAATCGTCAACGGGCGATTGTAAGCGGGGCAAGGTACTGAAAGGTTGAGCTGGGCATTCGATAGCCCTGCAACCTGATCGGCTATTTCCGCCAGCAGGTTTAGCAGTTTTTCAACCATAACAGCGGGTGGAATCGCTTGACGATCAAGGATGGATTTTTCATTGAAATGAGGTAGATCAGTACGGACTATAAGTCCATCATACGATACGGGCCGCGCATTAAGCGTATTGCAAACGCCTGCGTGCCAACCTTCGGCTATTGCAGTCACATGGGCCAGTGTTTCGCGCAGTATCCAACCTGATTGATTGGGTTCGGTATGCCGATCCCAATCTTCAACCCGGATTGAGTCGAAAAAATGAGCAGCAACCGAGCGCAGCTCACCCATATTTTGGGCAAGCTGCTGGCTCGAAAAGGCTGTTTGAGCATTCACAGTAATCTAGGGGAATCAAAGCGGGCGATCATCAATCTTGATCGGTGAAATCCAATAATTCCCCGGCCCACCCTCTGCCAGCCATCCGGTTACATCCGGGCGGGAGAGGATACGTATTTGCCACCAGTTCAGCGCATCGGCACAGGCTGGGCCACCAATCACCTCAAAGCCAATTCCATCCAGCAAAGAAGCGATCAACTCCGATTCGAGATCAGGAGCAGCCCGCAGGTTTTTCGGCTTTTTGTCATCATAATCCACGTAGGCTTGCGAACCGATGGCAAGGTTCAGTGGTGAATAGCAAACAGGTGTAGGCACAGCCGCCGCCAGCGAGATTAGATAATCCTCACCATCCGGCTGACCATCCGCCACCCAACCTGTGTACACCACATTCACGACCGTGACACGGATACGCCACCAATTATAATCCTCGGCGCAGCGCGGCCCTTCTAACACGGTGATCTGCGTATTGATCGGCGCAACCGTCAGCACCAGACCGGACTCACTTGGGGAGTCATGAACCCGCAAATCCCGCAGTGTCAGAGATTGTTCACCGGCCGTCAAACCGACGGACGGGCCGCAGGTTGTGCCACCGGGCAGTGCCCCCACGCTCATAAAATATTCCGCAGGTGTGCCTTCCGCCACCCAACCATCATTACCGGGGCCGCGCACCTGCCACCAGTTATAGCGCGAACCATCGCACACCGGCCCATCCACAATGGTGATGGTCACAGCTTCAGTATAGTAATTAACCCACGGACTGGAAGTGCTGGGCTGCGAACGAACATAAACTCCGCCGCGCACATAAGCGGTTGCTCCAGCCACCAAACCCAACGGGGCAGGACAGCCGGGCGTAGCCGAAGGCAAAGGCGTCGTCAGATAATACACAGTCGGGCTGGCGACCGCTGTAAAAATCGGTGTTGCGGTAGGCACAGCAGTCTGCGCTGCTGCCAGATTAGTGAGCAGCCCCAGCACCAGTAACAGCACGGGCAGCAGAATAAGCACGCGTTTAAACATAGCATCCTCAAGCGGCGGATTTAAGCACCAATAGCATCTGCCACATCAGGAAATATAACACGAAATGTAGTGCCCTGCCCGCTGCGGCTTTCAACCTGAATGCTGCCACCATATTTTTCGACTATCTTCTTGACAATCGCTAAACCCAACCCGCTGCCGTTCTGGTTGACGGCACGCGCCCCATCCGAACGATAAAAGCGTTCAAACAGGCGTGGCAATTCCTCCGAGACAATGCCGATCCCTGTATCGCGCACCTCGACCACAATCCCTTGATTGGCAGCATATGAACGCACGGTCACGCTGCCACCCTCCGGGGTATAGGTGATGGCGTTATCCACCAGATTAGTAAATGCCCGGTTGAGTTCACCCTCGTTCCCCAGCAAAGGCGGCAAACCCATATCTAAATCCAGCAAAAGGCGTAAATTTTTCTGTTCACCCGCCACACACAGACGGTGTTCAATATCCTGAAGCATCTGGTTCAGATCAATCGAGTCGCGGGGAGTAGGTGTGCCGCTGTCTAGCTGCGAGAGCGTTAGCAGATCGCGCACCAGCCGTTCCAAACGGATTGTCTGCTCTTTGATGTTGTCCAATTTCTGCTTGCGGTGAATCGGATCGGTGTGTTTTTCGACGAGGTACAAACTCGTTTGGATAGAAGTCAATGGATTTTTCAGGTCGTGGGAAATATCGCTAATCAGATGAGTGAGCAGTTCAACCCGTTCATGCTCCAGCGCCAATTCGCGTTCGCTTTCTTCGCGCAGCTTCCGGTCGGTGATGTCTACCAGCGCCACATGAATAGCCGATTTACCTTGATAGGTCGTCAACGAAGTGAATGAATCCACCCATCGAACGGTACCATCTTTCCGCATAATACGGAGTTCATAGCGTGCTGGTACATCTTCGCCCTGCATTCGCCGCACACGGTAATCCCTTACCCATTCTAAATCATCAGGGTGAATCAAATACTCGGTTGAACCCGATAGTCGAAAAAACTCTTCGCGTGTATAGCCGCACAACTCGGTTGCGACTTGATTGACGAAAACCACATGTTCATTCTGCACAATTAGCAATGCCTGAATCGAGTTTTCGACTACACTCCGATATGCTTCTTCCAGGCTGGCACGGGCATTCATTTCTGCTTGCAAGTCTTCATTCCGCTGTGCAAGTGCCAATTCATGCTGTCGGGATTGTTCCAGTGCATGGCGGATGCTGTGCGTTGCCATCGAAATCAGGATAGCCACAACCAGATAGATCAAACTTTGGGATATCCAGCGCGAGATGACATCGCCGGGAAGAAACAGCGAACCCGGGGCGTTTAATTCCGTCATCAACATGATAAACCCCAACAGTGTGCTGGCAAGCGTCAGCAGCACACTCAAGCGGCTGTTAACGATGAACCCGGCGATGATGATGGGTATCAGATAGGCGCTGAAGCTGTTACCCATGATGCCGCTGCCAGCATTCAGCAAGTTGGGAATGCTGATGATAATCCAGCAACCGACCGAGAGCAGCAAACCGACGAAACGCGGGTGCCCCCGGCGGTTTATTCCTACCAACACCAGACTAAGGGCGACCAGCGCCAGCCCGGAACGCAAGCTGCCCCATCTGCCATTGATGAGCGAAATCAGAGTGAACACACCTGCCGAGGCGGCAAGGGTCATGCAGATAATATAAACCAGTCGCGCAAGGCGCGTTTTTTCGGGGTCATCAAACAAGGGTGCAGAAACAAAACGCCACAATCGCCGTATCATAAATTGTTATCCAACGCCATTTTCTTAATATATTGTAACCCATGTTTTTATAACCATGAGCTTAATGTTGGTTATTTCCCCGCCGGGGCACTTCCCCTATAATCGCGTAAATTTATGTCGTGAAACCTATAAGGAATAAACCTTGAGCTTAATAACCGACGAAAAACCACGCAGAGCTGACCTGATAGTGGTTGCCCTATCCTATTTGAGTTTTATCGTACTGGGGATGAGCTTTGCGCTGATCGGTATAGCCACCCCCTCGATTCGAAGACAGTTCGACAACCTGCCATTGGACACATTTGGGACATTATTTATCGCCACCACAACGGGTTACTTTTTTGCCAGTTTTGCCAGCGGACGCATCATGACCCGCTTTGGCGCAGCATCCATGTTCGCGCTGGGCATCGTCATTGCGGCTGGCGGGTTGATCGGCTACACCATCGCAGGCACATGGGTCGTATTCCTTGCATTTGGGCTGGTAGTGGGTTTTGGGCAGGGATTACTCGATTCAGGCATGAACATCTACTTCGCGGCTCACTTCGGCCCGCGCCTGATGAACTGGCTGCATGCCTGTTTCGGCATCGGCTCAACCATCGGGCCAATCATGATGACCTACCTGCTGGAAAACGATATTTCGTGGCAGACTGGATTCACGCTGACGGCAGCACTATATGCAATACTCACAGTGGTATTCATGGTGACGTGGCGACGCTGGGGCGGTTCCCGTCCGGTGGATGACCCCAAACCGAAAGTACAGGTATCAGCAATGGATACCCTGCGTTTACCACTGGTGTGGATCGGGATTATCCTGTTCGTGGCCTATGCAGGACTGGAATTGGGCACAGGGCAGTGGGGTTTCACCCTGTTTACCGAGGGACGCGGCATTCTCGAAGCCGAAGCCGGGGCGTGGATCAGCATTTATTGGGGCAGCTTCACGGTCGGACGGATTTTCTTCGGCGCAATTGTCACTTTGATGAAACCTTCTACACTCATCCGGCTGTGCATGGTTGGCATCATGGTCGGAACGTTACTGCTGTGGTGGAATCCGATCCCAAGTAGTGGATTCATCGCACTACTGGTACTCGGCTTTGCGCTCGCGCCGCTTTTCGCCCTGTTCGTAACCAATACGCAGGAACGTCTCGGCCCAGATCATGGCCCGAACGCCATCGGCTTTCAGGTGGGTGCGGCCAGCATCGGCTTGGGCATTCTCCCCGGCCTGATGGGTGCGCTGGCGAACAGTATGGGGCTGGAAGTCGTTCCGCCGTTTCTGGTTGGGCTGGCAGTAGTACTGGCGATTGCATACGAGGTATCCCTCAGCCCGCGTTTGTTTGCCAAGCTCAAACGTGCTGCCGCCGAGAACTAAAATCTGGATTCTGTGGGGCGTCCAACTCAGACGCCCCCTTACCCCTGAGTTACTTATTTTTCCACTGCGCCGGACGTTTATCCACAAACGCTTTCATCCCCTCGGCTTTATCCTCCGTGCCGAACAGCAGATAGAAATTGCGCTTCTCGAAAGCCAGTCCTTCGGTCAATGTCATCTCATACGCCTTGTTGACCGCATCTTTAATCATGACCGAAGCTACCCCCGGCATCCCGCCGATTTTCTTCGCAAGTTCAATCGCTTCGTTCAGGTATGCATCCAGCGGATAAACCCGGTTCACCAACCCGTATTGCAGCGCTTCCTGTGCCGTCAGATGACGATTTCCCAGTGTAATTTCCATCGCCAGCGCCTTGCCAACTGCCCGCGTTAACCGCTGTGTCCCGCCTGCCCCCGGCATAATGCCAATGGTGATTTCCGGCTGCCCAAACTTAGCCGTTTCAGAAGCCACGATCATGTCGCACATCATCGCCATTTCGCAGCCACCGCCCAGCGCCCAACCGGAAACCGCCGCGATGATCGGTTTACGCACCCGTGTCAGCCGTGCCCAATCGGTGAAATCCTGTCCAGCGAACATATCCACCGCGCTCATATCTTCCATCTGCTTGATGTCCGCCCCGGCAGCAAAGGCTTTATCACTCCCGGTCAGCACCATACAACGCACACTGTCGTCCCGATCAAAAGCTTCCATCGCCTCAAAAATCTCGCGCGTGATGTGACCGTTGAGCGCATTGAGCGCCTGCGGACGATTCAGCCGCACCAATCCAACACCTGGCGCGGGCGTTTCCGTCAAAATCATTTCATAAGTCATGTTCAAATCTCCAAAAATTAATCTTCTATAGTCGCCAGATAATAACACATTTAGCCGACCGTGAAGCCCAACATGGTCTACAGGCCAACGGGATACGCAAATCCAGATGAGTAGCTTTTGTTTACATTTTTCACGTTATGTTCAGATTTTGTTCATAATTCACTAAATTACGACCCTTAAGTTGATAGTCGGAATGTCTGATCTTGTTCTCGCTAAAAATAAGCAGAGTTGGAGGATTATAAATATGCGTAAGGTTCTGGTTCTTCTGGCATTGTTGGCACTTCTGGTTATGGGTGTAAGCGCCACCAGCGCTGCCGCCCCGACGACAGTCTACATCGTGCATGGCATCCCCGGCGTTCCGGTGGATATTTATGTCAACGGTCAGCTCACCGTCCCGAACTTCCTGCCAGAAAGCATCATCGGCCCGTTCAGCGGCCCGGCTGGCAGCGCGAGTGTAGCGATTGTAGCAGCCGGCGGCGACCCCAGCAGCCCGGTTCTGGCAGGCACGTTCAGCTTCGCGCCCGGTGGTAATGTGACCATCGTCGCCCATCTGGATGCCAACAGCGCCCCGACCGTTTCGGTGTTCGATAACGACTTCTCCAAGACTGCGGATGCGCGTTTGATCGCCCGCCACACCGCCGCTGCTCCGGCAGTTGACGCCGTGCTGCTGGATGGTGCTGGCGCAATCATCGCCCGTGTGGGGCCGCTCGCCAATGGTCAGCAGGGTGTCGTGCCTTTCGCTCCCGGCAACTACACTGGCGGTCTGGTTCCAACGGGTACAGACACGATTGTGTACGGCCCACAGAGCGCCAACCTGCGTGCAGGCTATGTCTATGTGAGCTATGCAATTGGTGACATCGGCGCTGGCACCTTCAAGGTGATTACCCAGGTCGTCAAGTCGAAGTAGATTTCACAGGCAGCCTGAGGATTGATGTAGAGGAGGGTCATAGATAGACCCTCCTCTACGTTTTTATGCGTCGGGGGTATCGCGGTGACGTTCCCGGCGAGCATATTGCACTGCGTAGTTGACGCGCTTTAAGGCGCTGACCTCGCAGCCCAGCACATAACCATCCGGGCGTCCACGCTCACGATTGCTGGCGTGAACAAATTCGCGGAAGTCCACACCTTCGGTCAGAAGACTAATTTCGCCTTCGCCCCAAATTTCAGTGATGACCTGCTGTACGGTATCTTCCACCGTACCCGCTTCGCCATCCACCATGATGATGAAATCGCGGTCATCGCGGAAGCGCACCACACCGACAAATACTTTGAGCATGACTTCCCTGCTTACTTCGCATAATCGACGGCGCGGGTTTCGCGGATGACCTGCACTTTGATCTGTCCCGGATACTGCATGGTTTCCTCGATCTTGCGGGCGATATCGCGTGCCAGCTTGAGCGAGGAGAAATCATCGACGGTTTCCGGGCGGACGATGATACGGACTTCGCGCCCCGCCTGAAGGGCATAACTTTGCTCGACACCCTCAAAGCTGTTGGCGATTTCTTCCAGTGTTTTGACGCGCTTGATGTAGGTTTCGAGGCTTTCGCGTCGAGCGCCGGGACGTGCTCCAGAGATGGCATCTGCCGCTTCTACAATGTAGGCTTCCACACATTCCTGTTCGACTTCATGGTGATGGCTGGCGATGCAGTTGACGATGCGAGCGTTCACACCGTAACGCTTAGCGATTTCCGCACCGAGGATCGCGTGTGTGCCTTCAACCTCGTGGTCAATGGCTTTGCCGATGTCGTGCAGCAGGCCGCCTGCTTTAGCGATGGCGACATCCGCACCCAGTTCAGCAGCGATCATCCCGGCGATGTGGGAAGTTTCAATCGAGTGGGCGTGCTGATTCTGCCCGTAGCTGGTGCGGAATTTGAGCCGTCCAACCAGCTTGAGGATTTCAGGGTGTAAACCCGGAATTCCGGTTTCATAAGCAGCGCGTTCGCCTTCTTCACGAATGGTCTGTTCCACATCAGCTTTGGCGTCTTCCACCAATTTCTCGATGCGGGCGGGATGAATACGTCCATCCACCACCAGTTTTTCCAGCGCACGTTTGGCAACCTCGCGGCGAACAGGGTCAAAACTGCTGATCGTCACGGCTTCCGGCGTATCATCAACCACTACATCAACACCGGTTGCCAGTTCAAAAGCGCGGATGTTACGCCCATTACGACCGATGATTCGGCCTTTCATTTCGTCGCTGGGTAAAGGCACAACGCTGACCGAGATTTCGCTCACATGGTCGGAAGCCAAGCGCTGCACCGCCAGCGCGATGACATCACGGGCGCGGTTATCGGCTTCTTCGCGGGCTTCAGCCTCCACCTGCCGGATGGTGCGGGCCATATCGCTGCGGGCGTCTTTTTCGACAACGGCCAGCAGTTGGGTACGGGCTTCGTCTACGGTCATCTGGGCGATGCGCTGAAGTTCTTGCGTTCGCTCATCTTCCAGTTTTTGCAGATCGTTCTGCTGTTTATCCATGCGGCTCTGGCGCTTGTTCAGGTTTTGCTCACGGAGTTCCATGCGTTCCAACCGTTTGTCCAGATCTTCACGGCGGCTGCGAAGGCGTTCATCTTCCTTATCCAGTTCGCGACGGCGACGCTGGGTGGTTTGTTCGCTTTCCTCCAGAACGGCTTTGACTTTTTCGTCTGCTTCTTTGGTGGTCGCATCGGCCTGATGCGTGGCTTTGGCAATAATCTCGCGGGCTTCCTGTTCAGCCATCTCACGGCGATTCCTGCCACGCGCATTTTGAGAGTAGTTCAGCACCCCCGCACCAATAGCCGCCCCTATAATTAACCCCACCACCAGGAGGACAGCACTAATCGGCTCCATTTTTTATTCCTCATCATCTGTTGTATCCAGGTTGAAATAAGCCGGGTCTTCCGCCTCCAATTCATCACATAGGCGGTCAACCACTTCTCGGGTGGTGCTGTAGGAAAAACCTCGACGCTGCAAGAAAGCCGCCAGTTTCGTCCGAAAGTCCCGCCTGTTTAAACGGCGGAGTTTCCGGGTCTGGCTTTGAGCCGCTTTATAAGCCTGCTCGGTTTCATCCAGACTATCGAGCGCTTCATCAATGACCGAATCGGCCACGCCCTTTTGCTTGAGTTCGTAGCGCAGCGCCTTTTTGCTGAGGGGTTTGAATTCCCCCCGATTCTGTGCCCAGTAACGGGCAAAGGCATCATCATCGACATAGCCCATCGCCGTCAGGCGGGTGAGCGCAGCTTCGATGATTTCTGGCGGCATGTCCTTCTCGGCCAGATTGCGACGCACTTCCTGTGCGCTGCGTGGCCTGAAGCTGAGGAAGTTGGCAGCCCGATCAACAGCCTGAAGTACGGCATCTTCACCCCGCAGCGCGGCGATTTCGGCTTCCGAAAGCACCTGACCTTTCCGCAGTTTGGCGGCTTCGATCAGACTAATGCCAAAGGCAAACTCGTCATCGATATACAGATTCACGCGCTGCTTGTTGCGCTTTTGTACTTCCAAAGCGGTGATCGTTCCCATTAGAACATATCCCCATTCAACGCAAAAAGCCGTAGTTGTATAAACGAAACCACGGCTGGGCATACTTCGCACAGTTGAGAACGGAGGTCAGTTTTTGCGCCGCACGCGAGCGGGCATTTTTAGGCCTGGAGTAAGATCACCCTATCCTACGCAGATGCGCGCTGTTTTTCCCTGCTATCGGGTCGCACTTCATCCGGGAGTATCAAAATCTTACATTTTCTATCAACGGATCGCTCGCTTTGAGTCCGGCACCGATTTTACATCCACCTTATGAGGCGGGTTTGATCGCAATTCAATCGTTCTGCAACGTCAACCGTGGTTTTATCAAGATCATTACAACACCACTGAATGATATTATGCACTTTTTAAGAGATTTTCACAACAACGAAGTTTTGACCGGGCGGGAGCGCACCGTTACAATGAGGATAGTTATTGGTTGTTAGTTTTTAGTTTCAGATCGCCAGGGGTATGACGAGTCATGCGTCTACGCGGTTACTTCAAGAACCAATAACTAAAAACCAATAACCAAGCACTAAGAACCAAGAACTATCCATGCCTGAAACCACACGCCGCATCCTCGTTACCGGGGGCGGGACATTCCTCGGAGATAACATTGCTGCGGCGCTGCTGGCAGAGGGCGCAGCCGTTACGCTGCTGGTGCGCCCCGGCGCGGAAGATAAACTCGGCCCGCTGGCGCAGCGCGTTCGCTGGGCAACGGCAGATGTTTGGAATCCGGCCAGTTTACGCGGGCGGGCGCGGGGACACGAGGCGGTTATCCATACCATCGGGAGCATGACCGCTGACCCCGCCAAAGGGCTGAACCACAACTGGCTGAATTTCGTTTCCGCGCGGAATGTTGCCAACATGTGCGTGAGCGATGGGGTTCATCATATGCTGTTGATGAGCAGCGCACGCGCACCCTGGGTAAACAACCAATATTTACGCGCCAAACGCGAAGCTGAAGGCTACATGAGCCGGGTGGGGCTGACGGCAACGATCATCCGTGCACCAATTGCTTATGTGCGGGGGCAGCCGCGCCACCCGTTCTACTGGTTGATGACTATTCTGGGCAGCACCCCAATTCTGTCGTGGTTCGGGTTTGGGCGGATTGGGCCAATCCCGGTGGATATGCTGGCGCGGGGTGTAGCCCGGATTACGCTGGACACCAACCGCACCAAAACGATTTATTACGCGGGGGACTTGAAGCGCCGGAACACCGCCCGCGAAGCCCGCCGCGCCATACCGATCCTGCCGAGCAGCAGTCTTCCACAGCAGTCATCGGTGCATCCATTTGAACTGCTGGACGAGGATACCCCGTTCGGCTGGACACCGCCGGATAAACGAGGCTAGAAAATAAGTGCTCTCATGAATTGGAAATTGGGCTATTTTGTGGGGATTTTCCTGACATTTACAGGGTGTGCTATTCAACCAAACCCTGATTTGTTGCCTACAATCCAATATCTGGCTCAAAATCCATCCCCGAAACCCGACTTTATCAACAGTGTCGAACCCGGACCCGGCACTGTGTCTTTTGGTTCACCTGAAATCAATGTGCAAATTTACACAGGGGCTATTGTTGAAGCGGGTGATACAGGAGCCACCTTACAAGAACAAATTCTTTCCTCAAGGCGGTTTTTTATCAATGGTCAAGCACTTCCCGATTATGTTTATGTGCGGTGGGAAATTCCGGGAGTTATGAACTCTGTTGTCCATGGTGTTGCCACAGGTGCGATCTACTTTATTTTTAATCCTGATCTGGCGGCAGGAACGCATCTTTTGGAAGTTCAGGTGCGTTCAACTTCCAATAAGCTGTATAGCTATTCTTGGGTTATCGAAGTTGCCACCCCAATCTCCAGCACGACAACTCCTTAAACTAAACTCGTAAGCTGGGTGACCGAACCGGTCGCCCCTACAGCCATGCTCATTCACAACCATGCAAAAGATTCGCAAATTGCACAATTGCCGTAGGGGTTGTCGGCGGCAGTGAGTGAGGGAGGCACTGCAATGGCGGCGATGTCGGCGGTTGGTGTGAGAAGCGCCGTAGTGTGCAGCGCCTGTGAGAGGGATTGTCGCCGCTGTCGCTGTATTGGCGGTGTGCAGCGGCAGTGAGGGAGGGTGGCGCTGCAAATGTGCAAAGAAGAGAAAACAAGAGATTCACCGCAGAGACACAGAGAACGCAGAGGTTTCACAGAGAGTAGGGGTAGAGGAAAAGGTAAAGCGTTCATAAGAACAGGATAGCAGAGTTGGAGGGAAAAAGGGTGACCATTTGGTACGTTTTTGGGGACGAAGTTACCAACCGTTTTGAGGGACGGGAATTGTTAAGCGGGATGGGATTTCGTTCAGAATGGGTTTGAGGGCATTTTAGTCAGATTCGGGATGGTCTTTTGCCCACGCTGCGAACAGATAGGACTCGGCTAAATCGTCGCGCCCGATAGAACGCAAACGGCGGGCGACTTCATCAAGGCTGGCTAACTCCACACTGGCGACCTGCTCGGCGTCCGCCGGATTGCCCGGTTGGGCGACGCGTTCGACTTCTCCATAACACAACAGCCGATAAAACTCCGGGTGCGGCAGATGGGGACGATAGGGTTTTGGCGCTTCGGAACGGCATTTCCACGCACCGACGATATGGAGATTGAGCAGTTTTGCCCCGGCTTCTTCCAACATTTCACGACGGGCAGCCTCGATGTAACTTTCATCGGGTTCAAGCGTGCCGCCTGTAATTTCCCAATTGCCATCCGCCAGCCGAATAATCACCCATTGATCGCCCACATGACCGACAACATTGATATTGCTGATGAGGTGTTCCGGCGGTGGTGTACTCAGCCGTTCAAATTGGGCATGGATCGGCCCCCATTCCCAGAAAACCGGGGCGAATAAGGTGGGAAATTGGCTCAAGAAATCATTCATAACAAGTTTTTCACCACAGAGAACACAGAGGACACAGAGAGAAAATAAAATCGTGATTATCCCAACAGTGGTTACTGTTCACGTATCTGAGTAGGTGTGATGCGAATGGGCAGTGAGAAGGTTTCTGCCAATGATTCGGGCGTGAAGTCGATGTCGATAATGCCTTTGCCATACTTGGTCTGGTAGGCCGGGAGGTCAATCGAGCGCGGGGCGGTTTCGTCAACGGCGGCCTCGCCCATGATGACAAAAAATTCTTCACCTTCGTGATCTTCGCCAAAGCTCAAAGCCACTTTGGGATTCTGGCGGATATTTTTCACCTTCTGAGCATCCGGCTTGCTGTACAGCAAAAAAGTGCCGTTTTCGTAGACGAACCAGATGGGCGTGGGCTGCGGCATTCCATCAGCGCGGACGGTGGTCAGCCATAGAAAATAGGCTTTATCGATACGGGCGGCGAGTGCAGGGGAGATGGTGGTCATAATTTATCCTTTTAAAACAACGAACGGGTGAGCAAATAGCCGATCACCAGAATCGCCAGAATGATGGCGGCTGCAATCCGGGTTTGTGTCCAGAACGGGGGCTGTATCCCTTTGACGCGCCCGATGGTCAAAAGATCGTCATCGTAGGGCGAGTCGTCGCCAAGTTCATCAACATCGCGGTCATCCGGGTATTCGTCGTCATCCAGCCAGTCATCGCGGCGTTTGGGCATGTGGCGACCTTTCTATTTCCATGCGGCGGCAATTTTTTGGGCGGCTTTACGTCCGCTGGCAATGCGGGCGGCCAGCGACAGACCGTGATAATCACTCCCGGCCAGCGCAATCCGTTCGGGCAGCAGCGATTCCAACGCGGTCATTTTTTCGGCATAACCAGCGGTATGCGGCGGCAGTGGGTCAGCCTCCGGCCAGAAATCGACCCGCGAAATAACGGGTTCGCCGCGTGCCTTAATCTGTTCATGAACGGTGTGTATCAGCGCTTGTGGCGTGGTTTTTTCCAGCGGGAAACGCAGACCCACATGCAGCAAAATATGGTCTTCCGGGGCGCGGTGCGGGTCATCCGTCCAACTATAGAACGGCACAGCCATATCCCACGGAAACCAGGGCGGCATGGGCAAATCATCTTTACGGTAGCCCAGCGACAAGCGGGTGATGGTGTCGTAGTTAAAATCGAACAATTGCAGGCTGAGTTCGGGCGTCAGGGTGCGGAACATGCGCTCGACATGGCGGGCAGGTGCGGCCACAATCAGCGCGGCAGCATCCAGCATCAGGCCATTTTCAAGGCAGATAGCAAAGTTTTTTTCCAGAGTCCCCAAGCTGCTCACGGCCATGCGTTTGATGATTGTGCCGCGTAAGTCATTTGCCAGCGCGTCAATAAGCATCTGTGTGCCATTTTTGAAAGCGACCAGATCATGATTATGGGCATTCTGAACCGGGACAAAGGCATCTTGCAGGCCGAGATCATCCAGAAATGACCAATCGGCATTGCGGAGAAAGGCGAACCCGCCGCCATCCAGCACGAAGCCATCGCGGGTTTGGCTGACGATACTCCCGCCCAGCCGTTTTTTTACTTCGATCAGGCGATAGGGAATCTTCAGGTTTTGGAGTTCGACGGCGGCGGCCAGACCGCTTAACCCGCCGCCAATGATAACGACATCGCGCATAGTTGAGTAACGAGTCATGAGTAACGAGTAATGAGCAATTGTAGCGGGTTATGTGAAGGGTTTAAAGTTTGGATAGCAGCAGGGCGCAGCATAAACGACTGCGCCCTGTGGACTTCTCGATGCGGGATATGTTACTGGTGGTCGCTATTTGCGGTCGGGTTCATAACGCAGGGCGACAACACCACTTTTAAACGTCCTGGACTCCAGCAGTTTCAGCGGAATCTGGCGGGTGACATTGGCAAACAGGAGTTTGCCCTTCCCCAGCACCGTCGGATTGATATTGAGGCGGTATTCGTCAATCAGGTCAAGCTGCATGAAGGTCTGTGCCAGCATGGTACTGCCGATAAACCAGATGTCTTTACCGGGCTGCTGCTTGATTTTGTTGATTTCCTCGGTGATGTTGTCTTTAATCAGCACGGTATTCGGATTATTGTTCCAGTCGATACGATCCAGCGTGCGCGACACCACGATTTTGGTGGCATTATCCAGCCAACGCACATGCTCACGTTCAGCCGGGGTGCTGTCCGGATTTCCCGGCACGGTGAGCCAATAACCTGCCATACCTTCATAGGTTCTGCGTCCCCAGATGACCGCATCCGTCAGGTCATGCATGGCATGGGCATACTGCTCAAGTTCAGTGTCATAGGAAATCCAATTCAGTTCATCGTTTGGGCCTGAGGCAAATCCATCCAGCGACAGATGAATCATTGCAATGACTTTTCTCATGGTTAGCGCTCCTTAGCGGTACTCCAAATCGAACATTTGGATGGTATCACGGGAGGCGGAAGGCTGTCTTGAACAAAATGGACAACAAGGGTTTAGCCCTAAAGTTTGCTGTTTTCCCACTGGGCGGGTCGTCATTTTTGGGTTTGAGCTTTATAGGCGAATTATTGACCAGATTATTGGAGACGATTTTTGCAATCGTTTCCAATAGAAGCGGGACTGGGATGAGGATGCAGTTGATACTACACAAATTGGAAGGGATCCGAAGGAGCATCCTATATAGTTAGATGGCTTTATTTATCGGGCGCATCCTAATTCAGAACTGTTGAACTTCCGAACGAGCTCAAAACATCCTGAACTAAGCGATGTTTCCCTGATCTAAAATGCCCCTAACTATTTGTATAATCTTAACAGGGGTCTATATTATCTAGATTATTATCCGTAGTTCCATCTGGAAGTGATCTAAGAAATTTAAACCTTTGGGTTTCTCCATCTAAAACCGCAATTACCTCTGTATCTTCTATAAAGAATCGGGTGCCGCGCTCCATAGCTTGGTTTGCGTCTTCTGGATTCAGGAACACTAGTTCTTCCGGACCAAAACCTACATTAACTACGCCAATATGGGTAACTACCCCTTTATCTCTCTTTACACACTCTATGTTTGCCATATGTAGCCTCTTGAAACTTTATATATACTCTTATAGGTCTATTAGCGTATCACATTAAAAATAATAATGCAAGAGCATGATAAATCGGGTGATCTATTAGCGTCTTAAATGTGTGTTGCTTAGCATATTAAGGTTTGTTATTTATTAGATTGTTGACCATGTAAAAAGCGACGACCGCAAAAATGGTGGGCATGAAAACAGCGAGTGGTATCAGGCAAGCACCCAACGCGGAGAAATCGCTGCTGATGGTCACATTCGCAATATTGAGCGTAGCATACATGACTGCCGTGCTAATCCAGCGCGCAAAATCCAGTCCGAGCAAACGAAGCGCCGCCGGATGCGCTGAATCCCCAAACATCGTTTGACGATAAGCCAGCACCAGCAACAGCGTGATCGCCGCACCGGGAAGCCAGTTTACATAAACTGCCAGGCGCAGCGAAGCATTGGTCGCTAACCAACTGGTCATGAAAAACCATAACGGCGTCGCCAAAATCGGTTTGAGCGTCATCCATCCCGCGAACCGGAAGACCGGATCGCCCGCCGCCCGCCCCAAAATCATCACCCCGATAATCAACGGGACGACAAAGGTTGAAACCACACAAAACAGCACGGCGAACATAGCGGTGGCTTTCTAATCAGACGCGTGTATTTATCAGTTTACATGAAAATAATCCAGGACAAGGAATTAGCCTCCCTGAAGCGCCGCATCAAGATCATTGATCATCTCAATCCGCAGGGATTGACGTAACGCAATCTGCTTTGGATCGGAATGATGTCTTACCAGCATGAAAATAGCTTTATGCACATGTGGACCGAAGAAAGTTTTTGAAAACTCCGGATTATCCCCCCAATAATTATTGGTCTCGATTGCTATAAGTATTTTTGAGAAAAGGCTAATTATAGTATCAATATACTCGCCCGAATGACCGAAGTATTGGTTAGGTTTTGATATTCCTTTGAAGGCATTTCTAAAATTGCTGACACCCGGCCAATTCCAATATTTGTCCAACAGCGAATCGATAAGTCGTCCTTGCTGGTTCAAACCCTCAAGTGATGTAATGTTGTTAAGGGCTTCAATTGCCCTACCAATATTCTCGTCTTCAGGATGAAAGCGAAAAAAGTCAGATAAAAATCGTTGCGCCCATCTTACAATAATCTTTATTGAATCATTGTCCTTTAAGTCGGGAAGCAATTTTGCCAAGGATTCTCGGTACTGGTTCCATTGATCTTGTTTAGCCGCATTACGTAAGGCTTCTAAGATTTCTTGTTGTTGCTCATTCATAATCTATTTCTCAGACATTCCTCAATTTACTTGAAAACGGTGCAACCGCGCGCTTCGAGTTCGGGAAGCCAGTTCGGGACGACGCGCAGCTTAATCCAGCGCAGGTCGAGCTTTTTCAGGTTGGGTAGCTGGCGGATGGTTTCCGGGAGGGTTGTAAAACGGTTGCCGCGTAAATCCAGAAAAGCCAGATTGTGAAGGTCAGCCAACGAGTCAGGGAGTATGGTCAGGCGATTGTTGCGTAAATCCAGATGTGTCAGATTATGGAGGCGTCCAAGCGATTCGGGTAAGGCGGTTAAGGGGTTGTTCATCAGATGCAGTTCTTTGAGATTCGCCAGATTGCCGAACGAATCGGGGAGATGGGTCAAGCGGTTGTTGTACAGGCGGAGTTCCTGAAGGCTGGCGAGTTTGCTGATGTTTTCCGGCAGAGTCGTAAGCTGGTTATCGGTCAGGTTGAGGTACCGCAGATCAGACAGATTTTCAAACAGCGAATCGGGTACAGCCGTTAGCTGGTTGTTGCTGATATACAGGAAATACTTCAGGCCGCGTAATTTGCCTAATGAGTCGGGGAGATGCGTCAGGCGGTTATGACCGATGTCGAGCGTGTGCAGATTAACGAGTTCGCCAATCCGTTCAGGCAGCGCGGTTAAGTGGCTGTTGTGGATGTAGAGGTCAGTGAGCGTTGTTAAGTTGGCGACTTGATCGGGTACTGCGCCTAACGGATTGTCGCCCAGATACAGCGATTGCAAATGGGGTAAACGCCATAACCAGTCCGGCAGCACCGTTAAGCCGTTGTGCATCAGACTCAGGGTTTTGAGGCTGGTGAGTTGGGCAAGTACATCGGGCAGCACGGTTAAACGATTGCGATCAAGATGCAAGGTTTCGAGGTGTCTAAAATGGGCGAACGAATCCGGCAGCGTCGTAAGCTGATTATCGTCCAGATAGAGTGCTTTCAGGTCAACGCGTTCGCCCAGCCCTGCTGGAAGCGCAGTCAACTGCTTGCCCGTTAAATCCTGTATTTCGGCAGGCACAAAAATCCAACTTTCGGTGCTGGTCTACAGTACCGATCTGGTTGTATCATGAAACAGTCAGTCCCCGCAAACCGGGGACTGCCGCGCCGCAGCCGGGTTGATTAGCTCACGAGGCGTTGTACCTGGCTGTGGTGTTTGTTGTAGTACGGATTGACGCGCACGATCAGCGCCGCGCAGTTATCCGAACGTGGGTCGGTAATGTGATCGTATAAAATCCCTTTGACGCGGAAACCGTTGCGTACCTGCGGCGTCAGGGTTGGGTCGGTCAACTCGCCCAACTGCACCTTTTCCACATAACGTTCGATGCTCATGTGATCACGGTAGCGGTGATAACCGGGCAGCATTCCCCCAGCGACTTCGCCGCGCAAATTCAGCCGCTTGACCACATTTTTGCGTGCCTCATACAGCTTGCTCGCCAGCCCCAAGCCGCGAAAATCGGGATGGACGCTCATATCGCCGCCGTAGAGCCATTCGCCATGTGGGTCGTGGTTGCTTAACCAGCCGCCGTCAATAATATCTTCGAACGTGTGGGGTTTTTCCACCAGTGACCAATTCACGCGGAAGGTCACGGTCGAGCCAGCCACTATCCATTTGTCATGTTTCTGAACCAGCGCAGTGAACTGACCTTCGGGGAATAATTTCATGTGGCGCAGATAATGCTGCTCGGAATACAGTTCCTCTGGCAGCAGGGTGGGGAAAATAGTGCTTTGCATTCGCGCCAGCGGTCGAGCATATTTCGACTCGGTTTGCACAACCATCGTGCTGTGTGTGTGTATCATGGGGATTCTCCCATATAAATCGTCTTTGCTTCCAAATACTCGGCTAATCCTTCCAGACCGCTTTCCCGGCCCAGCCCACTTTGTTTGATCCCACCGAACGGCGCTTCAGGCGTCGCTGGCAGCCAGTCATTAATGCATACCATGCCAAACTCCAGTCCTTCGTACATACGGATTGCTGTATTCATGATGTTGGTCTGGACGAATGCCGCCAGACCATAGGGGGTAGCATTCGCCATCCCCAAAACCTCCTCAGTGTCTTGAAAACGGATAATAGGCATCACCGGGCCAAAAATTTCTTCACGGTACAGGCGCATTCCATCGGAAAGCCCTGTAATCACCGTTGGCGCATAAAAATAACCACGTGGCATATCGCTGGGGCGTGAACCACCCGTCAGCGCTTCCGCACCGCCTGCAACGGCTTCCGCTACCAGTGCTTCCACTCGGTCACGCTGGACGGCATTAATCAGCGGGCCGGTTTCCGTACCCTGCTGTAAACCGTTGCCCAATTTGAGCGCGCGGGAAGCAGTCGTCACGGCTTCAGTGAATTCGTCGGCAATCTGGCTGTGAACATAAAACCGCTGTGGGGCAACGCATACCTGACCTGCATTGCGGTACTTCCATGCGACGGCCTGTTTTGCCACGGCTTTCACGTTCACATCCGGGAAAATAATCACCGGGGCATTACCGCCCAATTCCAGTGCCAGTTTGGTGACGGTCTGCGACGCGCCATCCATCAGCAGTTTGCCGACGCGGGTGCTGCCCGTAAAGCTGATTTTGCGGACGCGGGCGTCCTTCAACATAATCTGTGCCATTGCCGCCGGGTCGCCGCTGATGCAGTTAATCACCCCGGCAGGCGCACCCGATTCATGCAAGGCTTGCGCCATCATCATGGCTGAACGCGGTGTATATTCCGAAGGCCGCCCGACAACTGTGCAGCCCGCCGCCAGCGCCGCCGCCCAGCAGCGCACCACGTTATACACCGGGAAATTCCAGGCGGTGATCGTTCCCACCACGCCGATGGGTTGGTGAATCACCATAATGCGGCGGTTGGGTACGCGGGCGGGGATAGTCCGCCCATAAGCCCGTTTAGCTTCTTCGGCATTCCAGATCATGTAATTGGCGGCGCTGCGCCATTCCGCCAGCGATTCGCTCAACGGTTTGCCACATTCTTCAGTGGTGATGACCGCCATCTGCTCGGCGTGTTCCAGCAGCCACGAAGCCGCTTTCATCAATACTTCAGCCCGTTGATAGGGTGTCTTGCGCGACCAAGCCGGGAAAGCCGCCGCCGCTGCGTCAACAGCCGCCTGAGCATCCGCCGCATCCCCGAACGGAATCTCCATTAAAATATCTTCGGTCGCGGGATTGACTAAAGGCCAGAGACCGCCATTGGCTGCATCGACCCATTCCCCATTGATTAACTGCTTGAAAATAAAATTTGTCATCGAGTTTCCTTGATTTCAGGTACGCAAAAACGTCACGGATGGCCGGGAACGAGGTACGTAAAGACCTCGGTCAATCAGCCGTGAGTCATTAATTCACAGATTGATGCAAAAGTCGGTTTGGATGCTGGCGTTGTCGAGCGCTCTCGCAGGGTCAGTGTCAGATGCGGCAGTGGCTCTGGAAGCATTGAGTCGAGGACGACGGCTGCGGTGTCTGGTGGTCAGTCTTGCAGGGTCAAAAAACATGATAGCACCTAATTTGATCGCACTTGGCGGGCAGGCGTATTTCTATTTAAACATAGGTTATACACAGGCCGTATGGGTTTGATTTGCCAACAAGCATAACAGCTTTTTGGTGAATGTCGCTAAGTCTTCATGCAAACTTAATGATTCCGCACTGAATCGGCTATAATCTTCATTGAAAATTCACACAGGGGGACGTTATGAAACGCTTTATCTTTCCTGTTGTCAATGCAGTCATCGTTACCATGCTGTTTGGATTGGTCGGCTATTATGCGGGCAATCCGGGTTTATGGGTGGTTATCGGTTTGGTGGGTGGCCTGCTGGTGGGGCTGGCAGCCGAATTCGGACTGGGACTCATCGGCGGTTGGTGGTATCGCCGCCGGGTCACGCTGGTTGCCCTGATGCAAATTCCCCTGATTATCTTTTTCATTGGGCCATATGGCTTTGTTTTAGGCTTGTCCCAACCCGCCAATACGACCATTTGCTGTGTCTCACCCGCAGATTTTGGTGCAGATTATCGCGCGGTATCGATTCCGGGGGCTGATGGGGTTACGCTGGCGGGCTGGTATGTGCCGCCGACTGCCCCACATGGCGCGGTGATTATCCTCCTGCATGGTGGTGGTGGCAACCGCACAGGAATGATGTGGCAGGCGGCGCGGTTGTATACGGCAGGTTACGGCCTGCTGATGTACGATCAGCGTGCGCTGGGCGAAAGCACTGGCACGACCCAATCCTTCGGCTGGCTGGATGCCCGCGATATTCCCCCTGTGATTGATTTTTTGGTCGAACAACCAGAAGTCAATCCCGACCGGATTGGCGGCCTCGGTCTGTCGCTGGGAGCGCAAATCCTCATACTGGCTGGGCCGGATGAACCCCGTTTGAAAGCCTTTTTTCTGGAAGGTGTAAACGCTGCGCGTGCTTCGGATTTCCCCGAAGCTAAAAATGTTGGTGAACAATTCGCCCTTCTGTTAAATGTGCAGATCGAGCGCGCGAATCAGTTTCATCTGGGGATTGCGCCGCCACCCGGTTTCGTCGAACAAATCCCGAAGTTAGCGCCGCGCCCGGTCTTGATGGTGGTTGGCGCTCTGGACGATTTTGAAAACCGCATCAACCAGCATTATGCAGCGCTGTTGGGTGAAAATGCTGAACAGTGGGTGATTGAGAACGCGCATCATGGGGGCGGGCCAAATGTTGTCCCTGAGCTATATACTGCGCGGATGTTGGATTTCTTCGAGCAAGCCTTGTTACAATGATCGCTATCCAAAGTTCCCGAAGGGAAGATTTTGCAGGCGCGGATTGTGGTACACTTTTTAAAGGATAAAGTGCGAGAGGTTCAATGCTGTGACTCTACTGGAATTTGAGACTCTGCTTGATGATGATATCATCCACCTCCCTTCCGAAATTGCAGCCCAATTAGCAAAAGGGGCAGCAATCCGTGTCTCAATTACGCCCGTTGAGCCCCATCTGATGACTCCTGATGAAGCGTGGGCTTCCATTCAAGCGTTTGTCGAAACACGGGCAGCCCGTCAACCACATACTTCCCCTTATCAGTGGCGGCGTGAAGACGCCTACGATCACCTTTCATAGCTACAATCCCACTGCTGGACAATTTTGATCTGGAAGCATGGCTGAATTCATCTGCCTGAAGCAGGCATGTAAAGAAATAACAGAACCCGGTACACTTGGGAACATAAACGCCCTGCTACCCAAGAGTCCACAATGACCCAAGACACCGCATCTCGTTCTGCCATCCTGCTGATTTCCTGCCCCGACCGTCAGGGGTTAGTCGCCGCTGTCACCGACTTCATCGCCCGCCACAACGGCAATATTTTGCATCTCGATCAGCACGTAGACGCGGACGAGAATGTGTTTTTCATGCGGGTGGAATGGGATTTAAGCGCCTTCACCATTGCCCCCGCCCATATCGCTTCGCAGTTCGGGGCGATTGCTGAACGTTTTGGCATGGCCTTCCAACTGCACTTTTCCGACCAGACGCCGCGCATGGCTGTGTTCGTTTCCAAAGAAGCCCACTGTTTATACGACATTCTTTATCGTTATCAGGCGGGCGAATGGCGTGTCGAAATCCCGGTCATTATCAGCAACCACCCGGATTTAGGCACACTGGCCGAGAAGTTTGGCATCGAATACCGCGTTTTCCCAGTCAACAAAGATAACAAAGCCGCGCAGGAAGCCGCCCAACTGGAACTATTGCGCGAATATCGCATTGATTTTGTGGTGCTGGCGCGCTACATGCAGATTTTGACCGAAGGCTTCGTAACCCACTATCCCAATCGCATCATCAATATTCACCATTCCTTCCTGCCTGCGTTCGCCGGAGCGAAACCCTATCACCGGGCGCATGAACGCGGCGTCAAAATTATGGGCGCTTCCAGCCATTATGTGACGGCTGAACTGGATGCTGGCCCGATCATTGAGCAGGATGTTGCCCGCATCAATCACCGCGACTCGGTTGAAGATTTGATTCGCAAAGGGAAAGATGTGGAAAAGCTGGTGCTGTCGCGGGCGATCCGGTTTCACCTTCAGCGGCAGGTATTGGTTTACAAAAACAAAACTGTGATTTTTGGGTGAGATTATCGGAGGCAAATCATGTCCCGTAAACTGAAAATCGCCGCCATACAGATGGAAGCCACACCTGCACCAACCGCTGACCGCCTCACCCGTGCAGCCGATTTAGTGACCGAGGCCGTCACGTCCGGCGCTGAACTGGTCGTTCTGCCCGAATGTTTCAACACCGGTTATGCCTATATCGAAAGCAATTATGCCGCGTCTGAACCGATGGATGGTCAAACCGTTACATGGATGAAAACGCAGGCCGCCCAGCATAAAATCCATCTTGTCGGAACGCTTATGCTCCGCGATGGCGATGAAGTCTATAACAGCGCCCTGCTTTTTGCCCCGGATGGACGCCTGTGGCGCTACGACAAGCGTTATCCTTTTAACTGGGAACGTGCTTATTTCCGTGAGGGTCATCAGCCAACCGTCGCCGATACTGACCTCGGCAAATTCGGCATGATGATCTGTTGGGATTCCGCCCACGCCAATCTTTGGGAAGAATATGCTGGCAAGGTGGATGCCGTCATCATCCCAAGCTGCCCGCCCAGAGTCAACGACGCCCATCTTGTTTTCCCGGATGGTAAACGGGTACAGAATTGGGTCAATGCCAGCCACTTCGCCGATCAGGATATTCACGATCAAGCGGCATGGCTCAAAGTTCCGGCGGTGCATTCCTCCGGCGGCGGCCAATTCCGTTCGCCCATGCCCCTCCCGTTCATATCAGTTATGGGCTTATTGCTCGCGCGTCCCGCCGAATGGGGCTACATCCCCAAAGCCGCCAGCGCCCAACTCGAAACGGACTACGGTCAGCATACCCAGATTATCAACAAGGATGGAGCCGTTGTCGGGCGTGTGACCGAAAGCGGAGATGGTTTCACATTAGCCGAAGTTGAACTAGCCGACCCAATCCCTGAGCCGGATTCGCCCCAACCGAAAATGCGAACGCCCAACATAGCCTACTTCTTAGCCGATACTTTCGCTCCATTCCTGCTCAAATTCGTCTACCGTCGCGGGTTAAAGCGTCATCTTGCCCGGTGAAGTACCAACTATTGCGATTGCTGCCGTAATCCCGATTCTTCGGCTGCCTGACGAATCAAGCCAGAGAAGAACCAAATCACCGCCTGCCCCACCAACATCAGGCCATATACATAAAACGCAAAGTTACCAATGGCGATGCTGTCATCCAGGGCTTCCGGGGCGAGAACCATCAATCCCACTATGCCGAGGAACAGCATCAGACCATACACTGTGGAAAACAAGGCATCGACCAGAAATTCCCCAACGCCGATTTGTGGGCGAACGACATCATTTTCCGCCGAAGGTTCTTTTGCAGATTTCATCAGCAGGCCTATAAAGTTGAGGATCAACAGGATCATGATGAGGCTCGCCGCCAGTGCGTAGCCCGTAACGCCCAAAAGCCCCCCGCCCGTTGACCACGCCGCCAACCAGAACCCTACCACCATCGGAGTCATAAGCAGAATCGGCAGAATTCCCGCACGCCAGCCTGTATAACGAGGTAGCGATTTTGTCTGTTCAACGGCTTCAAAACTGGAATGCACCATCATCAACAAGCGCAGTGCAATAATGACCAGAATGATGCGTCGCGCGGGCGAGAGCAGAATAAGCGTGCCTTCATTAGCCAGAAACAGCATCCGCAGTAACAAACCGATGACCGCCGCCGTCAGCAAACGTTTATGCTGAAAGTGAGTCTTATTGGCTGGTGGTGGATGAACATTCATGAGCGATATAAACCCATCTATTCAATCAAATAACCTATTTTGTAATCATTCCCTTTACAAACACACGCCGCTTAAGGTTCATCATCTACCATCTACTGATTAGGGCTACCAATAGGATTGATCCAAAGACTTATTAACCCATTGTTTGAAAAACGAGCAACATCATCTATGACCAACAAGTTTTCAAAGACTATTGGACACTTGAGAATCCGGAAAAAGCATAAGATTTGAACTAAAAGCTCTCCAATTTGGTTTGATGACGTACAATATAAAATATTGTTGCATTTTCAAGGAGGAGTTAATGCAGCCGCCTACCGCGATCCCGTTTTCGCCCCCTCTGACTTACGAGCAGTGGTTTTTAAGCCCATTTATACGGGCACTTACCGTAAGCGCATCCCTCGGTTGGCACAATGTCACCATCCTCAATGCAGATATGAATCCGAACCATGATTTTGCCCCCGGCCCTGAGATAACCGATGATGTGTTTATCCTCGCACTAGACGGTGTTGTCCATACGGAACTTTACACCGATGGGCGTTTATCAAAGCAGGTTAGCACAGTAGGTTCTTTTCAAATTTATCCACGCGGTCTCAATCAATCTCATGGTCGTTGGGACTCGGCTGTTAAAGCGCTTTTTGTCCGCTTGCCCCATCAGCATATTGTGGATACCGCAGAGACGATCTTGAAGGGTGATCCTGAAGCTGTTGAACTCCCACTCATCCTTCATTCCCACGATCAGTTTCTCTCCGCATCCGGTTTTGCCCTCCATCATTGCCTGCAACGCGGACTACAAAATGGGGATAAGAACGGATTATCCGAGTTATATGCTGAGTCATTGATGGGCGCGCTTGTTTCCCATCTGCTATACAACTATTCCAATCACGTTGTTCGTCCCGTGAATCTACGTGGCAAGATGACTCCTGCACAACAACGTACTGTACGGGAATATATCGAGGCTAATCTCCACCAGAAGATTTCGCTGGACGATTTAGCCAAGTGTATTCACGTTGGTGTCCCGCATTTTGAACGGCTGTTTCGCGCCACGTTCAACTGTGCACCCTATCACTATGTGCTACAGTGTCGGATCGAACGGGCAAAAATGCTGCTTTGTTACGCCCATAAATCGCTTTATGAGGTGGCACGCTATTGCGGCTTCGCCAACCAGAGCCATTTTACGCGGCATTTCACGAAGTTTGTGGGGATGTCGCCCACACGTTTTAGCAATACATGCGGCAAGGAATGATGGGAACAGACAAAAGAATGCTGTGAACGGGAAAGACTGATAGGTAGTGAATCGACTATCTTCTTTGTATCTAAAAGATGGGAGGTGGTTATGTTCCCTATTGGTCTAAATACGCTTGCTTCGTCTGTACTCTATGATGAAGAAAATAGTGCCCTGTGGGGTGCCACAGGACGGAGTAGCTTAATGGATACCCAAGCATGGTTGAATAAAGAAACCGGCTACATATTGGGTATTACAACAACCCGAAATCTCAACTGGGCGTTCGGGTTTACGGGGGCAGTCGGGTTACTCATTTTTGACTTCAACGGAGCGCCTATTCTGCGCACGAAGACACATGCCTTTGGGGTGGATGCACGCGGTTTGTTCTTAAAGCCAAGCACAAGAACAGATAGTTGGAATGAAAATATTGACATGACTATTGCCCAGACGGTAGGCGCAATTAAGATTGCACATACAACTGCGCCTCGCCAGCGGTTAGATGAGATATTGGATGAGATCGTCCGCACAAAGGAAAAACTTGAGGACGCTGCAAAAAAGTTTCCAGAGGTCTTTCGGTAAATGATTTGCTGATTTAGGCAGTCTACTGACAGTAGAAGGGCGTTTTCGCACAGTTCACGATTACTCTGCTTCGATAGTCGGTATGATGGGCGGATACCCAACTTTCATCAAGCAGATTATGGGCAGGGGTTAGTATGCGGCAAAATCTTCTTGAAGAGCGGTGCTGCGGAATAGCGTGATGTATCGACTGTCGAACTAGATAATCCTCGAACATATGAAGATCGCTTCTAAGCAATTCATGATTACGCCGTTTGGAATGGGTTGGTAGATGATAATTTTGTAGCTATTGGTGTTGATTTGTGCTGCCTGTCTTAAATTGTGTCAAGCTAGGAGATTGCATATGATGCGCTTAGTAATAGTGATCTTCATCCTTCTCTCAGTAAACATTCTTGCATACGCGCAAGATGTAACGGACGAGCCGATGGTAGAACCGACAAGTGCTGTACCTGTTCCCGATAGAAGCAATTTTGATCCTCAAGTAATTCTGGATGATCTGAGTTTGGGTTATCTGGGGTTATTAGTGACGGCTATCATTCTGGGAGGTATAGGTGGATTTGGTGCTGAGCTAATAGGCTCCATGAGACAAGAAATTGAATTGCCGAAGCGGACACGGAATAGACTGGATATTGGATTCTGGGCGCGTATTTTTATTGGAGTTATAGCTGCGCCCCTAGCTTTATATCTACTTGGGCCTCAAGACCTTCTGGGTTTTGTTGCCATTTCGTTGTTTGGCGGACTATTCGGAACCTCAATCTTGAAAGCAATAGAGGGACGGGTTATTGCCACTATACTCGGGAAGCGCAATCAGGAACTATCTGCAACACTCAAGGAATCTCAAGCAAAGGTTCAGAACATACTTGAGTCATCAGCTAGTAAAAATTTCACTACAACTGATATGGAACTTCTTGTGAAACAGTTGACGGAAGTAAATGCTATCTTGGAACATGAACTCAAAAAATCAGATTTATGATAGTCATCAGCACTCTAGAAAACACTCACACGGAGAGGGATATGAAGATTTGCTACCTAAATTAGACTCTGCCAATCTTGAGCATCTTTTTCAAAAATGCCGCCTCATTGCTCATCAGAATGGCATTGTTGATCAAGAGTACATCACCAAATCTGGATGGTGGTTGCAAAGTAAGTAAGGATGAATAAAAACTACCGGATTATCGAAGAGACAATCACCTACTCATGTCGATCATCCAGCAGTGCGGATATTGCCTTCGTTGGTTGGACAATGTTACAGAGAGTGAGTGCTTTTGACGCAATCTTCCCTAGTCTAGGAGACGCAAATAGAACCGTAATCGCGGTGATTGGTGCCTTCATTTTGGGTGTAGCTGCAACATTACTCGCCTATAAAGCTGATCAGAATCCAGGATAGTCATTTAATAGTTTCTCTGCGTTACTACCACTTTGGCTTCCGCCTAGGTTGTGTATACATTCCTAGGCGATGATTCTCAAATGTCAGTAAAACCTAAAACTACTTCCCAATCTCCGGTGGCAGTCGATGAATATCGAAGAAATCATTCACCCGGCAGTAGCTCGGCCCGGCCAAACGCCCAATCGCCTCTAATTTGTGCAGATCAATCTTGTTCCCCTCAAGATAAACCGAGTCATCAATGTGCAGATGCAACACCGTCCCGATAACGATATTGCCCCCACCCGGTTGGTCGCTGATGGTGATAATCTGGTTCAGCTTGCACTCGTAATGGATCAGGCTCTCGGCCACGCGCGGCGGGCGAACCGTCAGGCTCGGCACAGCCGTAACCTGCGCCCGTTCAAATTCGTTGATTTCGGCGGGCAGTTCGGTTGCCGTGATGTTCATCGCCTCGGCTAACGGCTCACTCACGATATTCACCACAAATTCGCCCGTCGCCTGCACGTTATACAGCGTATCTTTATGGGCAGCATCCGCATCCCGGATTCCGGGGCAGAATAAAATCGTTGGCGGACTGGAGCAAACGGCTGTAAAAAAGCTGAACGGCGCGAGGTTCGGCTGACCCTCTGCGTTGATCGTACTCACCCACGCAATCGGGCGCGGCACAATCGAGCCGATCATCAGCTTATACATTTCTTTGTGGGGTAAATCAGAGGGTTTGATGTCCATGTTTACTGCCCGTTCTTCAGCCCACGCGCCAGCAGATCAGCAATATGCTGAACGCGTTTATTGCTTTCGTGCCGGCTGAGTCCGCCGTTCATTTGCATCAGGCAACTTGAATCCCCGGTCAGGATGACATCGGCTTCGCTGGCGTTGATGTTCTGCACTTTATCCTTCAGCATGGCATTGCTGATTTCCGGCATCTTGACCGAGAACAAGCCGCCGAACCCACAGCACTGGTCGCAGCCTTTCATTTCGGTCACTTCCGCGCCGTCGATATGGTTCACCAGATCGCGCGCCTGATGATCCAGTTTCATCAACCGTAAGCCGTGACAGGCATCATGGAAAGCCACTTTGGTGGGGGGCAGCTTCGCACCGATGTCGGTAATGCCCAACCCATCCACCAGATATTCGGTGAATTCCCACGTGATGTTGGCTGCCCATGCCGCCCGTTCAGCCCATTCCGGGTCATCCTTGAACAGGTCAGGATAGTAATGCTGTACCATCGAGGCACAGCTACCCGATGGGGTAACGATCACTTCGGCATCCGCGAAAGCCGTCAGGAATTGTTTACCCACAGCGCGGGCATCATCCCATGCGCCGGAATTAAACGCTGGCTGACCACAACAGGTTTGCGCCATCGGGAAGCGCACTTCCACGCCGAGATGTTCCAGAATTTCCAGCACGGAAACCCCGGTGTGCGGAAACACCATATCCACAATGCAGGTCACAAATAAGGAAACAGGTTTATAACGTGGGGAGGGACGCAGTGAGTCGGACATAATGATATGCAGCCTCTGGTTTCAGCCCACAGCGATCAGTCATTGGACTGCTGGACTGCTTGCGCCGGGGCAACGTCTATACATAGCATGGGTTGTGGGGAAGGTCTGAAAACCTATCCCTGCGAAACTAACTTTCAAAAAGGACAAAAATCGGCTATGAGCGAGCTATACACCATCCGGGAATCCACCCCTGCCGATCTGGATATTATTGTAGCGCATCGGCGTGGAATGTTCGAAGCCATGCACACGGGAACTAAAGAGCAATTGGACGCAATGGACTTGGCCTTCATCCCCTGGCTTAAAGAACGGGTGGATAACGGTCGCTATAAAGGCTGGTTCGCCGTCGAGCTGGATGGGTCGGTCGCGGCAGGCGTCGGTTTGTGGCTGTTAGACTGGATTCCCGGCCCGTTCGATCAACAGCCTTATCGGGGCTACATCCTGAATGTGTACACCGCGCCGGAATACCGTAAGCAGGGTTTAGCCAAACGCCTGATGCAAACCCTCATGGACTGGTGCTACGCTAACGAGATCAATATTTTGATGCTCCACGCCAGCGATCAGGGTCGCACGATTTACGAGGGGCTGGGATTCACCCCTACCAACGAAATGCGAACGTGGAAAAATCGGACATAACGAGGTTGGGATAGGCATAACCAGAATCTAAACCCTGCGTTGGCGCAAACAGTAATAGGGATTAGAATGGGCAGTTCGCAGTACACAAGTTAGAGGTTTTGTAATGAAAATTTTGATTATTGGCGGTACGCAGTTCCTAGGCCGCCACCTGACCGATATCGCGCTTAAAGGCGGCCACGAAGTCACGCTCTTTAACCGGGGCAATACCAATCCCGGACTGTTCCCGCAGGCTGAACACATCAAGGGCGACCGCGATGGCGGCCTCGCCGCGCTGGATGGGCGCAAGTGGGATGTAGCCATCGACACCTGCGGTTATGTTCCCCGTCTGGTGAAAGACTCGGCGGAAAAATTAGCAGATGCGGTTGAGCACTACACCTTCATTTCGACCATCTCGGTCTACAGTGATTCTTCGCAGATCAATATGGATGAGTCCGGCCCGCTGGCAGCGCTGGTGGACGAATCGACCGAAACCGTCGATGGTGAAACTTATGGCGGGCTGAAAGTATTGTGCGAGCGCGCCGCCGAAACCGTTATGCCGGGGCGTGTACTCCACGTCCGTTCCGGGCTGATCGTCGGCCCGCATGATCCGACCGACCGTTTCACTTACTGGCCCGTGCGGGTTACCATCAGTGGTGAAGTGCTGGCTCCCGGAAACCCGGAAATGCCTACCCAATTTATTGATGCACGCGATCAGGCCGACTGGATTCTCCGTATGGCCGAACAGCGCAAAGCCGGGATTTACAATGTCACCGGGCCAAACACAACCCTGACAATCGGCGAAGTACTGGACGCCTGTAAGCGGGTCAGCGGCAGTGATGCCACCTTCACCTGGGTAAACGATGATTTTCTGGTCGAACATGAGGTCGCACCCTTCTCCGAACTACCCTTGTGGATTCCCGATGCCTACAATGGCCTGCAAAAGCTGAATGTGGATAAAGCCCTGAACGATGGCCTGACTTTCCGCCCGCTGGAAACCATCATTCGAGACACCTTAGCCTGGAATGCCACCCGCCCCGGAGACCGTCCCAAACCCCGTGCGGGCATGATGCGCGACCGCGAGACTGAACTCCTGAACGCCTGGAAGCAGACCGTTTAAAACCCGGTTCTTAAAAAACCCGACGAACCTGGAGGGGAGGGGTCTGTACCTTCCCTCCAAAATATGATCTTTTTCCATCAATTACTGCCTCACGAAAATAACCACATTCTTACCCGATCTCGCTACCGAACTGACCTCGCCTGTAGTATAATTTTGGGAAATTTTGGGATAAAAGCAGCAGGAGTGTGCCGACATGCGTGTGAGCGTTTTACAGGATAAATTAGCAAAGGGACTGAGTACCGTCGCCCGCGCGGTGGAAAATCGGCCTACACTGCCCGTGCTGGGCAACATACTCATGGCCACTGAAGACGCCCGCCTCAAACTCTCTGCCACCAATCTGGAAATGAGCATCACCACCTGGATCGGCGCGAAGGTCGATAAAGAAGGCGCCATCACCCTGCCCGCTAAAACACTGGCTGATCTGGTCAACAACCTCTCGCCGGAGCGCGTTGATCTGGCGCTGGATGCCTCCACGCTTACCGTAAATGTGCGCTGCGGTGCGACCAATTCCAATATCAAGGGCATTGATGCTGCTGAATTTCCGCTTGTTCCGCAGGGCGGCGAAGGCGATGTGGTTATCCCCGGCAAAGTACTGAAAGAGATGATTGCCCAGACGGTTTTCGCCGCTGCCAAAGAAGATAATCGCCCGATTTTGACGGGTGTGCAGATACAGTTAGATGGCAATGTGATGACGATGGCATCGGCTGATGGCTATCGTTTGGCCGTCCGCACGGCTGAAATCGATCAGACCTTCACCAAGCCTGTCGAATTCGTCGTACCCGCCAAGTCGTTGGCAGAAGTCGGACGCATCATCAGTGATGAAGATGATGTCGTCTCCATCACGCTTCCCAAAGAACGCGATATTGTGCTGTTCCATATGAAGCACACCGACATTGCCTCGCAGCTTTTGGAGGGCAAGTTCCCGGATGTCGCCGCCATCATCCCGCGCAGCTACATCACTTCTACGGTTATGTACACCAGCGATTTGCTGGCCGCCTGCAAACGTGCGGAAATCTTCGCCCGCGACTCGGCCTACAGTGCCAAGCTGGCTGTGAACCCGGCGGCTGGCCCCGGCGAACCGGGCGCAGTACGGATTATCGGCATGAGCGCCGAACGGGGCGACAATGAAGGAATGCTCGATGCCTCGGTGGAAGGTGAAGCCATCAACATCTCCTTCAACATCCGCTATCTGATTGACGTGCTCAACGTACTGAATGATGAGCGTGTGGTGTTCGAAAGCAACGGCCCGGCCAACCCCGGCGTCATCCGTCCCGAAGGCCGCGACGATTTTGTCAGCATTATTATGCCCATGTCGCTCAACCGTTAATAGAACGAACACTGAATGAAAAACGTCCATCTGCACTATAAATTAAGGTGTCGATGGACGTTATCCCAAATCCACTTGGGATAAAAGCGAACAAATTTTCCCCTTATCCCAACCCCAAACTGAAAAATAACCCAATTTAATCCAAGTAACAACCCGACTCACAGACTCAGCCTGTCTATAACATTACCCAAATTGTCTAAAACCTGTTCATAACATTACCCAAATTGTCTAAAACCTGTCTATAACTTTACCCAAATTGTCGATAACTTTATGGCCTGCAAATAAAATCAGGTTCAAAAACCTGTCTATAACCTGCTGCCTGTCTAAATCTGTCTAAAACTCAGTGAGTTTTGAACAGGTAGCTGTCTAAAACTTTTATCCCACCAAACCCACATTTAACAATTCATCTGGGATAAATCTGCGTTATAGCAGGGCGTGAGGGGTCAGGGTTGGGAAATGTATCCAACATGACGAGGCAGATTACAAAGTTTTAGACAGTTTAGACAGCCCCTACTACAGCTACTATCTTTATATTCATCAATTCACTGAGAAAGATTCTTCTACAGAAAACCCAGACCCCGGAATGGTGATGAAAGCCGCAGGTCTGTTACAATTGTGTTCTATCCAAACCGATGGAGCGCGCCCAATGGAATCCACCCTACTCAACGGACTGAACCCCCAACAGACCGAGGCTATCACCGCTGGGGATGGGCCAGTGCTGGTGCTGGCTGGGCCGGGCAGTGGTAAAACCCGTGTGCTAACCCACCGCATTGCCTATCTCATCCGTGAAATGGGTGTCCATCCCAGCGCAATTATGGCCGTCACCTTCACCAACAAGGCAGCGGGCGAAATGCGAACACGCATTGAAAATCTGCTGGGGGATAAACTGAAGGGTTTACAGATCGGCACCTTCCATTCAATATGTGCGCGGCTGCTTCGTAAGGAATCCAAATCGACCCCTTTACGTTCAGACTACCTCATCTACGATACCGACGATCAGGAATCGGTCGTCAAACAAGCGTTGAACGAACTCAATCTGGACGATAAAAAATACCGCCCACGTCAGATGCTGAACCACATCTCCAACGCCAAGAATGAATTGATCGAACCCGCACAATACCGGGGACAGGGCTATATGGGTGAGATCATCGCCCGCGTATACATGCGTTATCAGGAAATCCTGATTGCCAACAATGCCCGTGACTTTGATGATTTATTGATGGACACAGCTACCCTGCTTCGGGATGATGAAGAAGTTCGTGACCGTTACCAGCATTATTTTGAATATCTGCTGGTGGATGAATTTCAGGATACCAATGCTGCCCAGTATTATCTGGTGCGCGAACTCGGCAAACCTCAAAACAATGTGTTTGTGGTCGGGGATGAAGATCAGGCTATCTACGGCTTTCGCGGTGCGGATTACCGCAATGTGCTTCAGTTTCGCAAGGATTTTCCAGAGTCGCGCGTCATCTTGCTGGAGCAGAATTATCGCTCCACTCAGATTGTGCTGGATGCTGCCCGTGCGGTGATTGACCAGAACCGGCATCGCACACCTAAAGCCCTGTTCACAGACCGTCAAGGTGGCACACCCATCACTCTATACGAAGCCTACGCTGACAGCGATGAAGCTGATTATGTTGTCAAAACGCTGGAAAAAATGCGCCGGAACGATGGCCTGGGTTATAAAGATTTTGCTATTATGTACCGGACCAATGCCCAATCCCGCGCATTGGAAGATGCTTTCATCCGGGAACAGATTCCTTATAAACTGGTCGGCGGGGTCGGCTTCTATAAACGGCGCGAAGTCCGTGATCTGCTGGCCTATCTGCGATTGGTCAATAACCCGGATGATACTGTCAGTTTTAACCGGATTATCAATACCCCCAAGCGCGGCATCGGCAAAAAATCACATGAAGATTTTCAGATATGGGCGCTTAAGCGCAACCTGACTTATTCCGAGGCTCTAGAGGCACTGGCAAATGGCGAGGCATCACCCTTAGGCAACAGTACCGCCAAGAAATTTGTGGATTTTGCTCATCTGATGCGGGACTGGCGCAAACTGGCGGAAGCGGGTGATCTTTCTGCACTGCTGGACGAAATCATTGCCCGCACCGGATTTACCCTGTATTTGCATGAAAGCAGCCAAACGACCGACGAAGCGTTAGAGCGCGAGGAAAACGTGCGCGAGTTGCGGGGTGTGGTCACAGCGCGGCGCGATGTCCCTCTAAGTGAATTTCTGGAAGATATGGCGCTGGTTTCGGATGTGGATTCGATCAAAGACGATAACACGGTAACGCTGCTCACCCTCCATGCCGCTAAAGGATTGGAATATCCGGTGGTATTCCTGACCGGGATGGAAGAAGGCTTGCTACCTCACTTCCGTTCGCTGGAAGAAGAAGAAGGCATGGCCGAAGAACGCCGCCTGCTGTATGTAGGCATCACCCGCGCCATGAATCACTTGTACCTCACCTATGCTTTCCGCCGTGTGATGTTTGGCGATAGCACACCCAGCAGACCCTCACGTTTTCTGGCGGATATTCCAGCGCAGTTGGTCGAAGGACTTTCACCGCGGTTACAGCAGGGCAATCAGGAAAAACGTTATCTGAGCGAAACTACCTGGGAGCGCACGCCACCCAAACCGCGTGCTGTGCAGGTTGTCAGCAAGCCACCCACCAAATACCGCACCGGACAGCGTGTCCGTCATGCCAAATTTGGTGATGGCGTGGTCATAGACAGCCAAGTGCGTTCCGGTGATGAAGAAGTCACCGTCAGCTTCAAACAGCCTCATGGCCTCAAACGTCTGGCGGCGAGCTTTGCAAATCTGGTGATTCTGGAGGAATAGCTAACGCGGTCAAAAATTCCGCGATCACTACGCGCGGTTCGCTGTAACACCGGTCAGCCGAAAAGCGTATGACACGGATGCCATGTTCCTCGAATCGTTTATCGCGCCAGCCGTCCGCTTCTACCGAATGCTGATGATGCGGCCCATCGACTTCCAAGATTCCCCACTGCCCATTGTGGTGAATCAGGAAATCCACCTCGCGCGTCTGGCGGTGACGTTCGGTATTCAGCCGGATTTTCGCCCCAGCGATGAACATGATGCCCTGTAAATCCAACTCTTTAGCGATCTTGACCTCACTGTTCGACCGCAGAATCAATCCGTGCCATTTGATCTCACGGTATTTGGGTTGAGTAACCGTTTTTTTATCGATGGGGCTGGCCGTTGGGGATTGGATATGTTTTTTATCCTCCCTGTGTAGTGTGTGCTTGATCGCTTTCCAAATCGTTTGCAGAAAATGGGTATTCATCTGGGTTTTAATCCTGGCATTAACTCAATCCTTTAGCCAATCCGGTCGTTTCTGTTTGCTGTACACTGTGCCAAGTTGTCCATAAATTGTTGGGCGGCGCTGGTGTAAAAGTGGAAAATGATCGCGCCAGTGGTTGATAACCGCTGGTTGTAAATCGGCCATAATCACTTCAGTGGTATCACGTCCCGCCTGTGCCAGCACTTTGCCGGATGGGGCGCAGATGAAACTGCTCCCGTAAAAACGGATGCCGTTCTCGCTGCCCACCCGATTGGCCGCACCAATGTAGATTCCGTTGGCGATGGCATGGCCACGCATCACCGTCAACCATGATTCCTGTGTATCCATATCCGGGTCGCCCGGTTCTTCGCCAATCGCCGTTGGATAAAAGATGAACTCCGCGCCATTCAGGCTGTAAATCCGCGCCAATTCGGGAAACCATTGGTCGTAACAGGTGGGAGTCGCCATCGTCACCGCACCCACATCGAATACCGGATATACATCCCCGCCCACGAAAAAATTGGTTTCGTGATAGCCATCGCCGGAAGGAATGTGGATTTTTCGTGTGAATCCGACCAGTTTCCCGTCCGCCGCGTGGATGGTGGCCGTATCATAGTAAGTGCCATCTGCCGCTTTTTCGTACAGACTGCCGACCAATGTCACATTATTTTCACGGGCAAGCTGGCTGAAAAAAGTTTCGGACTGCCCACCGGGTAAGGTTTCCGCCCATTCAAATCCGGTTTTATCGCGCGTGCCGGGGAAATATGGAATCAGCGAAAATTCCGGCAGGCATACCAGCCCTGCACCCGCCTGTGCCGCCTGTTTCACCAGACTGTGATACTGTTCCTGCATCGACTCGCGGCTGCCTGACCACGCCAATTGAACCAGCCCAACCCGGATAGGTGCTTGCATTCTGTATCTCCTTTCGCCTTAGCTACATTCACTTATGTTCCGTATCTGATCCGCGATGACTTGTGCAGCCAGATCATGCCCCGCTTGATTCCAGTGGGAGTCGTAGGGATAGTAGAGCAGTTCGCCCGCGTCCACATGAGCCTGAAATGTAGGCAGCAGGTCAATAAAATACCAGCCTGCTTTGCTCTCGATCAGGGTTTTAACGGCGTCGCGCTGATCGGTCAAATGGGCGATCATATCGGCTTCATCGGCTTCAGCTAATGGTGCAGGTTCAATTTGTAAGAGGTCGCTGGTATCCAGCACTGGCTTGTAGGCATTCTGGCGGATGTACTGCCGTTCGCTGGGGTAAATGTAGGGATAGTACAACTGCTCTTTGGTCGGGATAAAAATCAGCGCCTTGCAAACATCCGGCGCGCTGGCAGTCATTTCGTCTACTGCTTCCTCAAATAGCTGGAAGGTACGGCTGGCTGCAAAACCTTCCGGCGGGGCAAGCTGGCGGAATAAATAGTAGGTCAGGAACGCCATGTCATAATAATTGCCCCCGATAATGACGGGCATCGGGAAATCATAATGCTCGCTGGTGTTGATCGCTGCCTGGGTTGCCACCTGCTCGGCGGATTGCTCTGCCAGAAAACCGAGCATCGCCAGTGGTGAACGTTCGTCTGCCGCCGCCGAACGGGTCACATCGCCCAATTCATTGCCCGCGAAAAAGCCATACAACACCCAGTTGCGCGGCTCTCGTCCGGCGAAATCACGCATGGTTGCGGCTGTCTCGCGTGGGCCATAGCCCCGGTAGCCGTAATTCCGCACGGGAATATTCAATAGTTCAGCCAGTTTATCGGGATAGGGCAGCGGCACATTGTAGCCTTCAGTGAAGGAATCCCCGAACGCGGCTATGGGGTAGTGTTCGGCCTGCTGTACCGGAATGCGGAAGCTGTCTGCATCCCATGTCAGGCTGAAATCGGTCATCGGTTCGTTCGATTCGGGCGGGCGAATTTTACCGGGCAGCGCCGCAAAAAGGTCGCCATCTAAAGGTCGAAACTGGATTCGCATCGTTGTTCCGGCTTCGCTCCGCTGTTCCGGGTTCGTACTCCTCATCAGATTGGGGAACAATTGCAGCGCCAGAATCAGCAGGATCAGCGCGAATCCGATTCCGCCCAACATCAATAGGGCGCGCTGCCATAGCGGGGTTTTAACCGATGATTGAGACACACTTCCTCCTGAGATTGCAGGTGGATATTAGCGCAAACCACAGCTTCGGAGTAGATGGAGATAGAGAAGGGGTCAAAAGAGGCCAATTCGGGCTTCACCCGGTCGATTGCGCGTGATACACTTATCAATCCGCTTTTTTCCAGTTTACGAGGTTCAACCCATGCGCTTAGGTATCGACTTCGGGACGACTAATTCGGCGGCTGCGGTTTCGACGGCCAAAACCTTCACTCCATCCACATTTATTCACCAGAACAATCTCAAATCCTCCCCTCATTGATCTATATCGACCGCCAGCATTCGGCACAGTTAGGGCTGTCCGCGGCGGCAGAATATGCCGAACGCGAAACCGGGCGGGCTGTTCGCTGGCGCAATCGCCTGATGGGTGAGGTGCAGATGTGGGTATCCACTGGCGGCAGCAGTCCGGTGCTTGTTCGGCAGGAAGTGTTCGTCACTTATGATGAGGCGGCTTTCGGACGGTTGTTGCAATCGATCAAGACGGCGCTGCGAAACGAACGCTATGGCGGAACGCAGATTTTCGACCGCTACTACACGCTGGACGAACTGATCGCGCTGGTACTCAAAACCCTGAAGGACAGCGCCGAAGCCCAATTGGGGAAAATCTGTGATGAAGTGGTGATAGGGCGACCTGTAAAATTCTCGGAGAAAAGTTGGGTTTCCAATCGGGCGGAAGAAATTATCTACAAGGCGGCGCGGCTGGCGGGGTTCAAGACCATCAGCTTTCAGGCCGAACCGATTGGGGCGCTGTATGTATATCATGTAGCTGCCAAACAGCGCGAAACGGTGCTGGTGTTCGATTTCGGGGGTGGTACGCTTGATCTGACCGTAGCCGAAGTTGGGGCGGGTGCTGCGCCACACGTGCTGGCGACACGCGGTGTGCTGGTCGGCGGTGATGATCTGGACAGACGCATCATGATTTCGCTGTTCAAGTATTTTGGGGAAGATTCCAAACGCGATTTACAACTGCCGCATGAATTTCTCGATCTGTTAGCCAACTGGCAGAGTATGCCGGAACTTTCCCGCCCCCATCACGAAGATACCCTCCGCACCCTGCGCCGCTCCAGCAAACACCCGGAAACAATTGATGCGCTTCGCACACTGGTTTCCAAAAATCTGGGTTACAGCCTGTTCAGCGAAATCGAGCGCGTCAAACAGGAACTTTCCTCCAATCTAGCCGCTACGCTCAAATTCCAGCATGACAATATCCGCATTTTCGAACGCATTACCCGCAGCCAGTTTGAATCCATGATCAAGCACGAGATCAAGGCGGTACACAAGGGCATCAGCGATGTACTGGCGGAAGCGGAAATGACGCCTAATCAGATTAACCGAGTGCTGCGGACGGGTGGTTCATCGCTGGTTCCGGCATTCGTCAAGATGTTGAGTGAGTTCTTCGGCGCGGATAAGCTGCATGAGATGGATCCGCTGGTATCGGTGGTGGGCGGCTTGGGGATTGTTGCCCATGAGAACAGCGGTCTGTGGGGAGATTATCGCGCCCGTTATGTAGATCGCCCGGAAGACGCTATCGCAGGCATCGAAAATCAAGGTTCGTTTGCCTACCAACCGTACATGCTGCGAATTGGTGAACGGTGCTATGTTGACCACGAAACCCACATCCGCAAAATGCCCGTCGAAATCAGCGGTTTGCCAGCCATCCGAACGGCTTATGCTGACCGTGAAAATGTGGCTGAGGATTTTCTGCGCTTGAATTTGCCGTGTCCATCACGGGTATACGTAGCGTACACCACCCGCGCCGTTGTGCGCCCGGATTGGCTCAAAACATTTGAGTTAATGGACGAAATGGCTATCGAGATTAAAGACGAATGGTACGGTGTCCGCCAGATGCAGCTTTACAGCCAAACGTTCGCGCCAGGTGAGGTTATACTGGGCGGCAATAATGCTGTTGGTGTAGAAGGTAAATTAGATGCAACTTATCTGGTCGTTGTTGATCCAGGGGCTTGAAATTAAATAGACCAGTCTGTATAATAAAAATCAAGGAACCGCAATTATGACGACTGCGCGCGACCAAATCATCCAGACCACCAGCACACTGATGGAATTGCAGGGCTACCATGCCACGGGTTTAAACCAGATTATCAAAGACAGTGGCAGTCCCAAAGGTTCGCTGTATTACTACTTTCCCGGTGGCAAGGAAGAACTGACAGCAGAAGCCTTGAACCGCGCTGGTCAGATCGTGCTGAACCGTATCAAGAGCAATCTGGATTTGGTGGAAGATCCAGCAGAGTCGATCAGCAACTTTATCCGCAATGTGGCGCTCCATGTGGAGCTTTCTGGTTACCAGGGTGGTGGCCCCATTACCACTGTTGCTATGGAAACATCCGCCACCAGCGAACGCCTGCGCGAAGCATGCCACCGCATCTATTCTGGTTGGATTGAGGTCTTTGCCGAGAAACTGCTTCAAGGGAGGTTTTCGCCGGAACAGGCACAATCGTTGGCGACGGTCATTATTGCAGCCATTGAAGGTGGAATTATTCTATGTCGCACGGGGCGCAGCGGTGATCCTTTGCGTCAGGTCGCGGATAATCTGGCTATTTTAATCCGGCAGTTTGGTTAGGCTGCCCTTTTTTTGAGCTTATTATATAGACTGGTCTATTTAAGGCTATGCAGGAGTTTGTAGTATGAAGGTGGCGATCTTCGGGGGCACGGGCAAGACCGGGCAGCACCTTATCCAACAGGCATTGGATGCTGGGCATCAGGTGACAGCACTGGCACGCACCCCATCCAAATTGACACTTCAGCATGAACGGCTGACCATCATGCAGGGCGATGTTCAGGATGCGGCCAAAGTCAATGAAGCAGTCAAGGGGGTGGATGCGGTCATCAGCGTGCTTGGCTCTTCCCCCAATAATCCTGAATTAGGAGTCAGTCGGGGAACTGAAAATATCATTGCCGGGATGCAAAAACATGGCGTCCGGCGGCTGGTGGTTTCTGCCGGGGCGGGGATTGGTGACAGCAACGACAAACCGACCGTGATAGATACAGCCATCAAGACGATCATTCGGTTGTTTTCCCCCAAAGCGTATGCCGATATGAACCGGGTTTCTCAGGTGGTGCATGCCTGCAATCTGGATTGGACGATTGTGCGCGTACCAATGCTGACCGACGATCCGAAAACCGGACAGGTACGGATTGGTTATCTCGGCAAAGGCGTTGGCATCCGGCTGGCGCGGGCGGATATGGCAGATTTTATGCTGCGGCAGGTTGGGGATAACACTTACCTGCGGCAAGCACCCGTCATTAGTAATTGAAATCGACCTCATCATGACTGAAAAAATTCTCATCACAGGGGCGACGGGTAACGTTGGAACAGAAGTCGTCCGCAACAAGCGCGATAAGTCTTCTATTCGAATCGCGGTGCTGGATGTGCCAAAAGCGCGGACGGCATTGGGCGATGATCTGGATTATGTTTACTTCGATTTTTTGAAGCCGGAAACTTTTGCGAATGCATTCGCAGGTATTGACCGCGTGTTTCTGGTCAGACCTCCATCTCTCTCGAATGTTCAGCGCGATATTGCCCCAGCTCTACAGGCGGCATGGGAAGCGGGTGTCAAACAGGTGGTGTTTCTCTCGCTGCAAGGGGTGGAGCAAAATTGGATAACGCCCCACTACAAAATCGAACAACTTTTAAGGAACAGCGGCATGGACTGGACGTTCCTGCGCGCGAGTTTCTTTATGCAAAACCTGAGTACAACCCATCGCGAAGAAATCCGGGAATCCAGCGAGATTGTTCTACCTGTTGGTTGGGCAAAAACCAGTTTCATCGATGTGCGCGATATTGGAGCAGTCGCGGCGCGGGTGCTGGGCGAAGAAGGGCACGAAAACCGCGCCTATACCCTCACGGGAGGCGAAACGCTGGATTATTTTCAGGCGGCGGAAACCATGTCATTGATATTGGACAGGCGCATTCGCTACGCCAATCCATCTGCGGTGGGTTTCATCTGGCGTCAAATTGCGCGAGGGCGTCCGCTGGGCTTTACGCTAGTGATGACCATGCTTTACACCCTTACCCGGTTTGGGAATGCCGCTGAAGTCACTTCGGATGTACACACCATTCTGCAACGCCCGCCAATTCGCTTTCAGCAATACGTTCAGGATTATCGTCACTGCTGGACTTAGGAACCGGAGCAGTACGGGTGGTGTATATCCTTTATCATCAAAGAACAAGGTGTGGAAGGAAATACACCCTCATGAAGCGGTTGACAAAGGATTGGCAGGGCTGGTTATTGAGTGCGGTGGCTCTGGTTATCATGGTCAGTTTGCTGCGGCAATCGCGGTTTGGCACCAGCGCCTTTCAAAATCAGGTATTTGAGAACGCGGCCAAGTGGGCGATTCGATTTCTGCTCATCAGCCTCGCCATGTCGCCATTGAACACCTACTTCGGCTGGCGTTGGGCAGTCAAGCTGCGGAAGCCTGCCGGATTATGGGCTTTTGGGTTTGCCGTGCTGCACTTTTTGCTTTATGTCAGCGATGAGTCGGTTAATTTTTGGGCCGGAACGCTGTTTGAAAAGTCAAATTACATCCTGATCGGGTTGGCTGCGTTAGGGATTCTGGCGGCGCTGGCGGCGACTTCTTACCAATGGGCGATGAAAAAACTGGGCAAGAACTGGAAGCGTTTGCATCGGCTGGTTTATGTTGCCGGGGCGCTGGCGGCGGTACATGCGATTTTGGCCTTCAGTATGAGCAAGAAATCGCTGATTATCTCGTCTGAACCATCCCTGCTGCGTTATGAACTTATCCTGTACGCGATATTGATGACTATTCTACTTGTGCTACGCATTCCGGCGGTGCGTGGTTTGTTTAAAAATCGTCGTCGGGCACAGCCGCAAATCGTGCGGGAAGTTTGATGGTGCGAGTCTCTTTGGTGGACAGGAATTTGAATTGTTCGAGATCGCACCAGGCTAAGCGCTTTCCAAACCAGCTAACAACTTGTGGACGGATCTCGCACAATAGATGAAAGCGGTATTACAGCCCAGACCGGATTGGCTTTTTGCAGAGTGCTTATAGCGATGGGTTCAGCCCCTTCCGGCGCATCGATGATCCGTGCGGCATTAAAATCGCTCAGGATTAAGGTGTAGTCAAAAGCAGAAAGCGATGATTGGGTTGCGCCGTTGCCAAACAGTGCCACTGTAATTGTGGTCAGCCATTCATCCGGCCTCCACGAATAAATACTGCTCAGGAAACCCGTTTTGAGATCGACACCGAAACGGGTGATGAGCAGGGATTCTGGAAACAGAGCATCTATATTGGCCTGCAAACGATCTAACTGTTCATCCGTGATTGTGGTGAAGGAACGCGATTGTTTTAGCATCCGTTCGCGCAGCGCTTCCCGAAAGGTTGGATTGCCATACAGCCCAGCCATATCGACACGGGTTTCGAACAGCGCCGTATCATCCGCATCTGTGCGCGTCACTTCGATAAACTGCCGGGTAAAGTCTGCTCCCAGCACCTCAGCCAGCACATAAGGATCCAAGCCGGTTGCGAACGGTTCGGCTGTATTCTCTTCTGCCCGTGCCCGCCAGTCTTCGATTTCGGCATCCAGATCAGTGCTCAAATTGTAACAGCCCCAAGCGGGGAGTGTGGGATCGTTAAGAAGGGATTGCAAACCGTCGAGATCGATATAAAAGATTTTGTTTAGCAGCATAAAGTTGATGCTAATCCGCTCATTAAGGTTAGCATCTGGGTTGCGTGGCGCTGTAATGGTCAATTCGGCATCCAAATCGCGGAGAAATTCATAATATCCCACAAGTGATTGGAACATCTCCAGGTTCACTGTGCCATTCAGAAAGCCGCTGATTCGCATGAGTTCGGTGGATGGTGCATCTCCTTGCCACATTTGTACCATCAGGTCAATCTGCGCCGAGTGTAGATTAGTCAGGCTGGTGAGGGCGTTGTTCAAGAGTTGACAGTCAGCCTCTGGGAGATTGCCGCAGTACAGATACGGCTGCATCTCTTGACTGCGTGTGACGCTGCTGGTGAAAATCAGCAGCCCAGTGAGGAGCAGGGTTATCAAGCGGCGCATAAATCCTCCATCCGTCTCGTTTTCCCTACTTTGATGTTCTGCCTGTGACCTAACGATTGCCTAACGCGCTTCGCTGCCATTTCATGTAGGGAATAACACAGACCCTTGCCCTTTTAACTCACAGCACATCACCGCCGAGGCAGTCCCAACGGGCGAAGTTGAAAAAATCGGACGGCGTATTTTCGGCTAAGGGTTTGGCGGTCAGGAAATAGGGTGTTCGCGTGCAGGGCATATCGACGGAAAAGCCGAGAGTCCGCAAGTAACCCCGGATGGCGGATTTGGGTGAGGTCAGCACATGAATCAACCGCAGGCCATCTTCGCACAGGGTGCTTATCCAACGGGAGAGCAGTTCTTCCAGATCGTCGCTGTAGGCTGCCAGCAGTGAAACACCCCGTAATGGGCCATAACGCATCGGGCGATAGACCACAATCCCGCGTATCCCGCTTTGATCGCGCCAAACACCATAGCGGTAGTGACGGAATGGATGACAAGCAAAACGATGGCGTAAGCCTTCCGGCGTGGTCGTCAGTTGAATCCGGCGGGATGGTGCTGCTGTGGATGAAAATCTGCCTTCAGGCCATTCGTTAGTGAGTTCCAGTTTTTCGGCACGGCAGCGGGCTGCCCACAAAGCCGTCGAAACCATTTCCCCCACGACGCGGTAACCGTAGCTTTTGCTCTTCAGATCGACCTTGACCCCTTCAGCATTGGAAAAGCCAACCCCGGCCACACCACCTAATGCAGCCACTTGTTCATAGACAGGATGCGCCAGATGCTTGATGAGTCCTTGACCGCGATAATCGGGGTGAACCGCCATGTTGATGCTCATGCCAGCGAGGGCAGGACGATCTTCCCCCGGCAAATGGAGGTCTACCAGACGACAGCTATACTGCGCTGCCAACCGTTCCCCATCCCACGCACCCCACGCGACGATAGGATAACCTGTGTGCAACCAGTCCAACAGAGCACGCATATCAGCAGGCGAACGATCAAAAGATACAGCCAGCAAGTCTGCCCAAACACAAGTGTTTTCTGGCATCAACGGTGCAAATCGCAGCATAAAATCCCCCTCATATGCGTTTTGGAAGATCGATATATTGACTTTAATCGCCTGAGGGTTGGAGTGGCTGGACGGGCAGCCTACGGTGAGGGTATGCCAGATGAACGCTTAGTCGCCGCTGTTTTCGATTTTTGCTACCGCGTCTGCCGGTCGGGCGTCGGCATAAATTACCGTCATCAGGCCGGGCAGATAGCGGTCAACGGTCGCTACATTGGCGTAGACGGCCTGCTTGATGAGCGCGAACCGTAGTTCATCCCCTTCAACATCCAGGCTGGTTTTGTAGCGAATTTCTCCATCTTCGTAATTCATCTCGAAGTTGCCGATCACCATGCCGTAGTTGGCGCGGGTGATAAATTCGGCAGCCGCATCGCGTTTGTTGGCCGGGATATTGACGGGCAGTACGGAGTAAAACACGAACTGCTCGGTTTCTTCGCGGGCGTGGGCATAACACATCCATTGACCATTATCGCCGGAAAACCCGGTACGAACAGCGGGCAGGTTTTCGATCTGGTCAAAGGGCCATTCGTCTTGTTCAAAGAAGAACAGCATCTGGTTAAAAATCTGTCCCATAATTACACCGACGCGGTGGATGAATCATCCGATTGTTTGGCTTTGTCCTCGCCTTCGCTGGGGGCGGGCATTTTACCTGTGATGCCACCTACATCTTCATCAAATTCAGGCAGGGTTGGTGGGAGCGGTTCGTGCTGGATTTCGGGTTCAACATCCACACGCGGCATGATGCCAGTTTCCGAAGCTGAACGACGGTATTTTCCGGGTGGGGTGCTGGTCATGGGGCGACCCTTCATTTGACTGTACGGATAATCCCGATTGTAGCGTAAGTTGGGGTATTTCAACCACACCTTAACCCAAATGTGCGACATGGTGGGAACATAGATGGGTCAGGTGTGAGGTGAATTTACGTGAAAACTGCGATTCGCACAATCCCTGACCCTATGGCGTTCTTTTAACTTATCCCTCGCTGCCGGCTGCCGAAATCAATGTTCCTACATCATGATTGCCCCGCACCGCTTCAAACAGATCGGTTTCGCCCCAGAAGTTCACCACCAGAATTGGCAGATTGTGTTCCTGGCACAGTGTAAACGCCGTCATATCCATCACTTCGTATTTGTTCGTTAGCACCTGCTGATACGAGAGTGTCCTGAAGCGGGTAGCAGTCGGGTCTTTCTTCGGGTCTGCGGTGTATACGCCGTTGACCTTCGTGGCCTTGATTACGATGCTGGCGTCAATTTCCATCGCCCGCAGCGCTGCTGCTGTGTCCGTCGTGAAGTATGGGTTACCTGTCCCCCCGGCGATGATAACCACCCGCCCTTTTTCAAGGTGTCGGATTGCCCGCAGTCGAATATAGGGTTCGGCAACCGCGTTCATCTGCACCGCTGTCTGCACACGGGTTTCCACCCCTGCCCGTTCCAGCGCATCCTGCAAGGCCAGACCATTCATCACTGTGCCGATCATACCCATATGATCAGCCGTACTTTGCTCCATGCCGCGTTTGACACCTCCCGCCCCGCGCCACAAGTTGCCCGCGCCAATCACAATGGCCGTTTGAATGCCCATATCATGAATGACCTTGATCTTCTCCGCGATAAATGCCGCGCCGCTGGGGTCAATCCCGAAGCCTTGCGAACCGGCCAGCGCCTCACCGCTCAATTTAAGTACAATCCGTTTATAAGGGAGGGTTCCATTAGTCGACATACCTGCTCCTTCCTGATTGAGTTGCTAAACGACCACCCAAAAAAAAGGGACTGGCAAAAGCCAATCCCTGAACAATAGCAATCTTAACCGGGCGGGAAACCGCGCGCGGATAATTAGGCATCCGCTCCACCATCGGCCTGGTTGTCTTCGCCCAGCGCAAAGCGGGCAAAGCGCCGGATTTGAATGCTTTCACCGATTTCAGCAACGGTTGCCGAAAGCAGTTGATCAATCGTCTTCGAGTCATCCAGCAGGTACTGTTGTTCCAACAGCACGATTTCCTCGAAGAACTTGTTCATGCGTCCGTCCACGATTTTGTCAGCCATCGCTTCCGGCTTGCCTTCTTCAATCGCCCGACGGCGCTGCACAGCACGCTCGGCCTGGATGACCGCTTCCGGCACATCTTCACGGCGGATATATTCTGGGGCAAGATTTGCGATGTGCAGGGAAACACCCTTCGCAAATTCCTGGAACTTATCGGTACGCGCCACAAAATCTGTCTCGCAGTTGATTTCCACCAGCACACCCAACCGTTTGTTGTGGTGGGAGTAGATCTGGATGACACCTTCGTTCATTGTCCGGCCTGCGCCCAGTTTCTTGGCGGCCTTCGCCAGACCCTTCTCGCGCAGCCAGTCAATGGCTTTCTGTACGTCGCCGTTATTGGTTTCCAGAGCTTTCTTGCAATCCAGCGGGCCTGCTCCGGTAGCCTCCCGCAGGTCTTTCACCATCTTGGCAGTGATTTCCATCGTCGTTCCTTATTTCGCTTCTTCTTCGTCAGTAAACAGGCTGGCATCACGGAGCTTGGCAAGGGTGGAAGGCCCGAACAGCGTTTCGTCGGTTTCCTCCTCGTCCTTGTCATAGTCGTAGAAGCCCGCACCAGCATCCGGCATTTCTGCGTCTGCGCCGCTGTCGTCGCCCTTCCGCATCGCCTGGCCTTCCAGAACGGCCTCGGCAAAGGTGCTGATGACCAGTTTGATGGCACGCACGGCGTCGTCATTCGCTGGAATAATGTAGTCAATCTGGTCAGGGTCGGAGTTCGTATCGGCGAGTGCCAGCACCGGGATTCCCAGAATGTTGGCTTCCTTCACCGCTGTCGCTTCGCGGATGGTATCGACAATAATCAGCAGTTCAGGCAGGCGCTTCATGTCGCGGATACCACCTAGACGCAGTTGCAGCTTCTCAATCTTACGTTCCAGCACCAGACCTTCTTTTTTGGTCAGGAGGGCGAATTCGCCCGCGTCGCGCCGCTTTTCCAGTTTCTTGAGTGTTTCGATGCGGTCGCGGATGGTGCGCCAGTTGGTGAGCGTGCCGCCCAACCAACGGTGATTAACATGTGGCATCCGGCAACGTGCGGCTTCGCTGGCGACAGTTTCCTGTGCCTGACGCTTCGTGCCGACGAACAACACCGTTCCACCGCGCTGCACAATGTCCCGGATGAGATCATAGTAGCTGTTCAGGTTGACAATCGTTTGCTGGAGGTCAATGATATGAATACCATTGCGCTCGGTGAAGATGTAGGGCGCCATTTTGGGGTTCCACTTGGGCGTGCGGTGGCCGAAGTGGACGCCGGTTTCGAGCAGCGCCTTCAGGCTGACATTGGAGGGCATATTCAATTCTCCTAAGGTGTTTGTACGATCACGCCGTTCATCCCGGAAAAGCAATCCCGCTTAAGGACAACACCTTCCAGTCCCGACGTGTGATATTTATTGGTCTATGCCAATCGGGGCAACATTTTAGCAGACATCAGGAGGGCATTCAAGCCAGAATGAACAAGAGGGAGTGGTGAAAGTGATGGATGTGGTATAAATTAGAGACATGAGCCAATGTCCATACTGTTACAACACAGAAAATCAGATCAAAGCGGGTCAAACTGGAGTGGGTAGCCAGCGTTGGCGGTGCAAGTCGTGCAACCGTCGTTATACGCCTGAGCCGCGGCACATGTATAGCGATGAGATGCGGCGACAAGCCGTCAAAATGTATGCCGATGGTGCAGGCTTTCGTCAAGTAGCCCGACAGTTCGAAATCGATCACGTCACGGTCATGAATTGGGTCAAAGCCCATATCGACCAACTCCTACAGCTCCACTGCCAGAGGATAAGCCCTTACATATCGTCGAGATGGACGAGTTGTACACTTTTGTGGGTAAGAAAAAAACAGACTCTACCTCGTGACTTTTGTGGAGCGGAAAACCAGCTGTATTGTGGGGTGGCAGGTTGTTATCGAGCGTGATGAGGCGACGCTACAAGCCATGCTCGATACCAGTCCACAAGCGGTGTGGTACTACAGTGACTTATTTGCCACCTATAAGGCTCTGCTCTACACCCCTGGCACACATACCGCCATGCCTGACAAAAGTGAGACCTATCGCGTGGAAGGTGTGAATGCGGAGTTGCGCCATTATCTCGCCCGTCTTCGACGCAAAACCCGTTGTTTCTCCAAGTGCCTGCATGCTCTTATCCGCTCACTCAAGCTCTTTGTTTTTGCTTGGAATCGGCGTCAACTCCACAAACAAAAGTATCCTGACTATCCTGCGCCTCTCACTCATTTCCTGCATCCATGAGATTCACCACTCCCTGAACAAGAAGCTGTCAATCGCCACATACTGCGACCCCGCCATCTTTTCTGTGGATTGTCGTCGTTATCCTCATGATTGAAGGGGAATTCAGCTTCTCCTCACGAGGGGTTTTCCGGCTTAGTGGGCAGCAGCACACGAAACGTCGTGCCTTGGCCGATTACACTGGTCACATCAACTTTGCCACGATGTTGATTCACTATTTTCTTGACAATCGCCAGCCCCAATCCTGTCCCGCGTGAATTCACGGTTCGGGCTTGAGTCGAGCGATAAAAAGGTTCAAATATGTGTGGCAGGTCAGCCTCGTCAATACCAATACCACTGTCGCACACCTCGATGGCAACCTGACCTGATTCCTCAAAGGTACGTACCATTACCGCTCCACCGGAAAGTGTGTAATGCAGGGCATTTTCGACCAGATTGACGAAGGCGCGCTGCAAATCCGGCGTACTTCCCCAAATTGGTGGGAGATCGGGGGCAAGATCGAATTGGAGTATCAAACGACGTTCTTTCACCACATCCTGAAATTGAGATTGAAGGGAAGTGAACAGTGTATCAATTTCTACCGCTTGAAAAACCAGATCAGGAAAGGCATCCAGACGAGAGATGGTGAGGATGTCTTGAATGAGGATGCTTAGATGTTCAACTTGTTCCTTAATCTGATCCATTCGGCTCTGCCGACGTTCGGGATCATCGGTTTTTTCAAGCAAATACAAACTGGTGTTGATAATCGTCAGCGGTGTTTTCAAGTCATGAGATACAGTATTGACGAATTCTTTGAGCAGTTCGGTGCGCTCTCGCGTCAGCGCCAGTTCCAAATGTTCGGCTTCTGCCCGCTTGCGCTCGGTGATGTCCGTCATCGCCCCAATCATCCGAAGTGGTTGTCCGGTAGGATCGTAAAATACATAAGCGTGATCAATAACCGCAGCATATTCCCCATCGAACCGTCGCATACGGTATTCATCTGACCAGTAATCACGCCGCTGGTTAAAGATATTTTGCATACTCGCTTTGACCCGTTCGTAGTCGTCAGGATGGACATGGGTTTCCCACCAAGCCTGTACAGCGGCTTTTGGATCATCGGAGACATAAAGCCGCTGGTAGGTGTCGTTGCGAAGCACAACATTCGTGCGTAAGTCCCAATCGTAGATGGCATCCTGAGTTGCTAAAGCGGCATAGTGGAACAGTTCTTGTTGGCGGTGTAAGGCTGCATTTGCGGCAATGGAAGCGTCTAAGACCCGCCAGAAAATCGACGCGCCGATCATCAGGAAGATTGTTATCGCCAGCAGGTTAAGCGTGCCAATGATAAGGAAACGCATCATATGGTCGCGCGGCACATCCGACAA
>JAIOHM010000136.1 GCA_019912965.1 Anaerolineae bacterium
CCCCCAGCCCCTCCCCGCACGCGAGGAGGGGAGTCCATACCCCGCTGATTCCGGCTCGAAAAAGGCTTTGCATTAAAAGTGTCGTCCAGTGAGCCTCGCACGCGAGGAGGGGAGTCTATACTCACAAAGTTCAGGCTTGAAAAATAGTCATCAGGAGAGGGTTTCATACTCCCCTACAAAGCAAATGCCTGGCTTAAAAGGTAATTTCGGCGCTGGGTTTGGGAGTGACGAAAAAGTCCCCCAATGTGATGTTGTGATGGTCGATAATCTGCTGGGCACTGAGTATCTTGCTGTTAAAGGTGGTGTGGGCGTCGCTTGCCAGTGTGACTTTATAACCGCGTTGATAGGCGGCGCGGCAGGTGGTATCCACACACATTTCGGTTTGCATTCCGCTGACGACCAAGTTTTTGATGCCCAACGCTTCCAGCTTGGAGGCGAGGTCGGTATCCTGAAACGAATCGGGATTGTGTTTTTGGATGATGGTATCACCGGGCTGCGGCGCAATATCCGGGTGGATGGCATGACCGGGGTTGGCGGGATTTAACGAACCTTGTGGATGGCTTTCGTTGTGCTGCACATAAATCACGGGAACCTGAGCGGCACGGGCAGATTGAATCAGCCCTTGAACGTGTTTAATAAGGGTATCGGGTTGGTATGCCCCTTCTTCGATCAAGCCAACCTGCACATCAATCACCAGCAGCGCGGTATCTTTCATGCCCATTCTCCTCATCAGAATACATGTTCTGTCCAAGAATAACCGGAATGCTGACGGCTGTCAAATAGGGTTTGCGTTTGTTGAACACAGGGCATCCGTGCGGCTGTAAGGCGCATTTTCATGCTAGGGTTATTATGTCAGAAGTTTATGGGGGAAATGGGTTATGCGCCGCTTACTGGTCATCCTTATCTGCCTGTTGATCGCAACGGCTGTTTATGCGGATTATCCGCTGCCGGAAGTGACGCCGATCACGGTTGAAAATGCGGCAGATTTGCAGCACCTAGCGTCTATCGGGGGCGATCTGCCGGGGCAATTGGCATGGTCACCAGATGGAAAGCTGCTGGCGGCGGGCATGACTTCGGCGGTCAAAATTTATGCAGCAGATGATCTAAATGCGCCTTCGCTGGTTTTGGCTGGCGGTATTGACGTTTTATTCGACCCGACCAGTCAACGATTGGTTTCCGGCGGGCAGTTGTGGGATGTGGAGTCGGGCGAGGCGCTGGCAGATTTGGGCACATACAACACTCACAGCACCTTTAGCCCCAGCGGGAATATTCTGGTGACAGGTCAACAGGTGGATGGAAAAACGGTTGTCAGCCTGTGGTCAAGCGATAGGGAACGGCTTATTGATCTCAATACCGACTCGGATTCGATATTCAGCGGTGCGGTTTTTAATGCGGCTGAAAATCAGATTGCGCTCCTTTTAGAGAATGTGAATCCGTTCCGGGCATCGCCGTTCGGGGTGGTGCAGGTTTGGGATGTGCTTTCCGGGCAGCAAATGGGAGTGCTGGAAAGCGGTTTCGAAGACGTGATGAAGGTTCAGTTCGTGGTTGATGATCGTCTGCTGCTGGTGCAAAGTATGAGCAGCGCGGTCTACGGCGGGCCGCTAGGGGATATTCGATTATGGGATATACAGTCGGGTGAACTGGTCGATCAATGGAATGACGTCTATTTTCCGGTCATCAGCCCGGATGGAAACATGATGATCGAAGGGGATACCTACTGCTGCGAAGGGCGTGAACTTCAGATATTTTATCTGGCACGCTCAACCGCACAATCGTTTGGCAGCAGCAGCAACAATCAACCTGCGTTCAGCCCGGATGGACACTACTTTGCGGTGATCGAGGGGCGGGCGGGTTCACGCGGTAAACTGCCCGCCAAACAGACTGAAGCCGAGTCACATATTCTGCTGCATCCTTTTAATGATGAGGGTTTTTTCAGCGAACCGAGCATTCGCATTCCGCTGTACACCTACCTCGATAATATGTATCGCTTCAGCCCGGACAGCTGCTTGCTGGCGGTGCATATTCAAGACGGCATCGAAATTTGGGATTTGCAGACGCAGACTATTCAAAAAACGATTGAAACTTCCACGTTTTTTGGGGACTTCACGTTTAGCCCGGATGGTCAGTACGTTGTCGCATTTTCCGGCGGGTATGCTCAAAGCGGGGCGGCTTCCCTGTATGACATCAGCAGCGGGCAAGCCCTCGGCACGCTGCCAACAAGCAGCATTCGGAATCCACAGTTCACGCAATCGGCTTATTGGGAAAGTGGTGGTGTGCATGTAGTCAACGGGTTAAGCAGCGCGGATACCCTGCTGCCCGCGATTCCTGATTTCATCGGCAACCCGACCGTGATTAGTCCGGTCAGTGGACGGGCAATTTTTAAGGGTGAAAATCTGCACCTTTACGATCTGCTGAGTGGGCGTTCTATGACGCGATTCAACGGCGTTGAGGCTGCGTTTACGCTGGATGGTCAGCGGTTGTTGATCGACAATGGCACAGTGAGTGTTCGTGATTTTTCGGTTGCTTTCTCTAACCCGGTGACGATCAATGATATTGGGGCATATGTGCGGGGCAGTGCCTTGAATGCTGACGGTTCGCTGATGGCTTTTTCTGGATGGGGGGATAACAATAATCTGCATCTGTTCAGCCTGAAAAACGGTGATGAAGTCGCTTCATGGAATCTTCCGGGGCAATACCCGCTGACACAGGCATTCAGTCCCTCTGGTCGCGTGCTGGCAACGGCGACCGATGACCGGCGCTCAACGCTGATTTCGTTATGGGATGTGGATGAAGCTCTTCGACTGGGTGGTGGCGAAAATCTGAAGCCCTTAGCGATTTTTGAAACATGGGGGTCGATGTCTGGCAGCGTATGGACTCGTTTTAGCCCCGATGGTGAATATCTGGCGGTGTTGATCGATTATCGTGAGTTGGGGGATGGGCCATCGGCATCTGAATATCGGCTGACTCTACTCAAGGTTGATGAACTGATTCAGCGCGGTGGGACGATGGGCGAATCCGATCTGAATCCGGCGGTGATTGAGGGGATGTATCAGCCGCAGTTCAGCCCGGATGGACGTTATTTATTGACGAGACAATATGCGGGGATTTGGGATGAAGCAGACACCCTCGTTTTATGGGATGTGAACACCGGGGCGCAAATTGCGGCGGTTGAAGGCGGCGAGGCAGCGGCTTTCAGTCCCGATGGGACACTGATCGCCACTCAACAAACGGATGGCATCGCGCTTTATGATGTCACGGCGGTGGTTGCTGGCGAAACGCAACCGGTCACGGTGCTGCCGTACCTGAATAACCTCTACGAAATCGTCTTCAGCGCCGACAGCACACTGCTTTTTGCCCGTACCATCCGCAGCATAGAAATGTGGGGGATTCCGGCAAACTGAGGCCTAATCCCCTTCAAATCGTGTGCCGAGCGCGGCGGGTGGATCGGAGCATAAAAAGTTACGCGCCACTTAATCTCGCGGTACTTCGGCGGTTCATCTTGCTTTTTCTTACCGATGGGTTTGGTGTCTACGGATGGTTTTGCTTCTACTGTAGGCGGATCACCTGATAGGGTATGTTTGAGGCGTGTCCAAAAATGAGTCAGTAGACGATCAATATTCTGCACTCCAGCTTACCTCTTGCGTGAACAAACTTTATCCATAAGACGCTAACATAAAAACCACTGATCGCCCAAAGCATAATTGCATTCCCAACCAAATCTTTTTGTGGATGCATAAAAGGGGATTTCAGTTTGCCCAACGACATACGCGAAAGTCGTATAACGGGCTACAGTAACATTGATACTCAAAGTTGTTCGGGTATTTGTATTCCCCATGTATATGTTGACAGGGGCAACCCAAATGTGTGGATTGCCCAACTCTGCTTGATAATCAAATGGCACAAGGGTTGTATAGGCTTCGCATTTTAAGTCAGAACATTCCTGCGCCAAGATTTTAGCTACTTCATTAAAGGCTGTTCGATGCACAGTGAAGTAAAGCACATCTTTAGCTATAACTAGATCACGATGGAAAATAATCCCCACAACTAATAGCCCCAACAGGATAAAACCATGTGCGATTTTGAGTTTGGCAGGGCGAATTCGAATAAGTGAAAAGCAGGTGGTTGCGATGAGCACAGGGAGTAAACAACCCCAACGCCCCATCTCATAAATGAGGCATTCGCCACAAAATGGCACTGAAACATTAGCTGCCACCATCCAGTCTTTTTGGAAGATGCTGGATGCCAAGAAGATCAATACCAACCCATAACTCCAGACAATGGGGAGGCTGGCAATTTTTTTGAAGCGGTTCAACAGGCTTGTTCTCGTTAATAGCTGAGGTATTCAGTTATACAGTTACCGCTTATGAATGTCTTAGTCTTAAAATCTACGAAACGCGGAATTTCTCAGCGCCGATTTGTACATACAAAATGTCCGTGTCCACAAAAAATCGGGTTTCTTCGTTCGTCGTCAACTGCCCCGAACACCCGGTTAAGGGATATGAATCGAGATAAGGCGTAGTGAACGATTGGCACATAACTCCCAGACTGTCGCACTGGTACACAATGTAGGCTGTCAGGTTACAGTCGTGTCCCAGAACATACCCGAAACTCACATTCAGATAATACACATGATCTTTGAACCGGGTCTGGTTGCGATATTCCTGCTGCGGCGTGGTAAAGAAATGCCATCCAACAGCGATTAATAACCAGCACGCGACCAAAATCAGAATACCCATTAACACCTTAACCGATTTTAGTTTCGTTTGCCGCCAAGCCCTTACCACACAAAAACCTGATAGGACAAATGCTGCAAGGTAAATGACCCAATTTTGCGCCCATAGCATCAAGGGATAAACAACCGTTATCTGCTTTGCATAAGTCTCTACAGAGGATTCGGCGATTTTATAAAGTACCACCAAACCTACAAGGAGTACGAACGCAAAGATTGCCGGGTAATTTAGCCTCATTACTTGTTACTCAGTGCTTTGGACTTAGCGCCTAATCCCCTTCAAATCGTGTGCCGAGCGCGGCGGGTGGATCGGAGCGTAAAAAGTTACGCGCCCAGCCCTGTGCCCGTCGCGGCAGCACGGTGAGCAATCGCTCGACCGCACCGCTGCTCACCAGCATCAGCGTTACGATCATCAGCACCCACGGGATGCCGTTCAACAGCGACAGGGGAATATTCACATCCGGGTTGCTCTGAATCACGGAAGCGAGCGTTCGCAATGCGGCGAACAGATAAGCACCCAGCACTACCCGGAACGGATGCCAGCCCCCGAAGATCACAATCGCCAGCGCAATCCAGCCGTCGCCATCCATATTGGCCGGAAGTGCCCAGCCTGCCTTGACCCACAACGAATAGGATGAACCGGCTAAACCGACCAATGCGCCACCAATCAGGGTATAGATATACCGCAAACGGTTGACCCGCGTCCCACGCGCGAAGGCGGCTTCCGGTCGTTCGCCAACTGCCCGCAATGCCAAACCAAATTGGGTGCGGAACATCCAGTACCACGCGCCGATCACCAACGCATAACTGATGTAGGCCAGAATGCTCTGCTGAAAAAATATCGAACCGATGACCGGAATATCGCTCAACAGCGGAAGACGGGCATCCAGAAATTGTGGCCCCGGAATGCGGATGAACGGCTGCCCCAAAAACTGCGCCAGATCAGCCGCCAGCAGAGTCAGCACGAAGCCGACCGCGACTTGATCCTGCCGCAGGTTAATCCCGGCGACCGCGATAATCAGCGCGATCAATGCGCCGACCAGCATCCCCGCCAGCACCCCGACCAGCAGCGCGATTTCCGTACTGCTGCCGCCGTTTCTGACCGTCACCGCCGCCGCAAAACTGACCATCGACGCCAGAATGATGCTGCCGTTCAGCGAGAGATTGGTGACGCCTGCCCGTTCGGTGATGGTTTCGCCAATGCTGGCGATGACCAGCGGTGTGGCACTGGTGACAATGCCGCCTAAAATATTGATGAGTTGGTCATTCATGTGCTGCCCCCGCTTCTGGTACGGCTTTCTCTCGCCGTTCGTTAAACCGCGCCCGCACCCCGTTGAACAGCAGCACCACCAGCACTACAATATCTTGCAGCACCGAAGCCAGCGATGCATCCAGCCCGGTGGCGATTTTCAGGCGTGAACTGCCTACCAGAATCGCCGCGAAAAGAATCGTCACCAGCGGCACCCAGATAATCCGCACCGAAACCAGCAGCACCACCAGCAACGCCAGAAATCCGATGCCGCCGGAAACGCCCTGCCGTAAACTGCCATAGGTGAACAGCACCCGGTACGCTCCGGCGATGCCCGCCACCGCTCCACACACCGCCAGCGCACTCAATGAGGTTCGGGTTGTTGGTACGCCCAGCAGCAGCGCCGACCGCGCATTTTTCCCGGTGGCTTTGAGCTGCAAGCCCCAGCGTGTTCCCCGCAGCGCCAGCCACACACCCGCAGCCGCCAGCGCCACAATAATCAGCGCCAAAAGGCTCACCCGGAAGGTTTCCGCAAGCGGCGGTAAAAGGGCATCGGCCTGAAAGGGTGGCGAAGACCGCACACTGCCGCCCTCTGGTGGCTGCCACGGGCCGGAAATCAGATACAGCGAAATCTGTATCGCCAGCGCGTTCAAGGCCACGCCGCCGAAAATTTCGTTCACGCCCAGCCGTGTTTTGAGTATACCGACCACCAGCGCCCACAATGCCCCGCCCAGCATCGCCATCCCGATTTCCACTGGAATCAGCAGGATATGCGGCAGGGGGAGTGAAAGCGCCGCCCACGAGGCGAACACCGCGCCCATCAACATCTGCCCCTCGACGCCGATATTCCACAATCCGGCGGTGAAGGTCACAATCAGGCCGATGCTGCACAATGTCAGCGGAATCCAGAAGTTGAGCACCTGCGCGAAGGCTTCCGAATTGCGGAACGCCCCTTCCGCGATCTTCTCGAACACCACGTTCGGCTGTGCCCCCACCGCCAGAATCAATCCTGCTGTAATCACCAGCGACACCAGAATCGGCGCAATCGTCAGCGCCAGCGGCAATAAACGTCTCTCCATGAGCTGTCCTTTGCGCCTGCCTTTGTGAAGAATAACGGATTATAACCACCTATCCGTTCTCATGCCGCTCAAATTCACCCGCGATCTGGCATTCACGGGATACCATCAACCTGATAAACAGGCAGGAGCAGGTAATATTACGATTATTTCGGAATAGGGCTAAACCTGTATCCATTGGAAATCAATCTCATTTTGGGCAGGTAAACTCCAAATCAGGCATCGCGTGTTTTACATCCACACTATCCGGCTTGCGAACAAAAGTTCCAGTTGCTATAATCGGTATACTTTTAATAGTTCCCTATCTGTAGGGTGTGCCGATGAAAACCCTCTCACAAGACGCGGTGCGCGGGCTGATGATCGCCGCGCAAGGGCTGGATGATGCTTCACAGCCGCCCGCCACCCAACAAGCAGTTCGCTCGACCATCCGCCAGATACACATGCTGCAAATTGACAGCATCAATGTCGTCGCCCGCGCACCCTATTTTGTGTTGTGGAGCCGCCTCGGTGACTATGATGCGAACTGGCTGGATGCGTTGTTGGAAGCCGGTGCTTTGTTTGAATACTGGTCAAACGCCAACTGCTTCCTGCCGATTGAAGATTATCCGCTGTATCGGGCTGGCAGCCGGATCGTCGAGGAGAAAAACCCCAACAAATGGCTGGATGAACATGCTACGGTTGTCGAAAAAGTGGTGAATCACATCCGCACCTATGGGGAAACACGCAGCGCCGATTTTCAGCGCACCGACGGCCAGAAAGGCACCTGGTGGAATTGGAAAGACGAGCAGATTGCGCTGGAGTATCTCTACTTTCTAGGCGAGTTGATGGTTCGCAAACGCCATAATTTCCAGCGGTATTTTGATTTGCGCGAACGGGTTTTCCCCGATGCCGACAAACTGCCGAAGGTATCCTTCGAAGAGGCTCACGACCAGTTCGTCCTCTACACCATACAGGCGCTGGGTGTAACAAAGGCGGAATGGATTCCCCATTATTTCCGCCTCAAAAAAGCGTGGGTCAACGCCGCCCTCAAACGGTTGGAAAAACAGGATCGCCTGATGACGGTCGCTGTGGAAGGTTGGGAAAAACCCGGCTACATCCATCCTGATAAGCTCAAGCAGGTTGAAGCTGCGGCAGCGGGTGAAATCCCCCATTCCAAAACAACTCTGCTGTCCCCATTTGATCCACTGGTGTGGGACACTCGCCGGATAGGTGATCTGTTCAGCTTTGATTACACAATCGAGTTCTATTTTCCAGCATCCAAGCGGATATATGGCTACTATTCGCTGCCGATTTTGTACCACAACCGTCTGATTGGCCGTCTTGATCCCAAAGCCCACCGCAAAGAGGGCATTTTTGAGGTCAAGGCGCTGCACCTCGAAATGGGCATGATTGTGGATGATGCTCTGTCGCTGCGCTTAAAAGTACGCTGCAAGCCTGCGCCGCGTGGCACAAGACGCCGCAAGTCGTTGTGCGTTATGCCACCGAACCAGGCCTTGCCGAACGTCTCTCGGACTAATTTGCAAAATAGAGGGTGGGCTAAACGGGAGATGCAAAGATGGGTGACAAAAACATAAATTTTATCGTTGATGAAGTGAGACCTTCAGACTCGCCTTTCATCGAAAAAATCTGGTATACCCAAAGTGGGCAGGCAGGCGATTTTACTTCCCTTGCTGCGAGCCATTCCGAGATTGTGGTGACAAGATGCGAAGGTATAACGACCGTCTCGGTGCGCGGGCCAGAGACGAAAGCAACCCCTGCATCTATTCCTGCGGATGGCGAGTTTTTGGGCATAATTTTTAAGCTCGGCACGTTTATGCCGACTCTGCTTCCGAAAAATATCATGGATCGAAGAGATGCCTACCTGTCTGTCGCAAGCCATGAATCGTTCTGGCTGGACAGCTCGGTGTGGGAAATCCCTAATTTTGATAATGCGGACACATTTGTAGAGCGATTGGTGCGTGAAGGACTGCTGGCGCATGATCCGGTCGTAGGGGCTGTACTACAAGGCCAGCCGCAGGCATTTTCGCCCCGCGCGCTACAGTATCGTTTTGTGCGGGCGACGGGATTGTCATACAAGGTTATTCAGCAAATCGAACGCGCCAAATGGGCGGCAACACTTTTAGAGAACGGCAAGTCCATTCTCGACACGGTGCATGAAACAGGCTATTTCGATCAGGCGCATCTGACCAACAGCCTGAAGCGCTTTATCGGACAAACGCCAGCGCAAATCGCACCTGTGAGTCAGCCTGCGTGAATCACATCCGCATCAGAATTTAGCTTAGGTCAAGGCGGGCATTCAAATGGATAGCAATCTGAAAACAAGTATTTGGCAGCAGTTTGGAGCCTCGATTGATTATCTCGCGGATACCATGCGTGCCTGCCCGGATTCACTGTGGCTCGCTCCCCTATGGCAAACGCCCAATACGAAACCGGAATTCTCACAATTCTGGTACGTCGTCTATCATACGCTGTTCTGGCTCGACCTTTACCTGACGGGCGCCGAGGAAGGCTTTTTACCTCCGACTCCCTTCACGCTGATCGAGCAGAACGACGATGGCCCGCTGCCTGAAAGAGCCTATACGAAAGACGAACTCCAGTCCTATCTCGATTATGGTCGCCAGAAATGCCGGGAGACAATTGAGGCACTGACCGACGAAACAGCTCAACGGCACTGTCAATTTGGATGGGGTGAATGCAGTTTCCTCGAATTACTGGTGTACAACCTTCGTCATGTTCATGGACATGCCTCACAATTGAACATGCTGCTAGGGCAGAACGGTATCTCAACACCCGATTACCCTACCCAGAACAAAGCCTCCTAACCCAGCGTTCCCGGAAACGGCTCTGTTTACCCAGCAAAAAAGATGAACCCGCCATGATGGCGGAATGGAAGGTGAGCAGACTGCGTTTTTTTCCAAGACTGCATCCTTAATGTTGGATTATGCTGGCTGCCTACCGCCTGTATCGGGTGGTGGGGAGGATTGGGCTATGGAAAGAAAGTGGGAATATTGCACGATGGTGGCAACACACACGGCTTCGGATCGAATGCTGATCGTCACACTTTTGAGGGCGAATGGCGAACCGGAAGGCCGCAGTCTGGGGACACCTACGCTGGGGGCTGCTATTGCCCAACTGGGCATAGAAGGATGGGAAATGTGCGGCTTTTATACGGTCAATTTTCCCGATGGTCTGGGTCAACAATTCTATTTTAAGCGCCAGATGGATTGAATGCGGCAGTCTGTGAAGTTTGCGTTTTTTTCCAAGATCACGCCCTTTTGTCGATTTAAAATACGATCATTGAAAGCGAATAACAAAAGGAAGCCTAAACCATGAGAAAGATTATCGTCCTCTCGTTTATCAGTATGGATGGCGTCATGCAAGCTCCGGGCGGGCCTACGGAAGACCCCAGTGGAGGCTTCACGCATGGCGGGTGGGTGGTTCCCTATTTTGATGAGTTTCTTGGCAACATCATGGACGAGCAAATGGGCAAACCCTTTGATCTGCTGTTGGGCCGGAAAACATTTGAAATATTCGCCTCCTATTGGCCGCATCATGTGGATGAAGGCCCCGGAATCAACAACGCGACCAAGTATGTTGCTTCGAATACGCTTACAGCCCATGAATGGAGCAAGTCGGTCTTTTTAAAGGGCAATGTTGCGGATGAAATCAAGAAGCTCAAACAACAGGATGGTTCTGACCTGCAAGTTCACGGCAGCGGTAATCTCATTCAAACGCTTCTGAAGCATGATCTGGTTGATGAGTTCTGGCTGAAAATATTTCCGGTCACCTTAGGGACGGGTAAACGCCTGTTTGCAGAAGGCACAATACCAGCAGGTTTCAAGGTGTCTGAAAGCAAACTTTCACCCTCTGGGGTCATCGTGGTCAATTATCAGCGGGCGGGGGCGCTTCAGACGGGATCCGTCTGAAACGCGAGATATACAGGGGCGGTGCATCTGCCGTCCCTGTCAACCCAGCCTTATTCGGCGTGATGAGCAAAAAAAGGAAGCATAAACCATGAGAAAACTCGTAGTCACAGAATTTTTGTCCCTCGATGGTGTTATGGAACACCCTGCGTGGACTGCACCCTATTGGAATGACGAGATCGCGAAGTTTAAAGGCGATGAGACTGACGCCAGCGATGCCATGCTGCTGGGTCGTGTGACCTATCAGGGGTTTGCAGCAGCCTGGCCAGAGAGCAAGGATGAAGGGGCACCTTACTTTAACAGCGTTCGCAAGTACGTCGTGTCCACAACACTGGATAAGGCGACGTGGAACAACTCGCATATCATTAAAGACAATATCGTGACCGAAATCACCAAGCTCAAGCAGCAGGACGGTAAGGATATTGTGGTTCATGGCAGTGCTACACTGGTGCAAACGCTCATGCAGCATGATCTTGTGGATAGCTATCGACTGCTGGTCTACCCGGTGGTGCTGGGTAAAGGCACACGCCTTTTCCAAGATGGCAGCATCGCGACGCTCAAACTTGTGCAATCACAGTCGATCAGCTCAGGCGTTGTGGCGCTTGTCTATGAGCCGGATCGAAAGTAAAGCCTCATTCAAAGATAGGGGGCGACCGAGCGAGTCGCCCTCTACAGGTATTGAACATCCTCAGTGGCAGGAGTGGTGGAGGCGATAATCCCCACCCCCAACCCCTTCGCCCTGAGCTGAGGGGAGGACATGTTTTAGGTGAAGCGATGGTCAGGGATGAAGCGGAGAAAAAAGAAGGCGGTGTTAGGCTGAACATGCTGGACAAAAAAGCGTAAGCCTTCCTTGAAGAGACTCCAGTACCGCCGTCGGGTGCCATTGGCACGTTTGAGCAGCGGTTGAGCACAACCGGAAGCGACCGCATGGCTGCCGAGCGCCACCATCCAGACGTAGGCAAGGGCTAACAAGACCAGTAAACGAGCCATGTGTAGCGGCTCACGGATGCGACTGGCATCCCACTGCCAACCACCACTTTTCAAGTCACGGAAACCCTGTTCTTGCCAGTTGCGGCGGGCATATTCGTGTCCGGTTAAGCGCTCATCATTGGTGACCAGTGCCCAGGGTTGGTCATAGCCAGCCGTCCACAAGGCACGGGCGGGAATACGTCCGCAGTTCCAGATCAGGGAAGCGCGGCATCCATTGACTTTCAATCCACGCGCTCATCACTTCAAGTTTGAGTGACGATACGCCGACTTCCACCGGGCCACAGACATTCGAAAGTGTGTTCATGATTTTATCCAGTCAGCAGGGAACAGATTACAGGACTGGTTGGGGTGACGCAGTGCCAGAGGCGGCGCTGCCCGCAGGTGAATTTCATCGTACAGAATATTTATCCGCACGTCTACACCCAATTCTTAGGGTCATAAGGGGTCAATAATCACTTGCTGAATGATTTGGCTGGCTGCTTCTTAAGCTGCGGAAGATCATCACCATGTTCTAACAACCCATCAAAAGGCTTCAGAATCATCTGCACATAAATCGTCGCCATGTACTCTGGCGGATAGGGCATATTTTCATCGAGCCACCATTCGATGAGCGCCAGAAACGAGGCCGCAATATGATTCGCGGCAATTTGGATGGGGATATCGGATAGCTGATGTTTTTCGAGATGGTGAAGAATCGTTTCCGCAAAGCTGTTCTTGACCGATTTCCGCGCTTTGGATGCGCCTGAATTGTTCAGTAGCAAAGCGTACAGCCGCGCGTTGGACTGTACATGCTCAAAGACCAACTTGGCTTCATAGTGATGGTCAAAGCCTGTTTGGTTGGCGCGCGCGATGCTTTCAATCTCTTGTGTAATTTCCTCCAACACCGTGACCAGCAGTTCATCTTTAGTCTCATAGTGTCGGAAAAAAGTGATGTAGGCGACATCGGCGCGTTCGGTTATGTCCTTAATCGTGATGCTGGCGTAATCCTGTTCGGATGCCAGTTCAAGCAGCGCAGTTGCCAGCAGCTTATGGGTACGTTTGACCCGCTTATCCACCATAATTTAAGACACCTTGTCCACTAAGTTATATCTGAAAACTTTTACTGATTGACAAACTGCCGGGTTATTTTATGATAACTCATGTGACTTATGATGCATCGTATATCACAATTCTAATCCTGTCAAACGGGCTTATGCCCAGAAGGAAGATTTGTGTATGCCAAAGAAACATCGTGGAGCAGTGTTGTTCTTGCTCATTGGTGCGTTCGTCAATTTCGCCGGGATTGGCATCGTCAATCCGGTGCTGCCCTACGTCATGGCGGATTACACCACGCCGGAAAACCGTGCTTTACTCATCGGTTTGCTCACGACCATCTATTCTCTCGCTCAATTCCTGGCCGTTCCAGTGTTGGGCGCACTCAGTGATCGTTATGGTCGTCGTCCGGTGCTGCTCATCAGTTTCTTGGGAACGGCTGTTGGCTATTTGATCTTTGGCTTGGGCGGGGCGCTGTGGCTGTTATTTCTGGGTCGCATCATTGATGGAATCACCGGAGGCAATATTGCCGCTATTCAAGCATACAGCGCCGACATCAGCGATGCCAAAGAACGCACACACCTTTTTGGTTTGATCGGGGCAGTTGGTGGTTTGGGATTCGTCATTGGGCCAGCCCTCGGCGTTTTAATCTTGAATATCACCCAAGAGCCGTTGGCCGTTATCTATGCAGCCGCCGTCGCTACCCTTATACTCCCCATTGTTGGGTTCTTCACCCTCAAAGAGAGTTTGCCCGCTGAACAGCGTGCAGCAGAAATCGGCCTTGCGCGGATGAACCCCTTCAGCCAACTGCGCCAGAGTTTTGGCATAGCCCAAATACGTCAACTGCTGCTGGTCACCTTTATTTGGGGGGCGATCTATGCCTTGCTGCAAGGCAACCTCAGCTATTTCACCCAGGATCATCTCGCGTGGACGGTGGATGAAACCAGCTTGCTTTTCTTTGTCGGCGGTTTGTTCACTGTGCTGGGTCAGGGATTCTTGATTAAACGGCTGCTGCCAATTCTCGGCGAAGCGGGGATGGCGTTGACGGGTTTTGTCCTCTTTGCCTTGAGTTATGCATTGATTGTTTGGGTTTCGGTTGGGGCGGGCGCAAACTGGATGTACCTCGCGCTTGCCATCGGCGGTATTGGCGTCGGACTCATCAACCCGTCTTTAAGCGGTTTGTTATCGTTGGCGGTTGAACCCAATGAGCAGGGACGGGTTCAAGGGGCGAGCCAATCACTGCAAGCCTTATCGCGTGTGATCGGCCCGCTGTGGGCTGGCTGGATTTATCAACAAATCGGCGCTGGTGCTCCCTATTTCTCTGGGATCATTTTGCTCGGTTTTGCCATTGGGGTCATGTTGCTGGCTCGAAAAGGGATCATCAAAAACGCGCAGGCAGCGACCATAAACTACTAAACCGCGTTTTGATGAAGTCTGCCGAAGAGGGACGAAGACATGTTTCGTCCCTGTATGACACATCCAATGTTGGGAGTTGATTTATAGTCGATAAATGGTTCAGATACGGTTCGTAATACAACCTGATACCCCCTGTTTATCAGGTAACAAAAAGGGTCGTTCTTGTAACGTTCAACGCGGCGGCTCCCACTCGAAGAAGTTTTGGCAGCCCACCTGCTGCAAAATGCCTGCATCAATATAAGCCAGCAGTTCTTCGCCTTGCCCGCTTTCGCCGATCAACTGCCGCGCATGGTTGGCATCTTCCAGCGCCCCCACCAGATTCCCCTGCTTGATGCGAACGTCCCCGCGCAGCACATACAAAAGCGCTATATCCGGTTCGCGTTCAATGCCCAGCGTATAAGCCGCTTCACCCTCCGCGTACTGCCCCAGACTGCAATGGGCAAATCCCTGTAAGGAATACAAATCAGTCATATCCGGTTCGATCACCAGCGCCGCCTGCACATTCACCAGCATCTGGTCATACTGCTTCAGGATAAAGTTCCCAACTGACGAGAACATCGGCCCGACGACGTTGGTATCCGCCTGATCGCCCAGCAGCGCGCGGATGGTGCGCTGGGCAAAATCGGGATCGGGGAACTGCTGCAAAATCACATCCAGATAACCCCGCGCATCACTCATCCGTCCTTCGCGTAAAGCGATCAACGCCGAGACGATGTACGGCCAGTTCATATTCGGTTCGCGTTCAATCGACAGGGCATAATCCGCTTTGGCCGCTTCATAATCCCCCTGCTGATAACGCAGCCACGCCCGCATATTGTAGGGGAACCAATCGTCCGGTCGCTGGTCGATAATTGCGTCGTACTGCTGGATGGCGGTCGCCAATTCGCCTGTGATGAACGGTTCGGTCGCCCGCAGATATTCTGGGAACAACGCATCCGGCGGGCTGAGTCGTTCCATCGAATCCGCGTCCCGCCGCATATCGAGGAATCGTCCGGTACGCGCCCGCACTGCTGCCCGTAGTCCATATAGAATCGGGTTGCTGGGATCAAGCCGAATCGCCGCGTCCATTTCCGTGATGGATTGGGCGGTGTTGTCCGTGAAGAAACTCTGATAGCGGTACACATTGGCCGAAATGCCTGTGCCTGCCGCTTCTGGATTCACCGCGTTGATCGTGTCCAGAATCGCTTGCGTCCGTAGCGCCTCGAACGCATTCCCATCCGAGGTTTGCAGCACCGCCACAACCCCCAGCACTGCCGCTACTGCCGATTGCGTGCGCTCATCCGTCATCCGCAGCGTGACGTTGACCGTGCGTTCCAGCAGCGAACGGGTATACGGCATGTTGGGGAACGCATTCAGCGAACCCATCTGCACTTCCAGTTCGATCAAATCCGGGGTGTAACTGCCCCACAATATCACCGTTGCACCCTCGGCCTCCGCGATTTCCCGCGCCTCCCCATCGCTGGTGATAATCCCGTCATATTGCCGCACCCGCAGATGCGAAAACGGCACATCATCTTCCAGTTTGCGCGTCAGATCGCGGGCGATGAACCGCGCCACATCCCGCGCCTCGCCCAAAGGCTCCAAATCCGCCACCAGCACCACATAATCCCCAGTGAAAACGGCGGGCGATGGGGTTGGTTCGGGCGTGGCTTCGGCTGTTGGTTCGGCTGTAGGCGCGAGGGTGGGCAGCACCGGCTCGGCGGTTGGGGTTTCCAGACTGCCGAAATCAAAATCCAGAAATTCCTTGCACGTCAGTTCGCGCGACTGAATCAATGGCAGCAGGGGTGCGAAACCCGCGCCGCCCGGACTTTGCAAAACCGTCCGCGCATCTTGCAGCGCCCCCGCCAGATCGTTCTGCGCCAGCCGCACTTCAGCCCGCAGGCCATACAGAATGCTGAAATCCGGCAGCGTTTCCAGCGCACGGGTATAAGCCGCTTCCGCCTCGTCGTATTGTTCCAGATTGCAGTACGCGATTCCCTGAAAGATAAAGACTTCGGCAAAGCTGGCATCAATCGCTGCCGCTGTATCGGCGTCCTCCACCACCTGACTCCACTGACGCAAAAGGGTGTTCACAAACGCCGACATCGCCGGACTGAACACCGATGGCGAGTTGCTGCCGTAAGCCGTACCCAGCAATCGTTCGGCGGAGCGCGGATCGGGGAATTTAGCCGAAACCGTTTCGATCAACAACTGCATATCGGCCAATCGACCTTCGCGCATCGCCAGCAGAATAGCGAACGGATACGGATAATTAGCCTGTGGATTCAGCGCCAGCGAACGATCAATATCCGCCTGTGCCGCGTCATAATCCCGCAGCAGATAATGACCCAAGCCGCGCATCGCATACCCGTACCAGTCGTCCGGGCGGTACTGCAAGAATTGGTCAAAGTTGCTCACCACATCGGCGGGTTGGTTACGGATGAGCAGCGCATCCACACCGCGCATGGCGGAGGGCAGCGGCCAATGTTCCGGGCCGAACCGGGCCGCCGTATCAATATCCTCAGTGGCCGATTCGAGATCATTCAACCGTTGCCGCAGGAATGCCCGCGAAATATACGGCAGTGGATTGGACGAGTCATCCCGAATCGCCGCGCTGATGGCTTCCAGTGCGACCTGTGGATTACGTGGGTCTTCAATAAAAAAGCGGTGATACCGTGCCGCTGTGCTGTTCCCCATCACCGAAGGCGGATTCACATCCAGTGCATAATAGATGGCGGTGGCGCGCCCCATCTCGAAGATGTTGCCTTCCATCATATGCAGCCAATCCATGATCGCCAGCACCGGCGCAACCACCGACTCCAGCCGCGAGTCCGTCAGCGTAACCCGCACATTCACATCTTTTTCCACCGTGTCGCGTGGGAAAAGCAAATCCGGCAGTGGCGAAAGATCACCGACCTGCACTTCAAGCTGAATGCTGTTATCGGCGTAACTGCCCCAGACGATCACCAGTGCCCCGGCGAATTCAGCCGTCGCCTGCGCTTCCGCATTCGAGCGAATCACGCTGCCATAATGCCGCACCCGCAGGTTGGAATACGTCACATCATTTTCCAGCCGCTGCCGCAGATCATCCACAATCTGCGTGGTGACATCGCGTTCTGCCCCGCTCAGGCGCTCCATATCCGCCACCAGCACCATATATTCGCCCGCCGCAACCGGTTCGATAGGAGTCTGGTTGATGCCCGTCTGGGATTGTGGATTGCCGTTAGAAGGGAAAATCGTCGGTTGAAGCAGCAAAAAAGCGATGACCGCTAACAGCGCCAACTGTGCCAGCAGGCTCATGCGCCGCCACGAAAAACGACGACGGCGCGGGGCGGGAACAGCTGGAGTGATCTCGAAACTATCCTGAATCTGGCTGATGAGCCGCTGCGAATCCCGGTTGAAATCCGGGTCATTGCGGAGGATAGCCGCGTTGCGGAACGCCAGTTCTTGCAAACCGTCCGGCAGCGATTCGATACCGGGCATAGTGGCGTTATTCACCAGCACCGGAATCACCAGAATGTCCTCGCGTTGCAGCGCCGCTTCAATCTCGATGTGGACGAAATCATCCGGGTTATCCAGCCGCCGTCGGCCTCCCGTATCGGTTATATCCAGCCAATTTCCCCCGATCACCGCCAGCAGCACGTCGCAGGCGGCGACTTCATTTTCCAGAATTTTCTTGAAGTTCGCGCCGACCGGGATTTTATCCACATCCTTAAAGACAAAAGAATCCCCAAAGGCAACTGTCAGGCGGTCATACAACCGTCCGGTGACGGCGATGCTGTCTTCACGGCGGTAAGAGATAAAAATACGCGGTGCGGCTTCCACCACCTTACGCGGAAACGCAGTCAGCGGGCGTGGTGTAGGCGTCTGGGAACGGATGGGCGGCGTAGTGGCGGCATCCACCAGTTCGATGTATTTGGGTGTCGGCGTTTGCAGTCGTTCCGGTTCGCTGAACAGATCGGACATACGCTCGATAGCCGTATCCGACCCCTTGATGAAGGCTTCCAGTTGCGCCCCCACCAACCGCACACTGCTCATGCGCTTGTCGCGGTCTTTTTCCAGCATCGAATAAATCAGACCCAGCAGCGCGGCGGGTGCATCCGCGCGGAATTGCAATAAATCCGGGACGGGCTTGGTCAGGATGGCCGTCAGAACAGCGGCGGGTTGTGTACCCTCAAACGGTCTGCGTCCCGCCAGCATTTCATACAGCATCACGCCGAATGACCAGATATCCGCGCGGGCATCCAGTTCGTCGCCCTGACAGCCTTCAGGACTCATATAGGCATATGTGCCGATCAGCGAACCCGTTTCCGTCACGCGGGTGCGGTCGCCCATCTGCGCCACGCCGAAATCCGTCAGGCGCGGTGTACCATCTTCCGCCAGCAGCACATTGGCGGGTTTAATATCGCGGTGGATGATCTTCAAACGGTGGGCGCGGGCGAGGGCATCCGATAAATCGAGGGCAATATCCAGCACCCGTTCAACCGGAAGTTGTGGCGTTTCTTCCAGCAAATCCTTGAGCGAACCGCCGCTCACATATTCCATAATCAGGTAATGGCGGTCGTTTTCTTCCAGCGTCTCCAGCATCTTGACGATACACGGATGATTCAAACGGCTGAGGGCTTCGCCTTCCCGTCCGAAGCGTTCCAGAAGGGCTGGATCGCCGCTGGTGATTTCCGGCTTGAGCGATTTGATGGCGACCGTATCCCCGGTGACGGTATCCCGCCCGAGGTAGACGTCGCCCATGCCGCCCTGACCGATTAGCAAGCCAATTTCATAACGTCCGCCAACGAGTCGTGTATCGCTCATCGTCCGCCCGGATTAGGTAGGATGCAGGTTGGAAATGTATAAAAATCGTAAATTGAACTATAACACATTCCAGCCCGATATGCGTTCCACCAAACAGACGACAACCCCCATGCCCTGTAAGCCTGATAAACAGGTAGGAGCAGGTAATCTTACGATACGAATTACGAATTTCCTCCATCCCAAATCAACGCCCTGAAATTGCACATGTCCCGTAGGGGCGCAGCATGTTGCGCCCACTGTATTTTATTCCCCTCCCTATGTTTGGGGAGGGGCTAGGGGCTTCCAGGAGTAGGTTTTTATCTTCCACATCATTCGCCGTAATGTCTCAATATTGCCGAGCCTTATTAACCTTTTAAGGTCTTTTCTAGCCCCTTTAGTGGGCTTGATTTCCCTTAGCCAGATGGCTTTAGCCTCTGGCGGCACAACCCAACAACCCATTCGTTAAATACCTACCCTTATAAGGGGGCTAGGGGTGGGGATTGACTCCCCTCTCTGTTACTACGGAGAGGGCGAGTGGCTGACCGAGCTTGCCGCAGTTGTCAGCCACGAGGGGGGTGAGGTTCTTTTCCGCATATGGGGGCAGCTTTCCCCTTTCATGTTATACTCTATGCATCCATACGACTCAACCGTTACCGAGAGACACCCATGCCCGAAAATACCCTGTTTTACGGCGATAACCTCGATATTCTCCGCAACCGGGATTATTTCCCCAATGCCTGCGTTGACCTGATCTACCTCGACCCGCCCTTCAACAGCAGCCGCAATTACAACGTCCTGTTTAAAGACGAAAGCGGGCAGGACAGCGACGCCCAGATTGTGGCCTTCGAGGATACATGGCATTGGGGGCGGACGGCGGAACACACCTATCATGAATTGGTAACGGACGCGCCGGAACGGGTGAGCGCCACAATATCCGCCCTACACCAGATTATTGGTAAGAATCAGGTGATGGCTTATCTGGTGATGATGACCGCCCGCTTGGTCGAACTGCATCGCGTTTTGAAGCCGACGGGTACTTTTTATCTACATTGTGATCCTACGGCCAGTCATTATCTGAAAATTATCCTTGACTCAATATTTGGCCCGCAAAACTTTATTAATGAAATTAGCTGGAAACGTACCACAACTAAGAGTGATTTCCGACAAGGCGCTAAAAACTGGCCGCGTATTCGGGATGTAATTTTGCACTATCACAAAGATACGAGAAGTGTAGCTACTTTTAATCAATTATTTGCTGAATATTCCGATGAATACATTTCGGACAAGTATCGCAACAAAGACTCAGATGGGCGTGCCTATACTTTAGACAATCTAACAGCTCCGGGCGCAGGCAGCCGAGGGCATCCTCAATACGAGTTTTTAGGGGTTACTAGATATTGGCGATATGGCAAAGAAAAAATGGAAGCACTCTATGCTGAGGGCAGGATAGTGCAACCGCGTCCTGGCGCTGTGCCTAGATATAAGCGGTATCTTGATGAAGTTAAAGGAATAGCAATTGGCGATTCTTGGGATGACATTAATCCTGTAAACTCTCAGGCGAAAGAACGGCTAGACTATCCCACTCAAAAACCTGTTTCGCTGCTTGAACGGATTATTAACGCCAGCAGCAATCCCGGCGATGTGATTCTTGACCCATTTTGTGGCTGTGGAACGGCGATTGCTGCCGCCCAAACCTTAGGTCGTAAATGGTTGGGCATCGACATCACCCATCTGAGCATCGCCCTGCAAAAATATCGCCTTAAAAGCATGTTCGATCTGGAAGCCATTAAAGATTACAACGTCATCGGTGAGCCGGAAGATGTAGGCGCGGCGCGGCAGTTGGCCTCCGATGACCGCTATCAGTTCCAGTGGTGGGCGCTTTCCCTCGTCCGCGCCAAACCTCTCGGCGGACAGGAAGGCAGCAAAACCGGGAAAAAGGGCAGCGATAAAGGCATCGACGGCGTGATTAACTTCATCGACGACAGCAGCGGCAAACCCAAACGGGCGATTGTGCAGGTCAAATCCGGCAAGGTCAAAAGCGGCGATGTGCGCGACCTGAAAGGCACAGTCGAACGCGAAGGCGCGGCGTTGGGCATCTTCATCACGCTGGAAAACCCCACCCGCGATATGGAATCCGAGGCGGTCAGCGGCGGCTTTTATCACTCGGAATGGGACGGGCGGGATTATCCACGCATTCAGATTTTGACGATTGATGCCCTGCTGAAAGGCGGGACGGTCAACATGCCCGCCAAACGCGAAAGCACCTTCAAGCAGGCCGAACGTGTCAAACCCGATGACGCCCCCCGCACCAAAAACATGTTTGAGGATGAATAATTCCCCTCTCCGGTACGGGGAGGGCGAGTGGCTGACCGAGCTTGCCGCAGTGGTCAGCCACGAGGGGGTGGGGTTGACCAAGCTTGCCGCAGTTGTCAGCCACGAGGGGGTGGGGTTGACCGACCTTGCCGCAGTTGTCAGCCACGAGGGGGTTG
>JAIOHM010000137.1 GCA_019912965.1 Anaerolineae bacterium
GTTTGCTTCTGGCTTGCGCCGTTTCTCTCATAGCAAACCCGTGCCGCCTTTCAGGTGAGCAGCGGGGAACCCCGACGTGGTAAGACCTGTGCAGAAATGCACCTTAACAAAAATACATGCGGGTTATCGATCAGACGGATGCATCGTTAGCCAGGCCGCGTTAGCTCGAAAGGGCGCGCTGTAAGTTATCCCGGAGCCACTGTGCCCCGACGGAGTCCTACAGCTGATCGCAATGTCCCGCTGTATCAACCGCTCCCGAACCTGTGATGCAGGGTCATCTTCTCCGTTGGAGTGAGCAGCTTTGACTGCTCGGTAGATGGCTTTGCCAAGCTGCACATGGGGATTCGGGCGCAGATCGTCGCGGATGGAGCAGCAAAAGACAAAAAACTGCTCACCGGAAGGGTCAACGTCTCGTGGTCACGGCTTAATCAACTGAGCTGTGCCGGGGCGCATTCGGGCGGCAACCTGCGTGTAAGAGCGTTTTTCATTTCGTATTTTCTCAGTCTGGAGTGAACAGTATGACTGAACCAACCAAACACATTTGCCGCGTGGGAACCGCGCGGATTGATTATCAAGGACGTGTCGGACAGCGTGTGCTGAATACGACGATCAAAAGTGGCACAGGGTTAGGGGCGGTGTTCGCGCCAACCTGGAAGATGGTGATGCAGTCCAAACGGGATGAAATCACCTGGGACGAGTATCGCCGCCAGTATACCGACTTGATGCGTCAGCGTTATCAGGCGCATCCGTCAGCATTTCTGGAAGCCTTGAGCAGCAATGAATTGATTGTGTGCTGCTACTGCAAGGATACATACGCAACGACCAAGCACTGTCACCGCTATATTCTGGTCGAGATCCTCGCCAAGGTCGCCCAGCATCATGGCATTGGTTTCGAGGCGATTGGCGAAGTTCGCAACACTCGGTGATGAACCGGCTCTTTTTTTACCTTAGCACATTACGAACTTAATTACGCGGAGGTTGAGATGAACCCGATTGTCATTCATACCGATGGGAGCTGTGAGACACAAACACGGCTCGGTGGCTGGGCCGCAGTTCTTCAATATGGCGAGCATCAGCGCGTCTTACAGGGCAGCGCGGCAGGCACGACGGTGAACGCAATGGAACTCCCGGCGGTCATCGAGGCATTGAAGGCACTCAAACAGGCAGGGTCTTCGGTGCAGCTTTTCAGCGACTCCAATTACGTCGTGCGCGGTGTGAACGAGTGGCTGTCCGACTGGATCAAGCGCGGTTGGAAGAACGCACGGGGCGAACAGGTCGCTAATCTCGATCTATGGCAGCAGATTCAAACGTTACTCGAACAGCACACGGTCACACTGACCTGGATACCGCGTGGGCAAAACGCTCAGGCGGATGAACTGGCGCAGTCAGCACGATTAACGCAGACTTCACAAGCGACACAGAAACCGCTGGACGATGCTGGCAGTGTTGTGGATAACAACGCGACTGCTCCCACCGTGCCACCGCAGGCTGTGTCGGAAATCCACATTATGATTGCCGGATCACGCTATGCCAACCGCGAAGCGCTGGATTACGCCCGCCGGGTCGTGCGTCGTGTCCATCAACTCGGTCACACCATCGTCGTCGGCGATAACCCGAAAGGCGTGGACATGGCAGTGGTGCAGGAATGTCGGCGGCTGAAGGCAAAAGTGCTGGTGGTCGGCGTGACCAACAATCCGCGCAACGGTGGTTGCTCACACGGCAGTTATGTCAAAGTCGAGCGTGATACGTATCGCGCCGCAGGCGGATATCTGTTTGACCGCTATCACGTTCGTGACCGCTGGATGATAGACAATTCGCAGCGTGGTGTTTTTGTCTGGAACGGCGACAGCAAAGGGACGAAGGCGGGTTACGACTACATGATGAGCCGCCAGAAAGAGGCGCACCTCATCACGTTCGCATTGAAGGGAGCGGGTCATGGCTGAAAACCATATCCTTGCGGTTCACACTTATGGCTCGCAGCGGGTAAAAAAGCCCGGCACGAACCAGATGGTGAGCGCGTACAAAATTGGCTACAGCAGTGCTGCCTGTGAGACCCTGCTGGCGTTGTATGGGGCGAAGGCACGCGATGTGTCGTCGTCTCATGCGTCTTACCGTTACATTCAGATCGAGGGAGCGACGACGGTGCGGCATGGGTATCTGCTGCTGAACGTGACTGCCGATGAACTGACGCGGGCGGAAGCAGTGACGCGGCGCTACCATCGGGCTGCGGTTTTCGTGTGGCGCGCTGACAAGTGGCTGGAACTGCCCAACAGTCGAGACAAAAGTTACACTGAGCCTGGATCGCGTTCCGGTCCGGGCTTCAATCCATTGGGGTTTCGTCCAGTTGCGCCATCGACGGGCGAGAAAGAAGCCGCCGTTGCAGGCATTCGCGCCGAGAAGAGCCAGCGTAGTCCGCAGGAACGTCCCTGGTGGTGGTTGCTCGGCGACACCTATCCGCAGCGCGAAACACTCAAACGCTGGGGAGCGCGGTTCAGCAGCAAACGCCGGGCGTGGTACTACGTGGGTTGGGAACTGCCTGACGGGATTAAAAGGCTCATCACCGAATATGCGACCACTGAACCGGAGGCGATAGCCACACAGGTTGAGGACGATGCGCCCTGCTCCGACGAAGAAGCGGAAGCTATTCTAGGCGTGTCGGTGAAGTCCGAACAACAGCCGCCGACAGATGACGTACTACCGCGTTTATTCCAAATCGGTCAGACGGTATATTCCCGGCATGAACTGGAAACGCCCGACGGTAAAGCCGTTCCCACTGGCACACGGGGGACGATTTCGCGGTTATACAACCGCAACGTGCAGCACGGCTGGAGCTACGATGTGGACTTCGCGGACATTGGCACGGGCTGGTACTTCGAGCGCGAACTCACCGATCTCGCACCTGTTCCTGGCATCCGTATTACGCATGGGGCAATCGTACCACCGGGTGCTGCGTTGCCACTCACCGATGCTGAATTGAAACGAATGCTGCTCGAAAGTGGACATCAGCCCGAAGCGCTGGCGGACGAGTCAATGTCTGCCGAACCGGAAGCTGCACCGGAGCTGCATACGTCTGAAGAACCACAAACGATCCGGGTCTTTAAACCGCAACCACTTCCAACGGATGGTACGCCGCTGGATGAGGTGCAGACCGCGATTGTTCAGGCAAAAACACAGCCCACACCCATCTTACATCCGACGGCTGTCTCCCAGAAACGGACACTGGCAGTCATCGGGCAGTCTTATGTCGGTGAGCTGACCGGCAGCATCACGGGGAATGTCTACTGTTTCGGTTACGCCATCCATGAGGGTATCTGTGTCTTCATGAATATGGGCGGGCCGCGCATGGCAGTTGAGGCGATCCGGGCGAAGCTGTCTAAGGGTGACATCGTGAACTGTACACCCTGGGATGCACCTGCTGTCGAACTCACGGCTGGCGAAGGGAACAGCGGTATGTATCACGACTACTTTCAAAACATCCCCGAAGCGAAGTTTACCTCGCTGATCCTGTGCCACGATTTGCTGGTCAATCCGAATTACGGCGGCAAGTCCACCACCTTCATCCTCCGCACTGATGCGGCACAGGCAGCGGCGAAGCTCAAACATCATGTCACCGAACTGGTCAAAGTCCCGGTGTTTGACGAGTGGGCAGGCTACCTGTATCACGCTGGACAAACTGCCATGCTTGTCCGTCCGACCCGCTCCGCTGGCGATATTGATCTGCTCAGTGTCGATTTAGACATTGATGCCTGGACACGTCTGATTACGGGCGGTATTGAACAGGGTGTAATCACGCTGCCCATCGCCAATTAATCGCATCCTATCCATGCAACAGCCGTCTGTCAGATCACTGGCAGAGGGCTGTTTTTGATTCTTATGAAAGGAAACCTTCTCATGGCACGAGCTGAGAGCAAAATGGTCATGGGTTACTTACCTATTGAACCGCACCATCATCCTGCAATTGTCTCGTTGGTGATGCCTTCCACGCCCGCCGTGAAACTGCTTGACCCGTTTGCCGGGGATGGACTGTTTCTGGACGTAGCAGCGCAGACATGGCGCGTCACCCCCTACGCGAATGAACTGGATGGCGAACGCGCTCAGGCATGTATTGAGCGCTTTGGACCGAAGCAGGCGGTGCGCTGCGATGTGGAAAGGCTGCTGGCATCCAATAACGCCTTTGGCGCGGCGTGGCTCAATCCCCCGTATGACCACGATAAAACCGCCAAAGCCAACAAGCGCGTCGAGTTTGCCTATCTGCGGCACAGTTGGAAGTGGCTGCAAGACGGCGCTCTGGCGCTGTGGTGTATCTATTCCCAACATATCACGGAAGATGCCGCTGCGTTTTTAGCGAAGAACAGCAGCCGCGTGGATGTCTGGGCGCTGCCGGGTAAACATCAGGGCGAGTACGATCAGGTGGTGGTCGCCGCCATCAAAGGCACCCATCCCAACCCCACCGAACTCTACCAAAGCATTCTGGACGGGAAAGCCCATCCACGTCCGCTGACGGCCCAGCCCGAACCACTGTATAAACTTCCTGCGCCACTCCAAATCACGCGCTTCGTGTTCGCGCCCGCCATCATCGACGAAGCACAGGGGCTACGGCTGATTCAGGAGCAAGGCGCGTGGAAGACCAACGGCTTTCAGGCGCTGCTGGAAGTCCCGCGTCCACCGGAACAGATTGAACCGGTGGTCGCACCGCGTCCCGGACACATGGCGCTGGTGTTGGCAGCCGGGGTTGCCAACGGTGCGGTCATCCAGACCGATGACTACGGACAGGTCGCCATCCGGGGCAAGACGCAGCACGTTGAGCAGATTGCCCGCGTCGAAATCGAAGCCGCCCCGGGCGACCCCGAACGACAGGTCAAGAAAACCACCATCCGGCTCAAACCCACAACAACTCTGACGCTGCTGGCGCAGGATGGCACGGTAGTCGAGATGGAAGGCGATGAGGCGCTGCTGGGGTTCATCACCGCCAACAAGCGGGCGCTGACACAGTATCTCAACCAGAAGTTCAAGCCGATGTACAGGTTTGACTTTGCCGGGATGGGGCGCTGGTTGGATCGTATCCGGCTGAAGGGCAAATACCCCATGTACACCGCCCAGAAGCATGTGGTCGGCGCGACAGTACGCGGCTTCCAGTCACGGGACAGCATCCTGCTCGTTGGCAGCATGGGGACGGGTAAGACGCTCATGGGCGGGTCTACCGCCATCAGCATTGCCTCCGGCGTGGTTGAGAAGCTGCGCGGACAAATCGGGGACGATCAGGTGGTCCTGATTGTCGCACCGCCGCATCTGGTCGAGAAATGGAAACGCGAACTGCACAGCATCAGCCGGAATATCTACGTCGAACGGCTGGATCGGCACGAAGAACGCCCGAACTCGCAGGAATTAAAAGGGTTTGCTGGTATTCCTTCGTATCATACCAGGTCTGCTGGTAGGTGTACTTGCGCGGCTGCTTGTAAACTTCGCCGATCCTGCCCGAATGGTTATCATGATGATAGAAGCGATGGACGATGCCTTCCCAGTTCAGTTCAGGGAACTCGCGCAGGATTTCCCACTGCGGACGTTGATCGTAAATCATATCCACCATTTTCTTGGCCTCTATGTCTGTCAGGGTGTACTGGGTTCGACCAGAGCGGAATACGGTTTCCGAGGTTGTGCCATCCCGCCACTCGATCACCACATGCCGTTTCACATCCCCTTGTTTGTCCACAATGATGCGGCGGGCAAATGCCTCAAACAACTCGCGGCGCTGCTGGTGTGGTACATCCTGCCAGCGCTGGATAATCAATTCCAGCGTCGGACGCGCTTCCAGCATCACCGTATGCTGTCCTACGTTCGCCCTGACTCGCTCCAATTCCACCCGCAAACGGGCAATCTCGCGGTCATTAGCTTCGTAGCTGGCTTCCAGATTCTTGACAATCTCCGGGTTGGCGATGGTCTTGAGATTATCCAGAATAGTCTGCTTGGCACGTTCAGCCGCGCGGATATCCTGTTCAATCCGTCGGACATCACCCTGATCGCTCTGCTGTGTACCGTCCAGTGCCTCCCGCCAGGTCTCATCGTCGATGGTGGTGGCTTCCAGGCGTTCAAGCAGCAGCTTATCCACTACCGGATCAAGAATCTTCGAGTGGATGCTCATCACTGTGTGGCTCAGACTATCCGCCAGAATATAAGCGTAATTATCGTTGTGGTTCAGATAACAGGTATTCACTTTTCGGAAAGGGTGTCCTGGTAGCGAATGCGAATACACCAGACCGGTGTAGGTTGCGGGATGCGCTCGACGATCCTCAACTTTGTGTCGGACGTAAACCCGCTGTGGGGTGTAATCAGGGTTAGGTTCACCGAAAAAATCAACCTTCGAGAGGGCATTGAAGGCATACATGAACAGGTCTTCGGGGATAATCGCTTCATGGTTGTGCCACTGTTCAATCACACCACGATACGACCAGTGACCCAGATAAGCGACATTCGTCAGCATGTACTCCAGTCCCGATGGGGAGGGCATCAGCCCACCGCTCACCCCACGATACTTAACAATGACATCAATCCTGAAGCCTGGCGGCACTAATTCGGTATAGTTCTCCGGGTAGCAGGGTCCATGCTCATAGATATGCCGCCACGTTTGCGACAGATTACGGTTGAATTCGCGGAAAAGCTTGAAATACGCCAGCACGACATCAGCGCATGGCTGAAAAGGCGCATAGTGCCGGTGCTGTGGATTGGCTGTGCCATCCGGCAGTTTCTCGCGCAGATCGACCATGTAGCCAATTGCCACGCTGCGACCCGTCCAGATGCCGCGCACTTGCAGATAATCCCGCGCCTGCATCAAGCGTCCTTTGATGTGGTATTCCAGATGATCGGCGGCACGCTGCGCGTGATCACGGAACATCTGCATATGGTAGCGTCCCTGCGTGGGATGGGCGAAGTCATACACAAAGGTCGGTGTCAGCACCAGCACATTGTTGCGGCGGCAAGTATCAATGAAGATGTTGGTTTGAATTTGGGTCACATCACGAAAAAATCGGTCTACATCCTGCGAGGCAACCAGCCCGATTTCGCCGTTCTCAATGAGCGTATGCAAGTAAGACATCCCCGGACGCTCAGTGATTTTCTTGGTCCCACTGATGCCTGCATCGCGGTCAATCATGATGATCTGGTCACGTACCCAACCCTGTTTCATCAGATGTTCGACCATATCGACTGTTTGCAGGGTGGTGTTAATATTGCCGATTTGTCCCTCAGACGACTGGCGATAATACACCGCCACCGGACGATGCAGCGGCAAAGGCTGCACCCGGTAGGGATCGGCTTTCTCTTCTTCGCGTTTACGATACCGTTTTGGCATTGTAATTCCTCATTCAGCGCCTGCTTAAACGGAAAACGCCTTACTCCCGCGAAATGATACGGCAAGAGCAAGGCGCATAATGTACAATGCTTCCTAGCCCTGCGACGTGTCACTATCACTCGCGGGGTCAGACAGGTCGTCGTGTACCACCACTTCGGCCTGTCGTCCATTTTGGATCGAATTGCTTTCAGTGTACTCGTTTTTAGATAGTCGTGCAACGATTCTGAGCAGTGTCCGTGAGACATCTACCAGATTCGTGCCGTTATTCAGTTGTTTTTCACGCGAGCCTTCTGACTTCAAGTGCATCCTCGTATGCTCCGGTTTTACCCTCCCACTCAGCATAGCAAAGTCACTTCCCTCAACCCGTGTAATCCTACAGTTTTGCCCCGTCAGTTTTGACAATCTGGATGTAAAATTACACATTAGCTAAAGGGCTGCTGAAATGATTGCAAAAGCTGGCTGTGCAGCGGGTGTTCCCGTTGATTGAACTGATATCCTAACGTAGCAGATGAGGAGGGGCAACAAGTGGAATATTGCAGGATCGACTTGGAAGTTTTTCAGAATGATGGAGTACAATTCCGCAGGTCAGTTCCGTTATGTATGTTGTCTGGTATCAAATTCTGGTTACTTGGCAATCGAGTACAAATCACAATATAATCGGAGTCCTATTGTCAAAAATTGGTATCTACTCTAAAATAGAGTAGAACATATGTTTTATGTGTGACAGGATGCTCTATGGCAACCGGGGATTTAATTAGAGAGCTATTTAGTAGTTATAAACAGGGTGATGATGAGCAATTCAGGGCTGTCGCGCATAAGATAATTGTGGAAGAAAGAAACAAGAATCACAATCTCTTAGCACGTGATTTAGAGCGGATTATTGAGCAAAGCACACCAAAAACACTACATCGCGCTTCACCAAATTGGCAAAAACTACCAACAGATCGCGAGAGCGGTGTATCTCTTGTTGATATTAAAGAGTCAACCAAATCAATGAGGGATATCGTACTGGATGAAAACTTAAATACACAAATCGAGTTAATCATCAAGGAATACCGATACCGGGAGAGACTCTATTCGTATGGATTATCTCCTAAAAGAAAACTGTTGTTTGCAGGATTACCTGGTACTGGAAAAACTCTTCTATGTGAGGTTCTAGCTACTGAGTTAAATCTACCGATTTTGTACACAAGATTTGATTCGGTTGTTTCTTCGTATCTTGGGGAAACAGCGGCTAACCTGAGAAAAATTTTTGATTTTGCCTCAAAAGGAAAGTGGATTGTATTCTTCGATGAATTCGATGCGATAGGTAAGAGTCGCGAGGATCAGTACGAACACGGTGAATTGAAACGTGTAGTTAACACATTTCTTCAGTTGCTTGATAATTTTGAATCGGAGAGTCTTTTTGTAGCTGCCACTAATCATGAGAATTTATTGGACCGGGCTTTGTGGAGACGTTTTGACGATATCTTGTTCTTTTCACTTCCTGATAAAAATGCCATTATAAGCCTAATTAAACTCAAGTTGAGAAATCTACCACATAGCGTAGAATATAAGAAATATGCATCTGAACTAAGTGGTTGGTCACAATCTGACATTGAACTGGCGTGTATAGATGCAGTTAAGCGCAGCATACTCGAAGACAGTGATGAAGTGACTGATACTATATTCGAGAGTGCTGTCAGATATCATCAACGTCGTATGGAAGTAATCGCGAAAACAGTGAGCAATCAACAGACTGATGAATGACTTAAAGCCCCACATACGTTTAGACCGTCTTCCAAATAACCCCAATCGTCAGAAGAGACCTGGTTTTGGGCAAGTACCAGATCGAGATAATATTTCTCACGGCAAGAAACTTCGTGACGATATAGATAAAATACGAAAACACCACAAAGATGGAGAAAAAGATACGGACCTTCCACCAGCGATTAGACCTGTTTTGGTCGTAAAGGTTGATGCTGAAAATCTTCTGAGTGAAGATGAATTGGCAAGAAATAACATGGTTCTTCTCGACGAAAACGAGGAAAATCGTATGTATGTTTTGGCAAAGGACAATTTGGAGGAGGTTACTAAACGAGCTGACAAATACAGCGAAGTGGCGAGTGCTACTCAAAAGAAGCCTACGTACAACAATTTCTTCAGCAATATAAACTCAATTGAAGAAATATCACTTGAAGACAGGCTAAGTTCTCGCGTGTATTCTGCTGATATTAAACCGGACGAAATTTACACTTTTGATTTACGCTTTTGGCACTTCGATTCTTCTGAAGAGCGCGCTGAGCTACTTCGTTTACTTCAAGAGTTTGTAGAGTCTAGCAACGGAAGCATTTTAGATACATATGATAAATATATGATTCTTATGGCACGTATCAGGATTAGAGGTGAATTTACTGAGAGGTTGTTTAAAGATAATAACATCCAGCTTATTGATTTTCCTCCACAACCAAACCTCGGATTAGCTGAAGACCTTGAACTTTCCACGTCTGATTTTCAGGAAACTACTAAACCGAAAGATGACGCACCTTCGCTTTGTGTAATAGATAGTGGAGTTGTTGCGAATCATCCATTCTTGGGACCTGCGGTAGGAGATACCATATCCGTTCCATCTTCAATGGGATCTGGAAATATTCATCCTCATGGCACATTTGTCGCGGGCATAGCACTGTACGGAGATATACAAGAGTGCATTGATAAACGAAAATTCGAACCACCAGTTAATATATTCAGTGCAAGAGTTCTCAACCATAAAAATCAATTTGATGACAACAAACTTATTGTTACTCAAATGGAGGAAGCAATACGTTACTTTGCGGAACAGTACGGATGCCGTGTCTTTAACATTTCAATTGGTGATGCTACAAAGACCTACCACGATGGGGATAAACAATATGCTTGGGCACATGTGCTTGATGCCCTTGTTCGTGAACTAGATATCATTGTTGTGGTATCCGCAGGGAATGTATCTTTGGGACGTTTTTACAACCATGAAGCGGCGGATATATTCAGAAATCACCCTTATTACCTTCTTGATGGTATTGATGAGGTAAATGATACACGAATTATTGATCCTGCAACTGCAGCCAATGTAATTACAGTGGGTGCTTTATCAAACAGAAAAGACTTTAACACCCGTTATCCGAATGATGTCAACTTTCAACCAGTAGCACAAGAACGCGATACGCCGTCTCCCTTCACTCGTATTGGACCAGGCGTTAATGGGGCAATAAAGCCGGAGGTTTGTGAAGATGGCGGTAATATGTTTTGGGATGGATACGCAATTAGACCACATCAAGAGCTTGGAATTATATCTTTAAATTCAAAGTTTATAGGTGACAAACTTTTTTCTACAGACATTGGAACAAGCTTTGCTGCTCCCAAAGTAGCCCATCTCGCAGCCAGAATCATAGGGGAGTATCCCGACGCATCTTCGAGTCTAGTAAGGACTTTGATTGCTAATTCATCCTCTATTCCTCCCGCAATAGAAAATCTGTTTGACAAGAAAAAATCTGAGACACAAGACTCTATTCTGAAACTATGTGGTTACGGCAAACCTGATTTAGATAAAGCCCTGTTTTCAACAGATTATCGCGTAACACTGATCGCGGAGGAAGAAGCCGAACTTGATACAATTCAACTCTATCAGATTCCAATTCCCCAGGAATTTCAACAGAGCAAAGGTGAAAGAAAAATAATCATCTCATTAGCCTATAACGCACCCGTTAGATTTGCACGTCGTGACTATATTGGTGTCAAAATGGATTTCAAGCTTTTTAGAGGTGTAACGGCGAATGATCTGGTGAACTGGTATGCTGATAAAGACAGTGCAGATCCATCGTCACAAACGCAAAAAACCGCCAACAAAGAATGCAATCTAAAGCCAACAACAACACGTAGGAGTAAAGGAACATTACAGAAAGGTGTTTGGTCAACTAACCTCAAAAATCAGTTTGAACAATATATTGCTCCTCAAGATGATAGCTTTTATCTGCTAATCACATGTGCGGCAAGTGCAGGTATGACGAAAGAGATAACACCAAAACAACCGTATGCATTGGCCGTCACATTGGAACACTCAGATCAGACAATAAATCTATACAATTTGGTCCAGCAACAGGTGATAAACCGTAACCGTGTCCGTATAAGATAGAGGATATTTTTATCTGTCAAAATGACTTCATAGCGTCAGATCAAGAATATTATATATAATTAAATAACTTGCAAAAAAATAGCCGGTGAGTGTGCCTGTTCACACACTCACCAACTATAGAAACAAAAACGGCTGACCTCATGCGGTGCAGCCGTAAGCTCGTGCAAGTTCTTTGTTCGCCCGTCGGCGATGGGATTGTAGCGTATTGACGTTATGCCCGAACACCTGCGCCGCCTGCCGCGAACTCTTACCTTCGATCAGTCCACGAATAGCAGCGTATTTGATGTCATGCTCTGGATGCCGTTCGAGTAGCTTGAGCGCGGGTTCAACCTCACCAGAATCGAACTTCTCACGCCATGTTGCTTGTTCGCGCTGGAGCGTACCCAACATCTCGCGAAGCTGGTTACGAATCGCCACAGTTCGGCAGCGAATAGCTTCCTCGCCTTTGCCCGGCACGACATACGCCAAATCTTTGCAGGTGACGGAGGTCGTCGCGGCGTAAAGTGCCAGCAACCCGACAGGATCATCTTTCACCTGCTCGTAAACCGTCAAAATGGCACATTCGATGTCGATGCGAATGTCAGTCAGCGTTGCCCACGTCGCCCAGTGTTCACCAGCGATTTTGAAGCGCTCCATGCCGCTGATCTGCATCTCTTCGGGATGCTTGAAATCCTGCTTTACCCAGAAATCTTCCATGTATTCGTAGCGAAGATTCTGTTTGCGGATGCTGGTGGATTTCGAACGGTGGCAGACGATGAGTGCCGCTTCAAATCGGCTCTTCCTAGCGAGGAAATCACGGTCAGCGGCGAGCTGCTCCCAGATGTACATCAGCCCGTTTTGCAGGCAGTCATCAAGGTCTTGCGGCCAGACGCGATACTGACGCAGCAGCATCTTCGCGGCACGCGGACGAATGTCGTCTGAAATCTGCTCAAATGACAGCTTGCCACCCCAAACAGTGGGATATGTGGCAACACGGGGAAATGGGCGAATATCGAAACGTGAGTCGATCATGATGAAAATCCTCCATCAGGCGCTGGAGTCTGCCAGCTCAGGGGAGCGCTACCGCTCGCCCCGAACGGCACAGCGCAGAGGGGGGAACCTGTCAAACAAAAACGGCGACCTGTATTTCGGTCGCCGTTTTAGGCGGTGGTTCGGCAGTCCCGCCGGAACGGTGGGATTGGCGTATTGCCGACGGTGTTTGATAGGGCGGCGACCCGCGCTGTAGACTCGCCGCGTCGGCGGTAGTGCGAGAGAATTCCTGTTCCAACTTGTCCTGGTGCGGTACGTTTCTGTTGGGTTGCTCTATGTTGGCTACTGCAATCCGCCCTTGTTGGATGTGTTTAGCTGTACACGCCGAAATACTTCTCAAAGAACTTCAGCAGTTCAGCAATTATGCGCTGCTTCCTCTCTTGCCGATTCCCATCGCCAAAGCGTCGCACGGGGGGCAGAATCGCATCAATGTCCGTACCAGTGGTCTTGATCGCCCCGTCGCGGAAGGCGTGCTTGATGAATGTGCGCGTTTCGCTATCCTTGAGATTCTCATCTGCGATCAATGCGGCTAAATCGCGCTCTGCCGACTCGCTGACGAACGCCTGCCATGCCTTATCTACCTGCGTGGAAGCATTCACACGGTTGATGAACGCCTCGATCAATTCTTTCTTGCTGCGTAACTGAACGCTTGAATTGACCTCCCGATAAATGTTGTCAAGCAGGGTCTTATCTTGACCGTTGTCAGCCTTGTACTGCGCCACCAGCATCAAGATATAGTCAATGTTGACATCAAGCTGACGGATTAATTCGATTTCAAACACAATATCATCGTTGATTTCCTCGCGCTGACCTTCGGGGCGGAAGTGATCGCGCAGATCAAGATACACACCCTGATAATCCTGAAGATCACGCGCTGTCAGCGGGTCGCTGCCCTCAAATTCATCGAACGCCGTCAGGATGTTGCGGATTTTGAGAATCGCCCCGAACAGCCGAATGAACTCTTTTTGATTGGTTTCGCCAATGATCTGCTGATCAAGGGGGTAATCTGCCGTCAGCCGCTCAATCAATTCGGCATAGCCGGGCTGATGCTGACCGTTCTTCTCGTAGCCGTCCATATATTCGCGGAAGGTGCGGATGATCACGATGCCGCCCGCTTCACGGTCACCGAACAGGGCGATGGCATCGTCAACTGCCCCCTTCAGATCGCGGAAACATACAATATTGCCGAAGGTCTTGACACTGTTGAGGATGCGATTGGTGCGCGAAAACGCCTGCATCAGTCCATGTTGGCGCAAGTTTTTATCTACCCACAGTGTATTGAGCGTGGTCGCGTCAAAGCCTGTCAGAAACATATTGACGACGATTAACAAGTCAATTTCGCGGTTTTTCACCCGCTGCGACAGGTCTTTGTAGTAATTCTGGAAGCGATCCGCCGACGTATCAAAGTTGGTGGCGAACATCGCGTTATAGTTAGTAATCGCCGACTCCAGAAAGTCACGGCTGTTCTGATCCAGTGCGGTATTATCAAAGTCTTCATCAGCATCTTCTTCATTGGCGGCGTAGCTGAAGATCGTCGCCACCTTCAGATCGTGTGTCTGCCGCTTGAAAGCCTCATAATACAGCTTCGCCGCCGGAATACTTGATGCCGCCATGATCGAATTGAATCCCGCCAACCGCCGCCCGCTGACGGTATAGCGTTCATTGCGCTTGGTCTTTTGGTCGAAATGTTCGATGATGTACCCAGTCACCAGATCAATGCGGTGCGGATCGAGTAAGGCACGTTCGGCATCTATGGCTGAAACCTGCTTATCTTTTATGCCGTCTTTCTCTTTAACCGTGTTAATGAAGTCAATGCGGAACGGCAGAACGTTGCCATCATTGATCGCGTCCACGATGGTGTACGAGTGCAGCTTGAGTCCGAAGGCTTGTTCTGTCGTCTTAAGCAGCGGATTGCCGCCGCTGGACGAATTAGCCGCAAAGATCGGCGTTCCGGTGAAGCCGAACAGGTGATAGTGTTTGAACGCCCGCGTAATCGCCGTGTGCATATCGCCAAACTGCGACCGGTGACATTCGTCAAAGATCAGAACTACGCGCTTTTTATAGATGTCGTGCTGCTTGTTTCGACTAACGAACAAGCCGAGTTTCTGAATCGTGGTGATGATGATCCGGCTCGAATCGTCCTCTAGCTGACGCTGTAACACCTGCGTGGACGTGTTGCCATCCGCCGCACCTTTCTGGAAGCGGTCGTATTCGCGCATCGTCTGATAGTCAAGGTCTTTGCGATCTACCACGAACACCACTTTATCCACGTAGTCAAGCTGCGTGGCAAGCTGCGCGGTTTTGAAGCTGGTCAGCGTCTTGCCGCTGCCCGTGGTGTGCCAGATATAGCCGCCGCCTTTGATCGTACCGTATGTTTTGTAATTGTGGGCGATCTGAAGACGGTTTAAAATGCGCTCGGTGGCGGCGATCTGATAGGGACGCATCACGAGTAATAAATCTTCGCTGGTGAACACGCAATAGCGTGTCAGGATGTTCAGCAGCGTGTGTTTAGCGAAAAACGTTTGTGTGAAATCCACCAGATCGGGAATCGTGCGGTTCGCCGCGTCTGCCCAGAAGGACGTAAATTCAAAAGAATTGCTGGTTTTTTTCGGACGGTTGGAAGTCGTCCCTACCTCTTTGATGGATAATTCGCGGGTGGTATTGCTGTAATACTTGGTGTGCGTACCATTGGAAATGATGAAAATCTGCACGTACTCAAACAATCTCGACCCCGCCCAAAAGCTGTCGCGCTGATAGCGGTTAATTTGGTTGAAGGCTTCGCGGATCGCCACACCACGCCGCTTGAGTTCAATATGCACCAGTGGCAAACCGTTGACAAGAATCGTCACATCGTAGCGATTCTTGTACGTTCCGTCGGCAGTTTTGTACTGGTTGATCACTTGTAACCGATTATTGTGAATCTGTTTTTTGTCAATCAGCGCGATGTTTTGGATTGCGCCGTCGTCGCGCCGGAATGTCTGTACATGATCTTCCTGAATCTTGCGCGTCTTCTGGACGATCCCTTCATTGGCGTTGGCAATATGACCGGTGAAGAATCGATCCCATTCAGTATCAGTGAACGTCATCACGTTGAGCGCCTCAAGTTGGCGGCGCAAATTGGCAATCAGCGCGGCTTCGCTGGTGATGCTGATCGGGGCATAGCCCTGCGCGGACAGCAGGCGAACGAACTCGGCTTCCAGCGCGGCTTCCGACTGATAGCTATCTGAACGGCTGCTTGTCGGGGTGTATTCGGCGATCACCGTATCTTGCGGGGTTTGGGCGATGATGTTCACATTATCGGTCATGAAACAGCTTCCTCAAAATTAAGTAGTTTATCGCGGTAGTATTCGTACTGCTTCTTGCGTGCCGCAATCTCGGCAGGCAGTCCATGCGTCAGGTCGTTGGTCAGCCCGTCGAAGCGGTCAAGAATCGCCACAATGCGCGCCTGTTCTTCGAGGGGTGGCAGGGGGATTGTAAACCGCTTTATCATGCCAGCATTGAGATCACCTCTTGCCCCTTGCTTCAACCGCAGGATGTTTTGATTTGCATTTGAAAGGCAATGAAAAACATACCTGTAGTTTGCTTTGTCGCTGTCAATTTCAAAGCAACAGCAGTGCTGGTTAGTGGTCAGTGGTATTTTATTAATACCAACACGCCCAGCAGTTGCACCGGAAATTGCAACTATAACGCAATTAGCCGGAATCCATTTTAGTGATGTTTCTTTCAAAGCCTTTTTAGTAATTCTCATTTCGGTGTCCCAAATATCTGTAAAACGCACTTCTTGCGTTCTAAGCCAGGGAATGTCGCCGCCGTAGTATTCTGGATTTCCAGCCAGCGGCGTTACTCCGGTTGTGACCTTAGTGCTTATCTCCCCTAACTTAACCCATTTTACCCGTCTGTCTGTCTGTCTGTCTGTCTGTCTGTCTGTCTGTCTGTCAAGGATGCTGCTGCGGGTTCTTCAAATGTCAAGAGAAAATCCCGGTAATATTCATACTGTTTTTTTCGCGCTGTAAGCTCCGCTGTAAGCTCCGCTGTAAGCTCCGCAAAATTGTCCAAAATGCGGACAATCTCGCGTTGAACCAGCAGAGGCGGGAGGGCAATTCTAACTTTATCAAGCACGGTTTTCGTCAAGCTCGGTACACCACCCGCTTCGTTTAAGTCCTCAACGTGAATCATTGTCATATAATAGTAAAGAAACTTCGGTAAAATGCGCTCAGAAATCTTCGTATAAAAAATTGTGTCAACCGCCCAAAACGGCGTGTTCACGTAAAAGATATTGCTGATTGAACCCTTACGCGGTATCAGCACGGATTCTTGATCGTACATATACTTATCAGCGTAGCGCATAATGCCGCCAGAGCCATAAACGGGATATTCACCGTCGGGCAAATGCTTATGGTCTTTGCCATTGGAGATAGTCGCAACTTCTCCAAGCGCCACATACCCCACCCCATCGGGGGCGTGCTGCCGTATCAATTGGCTAAGCTTACTCATCGGCTTCAATCTCCATGATGATCGCATCAATCGCCGCCCGTAGTTCGCCTGAGCGTTGGACAATGCGCTCAATCTCGGCGTTCAGTGTCTTGATGTCCACAACCTCGCGCATGTCCTCTTGCTCCACGTAGCTCGACACGCTCAAATTATAGTTTTTAGCAGCGATCTCGTCGTTCGGCACAAGGCGAGCGAAATACGGCACATCAGCGCGGTCGGTGTAGGCGGTCAAAATCGAGGTGATGTTGGTATCCGTCAGCTTGTTGCTGTTTGTCACCTTCACAAATTCGCGGCTTGCGTCGATGAAGAACGTCGCATTTTCGCGCTTGCCCCGCTTCAGCACCATGATGCAGGTGGCGATAGTCGTGCCGAAGAACAGATTACCAGGAAGCTGAATCACACAGTCCACGAAGTTGTTATCCACCAGATATTGGCGGATTTTCTGCTCTGCACCGGAACGATAGAAGATACCCGGAAAACAGACAATCGCCGCCGTACCGGATGCGGCTAACCAGCTCAGCGCGTGCATGATAAAAGCCATGTCCGCCTTGGATTTCGGTGCCAGCACGCCCGCCGGACTAAAGCGTGGGTCATTGATCAGCAGCGGATTAGCGTCACCCGCCCAGTTGATCGAATACGGCGGATTGCTGACGATGGCTTCAAACGGCTCGGCATCCCAGTGTTCAGAAGCGGGGTCGGTCAGCGTGTCGCCGTGGACGATGCTGAATTGATGGAATCCGATGTCATGCAGGAACATATTGATCCGGCACAGGTTGTAGGTGGTGATGTTGATCTCCTGCCCGAAGAATCCGTTACGTACGTTCGCCTTGCCGAGGATTTTGGCGAATTTCAGCAGCAGCGAGCCGCTGCCGCAGGCGGGATCGTATACTTTGTTGACCTGCGTCTTGCCAACCAGCGTTAGCCGTGTCAGCAGTTCCGATACTTCTTGCGGGGTGTAATACTCACCGCCGCTTTTGCCTGCGCTGCTGGCATACATACCCATCAGATACTCGTAAGCGTCGCCAAAAGCATCAATCGTGTTGTCTTTATAGCCGTTCTCGCCGAGCTTCATGCTGGCAACGCCGTTCATCAGCTTGACCAGGCGCTCATTACGTCGGGCTACTGTGCTGCCGAGCCTGGCAGAGTTCACATCCAGATCGGCGAACAGCCCTCTAAAGCTGGCTTCGGACTCGCCTACGGCGGACGCTTCAATATGCTTGAAGATGCCATCAAGCGTGACGTTCAAGTTTTCGTCGTTGGCGGCTTTAGTGCGGACATTCTCGAACAGTTCCGACGGCAGGATAAAAAAGCCTTTGGTCGTTACCATGTCCTCGCGGGCGGATTCGGCATCTGCGTCGGACAATTTGGCGTAGTCAAACGTCAAATCACCCGCAGCATGTTCATTCGCGTTGAGATAGCTGGACAGATTTTCAGAGATATAACGATAGAATAACATGCCAAGCACGTACTGTTTGAAGTCCCAACCGTCCACCGATCCGCGCAGGTCGTTGGCGATATTCCAGATGACCCGGTGCAGTTCAGTGCGTTCCTGTTCTTTGCGTGTGTTAGCCATAAAATACCCTCCGCGCGTAGGATACCTTAAAATCCCCCTATAGGCACGGATTATTTGTAAAATAGAGAGTCTCAGGTGGCTCAACTGCCTCAACCGTGATTTATGTAGTCAAACAGCGGGCTGAACAGGGGTGTGAATTTTTTGAAATTCAGTAGAAACAGATATCTCAGGTTGTGCCGCCTGTGCCACCTGTGCCAAAAGCTAGATTCCGCAAAACAAAAAAGACCCCCTACTGGGGTAGAGAGTCTCAAGTGTCTCAACTAACTCAACATAGATTCAGGCACTCGTGCCGTCCCTTTTGCCGTCTTATCGGATGCCCGTCTCAGGCGGCTCAAGTGTCACAACCCAAAGATTCACAGGTGAGCTGCCAGAATCGCACACGCCCACCGCGCACCCGTTTCTGTGTGCTGAGGTTGTTCGGACCGGGGATGAGCAGCCCATCTTCTCTCAACTGCATCCCAATCGCCGTCACGGTGAAGCGCAGCGGCTGCACCCGATTGACCTCACGATGAGTGATCTCTGGCAGCAAGTAAACAAAACCTTCGTCTTTGTAGCCGACCACCGTCACACCGGGTGGATACTCACGCGGATTCCTTATATCGTCGTCAATCACTGCCTGCCCACCAGCGATAAGCTGCCCCAGAATATCGAGAAACACCTCGCTGGCACGTTCCTGCCGCAAGGTGCGGACGCTTTCCACAATCACATCCTGCCAACCCGGAAGCAGATAGTCCTCGTCCATCTCCCTCAGAAATTTTGACAGCAGTTGATAGACCGTCACCAGCACCGCCCAGTTCTTGACCACGCGGTCATTGTTGGACTGCCTGCCGATCTCGGCGGCGAGCCTGAGCTTGTAGCCCTTCACGTTGTTACTGAAGCGGTTGGCGATGTCTTCCTTCAGGTCGCCGTTTTCAAGCTGTTTGGCTACCCATGACGCGAAGTGAGCGGTGAATCCGGGCAGATGGTCGCGCAGCCCCTCAGCGTGAATGAGTGCCTGTCCGTCCGGGTCGCGTTTTTCCCACGGCGGGATTTCCAGCACCAGCATTCGCGCAATGACCGACATCTCGCCCTCAATAGTCGTCTCGCCAGTAGAGAGAATCAAACCACGACAGGGTTTTTCGTGCCGGACTTTCGCCTCACGGGTCAGCCGTCCGCGCCCCATTCCTCTGGAATACGACTGTAGAAAGCGCGTGAAGGTCTTTTCATCGGCATAGATCGACTTGTAATCGTCCACCCAGAAGATAGTATCGGCTAAAGGATAACCGAGCGTTTCAACCGTGTTGATGGTATCCCCCCACTGTGCGGGTGGGGTATCGCGGCTAAACTGACCGTAGAAGCTGCTCAGCAGTGACGCAATCTCCGACTTACCGCTGCCGGATGTGCCGACTAGATGCACGGCGGGACGGGTGGCGGTTGTCGGGAAGAAACGCTGAAGCACAGGCAGCAGAGCAAACGCAATCAGTCCGGATGCTAACTGCGGCGGCAGTACCTTCGTCACTGCATCGAATGCGGCGAGGCTTTCGTTCCACCCTGTCGCCTGCAAACCGTAATCGCGCAAGCGGTGGTCGAGTTCAACCGACGGCGGTTCGCTCAGTTTACCCTTCGCGGTGATGCAGTCCTGCGGCGACACATACACCCACCGCCCGTCAAGCTGCATCCAGCCCATGAAATTGTAGTGACGGTGCGTGGGAAATTCCCCCGATAGCTGCACAATCGCTGGAACCAGATGCTTCGACATGCCCGCTCGCACAACATATTGTGACCCGGCGTTTGATCCGATGAAGCGGCGCAGCGCCACATCATCGACAAAGACATCCCCTGGCACATCGAGCTTCTTCACGAAGTCGCTGCGCCGCAACTCAAGGGCGGTGGTGTGAGCCTCCTTGCCATCATCATCCACCTGGCAGGTCTGGTAGAGCGCGGTGGCTGTCCAGTCTACGACGGTTTTTTCCAGCGTGCCGCGATAGCTCTCTTTGCGATAGATGATTTTTCCATCGCGCAGCAGGTAGCTTTCGGTATCGAGATACTCCTGCTCCCGCTGCTGGAAGCTGGCACGCTTCTTTTCCTTATATAAGCGGTCAATATCGCCGATTTTTAAACCATCGCCACATAGGGCTTTGAGACGCTGCCGTTCTTCCGCCCATTCAACCGGATTAAGATGAATACAGGCTTCGACAGCGGCGACGATCTGCTCGGTAGTGGGTCGTTCTGTTTTCTGCTCAACCGTAAATTGATTCACAAGCTGGCTAACCTGCTGGCGTGCCTGTTCTCTGGGTGCAGGAATAGGTTCACGCGCCGGGTGACTGTAGGCACTCTGGATGGTCGCCAGTGCCTCGCGTTCGCTGCTGCCATTGGCAAGGTGGCGCGGGATGAGTTTGTGTTCCGTGTCGGATTGGTTGTAGCCAGCATCGCGCATCTGGCAAGCCGCTGCGAACAGCTCAGTGTTGCGATTGCCATTCGCAGCGCCGGATGTCAGGTAGGTTTCGGTGCGTGGTGGTAGCGGGTGGTGTCCGTTGCCATTCAATGTTACCACCTTCAGCCCATCGAAGTTCGATTGTTGCGGCTGGCTCTCCAACCAGGAGAAGATGTCCAGTGAGTAACGTCGTTCGGCATGGTTTTCGACAACAGTGACCACGACACCGCCGCGCTCTGGCTTCGTATTCACCGAATCGGGCAGGCGCATAATCCCCGCGACGGTTTTCACGTATTCCGGGTCGCCGCCTAATGCCGCGAACAGACCGCGCAGAATGGCAGCGGTTTTCTGGCGATCAGCCTCACTCTGAAGGTGGAACGGCTCATCCAGCAGCCAGTAGCCATGCCAACCGCCTCCACTGTCCAGAATAAGCGATGGCGCGGGGTCGAAATCCTTGAGTGTCATTAGGTGCTGGTCGCGCTGGTGGGTATCCCCATCGCAGTCGATGTCTACCCACAACGCGGGAACGAGTGCAGCAGCTTCCGCTTTGCCCTGTTTTCTTTTACGCAGACAGGGGGCGAAGTACACACCATAGCCTTCGCCGTTAAGCTTGTCCGCCTGTTTGAAGATGGATTCGCGCTGTTTGTGGTTCGCCTGCTGCGCCCAGAATGACCGCACTTCGCCCGTTTCGGGATGGATACAGCGCAGTTCTAGCCAGAGCTTATCCGGCACGTTCGGATACAAAGCCCCAAGAAAATCATCCCTCGCAACGATTCGTTCGTTGTTTACTGTCGTTTTCTGTGTCATACTTGAATCACTTTCATCTGTTGGACACAGGGGTTAGAAGCGCGTTCGTTTGGCGACGTGGTGCGCTTCCGGCTCCTGTGTGCATTATGGACAAAGTTATAGATCGAGCGTCGGATGTACTGCGGCGCTCGTTTCAATTTCTGGCTGGTCGCGCTGTTCACGAAGCTGCTCCTTAAGCTGAAGCGCCAGCAGTTCTGCTTCCTCATGATCGAGATTGGGCATCACCGGGCGAAATTGCAAAGCCGTCTCACCTTCACGGTTCTTGAAAAAGCCATAGACACCCACTGCGCTGGTAGCCTCATCGGTGCGGCGTACACCTGCCCACACCGCGCCGATCTCTGGCTCATGCCCGTGTGCTTCCTCTATATAGGCGACCTGTTCCTGCTGTTCACGGATGGTGGTGAGTGTGTCGTAACGCTGTTCCCAGTCACGTCCGGCATAGCGATCCATCAGTTCGACCATGTTCTCCTGCGTGACCTCATGCAGCATCTCGATATGATCGACACTTCTATTCCGTGAGAAGTACAGCGGCTTACGTCGGCCTTCGTCCGCGTCGTAGTACGTTCCTGGCAGCACAATGTGGGTGTGTGGGTTATGCTGCCCTGGCGCTTCATTCCCATCCGTCTGGCGGTGGTGTAAGACGGCTGACCACTCTACGCCTGTGTCAATCCCTCTGGCATCGAAGAAGTCGTTCATCGTGCGCTCGGTGAGTTGCTTCACAAAGGCTTCGCGTTCATCAGGCGGAACCATGCGAATCAGGTCAACGTTTGGGTTGATGACGAGGCTAAACATCAGCACATGCTCACTTTGATACGCCTCACAGCGGTCGGCGATTTCAGTGATTGAGCCACCCATACCTTGATCCAGCCAGCGTTCCCGCCCACCTGCCTGCCGTGCCTTCTCATCCCGTGACTCCCTGTAGGTCAGGTACTTGAGCAGGTTGCCCATGCGCTTACTCTCATTCACGGTGGGCTTCTTGTACTTCACGTTCGAGACACACATCTGCTTGCGATCCACGTCCTACGCCTCCCGCCGCTTTTTGAAGAACTCGACCATCTTCTCCAACATCTCGTTCTGCCGCTGAAGCTGTTCCTCGACAGCATCCAGCCGACCCTCCAGCTTGCGCGTGATGGCGGCCCGTGTACCGGGGATGTCGTCCTGATGGGATAGATACAGGTTCAGTGCATCCCGGATGAGATCCGTCTTATTCTGCATCTGTCCCTGTCGAGCGCGGACGCGCAGTATCTCCTCCAAGCGTCGCATCTGCTCCGGTGTGAAGCCCACGCTGAGGCGCTCAGTGTAGCCGCTACGGTTCTTACGGTTGTTCAAGGTCAACCTCCTGCATGTGTTCTTTCAATTTCTCTGTAGGACGGAAACGCCCATACACGCGGCGCAGTCGTCCATACTGGTTGAGTGCGCCACCGGCACGCATATCCTGCACTTCGATACTTAATCGCCCGATGTCGGGCACGATGATGCTCTGCCTATTCACTAACTCGGCGAACCAGACTTCGGTCAGCACTTCGATCACTTCCACCACGTCACGTTGGGTGCGGTGTGGCAGTCGTCGGGCGACTTCGGCAATCACTTCTCGGTGAATCATTTTGTTCTCCTGTACTTATCGTTTTGCTTTGGTCAGCCGTCGCAGGACAGGCTGACGTTGCTCGCTAGAGCAACACCGCCGCACACCGCGAAAATGCGCTGGGGTGTGGTCTGTCGGGCTGGAAAACCAGCGCGACAGGTGCGGCGGATGGGTCACACCGCCGCATGGGTGCGCGTGCTTTAGCACGATGCACCAAGCCCCTCCGGCGTTGAGGAGCCAGCGATTTAGCTGGCTTAAGGTTGGCGGAGCGGATATTCCAATATTCCGCAGAACCCCGCCCGCCAACCTGTACCCTGTTGGGCGTGCCCAACAGGGATGGTCTGCGCCAGCAGGCCATATCGTCGGACACGCATCGAGCATCACCACGTTGCTCGTTTCATGCGCCGTGTCCGACGCTGGCTTTCCGCATCTGTCAGGGCTGGCTCATGGGTCTGCGTCTCTACTGGCGACGCTCTCGGTTGTGCCTGTCCGACGGCCACGGGCTGAACGGTCGCGTTAGCGGCCACATGCTGGATGATGCGCTCCAGGTAGGCAGGCATGTCGTTGAGTGCATCCCGTATCCAGAGCGTGTCCTGGCGAACTTCCACCAGTTCGGGCAGGTTGATGACATGGGTCTTGCGCCGCTTCGACTGCACCCCCAGAAACCCACGAATCAGGTCGCGGATCATCTCGCTGCGTTCGCCTTCTTCGATCCCTTCCCACCAGTCCAGGATGTCAGCATCGGTGTCGTGGTAGGCTTTGAAGGCGATCAGCTTGAAACCACGCTTGCTCTTTTTCTTCCTCGGCATAGCTCCTCCTCTTCCTTATATTGGGGTTTTACGCGGTATGCTCAATCGGCATACTCTGTAAAACCCCGTCCAGAACTAACCTTCGCGTCCAGCGAAGTTGACGTAGTAGAGATAGCCTCTGGCGTTTGCCATCTGCGCGTCTGGCACCAGCTTGGTCTGCGGGTAGGCATCCACAACCTGCTCGTAAACCAGTTCCGCGCCGCCTCCACTCAGGTAGATGACATCCACCGTCGTGCCGCGCTGCCACTTCTCCGACATGAGGTTGAGGGTCGCGCTGCGGAGCGGTGAAAGCGCATCCTCAACTTCTTCGCTGTAGTCGATGGGCTTGCCGCTGGCGGTGAAAATGCCGGTTCGCAGCACCTGCTCGATGATCTTGTAGGGCATCTTCTCGCGGTAATCGCGCTCCAGCATGGCTGAGATACGTTCCTGGGCCGTGTAGACACCGCCTTCAACGCTGCCGCTTTCACTGTCCACAAATTCGCCATCGTCATCCAGAGCGATGTCCACCGTGTATGTTCCGACATCGACGATCCCGGTGCGCATATAGGTGTGGTAGACGTTGATCTCGCCAGTAGGCGTGAGCATCTGGCTGTACGCGCTGCCATACGGCTGCGGCATGACGATCACGTCGGTCACGTTGGCAATGACCTCGCACGAGTCAGTCTGGATAAGATGCTGACCCTGAAGCGCCTCTTTCAACTCGGTGGCATCCCGCATGTGATCCACAGGAAGTCCAGTCGAGATGCGCAGATGCACGACATCCCGACCCCACACCCCCGACACCAGCTTGCCGATGGCGACTTTTGCCAGCCGCAGCCGGAAGGTATTGCCCATCGTTTTTTCGTTGGCAGTCCGTCCCCGCAACCGGAGCAGCTCGCCGGGCGGAAGCTGTGCCAATGCCAGATCGCCCACAAACCATTCACCTTCGTCGTCGGTGATCTGGTCGCCAGGATATTTCTGCTGGATCGCCTCCTGCTGGAACTTGATCTCCCGCGCGTGACCTATGACTGATGGGAAGGCCAGCGCCTCGTCGTTGGTGACGACCTTGACCACGCCATAGCCAATATCCAGGCCGACGGCCAGAAGGCCGTTTGGAACATCGGTGTTCTGCTGCTGTTGCTTCTTCACTTGCTTTGCCATTGTGCTTTCTGTCTCCAAATCAAAAGCGGAAGCCTCAGTCCTGTGACCGGGCTTCCAGATGAGCGAAACGGGACGCAAACGAGCCGTCGAAAGCCCGCGCTACGTCGCCTAAGTCAAACGGAACAACTGATTGTTGAGTTGGTACTGAACCAACAGATGAGCATCTTCCTGGAAGGGAAGGCGCGATTGGTCTTTGAGAACAGCCCGATCCGGGTGGTCTTCTCCCAGCGGCAGGGCATGAATGTCTTCCGCGAGGATGCCGCCTTCCAGCACCTGAACCAGCAGCACCGCGACATCATCGCCGGACTGCCGCGCTTCCATTTCCTGTTGGACATTCAGGATGAAGGGCTGTTCTACCTGGTCAACCGCAGCACACCGGGCGAACTGGCACGCTTTGCCACTACTTGAAAGGAGCGTTCGTTGACATGGCGAAAAAAGACACCATCCACCCCTGGCAGCAGATCGAAGAGCAGGCGTTCCACGCCTTCCGTGAGTGGCCGCTGTGGTTGGTCCTGCGCGAACGCGAACTGGCACAGCGCACGGCTGAAACGCAGCCGGATGCGCCACCTGCTGCGAAGGCTGACACAGCATCTCAACAACCTGCAGGCAATTAGGCAATGGATCGAGGAGCAAAACGAATGAAGCTGGTTATTGTGGAATCGCCCGCCAAGGCGAAGAAAATCGCCGGGTTTCTGGGCAACGGCTGGACTGTCGAGGCGTGCCGGGGGCACGTGCGTGACCTGCCAGAGACAGAACTGGGTGTGAATATGGATCAGGGCTTCCGCCCGCAGTACCAGGTGCTGCCGGGCAAGGGCAACCTGGTCAAGAAACTGGTCAAAGCCATTCGGGTGGCGGATGAAGTCTATCTCGCCACCGACCCGGATCGGGAGGGCGAAGCCATCGCCTGGCATTTGTTGGCGCTGGCTGGCGACCTCAAAGGCAAGCCTGTCTTCCGGTCCGCATTTAATGCGATCACCGAAAGCGCGGTCAAAGCAGCGCTGGCCGAACCGCGCCCGCTAGACGAGGCGCTGGTTGAAGCGCAGGGCGCACGGCGTATCGTCGACCGGCTGGTAGGCTACCTGGTATCGCCGGTGGCGTGCAAAGCACTGGATGGACGGTTGAGCGCCGGGCGGGTGCAGAGTGTCGCACTACGGCTGGTGGTCGAGCGCGAACGTGAGATCGCAGGCTTCAGGCCGGAGACATTCTTTACACTCAAGGCGCGTTTTGAGGCAGACGGCACATCGTTTGAAGCCAATCTGCACCGCCTTAAAGATACCGATGTGCGCTTCACCTCCCGCGAACAGGCGGAAAAGCTGGTTGGGCTTATGCAAGGGGCGGCATTCTGGGTCGGCAAAGCCGGGCAGACGCTCAAGCTCCGCAATCCGCTGCCACCCTTCACCACCTCGTCATTACAACAGGCGGCGTCGAAAGGATTGGGGTTGTGGCCCGAGAAAACGATGACGCTGGCGCAGACGCTCTACGAGCAAGGTCTCATCACCTATCATCGCACCGATGGAATGTCAATCGCGCAAGAAGCACAGGCGGCAGCGCGCGTCAACATTCAACGCGACTACGGTGATGCCTATCTACCACCCACACCCCCGACCTACAAGGTAAAATCCGCCAACGCACAGGAGGCACATGAGGCGATCCGCCCGACGGATGTCTCGCGTTTGCCCGATGAAAGCGCCGATGCCGACGGGGCGAAACTCTACGCCCTGATCTGGAAGCGTTTCATTGCCTCGCAGATGACCCCGGCGCGTTACACCGTGACCGCCGCCCTGATCCACGCGGGCAAATCGCAGGATAAGCCCTTCCCACTGATCTTCAAAGCCCAGGGACGCGAACTCATCTTTGATGGCTTCCTGCGCGTCTACCAGGAGCCGGTCGACGTGGACGAGACGGATGAGGCGAACGAGACCGGGCACGTTCCCGTTCTGAAGGAAGGACAGGCGCTCACCCTGCTGGAACTGCCTATTGACGAAGCCCAGACTCGTCCCCCGTCGCGCTTCAGCGAAGCCGCGCTGGTGCAGGCGCTGGAGAAACACGGGGTCGGCAGACCCTCGACCTATGCCAGCATGGTCAAGGTCATTAAAGACAAGCATTACGTGGTGTTGAAGAACAAACGCATGGCGCCGACTGAGACCGGTGCGAAATTGTGCGATTTTGTAGTGGAACGATTCCCGCAGGTGTTCGATGTCGGTTATACCGCCCGCCTGGAAGCGGCGCTTGACCGGGTGGCCGCGGGCGAGATGCAGCAGTCCGACCTGCTGGAGACCTTCTGGCGCGGCTTTCAGCCCCAGTTGAAGACGGCGACGGAATACGCGCTAACACAGGTCAAAGCACGTCCGCAGGCGAAAGCCATCGGAGAGACTTGCCCGGAATGCGGCGGCGACCTGGTCGAACGGCAGGGATCGCAGGGTGCATTCATCGGCTGCGCGACCTACCCCAAATGCGCCTACACGCGCAACCTGGAACACAAACCGTTGGTGCTACATCCGGCGGAGGGCTAGCCCATGAGCGATTACGCAACCATGCCAGAACCGTCGCCCGTCGACTACGAGGATTGGGGACCGCCACTGGAGGACTACGACTACCTGCCGGATTATGACCCGTATCCGCCGGGTGATCTTTCAACATCGGTCCTGGATGGCTTTATCCCCGACGACTATGTGCCGGAGGGTCGTGGACAATTCCCCGATATGCCGCCGCTCAATCAGGATGGTTTGCAAGGTTTCGAGATGCCTGAACCTGCCGATAAGAGCTGGTCGTGGCATGATGCGCGGCTGATTGGCGTGGATCGCGGTGAGGAAGCCGAGGGGCGGCGGTACGAAGTCGGGGTGATTGACCTCTATGCCGATGCCAACACGGGTGATCTGGGTGGCAGCTACCTGCCCATCGCGGCCTTCAGCGACGACGTTCCGGCCACCGCCTTCTACCATGACTTGCAGGGACAGATTCATGAGCAGGGGTTAGCGTCCTACCAGGTGCCGGATTTCGCCGAGTCGCGCGCCTTCGAGATGAACGCCGAACCCGAGAACTGGCGCGGGGCGAAGCCTGCTGAGTATGCCGCCTATGAGTACCTGCGCGACCTGGAAGCCTTCGACCCGGCGTTGGCCGATGATCCGCCAGAAGAGGCGATTGACCCGCTCATCCAGACGGCGATTGAATTGGGCGGTGTGATCGTTGAGCCAGAAGTCGAACCTGAACCAGCCGTCGATGAAGCGGCATTTCAGGCACTGCACGCCATCGGGGTGCAGGCGGAGAACTTCGATCCCAGCGCCGACCCGCCGCCTTTCTACGATGCCGAGACCGGCACCGCCTACTGGATCGGGGTCTTCCAGCCCGACAGGGATGACCGCGAGAACTGCGTGACCAGCATCCTGTCGCTGGGGCGCAATCCCGAAACCGGTGCGATGGAAGCTCAGCTTGCGCCCTGTGTGCCCGGCGATTGGGACAAAGCCTACACCTCCGCAGAGTACCTGATCCAGGTCGCGCAGAGAGGCGGCATTGAGCAGGTGTTTGACACCGCCGAGGGTATGGCGCTGGCGACCGACCAGCGTGAGTTCTGGGAGACCGAGCGCGGCGTGGCGCTGGAACCAGATACGACACGAGAGATTGCCGACCATGCCCGCGAGACCTGGGAGGTGGAGCTGTGAGCGCCGCTGATACCGGATCGATAACCCGTGATTACAGCTTCACCGTGCGCCTGTCTGCTGAAGAACGGGCGCAGCTTGAGGCGCTGGCGGCGCAGTGGAATCTGGATAAATCCGCAACGGTGCGCCGCGCATTGCAGATGGCGCTCTCAGACCGTCACCGACTGCCGCAGACGGGGCGTTTCGTGGTCGTGCAGACCGAGGATGTCACCTTCCCGGTGCGTTTGAGCGAAAAGGCTGCCAATGGTGGATAACCCCGCACGACACATCGGCGAGGATGGTTCGATTTATGCCGCTGAGATCGTACCACCGGAAGGCGATACCTATGGCGCGAAGTACCACGTTGACCTGGTGCGCGCTTCGGTGGACGACGACGGGCTGGGACGCGAACAGCGCCTGACGGTTGCGGCCTACAGCTCATGGATGGAAGCGGAGGAACATCTGCATGAAGTCGAAGATGAGCTGGCTGAAAAGGGATTGGCGGCGCTGGCTGAGGATGCCCAACGTCTGCGCGAACAGCCCTTCGAGGAGGAGATCTTCTATATGACAGCAGTTTATCCACCCGAAGCGGAAGGCAGTGATCGCGCCGCGGCGCAGGTGCTGGCCGTCGGTGTGGGTGGTATTGCCACCGCGACACTGGCGACGGGGGAGCGTGAATCGGTTGAGGAAGTAGTGGAGCGCATTGACCGCACTTTCGCTGAAGAAGGGACGGAAAATGGGTTGGTGACGGCCCGGCAGGAAGCCGAATTGAACAGCGGCACATCAGCCGCCTCACCCCTGTTTGACCCCGTCGATGGCGCGGTGCGTCACATCGACGGCGGTGGCACGGC
>JAIOHM010000138.1 GCA_019912965.1 Anaerolineae bacterium
CTCCCCGCACGCGAGGAGGGGAGCAATTCCGACCACGATTTGAGCCATTGTGGTCTCAAATGACATGACAAATTAGGCCAAATTGCTTCCCACCGTATAAGGTGGTGCTACCCATGTGCGGAATTTTCTGCAAATACGCACAAGAGTTCGCATCGGTCAATTATAAAATCGTTTGAAAGTCTGAGGGTGAAGGCTCAATCACCCCATTCATTCCGGCCTATTCCCCGTGCTATAATTGGGCTGTTGTGTCCATTCAGACCCCCGGTTAAGTCCATATGTCCCTTCTGGTCGCTACCAATATTGCCAAATCGTTTGGCGCTGATGATATTTTCGAGGGCATCTCAATCGAGATTCCCCATAAATCGCGGATTGCGCTGGTCGGCCCAAACGGCGCGGGCAAAACCACCCTGCTCAATATCCTGATCGGCAAGGAAACCGCCAGCGAAGGTGTTGTGACCACCGCTAAAGGCGTGCGAATGGGTCATCTGCCACAGCGCCCGGAATTGGCCGGAAACCATACGGTGTGGGAAGAAATGCTGAATGCTTTCACCGGTCTGCGCCGGATGGAAGACAAACTCAAACAGCTTGAAGAAGCATTGGCTGACCCCGCGCAGCACGACTCGGTGCTGGCACAGTATGGCGATTTACAGCATCGGTTTGAACACGCGGGCGGCTACACCTACGAAACGCGCATCAAGATGGTGCTGCAAGGGTTGAGTTTTTCGCCGGATGATTATTCACGCCCCCTGCCTTTACTTTCTGGTGGTCAACGCACCCGCGCGTTATTAGGGCGCTTGCTGCTGGATTCACCGGATTTGCTGGTGCTGGACGAACCGACGAACCATCTGGATATTCAGGCGGTCGAATGGCTGGAAAGTTTCCTGAAGGACTTTACAGGTGCGGTTCTGGCGGTCAGCCATGATCGTTACTTTATGGACGAATTCGCCACCACGATATGGGAGATGGATTTCGGCACCATCGAAACCTATCGTGGCAATTACAGCCATTACACCCAGCAGCGGCAGGAACGCTACGAACGCCGCCAGAAAGAATACGAAGCCCAGCAGGAATTTCTGGCAAAAGAGGAAGAATACATCCGCCGCAATATCGCCGGACAAAATACGCGGCAGGCCAAAGGCAAACTGCGGCGTTTGGAAACCATGAAGAAGCGCGGCAAACTGCTCAACCGCCCGCGCGACCGTCAGACCATGCACCTGAGCATGGGACGCAGTATGCGAAGCGGCGATAAGGTGCTGATGACTCGCAATTTAGCGGTGGGTTATGCTGATGCTGATGCGCCGTTGTTCCATGCGCCGGATATTACGTTATGGCGCGGCGAGGTGGCGGCATTGATCGGGCCGAACGGCGTGGGCAAAAGCACTTTTTTGAAAACCGCACTCGAACAGCTTCCGCCCCTTTCCGGCGAGGTGAAAATCGGCGCATCGGTCAAGGTGGGTTATTTTGCTCAGGCGCATGAACTGCTGAATCCCAAGAACAGCATTATTGACGAGGTGACGCGGGTGAAGCCGATGCTGCCCGCCGAAGCGCGTAATTATCTGGGGAAGTTCCTGTTCTCCAACGACGATGTTTTCCGCCCGATTGAAACCCTTTCCGGCGGCGAACGCGGACGGGTGGCGCTGGCGAAACTGGCGCTTTCCGGCGCGAATCTGCTGCTGCTGGATGAGCCGACCAACCATCTGGACATCGACAGTCAGGAAATTTTGCAGAATGTGCTGGCGGGTTTTGACGGCACGATTTTGCTGGTCAGCCACGACCGCTATCTGATCGAAGCACTGGCGACGCAAATCTGGTCGGCTACCCCCGGCAAGCTGGAAGTATTTGAGGGGACATACAAGGAATTTGTGACCGCGCGGGAAGCGGCTGCAAAATCCGCCGCACTGGAGGCTGTTCCGGCTAATGGCAGTAAACCGACTGCACAGGCCAATGGTGAAGGGGCTAAAAGTGCTGCCCGGAAACATGGCCTAAATCCTTATCAGTTATCAAAACGGGTGAGCGCCGTCGAAAAACAGATTGAGCAGCTTGAAGCCCGCATGAACGAACTGACTCAAGGGATTGAACGTGCCAGCACCGCCGGGGATGCCGCGCGTGTACATGAGTTAGGCGAACAATACAATCAGGCCGAAGCCGATTTGCAGGCTGCCATGAGCGAGTGGGAAGGGTTGATGGAATAACACACCCACCCAATACTCGAAATAAAAACAAACACCCCTGCGAGAGGGGCGTTTTATGTGTATCTATAAGGCGGGTTACCGAATTGGGACGGCGTTCAGATCGCCACGTACCCCGACAAACGGGGCATAAATCCAGCCGACCTGCCCATTATAACGAACGTGATACCAGAAATCCTTGCCCGCCTGAATGGTACGCCCCAGCAGCGGCAGTTCCGCACCCCAAGGAATTTGCGCCAGCAGTTCCGAACGGGCACTTGGGCGACGGCGGAAATTCATAATGGAACGCGGCACGGCAATCGCGCCGGTATCGGCTGTGCCATCAATCTGTTGAAATATGGTGTCACGAATGGGCAATCCGTCCGGGCTGGTGGTGAATTCCAGATAGCGCCCGGAAGCCCATCCGGTTTTGCCATCGGGGGTCGAGATCAGATACCATGTAAATTGGCTGCTTTCATCGCGGTTGCGGGCAGAAACCCCATAAGCCGTGCCGGGACGGGCGACAGCGACCAGCGATGCACCCAAATATGGTCCACTGCGTATCGAAAGTCCCTTGACACTGACGACGCTGGCGGTCAAAGGCACGGTGGTAACGAGGGGAGTGGGTACGAAAGCTGTACCACCCGCGCCGGGGGTGGTGTTCGCGCCCTGCAAGAACCACTGTACCTGAATGACAGCCTGATCGATGCCTTCAAAATACTCGACCGTGATGCTGACCGGATTGGTGGTGATGTTCTCGATAAAGGTATCAGTCGTCAGCGGTCTGCCTGTAAATTTATCTAAACGCAGCGCCCCATTGATGTAAACCCGCACCCCATCATCTGACGAGACGACGAATTGATAGGTGCCGGGGGTAAGCGCCTGCGTCGAGGTAAAACGCGCCGAGAAAAAGTCCTGACAGTTGGCAGATGTATTGCCCAAGCCGCCGGATTCGACGCAGTTGGTGATAGGCACGGGCGTACCATTGACCACAGCAGGGCCAGAACCCCAGTTAAAGTTAATGCCATTGATACCACCGACGGCGACCCCTGCCCCTTGCAGGTTGGGGTTGTTAAAAAATGTGGCTGACCAGTTGGTGCCAAAATCCGCCTGCACAATCAGCATGGGCGCCAGAACCAGCAGGACAAGCAATAAGAACCCTGTGCCGCGAAAACGTTTCATAGCAGCACCTCCCCGATAAAAGCCGAATATTTCCACCATTATATGCGTTCCGCCGCAAACGCGGTACAGTACATTGGACGCAAAACGCCATTATGACAAATATCACTACGAATTGTGCAACTCCTGCACAGGCGACTGCGTATAAGAGAGTGTACAGTATAAGCTAACCGTCCGCTGGGACCATGCAAGGAGAGAATCATGAGTGAAGATAAAGTCAAGAATGAAGAACCCGTCGAAGCCAATGGCAAGACCTTTACCGAACAGGTAGAAGTCGCCGGAAACCAATTGGTAGAACGTGTTCAGGATCTGGTCAAGCAGGGTAACGCCCGTCGTTTGATTATCCGCAATGCCGAAAACGAAGTGTTGATGGACATCAACCTGACGGTCGGCGCGGTGGCTGGCGGCGTGGTGGTACTGGGTGCGTGGTGGATTGCGGCGCTGGCAGTGATCGCGGCGCTGGTGGTGCGCGTCAAAGTAGAAATCGTGCGCGAAGAAGTCTAACCTGTTTCGCGCTGCTCAATTCACAGGGGAGGGTCACAGACTCTCCCCTGTGGAAAACCGTGTGCCTAGCCGTTGGCGGCTGTTCCGGTAATGCGGTTGATGGCATCCCGCGCGGGCGTGAAATTCGGGTCGAGTTCCAGCGCGGTGTTAAAATTCACCAACGCACGATCCTGTTCACCTAATCCCTCGCGTGCCAAACCTGCATAGTAGTAGGTTTCCTCGATATACTGCGAAGTCCCCGTTTCGTCCAACTGAATTTTCGCCAGATCAATCACATCCTGATAACGTTCAACCGCAATATAGGCTTCATAAGGGCCGAACTGATACCACAACATGCGCCACGGTAAGCCGATGCGCCGTGCTTCATCATAGGCGGCCACCGCGAACTCAATCGCGCGTTCATCGTAATCCTTGAGCAGCAGATAATTCGAGCCGAGGTTGAACCACGCAAACGAATTATTGGCGTTATCCAGCGCCCGCTGACGGTTCAGTTCCAGCGCGTTGAGCGCATTTTGGGTGGGGTCGGCATTTGTGCCGAGTGCCGCCATCAATTCCGCTTCGCGCTCGAACTTATACAGCACGATGTAGGTATTGTTGAAGTGCGACCAGAATTCGTTGATGTGATCGTAGGAATATTTGTGATTCGCACCCAGATAGCTGTCGTGGGTATTGATCTGTCCGGTGCTGTCGTCGTATCCGGTAATCAGCAGATAGTGTCCCATCCAGCCCAGCCGGTCAGGTTCGGGATCATAACCTGCCTCGATAATCACCGGAAATTCATTCGAGATCAGCGTTTTCAAGGTGTTCAGGTCACCACCTACCCGGCTCAACGCGCGGGTCGTTCCGGGCAACTGTGTGTTGACGTATTCCACCATTTGCCAGGGACTTACATTACCATCTTCAGAAGTTGGCTTCAGCCAGCCCGCCGCCGGGTCTTGATTGGCTTCAACGCCAAAAAATGTCAGCCCCATCGTCAGGGTAGCCGGGCCACAATTATTCCATTTTTGGGGAATATGCTGCAAGCCAGTCAACTGCCAGGCAGCAGGCAGCGGCTGTGGTGTGGCTTCCTGTGCGAAAACCGCCACGCCCGGCAGCAGCATGAGCAGGAAGAGGCCAATTAGCATTATCAGAGTTCGTGTACGCATCATCGCTTGTATATCCAACTTTTCACCCATATCTACGGGCATTATAGCATTGTGCCTGTGTTTTCAACCCTATCTTCAGGCTACGATAGACCAACGTGTGGTAGATTCAAAAAGAGTATTAAGCAAAATTTCTATGATTGGTGTTAAAAAATCTATGGCGTACAGAACTTGAATGGCCTATACTTAAGGTATCCCGATTTAATGTAATGTAAGGGTTCTTTCTAAGCGCGAGCCAAAGGAAAATCGGATCGCCATGCCACCAGATAGCCTGCTCGGTAAAAAAATAGATGATTTCGTGATCGAGGAACGCCTCGGACAAGGGGCGATGGCGGTGGTTTACAAAGCCTTCCAGCCATCCATCAACCGTCATGTGGCGCTTAAAGTGATCCGGTTGGATGAGGGTCAAGGGCAGACCGAAGAATTTCGCAAACGTTTTGCCCGTGAAGCGGAAGTGATTGCTCGATTGGAGCACATCCACATCCTGCCGATTTATGCATACGGCATTAATGAAGAAATGGCGTATCTGGCAATGCGCTGGCTCAAGGGTGGTTCGCTGAGCGAAATGCTGCGGCGCGAGAGTATATCGATTGACCGCGCGGCAGATGTTTTCAAGCAAATTGCTCAGGGTCTGGGTTATGCTCACAGCAAGGGCATTATTCACCGCGATCTGAAGCCCAGCAACATTATGCTGGATGATGCGGGAAACGCTTATCTGACGGACTTCGGTTTGGCAAAACTGGCTGAAGGCAGCGGCGAAATCACCAAAAGCGGCACGATTGTCGGGACACCAGCCTACATGTCCCCGGAACAGCTTCGCGGCGAACCACTCGATCATCGTTCAGACATCTATAGTCTGGGCGTAATTTTGTATAACATGGTGGTTGGACGCTTGCCCTTCGATACGACTACCAGCGATCTGGTGTCGATCATCTATCAACATCTGGAAAAACCACCAACACCGCCGCGTGAGATCAACCCAAACGTTCCGCCAGAAGTCGAAGCGGTGATTATGCGGGCGCTGCAAAAGAATCGGGATGACCGTTTTAGCACGGCTACCGATATGGCGCGGGCGCTGAATCTGGCCTTGGGGCGTCCGGTGGGCAGCAGCGATAGTCTGGCCGCCATGCCCATCCCCCGTTTCATCACCCAAACAGGATCAGGCACACGCCCGATTGGACAGGCTTCCGGGCGTGGGCTGTACGTCATTGGCGGGCTAATTCTCGTCGCGCTGCTGGCGATTGGCGGACTGCTGCTGCTGCAAAATATCAACAGCAACAATACTGCACAGGCGCTCTTAACCGCCGAAGTGCAGACTGAGACAGCCCTGCAAGTGGCGCTGGCACAAACCGCCACTGCTTCCAACTGGACGCCAACACCGCTGCCGACCGCCGTTGTTCTGGAAGACGAACGCGGCCCGTCCAGCGTGGTTGAACCAACCGACGAGGATATTTCAGCGGCGCGTACCCGGTTGGGGCCAAACGGCTTCGTGGCTTACATCACCTGCAATCAGGACAGCGAGTTCCATGCCGGATTGGCGCGTGAACTGCGTGATCTGGCATCACAGGATTCACTGGCTTTCCGCATCTATGACAGCGAGAGCGACGCTTACAGACAGATCACCATGATTGAGCGCGCCCGTTCGGATGGCGCATCAGCCTTAATCATTTGCCCACTGGATGCCAATTTGTTAAAGACCAGCCTGCAATCGGCACAGGATGACGGCCTGCCATTGATCTTCTTCGCGGACAAGATGGAGAATTATGGCGGTGTGCTGGTCGGTGGCGATAACTACCTGCTCGGTCTGGAACCGGGACGTTTAGCGGGGCAGATTATCCGCGATGAGATGGGCGGCAAGGCAAACGTGGTCATTCTGGATTATCCTGACCGCGATGATATCGTCAGCCGTGCCAACGGTTTACAGGATGGCGTTAAGGAAATTGCCCCACAAGCCACGATTGTCGGGCGTTATCTGGGCGCGACGCGGGAAAACGGCAAAGCCTCGGTAGCAAAGCTGATTGCCGATGGCGTGGACTTCAACGTCATCGTCAGCATCAACGATAACGGGGCATTTGGCGCGATTGAAGCCATGCAGGAAGCCGGAATTGACCCCAGTTCAGTAGTCATTACCAGTGTGGATGCTGAAGCATTGGCACTTCAGTACATAGAAGACGGCTTTTATATGCGCGGCTCAGTGCAGTCGTCGCGGGTGGAAACCGCCGTCGCCTTAATCAACAGCGCCATCAAGCTGCTGGCAGGCGCAACGGTGCCGGAATTTGTGATGGTTCCGCCGGGGCCGCTGGTCACCAAAGAAACGCTCGCCGAAGCAGCATCCGCAGGGTCATAACACCTACAAGGGAGGGCACACACCCTCCCTTTAAGTTTGGGAAATCTATCGACGCTGTCTGCCGCTTTTGACAAAAACCCGCGTTACAACTCATAATAAGCTGACCGATAAACGGCAGGCTGCTCACTCATGTCCAGACCCGTGTTGAAAGTTTTCATCAGCAGCACCAGCACCGATCTTCGCGCCCACCGCGAGAAGGTACGGGATATTGTGCTGGCGCTGGGATTCTTTCCCGTAATGATGGAAATGTTTCCGGCGATGGACGCCGACGCCGTCAAAGCCTGCCGCGACAAGGTCTACGAAGCCGATTTGTTCGTCGGTATTTATGCACACCGTTACGGCTATATCCCCCAAAACAGCGAGATTTCCATCACCGAGATGGAATTCAATTGGGCGACGGAACGGGGCATCCCCCGCTTGTGCTTCCTGATTGACCCCAACAAAGAATGGTCAGGTGAGGTCGAACAAGGTGCGGCGCAGGATAAACTTTTAGCCTTCAAAAGCCGGTTGAGTGCGACTCTCGTCCGCGCGACCTTCGATACCCCGGATGATCTGGCATTGGAAGTGTCCATCGCGCTTCAGGTCTATCGGGGTGGACAGCCTGCGGTGAAAACGGTTTTGCAGGCCAACCAATCGCGCGAGATGCAGGCCGCTATGCCCAAAGAAACCCGCTTGGGCACGAATACCGAAGTCTGGGTCAAAATCGCGCTGCCGGATTCCAAAGGTTTGCGTGGTGAACTTCCCGCGGAAATCGCTTCGGGCGATGTGATTCAAAAGAGCGATGTTCACGCCAGCAGCTTTACGCTCACCTTCCCCAAAGACCGCAAAGGTCAGCTTAAGCCGATCAACGCCTGCCTGAAAGTATCGTCGCCGGATTTTGAGGTCTCGACTGAACGCGGGCGAAATGACACCTGTGAGGACGATCAGGTCGGCCTCGAAATTTCGCCGGAACACGACTCGCGCACAGTGGTGTTTAACCTGAATCCCAAAGCAGGTTTAAGCCGAACCGGACGTTCGCGCGTGACGGTCAGTTTGTATCAGGATGATCGGTTGATTGCACAGACCTCGATCAATACCGAATTGGTGGAAGTGGTTCGCGCACTGGAGTGGAATTTTATCCTCGTTCCGGTGGCAGCCGGGGCATATGCAACCCTGCCGCCTGCCTCATTTAGTCCACCACAGCAATCTACAGGTGTTCCCGGCAGTCCGCCCAAGCCGATTGCGCCATCGTATCAAGCGCCGCCTGCACCGCCGCCCGCATTTGAGGAACGGCAAGAAGAGCAAAAACAAGATCGTTTCCCCATGCCATCCCTTGCCCCGGCAGCAGCCCCCCAACCCCAGCGAATGCCGAGGGCAAAATCCGCTTCACCTTTGCTGCGGTTGGCGACGCCGTTGGTGCTGTTTGTGCTGGTAGGGGCGGTTGTGTTGTTCGGCGCATTACCGGAGGATACCCGCAATAGCTTCTTAACATCGTTGGGATTAGCCCGACCAACCCCAACTCCGATGGAACTGACGCGCTTTCCAACCGATGATCCGGCACAGATTGCATTGCTACAAACCGAAACTGCCGCCGCGATTCCCGATACAGCCACGCCAACACCACAACCAACCATAACGATTACACCATCGGATACACCAACGCCATCGAGAACACCGACTCTATTGGCAACGCCTTCGCAGACTCCTACACCGAGCGATACTCCAACTTCAACAGATACCCCATCTCCTACACCAACTGAAACGCCAACTCTATCGAGTGCCAATAGTATTGCCTTAACCGCAAGTGCCTTAGCAAGTTTGTTAGCGCCAACTTCAACCAGCACACCGACACCATCCGCTACACCAACTGACACATCCGAGCCAAGCGAAACGCCAACAGCTACCAATACCCTGACACCAACTGCAACATCAATAGCGACTTCGACTGCTACTCCAACCGCTTCGCGTATACCCAGCCTGACCCCGACACTGACTCTGACGCCTACCGCTTCGGCAACCAATACCCCCAGCCCGACGCCGACTGCAAGTGCTACCTTAGCGCCGCTGGCTGTAGTGAAGGGAACACAAAATATCAATCTGCGGAGTGAACCGAGTACCAGCGCATCAGTTGTTATCCAGCTTGCCCCCAATACCCCAGTTTCGGTGATTGGCGAAGATGCGGCTGGCGAATGGTTAAATGTGCGGCTGACGGATGGCGTAGAAGGCTGGATACGCGCTGATTTACTGGATGTAATTGGGACTCCGACACCATCTGCCCCATTAGCCGAATGTCCCGGTTTGGTGCAGGAAATCATTAATTCGACAGCCGGAATTTGCACGAACCTTGACCGCAACACGGCCTGCCTTGCCAGCGGAACGGTTGAAGCATCCCTAAACAGTTCAGCACAGGATTTTCAGTTCTCTCAAGTTGGCGATAGTGTGCCGTTAGACTCTTTGACAACGCTGAGCTTGAATGCTTCAGCGGTTGTGATTATCAATGCCGCTGCCAATTTCCCAGATGTATTACCCGGTCAAAGTGTGACGATTGTGCTGATCGGGCTTGATGAAACGACCGCTAAAGGGTTACCCAAAGCGATTCCGGTGATGCCAAACCTTCAGGCAGAAGAAACACGCCTAGCTCCAATAATATCTCTGCCCGTTGAATCAACAATAGAAATTTTGATACCTGCTCCAACTTTGATCAATTTGCCCATTTTCAGCCCGATTGCTGGTTATTATTTCACTACGGGCATCGACAGTCCTGTATGCAATCCCTTGCCGTCTACAGCCACGATTGCCGGGGTAAACCCAATCACCATAACCTTTTTAGACACACAGATAGGTTTTCAGGTTGAGCAGTCGAAATAACGATTTGCGCTCATCTGTTCACTTTTTACCTTTCCCTTTGACCACTCTGCAAATTAATGAACTACTTGGATAACGTGCTAAAGTAGACCGCTATCATTTCCATCCTACTCACCATATGCGTATGCCCAAATTTCCGTTCGAGGAACTCTTGAACTGGCACCACGCCCTTTGAAAAATTGCAGCTTTTACACGCTGGCACAACATTGTCCGCTGTTGTGCCGGGGCAGTCTGAGGAAGCCAGCGGGATAATATGGTCAAGGGTTAATTCTGTTGAGGGCCGAGAAACACCACAGTAAGCGCATCCATCCCACCATTTTAGGCCGTTCTCCCATTCTGTTTTAGTTAGTGTATCTGGCAGTTCACGCTTTCGCGCATTCCGCCGTTGCACTTTTAACAGTTCTCGTTGCCGCAACGCTTCTGGATTCTCTGCTTTCATCTGAGCGCGTCGTCGTGAATGGCTTGCGCGTGCTTGTGCGCGCGTTTTTTCTGGATTCTTTGCTCGTTGTTCTGCTGATTTTACTCTCGCTTGTTCGCGTACTTTTTCTCGATTTTTTTCTCTCCACCGCACCTGAGCCGCCCGCGCCTTTTCTGGAAATAACTCTCTGTACCGTTTGTTATCTTCCTGCACCGTTTCTGGATGCCTTACTCTATATCGTGCTTGGATCGTTCCCTGTTGTGCGCGAAACTTTTCTGGATTTGCTGCCCGTCGTCGTGCATGGCTTGCTCGATCCTGTGTACAAATTTTTTCTGGATTCGCTACCTTTTGTCGCGCCTTGCTCATTCGCTGTTGTTCCCGCACTTTTTCAGGATTTTTCGCTCGATGTATCGCTGCATCTTCACGAAGGCACTCCCTACATCGAGAGGTTAATCCTTTGCGGCGGCCACGTCTGGGCGCAAAATATTCCGTTGTCGCTGGAAAGTTCCGTTTGCATTTTGTACATTGATTTAAGGTTTCCATGTTAGTCTTTAACCCTGTGATGCTTGACGGATTCCCTTTGAGTTTCCAGCCGTTTCCTGCTCGCTTGTTGTACAGCTTTTAGCCATCATACCAACCCTGTTAAAGCCCTATTCTAATCGTACTCATAATTAAATATCTCCACGTTATTCCATTTTTTGTCAACAAATAACCTTTTCCCTTTTTCCTTTTCCCTCTATACTCTCCCTATGGATACTATAACTGGCACGGTCGAGCGGGTAACTTACCGCAACGAAGAAAATGGCTACAGCGTTGTCAAAATTATGCCAGACAGCCCCCAACCCGGTGCGATGGCACGCGATGGTACGATAACAGTTGTAGGAATCATGCCCCCCCTCAACGTTGGCGAAAGTGTAGAATTTTCAGGCGATTTTTTTAACGATCCACGTTGGGGTACGCAGTTTCGCTCGGAGATGGTGCGTCCTGTTCCGCCTACCACCCTCATCGGCATAATAAACTATTTAAGTAGTGGTTTGGTTAGGGGCATTGGGCCGCGCACGGCGGAACGGATTGTCGATCACTTTGGCTTGGAGACTTTAAACATTCTCGAACGTGACCCGGAGCGCATCAAAGAAGTGCCGGGGCTGAAGCTCAATCTGGCGAATGATCTCATCGCAGCATGGGCAGAAAACCAAGTCACACGCAAAACCATGATTTTTCTGCAAGGTTATGGCGTCAGCAGCAAGATGGCCGTCCGCATTATTGATGCTTATGGCAATGAGACGGTGCAGAAGGTCAAGGATAATCCGTATCAACTGGCGGATGAAGTCTTTGGAATCGGCTTCATGAAGGCGGATGTGATCGCCCAAAAAATGGGTGTGGAAATTGATGATCCGCACCGCATCGAAGCCGGGCTGACGTTTGCGCTCAACCGTTTGGCGACCGAAGGCAACACCTTTGTTCCGCGCGATATGTTATTGAATCGCGCCGCTGAACTGCTCAAGGTCGATCATATGGTGCTGCTGGATACGGTGCTGGAAAAAGAACTGCACGCTGATAATCTGAAACAAGAACCGTTTATCGACGCCGACCAGATTCCCCTGCAAGCCATTTACTTGCCCCTCTACTACTATTCGGAAGTCGGTTCGGCGAAACGGCTGCGCGAAATGGCAAAAACGCCGTCATCAATGGCATCCGTATGGAAGAAGAAGGATTGGCCGAAGTTCCTGAAGCAGCTTGCCAAACAGAATAACGTCAATCTGACTGAGCAGCAGCAGGGGGCAGTGCAGGCGGCGCTGACCAGCAAAGTCAGCGTGTTGACGGGCGGCCCCGGCACAGGCAAAACCACTACCCTACAAATGGTGATTAATGCGCTGCTGGCGGAAGGGCGCACATTCCGGCTGGCATCCCCCACCGGACGGGCAGCCAAACGCCTGAGCGAAGCCACCGGACAGGACGCCATGACCATCCACCGGATGCTCGGTTTTATGCCGCAGGGTGGTTTTGATTATGACGAAGATGACCCGCTTGATGGCGACATGTTCATCATCGATGAAAGCTCGATGCTTGATCTGGTGCTGTTTTACAACCTGCTGAAAGCCATCAAGCCGGAAAGCCATCTGATGCTGGTGGGCGATGTGGATCAGCTTCCCAGCGTTGGGGCGGGCAACGTGCTGCGCGATGTGATCGACAGCGGCATTGCCCATGTGACCCGCCTGGTTACGATTTTCCGCCAGAGCGAAGACAGCCTTATCGTATTGAATGCTCATCGTGTGAATCACGGTGATATGCCACACATCAACAACAAGAGTCTGGATTTCTTTTTCTTCCGCGAAGAAGATCCGGAAGCAGCGGCGGAACTGGTGGTGGATATTGTCCGCAACCGGATGCCCTCACGCTTCGGCATCGACCCCCTGAACGACATACAGGTCATTGTGCCGATGTATCGCGGGCCGATTGGAGTCGATGCTTTAAATGTTTCCCTGCAAGCGGCGTTAAATGGCAGCGGACGCTACCGACCGGAAAAGAAGGTGATGGGACGGCTTTTTCGGGCGGGCGACAAAGTTTTACAAACAAAAAATAATTACGATAAAGAGGTTTTTAACGGCGACATCGGGCGAATTGAGCACATTGACGAGGACGATAATCGGCTAGAAGTGTCCTTCGATGGGCGAATCGTGGAATATGATACGCAGGAAGCCGAACAGTTGATTCATGGGTACGCGATTACGGTTCATCGTTCTCAAGGTGGCGAGTATCCATTTGTTGTGATGCCTTTGATGTCCCAGCATTATATGATGTTACAAAGGAACCTGCTTTATACCGCCATCACCCGTGCGAAAAGAACGGTGGTGCTGGTGGGTACGGAACGGGCGATTGCAATGGCGGTTCAGAATAACAAGGTGGCGGAACGGTTTAGCGGGCTGCTGCGGCGGTTGGTGGGGTAAGGTTTTCAGCCATCAGCCATTAGCCTTTAGCTTTTAGCAAATCGGTTGTTGGTCGGGTTTTTAGTTGTTTGTTATTGGTTTCCAGAAATGCACCTCACCCCTAGCCCCTCTCCAAGTGGAGAGGGGAACAGAGCTATTTGCGGCGATTGCGATTGCAAAAAATGATTTGCACGCAAATACGGGGAAGATTCGCAAATTTCGCAAGATTCTTCAAATTCGTCAGATTCATACATCGGGTTTTGTGAATCTTGCGAAACTTGAGTGGCGGCGGTGGCGGCGGCGCGGACATTGGCGAAAAAGGGTTTCGCCGCCAAGTAGCTTTTAGCCGTTAGCTATCAGCCTTTAGTCCATACAGAAGCAGTGCATCACTTTTGTGTCGCTATATGTCGGGCAGGTGACAATCGTTGAGGGGAGATGTCGTCGGTGTCGTCGTCTTTGTCGGACAAGTATAAGTTCATAATGTGCGAAAAATGCGGCAAATGCGACATAAGCGGCGAAGGGTTTTGTGCAGATTTCGCACGTTTCGCATTTTGTGGGCGGGCGTAATATGTTGCGTCCCACAGGACAATTATAGAACAAAAGGGCTAGTAAAGCAAGTTCGGGTTCGGTTAGAAAGGGGACGCAGACAAAGGCTACACTCAACATCATCAAGCGAAAAAATTGTACTCGTCAGTATGGAATGGGACGATGGCCATGGCTGTCGAGAATAATAAAGTGGCTGAACGTTTCAGCGGGTTGCTGCGTCAGCTAGCGAGATAGAGATTGTTTTGGGATAGTGACCGCAAAAGTTGTTCCTTCATTAGGTTTACTTTCAAAGGTAATTGTCCCTCCATGTGCTTCGACTGATGCTTTTGCTATTGATAATCCAAGCCCCGTACCAGCAATGTGACCAACATTGTTAGCTCGATGAAACGCATCAAAAATATGCGCTTGATCTTCAGTTGGAATCCCTATCCCATTATCTCTTACAGAGAACATAAGTTTATCAACCTCACAAATTACTTCGATTCTTATAGTACTACCTAGAGGTGAGTATTTGACCGCATTTGATATTAAATTATTAGTAATGTGACGCATCAGTCTTTCGTCGAGGGGGAAATCTGCACATGGGCCATTCGTTCTAAATACTATTTGGTGAGATGAAGCGATGGATTTTTGAATATCCTCGATGACCTGATTGAAAAAACTATTTACACTCAGGTTAGCAGGATTAAATCTTAAACCGTCATCATTTATTCTACTTATTGATAGAATATCCTCTATTAAATTGACTAAGTATTGAACTTGGTTTTTAATTCTCGTTAAATGTTCTAATTTTCTTTCTTCTGTCAAACGATTAGAATACTGTAACAACATTTCAGTTGACGTCATAATCACTGTTAATGGAGTTTTGTACCCATGCGAAACAGTTGAAACAAAACGCGATTTTAGTTCGTTCAACTCTTTTTCTTTTTCTAAACTTGTCCTGAGATGATCTTCAACTTGTTTACTCTCACTAATATCGCGTCCTACGCCAATGATTCCTGTAACTCGTCCATCAACAATCCAAGGAATTTTGGTTGTTGAAAACCACTTTGGAATCCCCGACCTTTGATCAATAACTAATTCTTCGCGGGCAATTAAAGACCTACCTGACTTGATAATCTCTTGTTCATCTGAAAAATAAGAACTTGCAGTTTCTATTGGGAAAAAGTCAAAATCTGTTTTGCCAATAACTTCATCAACCTGTTGTTGTCCTTTAAGTTGTAAATCCGCTTTGTTTGCCAATATGTAATGACTGTTCACATCCTTAACATAAATAAAATCGGGTGTGTTATCGAGCAAGGTCTGTAACAAAATCCGTTGAGACTCTCTATTTGTGGATGTTAATTTTTCTGCCTCGATTGAGGCATTAATGAACTCCATCTCTTGATGACTAGGGGGCATTCTTTGTGTCCACTCTATTGCCTCGGACAGTCTTGTACCTGTATATAAATAACTATCGTTTTTATCCTTGTTGATCCATTCCGTCGTATCACGGCTTATATCGTGTTGCAGATGTACATCTTCACGTGCTGTATTCAACCATTTTGCCAATTGGTCCCATTCGCGGATGAGGGCTTCGTGGCTGACTTCGATGACGGCCAGACCAGCGATGACATTGGTAGTCAGCAGGCGGGCGTCCACGAAAGCGGTGCTGACCTCTCGCAAAAGTTCAGTTTGTCCGGGGTCGGGGGTGACCAATTCGCTTTGGGCGGCACGGCGGCGGGTGGTGTCCTGCTCGGTTGCGCCGGGTTCGATCAGGCGGAGGAATAATGAACGGGCGAGTTCGCGGTGCTGGTCGCTGGGTAGGGCTTGATAAACCGCTTCAGCATGTTTCGCTAATGCGCCTTTCACCCCGCCTATATCCTGATACGCGGCGTTGGTCAGCGTGTGTCCCTGCCGCCGTTCCGCCAGTTGGTCGAGTGTGAATTGCAGCAGGGGTAATGCACCAGTCTGACCACGTACCTCGAACAGCAAATCACCCACCAATCCCGGCTCAAATTCCAGTTTCACATCCGGCAGCGCGGCGGGTTTTTCGATCACATCGCGCAAGTCTTCGATGCTCATGGGCAGCACGGATTTGGTGTGCTTTTCCAGCAGTTTGCCCAATGGCGCATAATTCATTGGACGGTCGTAAAAATCGGCACGCAGCGTGAGGATGACCAGCAGTTGCCCGCCCGGTTCAGTCGCGGAAGTCACCAGCAGATCAATAAAGTGGTCGCGTTTATCGGCGTCCATCGTCTGGGTGAACAATTCTTCAAATTGATCGACCAGCAGCACGGCACGCGCCTCGTTCCGCCCTTTGGTCAAGCGCCGCGCCAGCAGATGCAATCCGCGCGCGTTAGCATCCAAATCTTTCAGCACATCGCTGTTCGCCATATTCAGCGCATCCGCCAGAATCACCGCCAGCGATTCCAATGGCTGTGCCCCCGGCAGTACCGGATCAAGATAGACCCAATCCTTGCTCCCCGGCAGCGCACCACTTTGCAGCTTGGGCAGCAATCCGGCCATCACCACGCTGGATTTGCCGGAGCCACTCGGCCCGACAATCGCCAGAAAGCGCGGTGCAGTCGGTTTGGAAACCGCGCCGACAGCTTCAACCAATTCTTTCACCAGACCATCACGCCCGAAGAAATCGCCCGTATCGCTGCCTGTGAAAGCCCGTAAGCCTTTGTACGGATTACGCGGAATGAAATCGGGGTCAACGGAGGCGGATTCGGACGATTGTTTCTCATCAGCCGATTGGACGGTTCGGAGGGCAGTCAACAGATCAAGCAGCGACTTTGCATACTTGTTCCCACGCGCATCGGTGTGCTGCATTTCGATCAAACCCAGCGGCACACATTCCGCCCACATCTCGCCCGCCGCCCACACAGGATACACCGGGCGTTTATACATCTCGGCAATATGCAGTTCGCCGCGCACGTAACGCGACTGTCCCGAATCGGGCGAGGCAATCAGCACAACCGCATCAGTGGCACGGATGGCATCCCGAATCGCACGTTCCCAACTAGGCGTCCCAACCTGCAAACCCTGCTGGTCAATCCAAACCTGAATCCCTTCGGCCTGCAAATCGGCAATCAAACGCCGGACGAATTCGTAATCCTGCCGCGAGTAGGAGATAAAAACAAAAGGGCTGCTCACCATGCGACTCCGATCTGGTGCAATCAACCCTTATAATATAGCCTAAAATTGATTTCTACTCAGCCTATGATTGGCAACTTAGACCGTTTTTTCAAGCATTCGGTCAGTTCAGCCGGGAGTCAGTCCATGTGCCAAGTAAGAATCAGGCGACCCAGCGGCGTAAAGGTGAACACCAGCACGGCGATATTCAAGAACCAACAGAGCGTAATCAAGCGGCGCTGGGCGGTAAACCGCCATCCCCATAAACGGACAAAGCCGACGCCAAAGATGAGGCCAAAACCGACTGACCAGATTGGCGAGGTAATCATCACCATGATGGCGAGAACGTTCAGGAAACTGCCGATGGTTGTTTGATAGTCGAACAGCCAATAGCCTTTAGGGTCGAAGCGACCGCCGATAATCTGGTTATGCGGCTGTTGATGAATGCCGTAGACAAAAAATGGGGCGACCACCAACAGCACGTAAATCAGAATGCCGACTAATGAGGCGATCATGCAAAGACGGTAAAAGGCAATTCGGTTATTGATCACCGTTTCTTCCTGTAGGGATAAGCTCTGTTCGGACAAATGCTCGCGGATAATGCTGGTGGGTAAATCCAGCAGCTCGCGCATAAAAACGATGGCGACACTTCCCCAACCCTGAGCAGCGGCTTCGGACAGCGCCATCTGAAAAACCTCGATCATTTCTTCGGCAAAGGTTTCGCGGAAACGGCGCGGATACAGGCGCATGAGCAAGGCATAAAAACGCCACAGCAACTTCATGATTCATCCTCCTTCAGCCGCAAGCGCGCCACGCCCAGCAGCGTTTGTAAGCGCCGGGTTTCAGCCGATAAAATGCGCCGCCCACGATCTGTCAGCCGATATTCCTTGCGCGGACGCCCGGATTCGACTGCATCGGGATTGTCGTAGCGTTCGATCCAATCTGACTCCAGCAGCCGTTTGAGCGCACCGTACAGCGTCCCCGTGCTGAACACGACTCGGCCTTCGCTTAGGGATTCGATTTCTTTGAGGATGGCATAGCCATGCTGCGGCCCCGGTGCGAGGCTCAACAAAATCAGAAAGGTTGTTTCGGTCAGGGGGAGTAAGTTCTGTTCATCCATAAAATCAGCCTGTCTTAATATGTCGCACGACAATGTATCGCCATACGACATATTAGCCGATTTTCAAATGGGTGTCAATGCGGGCGGATTTAGACAGGTTTCTCTAACAGCAGAAAAGTGGGTTTATCGAAGCCGGGATGAAATTTTTCCTCGACGACGCGGTAACCGTGTTTTTCAAAGAAAGCGCGGTTTTGCGGCAGCACAATCCGCACGGCGAGGATAACAGCCAGAAATCCAGCATCCCGCGCCCAGCCTTCGACCGCATGAACCAATGCGCTGCCGACGCCGTGCTTGCGATAGGCGGGCATCACTGCCAACCGTCCCAAATAAACGCGGTCATCATCCGGGTAAAACAGGACACAGCCCGCGAAATTTCCATCCACATGTGCCAGCAAACCGCCGCCTTTGGCAATTTTCGCGGCGACGGTTTCGGCGGTTTCGTTAGGGGCGCTGGATGGCGGATTGAGCGCCCCTTCGTATGCACCGAAAATGGTGCGAATGGTTTCAGCCAACATGTGGGCATCGGATGCTGTGGCCGGACGGAGTATGATTTCCATAGGTGTTGTTATCCTTCTACCTGCCGGATGCGGCGGAGGGTGCTGTCGAAATTCAGCAGCGGCATAAGCAAATCGGTGTTCATCCACGCGAGGCCGGAACGCGCCCCATCAAACCCTTCGACGGTGTAACGCGCCTGCGGATTGAGTCCGCGTAAACGGACAGTGAAGGGCTGTGCCGGGTCAGGGACATGGGTACGGAAAGCGAACAGCACACTTTCGCGCTGGTCTTTGCTCACATACTGCACAGCGGTACGGCCTTCGCCAAACTGGGCGGAATGTAAACGATACTGGTCGCCCTGCTGAATAATCGGGCGGATTTCTTTATAGACGGCAATCCAGCGGCGGGCTTCGTTGCGTTCGCGTTCGTTCCAATGGGTCAGGTTCGCGCCGATGCCCAATGAACCGCACATGCTGACATGGAAGCGGAAAGTCAGCGACAGGTGTTTTTCCATGTCGGTTACCCATGCTTCCATCGTGTTGGCGGGGAACAACTGCGAAAAACCTTCTTGAATGCCTAAACGCGCTGTGCCACCGGTGTTATCGCTGATCCAAATCTGGTCAGCGAGGCGCAGGATTCCATAATCCGCACGTCCACCGCCACCGGAACAGCTTTGCCAAATCACTTTGGGGTGTCGTGCCGCCAGTGTCCCCCACACACGATACACGCCCTCGACATAGCGCACCCAGATTTCGCGCTGTTCACCTTCATAAGACGGCCAGCCGGGTTCGCTGACGTTGCGGTTCATATCCCACTTGATGAAGGCGATATTGTTCTCGCTCAAAATCGTATCCAGATGGTCAATCAGATAATCCTGCACATCGGCGCGGGCGAGGTTCAAAATGAGCTGATTACGGCCTTCGGTGCGTTCCCGGTTGGCAAAATGAATCACCCAATCGGGATGCTGGCGGTACAAATCGCTGTCAGGGTTGACCATCTCCGGTTCAACCCACAGGCCGAAATCCATGCCGAGTTCGTTCACCCGTTTGACCAATGGTGATAGGCCGTTTGGAAACTTCTTGGCATCCGGCCACCAGTCGCCCAATCCGGCGCGGTCGTGGTCGCGTCCATGAAACCAACCGTCATCCATCACAAAGAGTTCGACGCCCAAACCCGCTGCGATTTCGGCAAATTTCGTCTGTGAGTTAACATCAACATCAAAGAAGGTGGCTTCCCACGAGTTGTAGAGGACTTTATGCAGCGCATCGCCATGCGGCAGGCGTTCACGGACGTAATCGTGCAGCGTCCGGCTGGCCGCGCCGAAACCGTTCTGCACATATCCAGCGAGGCTGGCGGGTGCGGTGAAGGATTCGCCGGGGTTCAAGCGCCACGCAAAATCCCAATCATTTAGACCGATGTTGATGCGCGTCGAAGCAAAATCGGTGACTTCCGCCGCAATCTTCCAATTGCCGCTCCAAACCAGCGTACCGAACCACACCTCGCCGGATTCTTCATCGGCATGACCGCGATCTACCGCGAAAAAGGGGGCATGATGATGGCCGGTGGTGATGCGGCGGCTTTCCAGCACTTTGACGCCCTGCACAAGCGGTTCGCGCTGGATATTAAATTCGTCGAACCAGCGCCCGGATAAATGCGAAAGGCGGTAATGGTCGCCAATGGGCAGATGCCACTGCGCCGAAAATGCCCGTTCAATGGTGATCGGCTGGTCGCCTGTGTTGACGAAGACAGCGTAACGTTCGATCAAATCCCGTTCAGCATGGACACGATAATGCAGCGTGACGTTCAGCGGATAAAAAGCATCCCGCAGATGAATCCGCAGGTTTTCGCCGTCGATTTCGGCGGAATCAAAACGCAGCACAGTATCGCGCGTGCCATCGGCAAAAGTGACTTTCAGACACGGCTCGACGAACTTGATGTCGTTCGTGCCGGGATATTCTTCCGGCGTCAGGTGGGAAGGATTGTTGAAGGATGCCCAATTCATCGGTGCAGGTGCGGGCGGATAATCATCGGGATATGGCAGGCGGACGCCCCAATAGCGATGAGTCAGCAGTCCAGCCGGATTTAATCCGAAGGCATAGGCAGTGTGCGCGGTTTCCAGCACCCAGCCGTCAGGGATTGTGTGAACAGGCATGTGATGATTCCTCGGTAGTCAGGGGCAAAATCCGGTTCGCTGGTGTTACCCCATTATTTGTTTCCGCATGGGTCGCACCACACTATACCATATGGATAAACCCAATATCAGGATGGCTATAGCTGCCCACAAAAATGCCCACACGGCTGCCGGAATCAGCGGGGCGATTTCGCTTTGGAAAGCGGCAGCATCGTTCTGCAAATCCCCCAAACCGATGTTGCTGTTGCGAACCAGCATCCACAAATCCAGCACACCATTCAGCCCGGTGAGCATCGACAAAATATTCAGCACCAGAATGTTGAAATCGCGTGGCAGCTTCCAGCCCATGCCGATCAATGCTGCGCCAAAGCCAGCGCCCACCAATAAGGCGGTGATGGAAAAGCGCCCGAAAACCAGCGAAAACACGATCAACAATAAACCCAAACCAACGGCAATACCGCGACTGTAACGAACGCGGTTGACCAGATAAAACAGCACCGCGCCGAATACGGCTGCACCCAGATAACCCGCTGGGAGAATCAACGCACGCCAGCCACCCGCCGTAAAAGCTACCCCTGTTCCATCCGCAAAAATCTCGAAGCTGACGAAGCGCCCGCCCGTAATCAGCGCCATTGTGCCATGTCCGGCTTCATGCACATAAGTGACGAACAGCCGGAACGGATACAGCAAAAAATCCAGTTGGCGGATATTCCACAGGATAAAAACGATGACCACCGCGCCGAGGGCAATCAATAAGGCACGGCGGCGATGATCGGTTGAGGGTTGTGCAGGCAGCATGGGCAAACTCCAAAGTCAAAAGACTCTAAGTACAGATGTGCTATGGCTGGCTTTCAAGTAGAATAGATGTCTCATCAATCGACACCGCATGAGGTCTATACTTTGAACGAAAACGAACACATTCGCTTTGGTACGGTCGGCTCACCCTCTACCACACCGCCTCCGGGTGGGACGCCGCTGGCGATCAGCAATATTCGCCAGTTGGGACTCGATCACCTCGAAATCGCGTGGGTGCAAAGTGTCCGCGTGAGCGACGAAACCTGCGCGGTCATCAAAGCCGCTGCCGAAAAACAGCGTGTTACCCTCAGCATCCACGCTCCATATTACATCAACCTGAACAGCCAGACGTCAGAATTGATGGCGAAAAGTGATGAACGGCTGCTGACCGCTGCCCGCAAAGGGTTTCTGGCTGGCGCAAAGGACATCATTTTCCATCCCGGCAGCTACCACACCCAGCCACCTGAACAGGTTTACGAACGCGCAAAAGAAAAGTTGCTGGAACTGACGGGCATCCTGCGCGAAGAAAAAGTCGATGTGCTGCTGCGCCCGGAAACAATGGGTAAATCCGCCATGTTCGGGACGCTGGAAGAAGTGGTGCAGTTGAGCAAGGATGTGCCGGGAGTTGCACCGTGCATTGATTGGGCGCATCTGCACGCACGGCGCGGCGACGGCACCTTCAACAGTTATGATGAATTCGCCGCCGGGTTGGAAACTGTGAAGCAGGTTTTGGGCGAAGATGGATTGCATACCCTGCACTTCCATATCAGCGGGATTGCTTACACGGCAAAGGGTGAGAAAGAACATCTGCCCTTGAACGAAGCGGACATCCGCTATAAGGAACTGCTGCAAGCCTTTGTGGATTATGGCGTGGCAGGTACAGCGGCGATTGAAGCCCCTGAACCATTCCATGTGGCGGATGCGCTGACCTTCCAGGCCACCTACCGCCGTTTGATCGAAGGCGATAAAGCGCGAGTCGGGCAGGAGGAAGCCGAATAAAATGCGATTGGAAGGCAAACAGATCACGCTGCGCGATTGGATTCTGGCGGATTTGCCCGTTTATGCCGAGTGGATGAATCCGTCTCACCAGTGGCACGAGTTGGATGGGCCGTATTATCCCCGTCCAACCGCCGAGGAAACCGCGCAAATCAATGCCAAAAGGCGCGAACAGATTGAAACCGATAGTTTTCCCGCGCCCCGCAGAAATCTGGTGATCGCGCTGGATGATGCCCTCATCGGGGTGGTCAGCCGTTACTGGCAGAGTGAAGAAACCAACTGGCTTTCGGTCGGAATCGTGATTTACAATCCGGCACATTGGGGCAAAGGATTGGGTTCCGAAGCGTTGGGGTTGTGGAGCGAATATCTTTTCGCGGCCATGCCCCAACTGGCGCGGCTGGATTTACGCACATGGTCGGGCAACGTGGGCATGATGCGACTGGCGCTGAAATTGGGCTATCAGGAAGAAGCCCGTTTCCGCAAAGCGCGAATCGTCAAAGGCGAATACTACGACGGCATGGGTTATGGGGTGCTGCGCGAGGAATGGACAGCACGGTATCCGCAGAGCTTCGCGGCGAGTTTGTGAAACGATCATGGAAGCGGTGATTTTTATCGGCGTCCCGGCGGCAGGGAAATCCAGTTTCTATAAGACGTATTTCTTTACCACCCACATTCGCATCAATCTTGATATGCTCAAAACCCGCCACCGCGAAGACATTTTGCTGGCGGCTTGCATCACCGCCAAACAACGGTTTGTGGTCGATAATACCAATATCCTGATGACCGAACGCGCCAAATATATCAATCTGGCGAAAGCAGCGGGCTTCCCGGTATTCGGCTACTTTTTCCCGACCCATTTGGAGGATGCCCTAAAGCGGAATACTGCCCGCGAAGGCCGCGCCAAAATCCCCGAAAAAGCCATCATCGGGATGCATCGCCGTCTGCAAATTCCAACACTTGCTGAAGGCTTTGACCAACTTTATGATGTGACGCTCATCGGCAATAATGAGTTCGATATCCAAAAACATGAAGTTTGACGAACTGGACGCCAAGATGCGCGTCTATGAAACGGCGCACGACCACTGCGTGATGCCGGGGATTCATATGGTGGCGCGGTTGGATGGACGTGGGTTCACCCGGCTGACACGCGAAGTCCATACTTTTGAAGCGCCGTATGACGAACGCTTCCGCGATATGATGGTGGCGACAGTTGACCACCTGATGAACTGCGGCTTCAAAATCATTTACGGCTACACCCAAAGCGACGAAATCTCACTGCTGTTTCACCGGGATGACAACACCTTTGGGCGCAAACTGCGAAAGCTGGATTCGGTGTTGGCGGGCGAGGCCAGCGCGAAGTTCTCGCTGCTGCTGGGCGCGATGGGCTGTTTTGACTGCCGCATCTGCCAGCTACCCAATACCGAAATTGTGACCGATTATTTCCGCTGGCGGCAGGAAGATGCCAACCGCAACGCGCTCAATGGTCACTGCTATTGGACGCTGCGGAAAGATGGCGAGAGCGTCAAAGCGGCGACCGAGGCTCTGAAGCGCCTTTCAACCGCCGATAAAAATGAACTGCTGTTTCAGCACGGAATCAATTTCAATGATCTGCCGGACTGGCACAAACGCGGCGTCGGCTTGTATTGGAAACTCTACGATAAACCGGGGTTAAATCCGGTTACGAATGAAGAAGTGGTTTCCAAACGCTGGCGAATCAAAACCGATTACAATCTGCCGCGCAAAGATGATTACGATACGTTCGTGCAGAAAATCATCCGGCGGGCGAACTGACGAGGGAATCGTGAAACGGGCATCCAACGCCTTTCTCCAATTCAATTATGTGCCGTATCCCTTGTGGCGTCGGCAGATGCCGGGATGGTTAAAGGCCATCACGCACCCAATCATCAACCGGACGTTAGCGGCTGACGCGGATTTGAATCCACCGGAAACGCTGGAAGCGATGGCGGCGTATCTGGCGCAGTGGGGGTTGGTCGATAAAAACGCGGCGATAGATGGACTTTCAACCAGCATCGAAACCGTCAACCCGCTAGACCCCGCCCCATACACCGGGAACGGAACGATTCGTTTGCCCGCACAGTGGGAACAGTTGGAAACGGTGCTGCTGACGTGGCCGAGTCTGTATCCGCCCCTGTGGGAACAACATGCCCAAATGGCCGAAGCGATTGCCCCAGTGGCGCGGGTGACAATCTGCGTGCGGTCGGCATTATGGGCAAATGCAGCCCGCTTATTTTTAGAAAAGCGCGGAAAAATCGCCCTCGACCAAATTCGGTTTCTGGTGCTGCCGACCGATGACATCTGGGTGCGGGATTACGGCCCGATTGTTGGCTTGGATGCGAACGGCGAGCAGGTCTGCATAAAAGCCATCTTCGACCCTTTACCCAATTACCCGCAGGAACAGGATAACGCGATGGCGCTGCGCTGGGCGGCACACGAAGAAATCCCCGTTCGTAAATTGGATTTGCATATTGAAGGCGGCAATATCTGGTCGGATGGCGCGGGGACGCTGATTGTTTCCGAGCAGGTGTATTTCAGCAATCCCGGTTTGACCTATGACGCGCTGACCGAAAAAATGCGCTCGGTTTTTGATTTCCAAAAGCTGATCGTCACGCCGCGTTTGGAACGGGAAGAAACCGGGCATGTTGATCTGCTGGTCAAGCTGGCGGATGCTCAAACCGTACTCATCAGCCAAGCAAATGTGCTGCTCAACAGTGGGAAATTACGGGCGGCGATTGCGCTTTTTCGGCAGAGTACCAACGCCGCTGGACAACCCTACCGCGTGTTTGAACTGCCCACGCCGCCCCTGTACCTCAATTGGGGATTGTGGCCTGTGTGGCGCAGTTATACCAACGCGCTGACGGTGAATGGGCGTGTTCTCGTTCCGGTGTTCGGTGTGGAAACCGACGAGAAAGCCTTAGCCGTTTATCGTGAAGCGTTGCCAGCATTCGAGATTATCCCGATTGACTGCTGGATCGGCGCGAACGGGGGCGGCGCGGTTCACTGTTTGACCAAAGAAATCCCGGCGGCACATTGACGCCCTTCCCTCACCGACTTATACTTGCAAATACGAAGTTCAACATTACGAGAGGATACAGCCAATGGCTGAAAACACACCCCCAATCGACGCCAAACTGCTGGAAATTCTGCGCTGTCCGGTAGCGGTGCATTACAAAGACAAAGGGGCTGACCCCGGCAAGCTGGAACTGGTGAAAGGCTGCTGGCTGGTGAGCGCCGATTCGGGTTACAAATACCCCATCCGCGACGGTCTGCCCGTCATGCTGATTGACGAAGGCGCGAAGTGGAAAGACACCCCGGTTGAGGATTTGCCCGTCCCGCCGCCCGCCGAATAATTTTCCTGTCTGTAATTTAAACGGGGTGCTCTATTGCACCTCGTTTTTATTTTCCAGCAATTTTGCCTCTTGCGTCTGACGTTACGTCATACTTTAGGATGCTTCCGTGAGGTGAAACCATGAAGCCAGAATCGTTCAAAAAAGAGACTTACTACGTCCATGAGTTCGCCAGGATGGCTGGCGTGACCGTGCGAACCCTGCACTACTACGACCAGACCGGACTGCTGAAACCAGCGGCACATACCCAAAAGCGTCACCGTCTATACAAGCGTGGGGACATGATGCGCTTGCAGCAGATTTTGACGCTCAAGTACATGGGTTTCTCGCTGGAAGACATTCGGGAACTGCTGGAAAGTCCGGCTTATGAACTGGAAAAATCGCTCCGGATTCAAAAGCAGGCGATTGAACAGCGGATTGCCGAATTACAGCAGGCGGCGCAAGCACTGGAACTAACCATGCAGGCGGTCGCCAAAGCCGATGAACCGGATTGGAAAATGATCGCGGCCATCATTCAGGCGGTGCAGGAAGGTCGGCGCTGGCAGTGGGTGAACAGTTACTACACGCCGGAACAAGCCGAGCAGATTGCCGAATATGGCAAACAGTTCACGGCGGAGGACATGCTGGAAAGTCAGCGCCAGTGGGCAGATTTAACCGAACGGTTCAAAACAGTGCGCCATCTGCCTTTCGATCACCCGGATGTAGAAGCCCTCGCGGCGGAAATGAACGCGCTGGTGCTGGCTTTTACGCGTGGCGATAAAGGCATCGAAAATTCGCTGCGGACGGCTTACAGCAGCATCGATAAACATATTCCGCCGCATACATTGGATATGGATACGATGCGCTTCATGGGTGCAGCCTTGGATCACTATCGCCAGAAGGAGGCAAATGATGGAATTTAAAGTTATCAACACGGAGGCGGCCTATCGCCGTCTGCTGAACGAGCCGGACGCGGAGAAGCGTGAAGCCATTTTTCGTGAGGAATTGATCGCGCCGTTTCAGGGTTTGGTAAACCGCTTTGGCGGCGGGGATGGCATGGCGGCGTTCAGACAGTGGATGATGTCGCCCGATCTTTTCGCCGGGGAAAACCATGCCTGGATGACCCAAATGGTGGAGGCGATGGCCGAAGCGGATGCATGGAATCAAGCAGCGGAAGCCTTGAATGAAGGTTGGGAACGGTTCGCGCCGTATGCCGATGAAATTCCCACGCAGGCGATCACCTTTGGGCTCATGGTCTTTGATGGGCGGAATTCCCCCATCAATGGGCGCGGTTACAGCGGCTTCGGTGCAATCCCCGGCTTCATCATGACCACGTACAGCGAGGCCAATGATTACACCCTGCCGCGCGTCAAAGGCGCAACCGTTCATGAACTGCATCATAATCTGCTGTTCGCGGCTCGTCCCAAAAACTTCATGACCGAAACGACCGTCGCGGATTACATGATCTACGAAGGGCTGGCGGAATCCTTCGCCGGGGAAATTTATGGCGCGGATGTGGTCGGCTACTATGTGACGGATTTTGATGAATCCCGTTTGGAAGCGACCAAAACCATCCTCCATGATGGGTTGGAAAAGACCGGGTTTGATACCCTCCGCAGCTACATCTTCGGGGATTCGATCAACCAGTGGCAGGGACGCGAACCAGTCGGCCTGCCAGATTACGCGGGCTATGCGATTGGCTACCGGATTGTGCAGGCTTACTTGGGGCGGACAGGTAAAAGTGTGGTTGAAGCCACCTTTGTTCCCGCGAATGAGATCATCGCTATAAGCGGGTTCTTCGACTCATAGTGAAAATAGATTGGTTATTCGCCCTTCATCCACCGACGGAAAGGGCGAATAATTTCATTTCCGTTTGTCCACCCAACCATCTACCAACGCGCACACAACATCCTTAAAGGGCGGCTTCCCGCATTTTCGTTAGCGCCAACCCACCCTAAAACGATCCAAATGGATTACCAAAGAGTCACCCTTCCCGCTTTGAGTTCTGCTACACTTGAATGATGGCGCTCCACCGAGGCCAATCAGTGGCGGCGAAACCCTTTTTCGCCACGCCGCCATCGCCGCCGCCGCCATTCACCCACACAGCAGGTATTGCAGCAGACCTATACCGACACCGACGACGACGACAATCCGCTCTTTGCGCGCAAACCCATTTTCGCAATCACAATCGCCGAAAACACTTTCCGTATTTTCTGGCAACTGGTAACTATTGACTGACATTCGCAACATACTCAGTCCGCCGCAATCGCAATCGCCGCAAACATGTCCACATCTTACCAATAACCAATCGGCTAACTGCTGATCGCCAACTTCTGCTTCGGATAACTCGTCAGCACATCCAGCCCGTTTTCCGTGACGACCACATCATCCTCAACCCGGACGCCGCCCAACCCCGGTATATAAATCCCCGGCTCAATCGTGAAGGCCATCCCCGGTTCGAGGACATCAGTCACACCCTCGGCAATCTGCGGAATCAATTCATGCCCGTTCAAGCCTAAGCCGTGCCCGGTGCGGTGGGTGAAATAATCGCCGTAGCCCGCCGCCTTAATCACATCC
>JAIOHM010000139.1 GCA_019912965.1 Anaerolineae bacterium
ATTCCATCTTCCTGCACCCGCGCCGCCCGCCCGGACGCCATCATCGGCACAGGACGCAGCGATTATCCGAACCAGATCAACAATGTGTTGGGCTTTCCGTTCATCTTCCGGGGCGCTTTGGATGTGTACGCCAGCACCATCAACGAGGATATGAAGATGGCGGCGGCTCGTGCGCTGGCGGCTCTGGCGCATGAAGATATACCGGACAGTGTGTTGAATGCTTATGGGTTGACTTCGCTCAAGTTCGGGCGGGATTATCTGATTCCCAAGCCGCTTGATCCGCGTGTGCTGCTGTGGTTAGCGCCAGCAGTGGCGGAAGCGGCGATGAAAAGTGGTGTGGCGCGGCGGCATATCGACCTCAACGCTTACCGTGAGCAGTTGATTCAGCGGCAAGGATTGGGGCAACAGGTTCGCAGCCGAATCATCAACAAGGCGCGGATGGGCGCAAAAAAGCGGATTGTTTTCCCGGAAGGCGATGACCCGAAAGTTATCCGGGCGGCGGCGCGGGTGCAGGAAGATGGAATCGGCATCCCGATTCTGTTGGGGAAAAAAGAGGTTTTGCGCCAGCGGATTGCCGAACTGGGATTGGTTTTCGATCCGCAGATCATCGAGCCGTACACCGATAAGACTTATCGCCCACAGTATGAAGCGGCGCTGTATGAATATCGCCAGCGGAAGGGGATGTCGCGCGCACGAGTGACCACACTGCTGACCAGCCGCACGCATTTCGGCCTGATGATGCTCAAGATGGGCGATGCGGATGCATATGTGAACGGGCGTAACCACGAATACCCGGATGTGATTCGTCCGGCGCTGCAATTGTTCCACACGCGACCGGGCGTGAACGTGACCAGCGGTTTGTATCTGATGATCGTCAAAGGGCGGGTGTATCTGTTCACGGATGCGACGGTGAATATTGACCCAGACGCGGAAACGCTGGCGGAAATCGCTATTCTGGCGGCGGACTTTGCACGGACGCTGGATATTGAGCCTTCGGTCGCCATGCTGTCGTTTTCCAACTTCGGCAGCACACCGCATCCGCTTTCGGATAAGGTGCGGCAGGCGGTGGCTCTGGTGCAGCAGCGGCGACCGGATATTCCGGTGGATGGGGAAATGCAGGCGGATACAGCGGTTGTGCCGGAATTGATCGAACGGCGGTATCCGTTCAGCCGGGTGAAGGATGCCAATATTCTGGTGTTCCCCGATCTGCAATCCGCCAACGTGGCGTATAAGCTGCTGGCGCGGTTGGGGCAGGCACAGGCGATTGGGCCGATTCTGCTGGGGATGGGCGCATCGGTTCATGTGCTGCAAGCAGGCGACGATGTTGAGGATATTGTGGCGATGGCAGCGGTGGCAGCGATGGATGCACAGGCGCGGTAGCTTACCGTTCCCTGAGCGCCCGCACCACCACCAGCACCAACATGCCAATCACCATCAACACGCCTGCCGCGTAAGGGAACCGATTTTGAAAAGTGCGGTCAGCCAGCAGTATCGAATCCAGTATGCCTTCGGTAATTCCGTCATCGACCGCGAAATCCAAGATCACCAGATGCGGCGCCGCGGAAGGCAAACGAATATGGGTTTCGTTCCAGAGTCCGGGCGCAGCCTTTATCACCTCGTTAACTATGGGCGGGCTGACCAGATTGCCATCGGCATCCAGCGCCGCCCAGCTTACGCCCATGTTGGCTGTGGTGTCGCTGCGCCAGCGGACGATCAAATCGGTGGCCTGTGTGCGGAAGATGGCGTTTGATGTGAAGGCTGCTTTACCAAACTGTGCCCCATCCAACACATCACTATGAGCATCTGTCCCCAGATCAATCGCCCAATCCTCGGCTTGATGCACACCTGCATACAATACGGGCTGCCGGGTGGTGGCGTAGTGTTTCATCGACTGGTACACCGGAAGCGGCGTAAAATCCGGCTCGACCATGCGGAAGTAATAAAACGCCTGCTGCTTCTCGTAATCCGCCGGACGTTTGAAGAACCAGTAGGCGATATTGCCAATCCACGGCCATTCTTCCTGTGCCCGCTGATAGGCCAACGGCATATAACGCGCGGCCTCATCCTCGGTGACGATGCCGTAAGTGCCGCTGCCGATAATCGACGGATCATCCGGTTGGGCGTTCCAGGCTGCTTCGCTAATCCAGATGGCTTTTTCCGCGTCGTCGTTAGCGACCATAATATCGCGGATGTAAACGTGCCGCGCATAGGTCAAGGTTTGGGGACGTAAACGGCGGTCGGTTGGCCCACTGTAAAAGCCGTAACCCTGCGCTGACATGACATCAAAACAGTCTGCTGCTCCGGCGCTGTACATGCGCTGCAAGAAGATGAAATCGTTCAGATTTTCGTTGGTCAACGAAACGGTCGGCGAAAGCGGCCCGCTGATGACCACAATTTCCGGGTCAACGGCCTTTAATGCCTGATACGTCCGGCACAGTAAATCGGTGTAGGATTCCGGGTTGACGGGCTGGTTGCCCCATTCGCCGTTCGCGTTCGGCTCATTCCAGATTTGGTAATAGCGGATGCGCCCCTGATAGCGCTCGGCTACGGCTACCACGTAATTCACAAAATCCTGAAAATCATCCGGCGGCGCGAAATCCCCGATATTGGGGTCAGCATGTGTCCACGCGGGCGGGTTATCCAACCGTGCCTGAATAGTGATGCCATACTGTTCCGCCAGATCAACAATATTGTCGTACTTCGCCCACGCATCCACCGCGTCCGGCTGACCATCGCCGTTCAAATCATTGCGGCGGTCAACAAAATCGCCGCGTCCATGAATTTCGATGTCTGCCCACGGGAACTGCTGGCGGATCATGGTGAATCCGGCTTCGGCGATCATCCGCAGGGTTTGTTCCCGCTTGATGATCTCGACTTCCTGTTGAAGAAAGGTGTTGATGCCATAGGGATTCACATCGGCGTGGTTGATCGGCACATCCGGTGCAGTGTTGGGTGCTTGCCGGATGAAGTTCCCGGCATATTCCACTGCTCCGCGCAGTTGGGCGAAGGGCGCTTCCTCGCCCGTCACCGACCCCAAGAAATTCCAGACCTGCCCGCGATTGGATAAATCCAGCCAGAGCAAACCTGCCAGCACAACCAGTATCACCAGAGCGACCAGCACACGCCGCCCGATTTGTAAGCGTATATTTTTCATCATGCCGGAGATTATAGCCGGAATGCTGTCTGATCTAAACGGTTTTGCCCGACGTTTTCCCGGCGTTTCGTCCAACCTGTACCAGCAGGATTCCGCCTGCCGCCAGCGCAACCCCCATAATTTCAACCGGAGTCAGCGCCTCGCCCAGGAAAATCCAGGCCAGTACCGCGATCTGAATCAGCATGGTGTTGTTGATAACGCCCGCCTCGGCTGCCGGGATCGTTCGTAAAACGCGATTCCACAACGTGAAAGCAAAGGCAGTATTCACGGCTGCCAGCCAGAAAATCGTCAGCCAGTTGGTGAGATTTAGCCTCGGTACACCATTTATTCCAACCCCGATGACCAGCATTATGATCCCGCCTACGCCCAATGTAATCAGCGTGATGGTGTACGGCTCAAACGTCCCAGCGCGGTTGACCGCCCGACCGATGACCGAACCGACTGCGTTGGCCGTCAGGGCTACCAGTGCGGCCACCAATCCCAGTGTTTGCGATTCGGGAAAAATCGGCGGATAAAAATAGATCAATACACCCACCAGAAATACCCCGATGCCGACCCACTGCCATTTAGCAAGCCGTTCTTTCAGAAACAGGATACCCATTCCGGCGATAAGCAGTGCTGAAAAGTTCAGCAGTAAGGTGAGCGACGCCGCTGGGAGCGATGCCAACGCCACGAACTGCGCCCCCTGCGCCACCGCGATTTGCAGAATACCTAACCCAATCAGCGAGGCCCACTGTTTACCCGTAACGGCAGCTATAGCCACACGGCGACCGGGACGGAACAGCAGCAGCGCCAAACAAAGGAAGGCGGTTGTGTAGCGCAGCCCAGCGAACGTCAGTGCCGGAATATCTGCCAGACCGATTTTGATAAATATCCACGATGTAGACCACAGGAATGTAACGAGGAGTGCTTCTAATAGGGCGCGCGTATGGGACGAAAACATCAGATACCTCCAAGCAATAGGTAAGCGAAAATCTCGCCAACTTACCCCCTCTGGTTTTTTCGCCCTCAAGGTGCCTGCTGACTAAGCAGCTTTATGCGGCGCTTGGTTCATTCCACAGGTGTGGCGAATCCCTAGCCGCCCTTCGGTTGGATAGCTTCACTCTAGCGTAGGGGTATTGAAATCGTCAAGAACCGCCGGGACTCCAATCAGGTTTGTCCCGGCGGGTTATAAGAGAGGTTTATTCGTAGCGCAGGACGTTCAGTGGTTTCTCACCGGATGCACCCCAGGCGACAGTGGCCGCCGCGACCAGTGAGACGATCACACACAACAGCATCAGCAGTGCCGCCGTGCCGTAGGGAATGACCAACCCACCCGCGCCACCGCCCACACTGAGCAGCATCACCAGTATCAGCAAACCCAGCCCGACCCCGATCAAACCGCCGATCAGACCGAGGATGCCGTTTTCCAGCAAGAGCATTCCCAGAACGCGCTCCCGTTGCAAACCGACGGATTTCATCACCGCGATTTCGCGCCGCCGTTCCATTGTTGTCAGCGCGACCGAGTTGGCGATGACCACGCCGCCGACGATCAAACCGAGCAGGGCGACCATCGTCGGGAAAGCGGTGAATGTCCCCAGCAGACTGGTTATCAGCTTGACGAACAGTGATGTTTCCAGTACGAATGTTCCCGGTATCGCCCCCATCGTGCGGCGCAGTTCGGGAATATCCGCTTCAGGCATATCGACAAAAACCTGTACGCTGGTCGGTTGGACGCTCTCCGGGAGGGCGTCGATGGGGATGAAGGTGCCATTGCCAGAAAGCGGGCCGCCAACCGTTGGTCGTTGGGCGATGCCGATGAGTTCAAATGTCACCGCCTGCGCCCCCGCCCCTTCGCCAAAGGTATAGGTCAGTTTATCGCCCACCCCCAATTCAGCTTCGGTCGTCCAGTTATAATCCGAGAAGACGATGACGGGCTGCCCCGAATCGGATTCGGTAAAACCGCGACCTTGTTTGATCGGATTGGGCAGCGATTGGTCAAGCTCAGATCCGGTCATCGAACCGAGGGACTGCAAACCGAGTTCGCCCTCGTCAATTTCGCTGGCATCACCGCCGAAGGATTCGATGCTTTCCTTCATGGTGGAGTTTTCTTCGATGACCAATTGCAATTGGTCAGCATCCAAAACCGTGCCATCCGATTTTTCCAACGCGGTCAACTGGCCGTTGTACATGATGGAGGTTTGGTAACTCCGCACCGAGTCGATTGAGCTGATGGCTTCTTCCACCGTTGGGAGTGCATCGCGGTTCGCCAGGGCGACGATCACATTCCCACCGCTGCCCGAACCCAACGCGGATGCTAAGGTACTGTTGACCGAATCCGCCAGCAGGGTTATGAGACTTAGGGAGAAAACGCCGACCACCAGCGCCAGCAGCGTCATGGCCGCACGTCCGCGCCCAACCAACATTTGCCGCAGGGAAATCTTCAAGTCCACAATGCCGAAGGATGGCACGAAGCGCCCGATTATCCAGATCAACACCGTGAGCAGGAAGATCAAAAATCCGGCGGCGAAAAATGCGCCAACCGTTGCACCCAATGCCACGCCGAAATTGCCGAGGATGGTATAAGCCACCACGCTCAAGGCCAGGATAATCACCACCAGCGCGAACAACGTCCGCAAACAGCCCGCGCGCGGCACGATATTATCGTTGGGGCGCAGCACTACGCCGGGGCGCACCTGTCCGGCAGCGAGGGTGGGCAGGAAGCCGAAAATGGTAGTGACCAATGTGCCGACGATCAAGCCGTTGATGACGGGAGCGAGGGCGATGCGGAAGGGAAGCGGTTGGGCGACGATGCTTTCCGCCACGCCTTTAATCAAGAAAGTGGTTACCCATCCGAGGACGATGCCCATCAAACTACCGATCACGCCCATGATGAAGGCTTCCACCAAAAACAGCACGGTTACTTGCCCGGCCTGCAAGCCGATGGTTTTCAAAACAGCGACTTCCACCGTGCGCCGCCGGACGATCACCTGCATGGTATTGATGATACCAATGCTGCCCAAGAGCAGCGAAACCAAGCCCATAACCGTCACCAATTGGTTGATCTGGTCGGAAAGGTCTTTGTTATTCTCGCGCAGATTATCAACGGTTGTGGTCGAGAGATAGGGGAAAGCCGAGAGAAAAGCAGCATTGATGACGCTGACATTCGCCGGGTCGCTGACTTTCAGATACAACTTATCGGTTTGCGGCTGTATCCCATCAAAGTATTGAACCGCTTCCCGATCCAGATAGTAGAAGCCGAACAGGGCGGTGAAAAATCCCGAACCCGGATCGGTGACTTCCGCATCGGTTGGCACGATCCCACGCAGTGTAAAATCGGTATTGGCCCCGTTGATTCGCAGGGTTTCGCCAATTTCAATGCCGAGCGTATCCGCCACTTTTTGGTCAAGCACAATATCCGTAGGCGATTGAATCAGGTCGGCTAACGGCCTGCCGTCCACTGATGCGACCTGGCTGTAAAACGGATAAACCTGCGGGTCGATCAAGATGGATGTGACCTGCGAAGCGGCTGCCCCGGTTGAATTGGCGGTAACGGTTGCGCCCGTCCCGCCCAACAGAATCATATTTAAACTGCCCAGCACATAGGGATAGGTCATCTCGATCTGGCCGGGATAATTGGCGTCTATCCACGCCTGAATTTGTTCCAAGCCGTTTTCGCTAATCCGGTATTCTTCAAACCCTGGACGGTTGAATGGGCCAGATGCGGCAGCGACTTCGAGGACTCCTGTCTCAATCCCCTGCTGATTTTCCGCCGTTTGGTCGTCATCATCAAAACTGAAAGGCATGGTGACCTGAATATCACCCCGGTTGCTCTCTTGCAGATTCCCAGTCAGGGTATCGCCAATCATGGTTGAGACGGTTTGCAGGCTGACAATGGCGGCTACACCTGCCGCGATGCACAACAGCGCGAAGAAAGTGCGCTGCCCATTCACCCGCAAGTCGTTCAGCGAGTGCCGGACATAGAAGTTGAGTTTTTCAATCATGCTGATTTCCTTACTTCACGCGTGTCATCGGGATTTCGCCCGTCGCACGTTTTTCCCTGAGCATTTTGACAGCGGCCATCTGTGCGCTGGAGTGCGGGTCAACATCGGATTCCAGATGTCCATCGACCAGCGTAATCAGCCGATCCATCTCCGAGGCGACATCCATACTGTGGGTGACGATAATCACCGTGGTGTTCATGGATTTTTGTACTTCGCGCAGGGCATTCATGACCGTCCCGCTGGATTCGCTGTCAAGGCTGCCAGTGGGTTCGTCGCAGAGCAACAGTGCCGGAGCATTCGCCAGCGCACGGGCAATCGCCACGCGCTGCTGCTGCCCACCGGAAAGCTGTGTTGGGCGATGGTCGAGACGATCACCCAAACCGAGCATTTCCAGTAATTCTTTAGCCCGTTGATGGGGTTTAAATTTCTTCTGGCTGGCAAACTGCACAGGCAGCGCCACATTTTCCAACGCGGTCAGCGTCGGAATCAGGTTGAAGAACTGAAAGACGAAGCCGATTTTTTCGTTCCGCACACGGGTGAGTGCCCGTTCGTTCAGGTCGGTGATGTCGGTTCCATCAATGAAAACCTTACCGGAAGTGGGTGAATCCAGCCCGCCGATGAGGCCGAGCAGCGTGGATTTACCGCTGCCGCTTGGGCCGATGACGCCCAAAAATTCGCCGCGCTGAACGGTGATGGTAACGCCGTTTAGCGCCCGTACCTTCACCTCGCCCACCTGCAATTCTTTCTTCAGGTCTTCCGTCCGCAAGACGAATTGAGTCTCTGCCATAATTCATTCCCCCATTGAGATTACCAGACAAAAGGCTTAAGCCCCTTGTAGGATGTTTCACGATTGGTGTGGTGTAGATAAATAGATGCTGTTTTGCTATACGTGCATTTTGCCAATAAGTCGCACGACATAATGACTGTACAACGAAAACATAGCTTTACCCATCTCCCCAAAGTTATGTTTTTGCCCGCGCAGCGCCATGACCGATGTTATTGAGCACAAGGAAAGATTTATGAAAGCGATCATCATATCTCACAGTTGGGCAGTCCGGCGAAGCCTCTAAACAGCGATATGGATAAGCCCTTAATAAACTTTAATCATTGTTCGTTAGTGAGGTTTCATATATAATTAAAAAGTCTTATATATTACAATCAAAATTGGAGATAGTATAATGCAAAATGTTACCGTATTCGATTCTGAATACATCACGGTTGAATATGTTCCCGCTAAGAAGATGATCTATCATGTTGTCCATAAGCCCGTTGCAGAAAACCTGAAGGTATTCCAAGCTGCTTTAGATGCTGGCACAGAAGCCCTGAAGAAGTATGGTGTTGCCAAATGGCTTTCCGATGATCGCAAAAATGGCCCGCTGCCGCCGGAACAATTTGAATGGCTTGAAACCTCAAAGTGGAGTCTGCGTACCATTCAATTCGGCTGGAAGTATTGGGCGAATGTCGTACCCGAAAATTTAGTTGCGGCGGGTACGTTGACCCCTATTATTGATGACCTTTTCAAACATGGTCTACGCATGAATGTTTTCAGCTCGCTAGAGAGTGCTCAGGAGTGGCTGGACAATAAGGCGTAGTCTTTCGTCCAATCAACCCGTCTCGCACACAATATAACGGCGTATGAATGTGTAAGGGCGTTCCGCGGAACGCCCTCAACAGAAACGATTACTTTGTGGCTTTGGTGATTTTTGTCCTGATGAACAGGGTTGTGATGCTCAGGAGAGTCAAGGCGACGAGCCAATCGCGCCACCAGGGTGTTTCGCCGGTTGCAGGCAGCCGTCCAACGCTGACGACCGAGGCCGAGGCAGTCTTGCCGTTATTCAGCGAGGCTACATTGATGATGGTGAAGGGCGTTGCTACATTCGCGCGCACGCGTGTCTGAATGGTCAGCATGACGGTTGCACCGGGGTTGAGCGTTGGTATGGTGAGCGTCACGGTTTGCCCGCTGACACTGGTTGAACCCCCCGTCGCGGAAGCTGAAAGCACTTCCAGTTCATTGGGAATTGGGTCATTGACGACGACATTGGCTGCGGGGACAGCGCTGGGATTGGTGACGGTCACGGTGAAGGTAACATTTTCACCGGGAAGGGCGAAGGGCGGATTAGCAACTTTGGTGATGAATGGGTCAGCAATGATTATGCCTCCGGCGACTCCGGCTGGGGTTGCCGTTGGGGCGATGCCCGACACACTGTTATCAACGGCGGTTTCAACCGGATAGGCGTTGCCCAAAATATCTTCATAGGCGAGGCTGACGGTGTTGGTCACGGAATTTCCGACACCCGCTGCCGGGAGTGCCACCGTTACGGTTACACTGCCGCCCCCTCCGGCGTTCACCTGCCCGATGTTCCATGTAACCGGGCCAACACCAGCACAACCACCTGTACAGCTTACGAATGTGCCGCCGCCGGGAAGGGTATCCGTCAGGGTGACGTTGGTAGCCGCGCCCAATCCGGTGTTGGAATAGGTGATAGTGTAGGTTACATCCTGTCCGTTGGGGTCGTAAAACGTCAGGCCATCGCTTTTGGTGACGACCATATTGGGTGCGGGCGGCTGCTGCATGAACAGATCGACACCCGGCACACCCTCAAAAATGTACTGGTTACCACCATTACCGACGCAGACTTCCGCCCGCCACCAACCCGTATCAGCGGCAGTGACCGGAACGACATCACCCACGCGCGGCGGATTAGGATTCTGTGCGTTATTGTTCGCCCCGCCGTTCCAGTTGGCCTGATTGGATGGTGTCCCGGCTACTGCCCCGCCGCCCGGTCGGAAATAGGTGATGGTGGCGGCAGGGTCGCCAAAATTGATGTCCATGTCGAAATTGTTGATGGTGATGTTGCCACCCGCGCCTGCATCAATAAAGAAGAAGTAGGGCACGCAGGATTGGGCGACATGCTGCATCGAAACCTGCCGCGCGACAATCGCCAATTCGTCACCGTTGCCTGCAACCGCATCCGCGCCATCCGTGCCGGAGGTGTTCATCAATGCCGATTGTGCCGCGCCGATTCCGGTACAAGTGCCGGGGGTGAGGGTGCAATCATCGTCATAACTGACACGCAAACGCCATCCGTTATCCCCGATATTGGCGGTCGTGGCTTGCACGGTGTATGTGCCACAGCCGTTGGCAGCAAGACTGGGATTCAAGGTTTGGAGTTCGACCCATAAACGATTGGGCGTTCCCGGTGGTGGCGTGAAAGTAGTCGGGCCATAGGTTGTCCCGTTGGGCGTAAGCAGGCTAAAAGTGGTGTTGGTGCTCAGGAAATCGGGTGGGGGCACCGGGTTTGGGTCGCGCGGTTGGTCAAGGATGAAAGGCGCTACTGCCGTGTTTGCGCCGCCCATTTCGGGGTCGAAGATGGCAAAGGTCAAATTATCGTTGACCGCTGGGCAGGGTACCAGTACATCTAGGAAGTGCGGGGCATTGCCACTGCCAACCTGGGTGTAAAAATCCCCGACGCCAAGTTCGGTGTTTGGGCCGTTCGTTTGGAGGAAAGCCTGCGATCCTGTAGGGGGCAGCTCAACCGCCAGCGTTGGGGATACCAGAAGCAGTCCAAAAAGCAACGCCAGAAAAATGCGTAACCGCATAATATGCCCCTCACGGTTTCTATGTATATTTATTTTCACAACCATTATGTTGAACCAAATTGTAATATGTTGACACCGGGTTTGCCAGAAACGGGTCACCGTCGCCTGTGTTTATGCTCAAACGATGACATACATCAGGGATTTTCCCTGACAAAATCCATTGCGCCTAGCGGATTGGTTGCAGTTAATCCTAGTAGCTTTTTGACCCTATTCGGCGTTACAATTAGGCTTGTGGAAGTTTTCCGGCGGTGTTCCTTTATCTCAACATCCCCGGAACTGGATGCAGTGCCCTGCTGCACCCGGCACATATCGTTATTTGAGTGCGGCGTACCTATCCTGTACTTCGGTCATACTGGAGCTTCGCCCTTTTATTTGCGAATGCAACAGGACAGTCAGGCCGCAGGAGTTCACATTTTATGACCCCTGATTTCATTTCCCGCCTGGTCGGAACGGTTATCTTTGCCTTACTGGGCGCGCGCATCGGCGCAGACTCAGCTTCATCAATAGGACTGCCTGCCGAAGTAACCTCGGTAATTTTCGCGCTGGTCGGCGTTCTGGCTGGCCTCATCCTGACGCCCTGGCTGACGGTTCGCCCACTGCGAGCGGTGCGAAACGCCATCACCGAAATGCCGGTCGATGCTTTGCTGACCTCGCTCACCGGATTAGTAGGCGGTTTGCTGCTGGCGCTGCTGGTGGCGTATCCGGTTTCACAGTTGGAGCGCCCCTGGGGCAATTTGCTGCCGACCGCAATTGCCGTTCTGTTTGGCTATTTAGGGTTGACGATTTTTCGGATGCGTTCGCGTGAGATTTTGGGGATGTTATCCGGATGGGGCGGCAGCAATCAACGTGGACGGGCTTTCTTCAGCAATTCTGAACGGCTGATCCTACTGGATACCAGTGTGCTGATTGACGGGCGGATTGTAGACATTGCCAAAACAGGCTTTCTGGGTGGGACGCTGGCGGTTCCCCGTTTCGTGATTAACGAACTGCATCAGGTAGCGGATTCATCGGATACACTGCGGCGCAATCGTGGACGGCACGGTCTGGAAAAGTTGAATAAACTTCAACGCGAAGGGGTGATGCCCTTCAAGATTCTGGAAGATGATATTCCGGCGATTGCCGAGGTGGATGATAAGCTGGTGGCGTTGGGGGTGCAACTGGGTGCGGCGATCATCACCAATGATTATCCGTTGAATCGCATCGCGGAAACGCAAGGTGTGGTGGCGCTGAACGTGAATTCGTTGGCGAAAGCGGTACGTTCGATGTATCTCCCCGGTGAAACGCTGCCGATTCGCATCATTCAGGAAGGGCGCGATCCCGATCAGGGTGTTGGCTATCTGGAAGATGGAACGATGGTCGTTGTAGAAGGCGGACGGGCATTTATGGATCGCACAGTCAATGTGGTGGTGTCCAAATTCATCGAACGCGATGCGGGGCGCATGTACTTCGCTGGGCCAGAGAAGAAGTAGTTATCGGTTTACAGTTAGAAAGCAAAGAGGAGGGCTTACCCCTCCTCTGTTCTGACAACTGATAACCGAGGAACTGATGACTATTTCTTATCGCCGCCACGCATCATAATGCCCAGCAGCAGGCCGACACCGAAGGCGATCAACATGGTTCGCATCGGGTTGCGGCGTACCACTTTAGTGGCCTGTTCGCCCATATGCTCAACCGAATTGTTGTTCAGATAGTGGGCAGCTTTTTCCAAACCCTTCGCCATATCATCGATGCGCTTCTGGGTTTCGGCGTCTGCGCCCCGGTCGCGCACTTCCTTACGAATATTAGTCGCCGCGCCGTTCAACTGCTTGACGACTTCCTTACGCACATCCTCAGCGCGTCCCCGCAGTTCACGTCCTAATTCGCGCAGTTCTTTGGTCACATCCTGCGCGACCTCGTTGATTTTTTCGCTGGTTCCGTTATGGTCAGTCATGATTTTTCTCCTCACACATCGGGCTTATTAAAGGGCGATAACCACGATGCAAGGTACTGTTACAAATTCCATTGTACCACAAGAGTTGAAACCTCCCCACAACCACACATCAACCTATAATCCCGCCTTCTCCGCGATGATTTTTCCAGCGCGCGCGATAAAATCCTCCAGCTTGAGCGCACCCAAATCTTCCTCCGTGCGAAGGCGGACGGAAACCGTGTTGTTTTCGACCTCCCGTTTGCCCGCCACCAGCATGTAGGGGATTTTCTGTTCCTGCGCCTGCCGGATTTTGTTGCCCATCCTGCTGCCACTGGTATCCACCTGTGCGCGGATGTTAGCGGCGTTCAGTCGGGCAGCAACACTTTTACAGTAATTCAGTTGGTCATCCGTGATTGGGATGACGACCGCCTGCACTGGGCATAACCACACCGGGAACGCACCTGCATAGTGTTCGATCAATACGCCAAAGAACCGTTCCATGCTGCCTAACAGCGCCCGATGCACCATGTAGGGACGATGCCGTTCGCCATCTTCACCTACATAGGCAATGTCAAAGCGTTCCGGCAGATTGAAATCAAACTGAATCGTGGAAAGCTGCCATTCGCGGTTGAGCGCATCTTTCACCTTTAGGTCGATCTTTGGCCCATAAAACGCCCCGCCGCCGGGATCAACATCATAGGGCAGTTTGGCCTTTTTCAATGCGGCTTCCAGCACCGCTTCCGCCCGTTCCCAATTGGGGATGTCGCCCACGAATTTCTCCGGGCGTGTGCTGAGGTATGCCTGAAAATCCTCGAAGCCGAACGCGCGCAGCATCGTCAGGCAGAAGTTGAGCGCGAACTCGATTTCGTCCTCGACCTGATCGGGCGTACAGAAATGATGGGCATCATCCTGTGTGAATCCGCGCACCCGTAACAAGCCGTGCAGCGTACCACTGCGTTCATAGCGGTAAACCGTTCCCATTTCGGCAAAGCGCAGCGGCAGATCACGATACGAGCGTGTCCGGCTGTTGTAGATGTGCAGATGGAACGGACAGTTCATCGGCTTCAGATAATAATTCTGCCCGTCCAGATCAATCGGCGCGTACATACTTTCGGCATAAAAATCGAGATGTCCGCTGGTTTCCCACAGCGTCGATTTGCCGATGTGCGGCGAATACACGAAGTCGTAACCATGCGTTTGATGGAGCTGCTGCCAAAAGTTTTCGACTGCCCAGCGAATCTGACCGCCTTTGGGATGCCACAAAATTAGCCCTGCGCCGACCTCATCATTGACGCTGAACAGATCAAGCTGTTTGCCCAACGCCCGATGATCGCGCCGCGCGGCTTCTTCCAACCGCCACAGATATTGTTCGAGTTCTTCGGCTGTGCGCCACGCCGTCCCATAAATCCGTTGCAGCATCGGATTATGTTCATCCCCGCGCCAATATGCCCCGGCGACATTCAACAGCTTGAAAGAATCCGGGTTAATCTGCCCTGTATGCTCGACGTGGGGGCCGCGACACAAATCCGTGAATGTGTCTTGGGTATACAGTGTGATTTCCGGCGCTTCACTGATGGGACTGCCGTTTTCATCGACCTGACCTGCTTCCAGACCTGCGATTAATTCGCGCTTGAAGGGTTGGTCGGCGAAGACGGTTTTGGCTTCTTCCGCCGTGACTAAACGCCGTGTAAACAGATGATTCCCGCGCATGATCTTCCGCATCCGGTTTTCGATTTCCGTCAGATCATCCGGCGTCAGGGTGCGGGAGAGGTCGAAGTCGTAGTAAAAACGGTCTTCGATGGGCGGGCCGATGGCGATATGCGCGTCCGGGAATAATTCCAGAACGGCCTGCGCCATGATGTGGGCTGCCGAATGCCGAATCTTATACAGATCAGGCGGGTAGCCCTGTGGGATAAATTTGTCAGACATTTGCAGAGACTCCTTGAGCTAAACCATCGAAAGGGCGGGAAATAAAAAATCTCACGCCCTACCAGGACGAGAGATTACTCCCGCGGTTCCACCCGGTTTAATCGAGTCCTTGCGGATTCGATTCGCTCTTTCGTGCCGATGACGGGGCACAACCGGACTGCCATACTCACCTTCCGGCAGCCAGCTCCGAGGGGGTATCGTTCCAGTTTTTGCCGGGTTGAGCTTTCAGCCGGTGACTCAACTTCTCTGTCGGTGCTGACCGGAAGACATGTCCTCTTCACCGCTTTTCTATCTGCATTATACGATGATTTTGGCGGCTTTAAAGTCGTATTTTTATGCTATACTGTCCTCATCATTTGGAGTTTTGGGATCATGCACAACCAATTCGCTCGTCCACCCTGCTAGTCTTCTAATGTAACGTCAACTGAATCCCACCCTCCGGCCCATGCGGCCTGTTTTGGATTCATCCCCTTCCGTAAAAAACCGACGCCTGACGACCTCGACGGTGCTTGACGCAGCGACACGTCCAGCCGTGCCCGTGCGCCACCTACCCATTTTGTCTTCGACTTTTCATCCGCGACGACAAAATGGGAGGCAAATATGGAAATCGTGCGAGGCAAACAGACCTCGTTTATCAACAGCTTTGAACTAGCCGAACGGCTAAACGGGTACACCAATCTGCATATCGACATCGGCACAGGCGACGGACGCTTTGTGGAACATATCGCGCGAAGCAACCCCAAAATCTTCGTCATCGGCATCGATGCCTGCCGCGAAAATCTGCAAAAGATTTCGCATCACGCGCCGGATAATGCCTTGTTCGTGATCGCTAACGCACTGGCCTTGCCTGCTGAACTCAACGGTTTAGCCGGAACGGTCACGATTAACTTTCCGTGGGGCAGCTTGCTCGGCGGTTTGTTGGATAACGAAACGGGTTTGCTAACGGGTTTGCGGAAGATCACCCGCGCGAAGGCAGCACTCGAAGTCCGGCTGAACGGCGGTGCATTAGCGGAAGCAGGTTGGTCATTGGAGGAAGGCACATGCTGCATTCAGGATGTGCTGGCGCAAAACGGCTTTGCGGTGCGTTCACCCGTATGGCTGACACCACATGACCTGCGCGCCTGTCCGACGAGTTGGGCGAAGCGGCTGGCCTTCGGTCGTGATCCCCGCGCCGCCTACCTCAAGTGCATAAAGTTGTAACGTCTGTTGGGGGCGACCGGGCCGGTCGCCCCCAACATTTTCGCTAGACAACTGTTCCAAACAGCGCACCCACACCCGCCGTCAGTGCCATCGCCAGCGCGCCCCAAAACGTCACGCGGACAGTCGCCTTAATGATCGGTGATCCGCCAGCTTGTGCAGCCAGTATCCCCAGCAGTGCCAGAAAAATGAGTGAGGTTATGGCAACCGCGGGAACGAGAATGCCTTCTGGAACCAGCAGCACAACGATTAACGGCATGGCCGCACCTAGAGCAAAAGTGGCTGCGGAGGCGAATGCAGCTTGCACAGGTCGCGCACTCAGACTGTCGGAAATGCCTAGTTCATCACGGGCATGAGCGCCTAAAGCATCATGCTTCATCAGTTGCAGCGCGACTTGTTTGGCTAATGCTGAATCAAGACCGCGTTTCACATAAATCGCCGTTAATTCCTCAATCTCAAATTCCCGGTCGGTTTCCAGTTCTTTACGCTCACGGGCGAGGTCGGCCTGTTCCGTATCGGCCTGTGAACTAACCGATACATACTCGCCAGCGGCCATCGACATCGCGCCCGCAACCAATCCAGCGACTCCTGCGACCAAAACATCGCCCCGGACTGCGCTGGCCGCAGCCACACCGATGACCAAACTCGCGGTTGATACAATGCCATCGTTCGCGCCCAAAACTGCCGCGCGCAGCCACCCAATCCGGGTTGTGCGATGACGTTCCTGGTGTCTCATAATCATTGGACTCCAAAAAATATTTATTTGACTTGTAACGATTATAGCCAGCCGCCCCCGAACCATCGAGAATGGTCATGCTGAGCGCCTAATTTTGATTGCTCCACTTGACTCTCAACCTGCTTGAGAGTTGTAGACTGTGAAAAATGGCACAGCGTTTCCGAGCGATAATAGAGAAACCTGTCCGGTGAGCAAATGAGGGGATGGCATGTTCAAGATCGGTCTGTTCGCGCAGCTATGCCAAGTATCGGTGTCGGCGCTGCGCTACTACGATGAAATCGGTCTGCTCAAACCCGGTCATGTAGACCGCTTCACAGGCTACCGCTACTACACCGCCGATCAAGTCCCCCGTTTGAACCGCATCACTGGTCTAAAAGAACTCGGTCTTTCGCTGGAAACCATCGATGCCCTGCTGCGAGAGGATGTCCCCACCGCGCGGCTTTACGACATGCTGCGCGAAAAAGAACAGGGTTTGGAACAGCACATCGCCGAAAGTCAGGAACAGCTTCAGCGGGTGCGGGCGCGCCTCAAGCAGCTTGAATGGGAAGTGAACACGGATGGCATATCCGGTTACGTCAATCTCATCGAGTCGAGTGAAAGGACGAGCGAAATGGGTACACAGGGACGGGTTTCACAAATTATGGGGCCGGTGGTGGATATTGAATTCTCCAACGCCGTGCCGGCCATCTTCGAGGCGCTGCATTTGCCGTTGGAAGGCGGCGGCGACCTGACGCTGGAAGTGCAGATGCACTTGGGCAACCGGGAAGTCCGGGCGTTGGCGATGGGCAGTACCGACGGGTTACGGCGCGGGATGGCCGTTTATGGGGCCGGTTCGCCGATTCGCGTTCCGGTAGGCGAGGCGACGTTAGGGCGCATGTTCAATGTGTTGGGCGAGCCGATTGATGGTAAATCCGCACCCGCATCGGGCACACCTTTACGCTCGATTCATGCCGTCGCGCCGGAATTTGACGAGCAGTATAAGAAAGTACAGGTATTTGAAACCGGGCTGAAGGTGATCGACCTGATTGCACCGATCACACGCGGCGGGAAAACGGGAATCTTCGGCGGGGCTGGCACGGGCAAAACCACCATCATCACCGAACTGATTAATTCGATTGCCACCCAGCACAGCGGCCTTTCGGTGTTGGTCGGCGTGGGTGAACGGACGCGCGAAGGTACACAGTTGTACGGGGATATTATTGACGCGGGTGTGTTGGATAAAGTGGCGATGGTGTTCGGGCAGATGAATGAACCGCCGGGGGTGCGTTTGCGGGTGGCGCTTTCCGGCGTGACGATGGCTGAACATTTCCGCGATGAAGGTAAGGATGTGCTGCTGTTCATTGATAATGTGTATCGCTATTCGTTAGCCGGGGCAGAGGTTTCCGCGCTTTTAGGGCGTTTGCCTTCCGCAGTTGGCTATCAACCGACATTGGCAGACGAAATGGGGCAGCTTCAAGAACGGCTGATTTCCACCAGCACGGGCGCGATTACCTCCTTACAGGCGGTGTTTGTGCCAGCCGATGATTATTCCGACCCTGCCCCTGTAGCCGTGTTCACGCATCTGGACGGGACGATTGCCCTGAGCCGCGCGATCTTCGAGAAAGCCTTGTTCCCGGCGGTTGACCCGCTGGACAGCAGCAGCCGGATTCTGACGCCGGATATTGTGGGCGAGAAGCATTATCGAACGGCGCGGCAGGTGCAAAAGGTCTTGCAGCGTTACAAAGATTTGCAGGACATCATCGCCATTCTGGGCATCGAAGAACTGCCGGACGAGGACAAGGTGTTGGTGATGCGGGCGCGCAAGATCGAGTTGTTCCTCAGCCAACCGTTTTTCGTGGCCGAGCGTTTCACAGGCAAGCCGGGGCGCTATGTGCCATTGAAGGATACGGTGGAGGGCTTCCGCATGATTCTGGATGGCGAATTGGATCATATCCCGGAGCAGTTCTTTTATCTGGCCGGGCCAATTGGGGATGTGCTGGCGCGGTACGAGGGACAACTACAAAGTACCGAGTAAGATTACAGCGTGTTACAGGATTGGCGTCGTTGTCAGTTTCGAGTTTCGAGTTTCCAGTTGCCAGAAAATTCACCTCACTCACGAGTGGCTGACAGGGTTCAGGCGACAGATGTATTGCGGCGATTTGGGATGGGAGTGCTGCTGCAATACTTGCTGAACAGCTTACCGTTATCAGTTCACAGAAAAAGGCGGAAGGTGGCGGCGGCGGCGGCGATGGCGGCGTGGCGAAAAGGGTTTGGCCGCCACTGTAGTTATCGGTTGTTAGTTCACAGTTTTCAGTTCAATGCGTAAGGCTGGGTTTGCGGCGATTGCGGCGATTGCGAAAATGGGTTTGCGCGCAAATGGGGATTGTCGTCGTCGTCGTCGTTGTCGGGATGGGTTTGGGCGACACGTATCGGTTGATAAGATGCGAAAAATTCTGCAAATGCGGCAAATGCGAAGCAGGATGTTGTGCAGATTTCGCACGTTTTGGGATTAAGCGGGCGCAACATGTTGCGCCCCTACAATTATCATAGAATAAAAGTTCTGATTGGTCAATCGGGGCGGGGTTCGGGGTTGGATGGAATTGGGTTAGAAATCACCTCACCCCTAGCCCCTCTCCAAACTGGAGAGGGGAATCAAACCGGATGCCCCTACAATGGGGTTGGGGTGAGCATTGGAATCGTGGGTGTGATGGTGGGCGTAGCAGATGGGGATTGGCGTATCGGAAGTGGTAGGGGAAGCGATGGGTGTCCAGACGGGGATGGCGTTGGTGGGGAATGGCGTCAGGGCGAATCGTTGGTGGATGCGATTCTGCTTAGCAGGTTACTGACCGTGCGACACCTTAAACTTGCTGAAAATAGGTTATGGCGGTATATTTTTATGGTCATCTGTAACAATAGTACATCAATACTATACGGTGAATCTTCAAGCCCGTTTACCATGAAATCACGGTTAGAATAGTTACGTAAAAAATACCCTGCCCTGATGCAGGGAAGGACTCCCAGATGTCAAATGAGTTCGATACCCGCCACTTGAATCTGCCGGAAAGCGAACAATATACCCCTGTGCGGGCGACGACGGGTTCATTGAACGACGCGCTGCCGTGGGTGATTGAGTTCCGTGTGGTGGGGACGGCTTCGACTGTTCAGGCGCAGGTTCATGAAGCGATGGTTATTGGGCGCGCTGATCCCCAAACCGGGAATTATCCAGCAGTTGATCTGGGGCCGCATGGCGCTTATCACAACGGCGTTTCGCGGCAGCACGCGGTGGTGCTGGTGCATGATAACCGTATCAAGATCAAGGATTTGGGCAGCATCAACGGCACGAAACTGAACGGTTTCCAATTGGTGGCTGGACAGGAATACCGACTGCGCCATGGTGACGAACTGGAAATCGGGCAGATTAAACTGCAAGTGCGGTTCGCGGTTGTGCCGACGGCGGAAGCTGCACCGGGCAGTACCGCACCTACTCATGCGGCCATTCCGGTGCTGGGACGCGGCGAACATATCCTGATTGTGGAAGATGATCCCGATGTGGGCAAGGTATTCAAAATTGCTTTGCAGCACGCGGGTTTTATGGTGACGGTGCTGGAAACCGGTGCATCTGCGTTGGGGGCGATTACCCAGGGTGTGCCGGATGCGCTGGTGGTTGATCTGATGCTGCCGGATATGGATGGACTCGATCTGCTGCGGTATGTCCGCAAGCATGAATCGTCACCTGTACCCGTAATTGTATGCTCTGGCGCAACGGGTGGTTATCAGATGAATCAGGCTAAAGAGTCCGGGGCGAATCTGTTCCTGACCAAACCCGTGAGTGTGGAAGAATTGGTGAAGGCCGTGGCGGAGATGGTCAAGAAGCCTGCGCCGAATCTGGCGGCTTCGTAAGAACGAACCGCCAAGCCGCCAAAATAAAAAGAAAGTATGAGAGGTGTGGGAGACTGCACCTCTTTTGATTCGAGTTGGCAAAGATGCATGAGGGTTTTAGGCGGTTGACCTGTCAATTCGCACAATGTGCCTTGACACCACACGCCTGTAATGCTAGTATCCTGTCCCATTGACAGCGCACAACCTCCTTTGTGAGGCAATGTCCGCTGAATTGAGTGAATGACGGCGAAAGCGTCTCGTGCGCGGGATAGCTCGCCTTCCGGTAAGACGTATACGGGCGTTCTCTCATCTCGAAGATCGCCCGTTTGCTTGCCCAAAAACGGTTTATCTATTTGGAGCAATGTATGCCAACCATCAACCAGTTGGTGCGTAAGGGCCGTAAGGCGAAGAAAAGCAAGTCTAAAGCACCTGCGCTTCAATATACCCTGAACGCTTATTCGCAGAAGCGCACCCGTCGCCGTAAGGGCGCACCGCAGAAGCGTGGCGTTTGCACGGTGGTCAAGACCATGACCCCCAAGAAGCCGAACTCGGCGCTCCGCAAGGTAGCCCGCGTCCGTCTGACCAACCAGATCGAAGTCACCGCCTACATTCCCGGCGAAGGGCACAGCCTCCAGGAACACAGCGTGGTGCTGGTGCGCGGCGGTCGTGTGAAAGACCTGCCCGGCGTGCGCTATCACATCGTGCGTGGAACGCTGGACACCGACGGCGTGAAGAACCGCGAACAGTCGCGCAGCAAGTACGGCGCAAAACGTCCGAAGGCTGGCGCTCCAGCGGGTAAGAAGTAAAGATAACGAGGCGAATGAATTATGTCGAGAAGAAGCAGCCCTCCGAAGCGGCGCATCCCGCCGGACAAGAAGTTCAACAGCATTTATATCACGATGTTCGTCAACCGCATGATGTACGGCGGCAAGCGCAGCACTGCGCTGGCGATTATGTACGGTGCGTTCGACATTATTGAAGAAAAAGCCAAGCGTAATCCGCTGGAAATTTTCGAGCAGGCGCTGCGTAATGTGACGCCGGCTGTTGAAGTTAAGCCCATGCGCGTCGGTGGTTCGACGTATCAGGTGCCAGTGGATGTGCCGCATGATCGCGGTGTGTCATTGGCGATGCGCTGGTTGCTGGAAACCACTCGTAAACGGGGTGGACGTAATATGGCGGAAAAACTTTCCGCTGAACTGCTGGACGCGGCCAACAGTCAGGGCGCTTCCATCAAGAAGAAAGACGATACCCACCGCATGGCGGAAGCGAACCGCGCGTTCGCCCATTTCCGCTAGGCGCTCTCGTGGTGAGGGCGACCGATCCGGTTACCCCTACTACAAAATGAAATGATAGGAACAGCCAGAGAGAAACATGGCGACGAAAAAACTCGATCTGAATAAGGTACGCAATATCGGCATTATCGCTCACATCGACGCGGGTAAAACCACGACGACCGAGCGTGTGCTGTACTACACTGGTATGATTCATCGTATCGGTGAGGTGCATGACGGTTCCGCAACGACTGACTATATGGAGCAGGAACGCGAACGCGGCATCACCATTACGGCTGCGGCCATCACGGCCAACTGGAGCGATCACCAGGTTAATGTGATCGATACCCCAGGCCACGTCGATTTTACGGCAGAAGTGCAGCGCAGTCTGCGTGTGCTGGACGGTGGTGTGGTGGTGTTCGACGGTGTGGCGGGTGTTGAACCGCAGTCGGAAACCGTGTGGCGGCAGGCTAACAATTACGGCGTGCCCCGCATTTGCTTTGTCAACAAGATGGATCGCACAGGTGCGAACTTCCAACGCTGCGTCGATATGATTGTCGAGCGCGTGGCGGGTCATCCGGTTGTTATCCAGATTCCGTATGGTGAAGGCGCGGAATTCGCGGGCATCATCGACTTGATTGATATGGTGCTCATCACCTATGAAGGTGAGATGGGCAATGATATCAAGCGGCATGACATCCCGGAAGCCTACCGTGAACAAGCTGAAACCCGCCGTCTGGAAATGATCGAAAGGGTAGTCGAAAATGACGACTTCCTGACCGAGAAATACCTGATGGAAGAGGAAATCAGCAAGGACGAAATGCTGGGCGCGATGCGTGCGGCCACCATCGCAGGCAAAATTCAGCCTGTGCTGTGCGGTTCGGCGCTGAAAAATAAGGGCGTCCAGACCATGCTCGACCGCGTGATTGATCTGCTGCCCTCGCCGCTGGATGTGCCTCCGGTTCGTGGAACACACCCCAAAACAGATGAAGAACTCGTTCGTCATGCTACCAATGATGAACCGACGGCAGCATTGGTCTTCAAGATCATCACTGACCCGTATGTCGGGCGACTGGCCTTCTTCCGCGTCTACTCTGGCACGGTCAAGGCTGGTTCGATGATGCTGAATACGACCAAAGGTGAACGCGAACGTGTCGGGCGTATCGTCCGTATGTTTGCTGACCGCCGTGAAGATGTCGAAGAAGTGCAGGCAGGCGACATCGCCGCTATCCTCGGCTTGAAGGAAACCTTCACTGGCGATACACTGGCTGATCCCACCCATCCGATTGTGCTGGAAAAAATCAGCTTCCCTGAGCCGGTCATCGAGCTTTCGATTGAACCGAACAGTAAGGCTGACCAAGACAAGATGGGTGTTGCGCTGCGGCGTCTGGCGGAAGAAGACCCAACCTTCAAGATCGAGGTGGACGACAAACTCGGCCAGACCAAGATCAAGGGTATGGGCGAACTTCACCTCGAAATTCTGGTTGACCGCATGATGCGCGAATTCGGCGTACAGGCGACGGTTGGCCGCCCACGTGTGGCTTACCGCGAAACCATTACCCGTCCAGCGCGCGTGGATACAACCTTCAAGCGTCAGACTGGTGGTTCGGGTCAGTATGCCCGTGTGGTGTTCGAGTTTGAACCGCTGACGGACGAAGAACGTGCAGCCCTGCCCGCTGGTGAAGATTCAATGTTTGTGGACAGCATTCGCGGCGGTACGATCCCCAAAGAGTTCATCAAGCCGTCATTCAACGGTGCGAAGGACGCGATGGCAGGCGGCGTACTGGCGGGTTATCCGGTTGTCGGCATGAAGGTCACGCTGGTTGATGGCGCGTTCCACGACGTAGACTCGTCGGAAATGGCGTTCAAGGTCGCGGGTTCGATGTGTTTGAAGGAAGGCGTTCAGAAGGGCGGCCCAGTGCTGCTGGAGCCAACCATGAAGGTCGAAGTGAGCGTACCGGAAGATTACACCGGAACAATCGTCGGCGACCTCTCGGCACGGCGCGGCATTATTGTCGGCATGGATCCGCGCGGCGGTGGAGCGACTTCGGTACGCGCTACTGTACCGCTGGGTGAAATGTTCGGCTACGCGACCAACCTGCGTAACATGACACAGGGACGCGGCGCCTTCACGATGGAATTCGACAAATACTCGATTGCGCCCAGCCACATCGCTGAAGAAGTCGTCAAGAGCGGACGCTAAAAGAAGCCGTGACGCGTCATGAGTTGATGCTCATACTCTCACCGTCACTCTGGTAAAATGTCATACTCGGCGGGAAGGCACAGGTCTTCCCGCAAAAATGTAAGCAGAAGTCTGAAGAGAGCATAAAGGATTAAGGACACATGGCTAAGTTTGAACGTAACAAGCCCCATGTCAATATCGGAACGATTGGTCACGTCGATCACGGCAAGACCACGCTCACCGCAGCCATCACCAAGGTGCTTGGCATGAAGGGGCAAGCTGAGCGGATGAAGTACGATGATATTGACAACGCGCCGGAAGAAAAAGCGCGTGGTATTACCATCAACATCCGTCACGTTGAATACGAAACCAACGCGCGCCACTACGCACACGTTGACTGCCCAGGCCACCGTGACTATATCAAGAACATGATCACGGGTGCAGCGCAGATGGACGGCGCAATCCTGGTCGTGAGCGCTCCAGACGGCCCAATGCCCCAGACTCGTGAGCACGTTCTGCTCGCCCGTCAGGTGGAAGTGCCCGCTATGGTGGTGTTCCTGAACAAGATTGACCAGATGGACGACCCGGAACTGCTGGAACTGGTCGAACTAGAACTTTCGGAACTGTTGGAAAGCTACGGCTTCCCGGCAGACACCCCGGTGGTTCGTGGTTCAGCGGTTCAGGCCAACGACTCGGCTAGCACCGACCCGAATGCGCCGGAATATGCGCCCATCCTCAAGCTGATGGACACCGTTGATGCGTGGATCCCCACCCCGGCTCGTGAAACCGACAAGCCGTTCCTGATGCCCGTCGAAGACGTGTTCTCGATCAAGGGTCGTGGTACGGTTGTGACTGGTCGTGTTGAACGCGGTCGTCTGGAAAAGGGTCAGGAAATCGAAATCATCGGTCTGCGTGAGGAAATCCGCAAGAGCGTGGTGACCGGCATCGAAATGTTCCACAAGGAACTGGACGCTGCCACCGCTGGCGACAATGCTGGTATCCTCCTGCGCGGTATTGAACGCACGGACATCGAACGTGGTATGGTGCTGGCGAAGGCTGGCAGCATCAAGCCGCACAAGAAGTTCATGAGCGAAGTGTACGTCCTGAAGAAGGAAGAGGGTGGCCGCCACAAGGCGTTCTTCCCCGGCTACCGCCCGCAGTTCTACATCCGCACAATGGATGTGACTGGCACGATCACCCTGCCCGCCGGGGTCGAAATGGTTATGCCTGGCGACAACGTGAACCTGGAAGTCGAACTGATTATTCCGGTGGCGTTGGAAAAGGGTTCAAAGTTTGCTATCCGTGAGGGCGGTCTGACCGTCGGCGCGGGCGTCATCACCGAAGTTCTCGATTAACACACGGCTGATATAACGGTTGTAAATGTCGGAGGGGAGGGTCAATGACCCTCCCCTCCGCGCCAACCGCGCCGAGGGGATATTATGGTCAGGAACAAAATTCGTATTTGGCTCAAGGCGTATGACCACCGGGTACTTGACCAATCCGTACAACGGATTGTCGAGACGGCGGAGCGCACTGGTGCGCGCGTGGTCGGGCCTGTGCCGCTGCCGACGCGCATCGAACGGTTTACGGTGCGCCGCAGTCCGTTTATTGACAAGGACTCGCAGGAGCATTTTGAAATTCGCACCCACAAGCGGTTGATTGATGTCCTCGACCCGGACAGCAAAACAATTGACGCACTTATGCGCCTGAACCTGCCAGCAGGCGTAGACATTATAGTGAAGTAGGGGGCGGATGATGAAAGGCATTATCGGCAAAAAAGTAGGCATGACCCAGGTATTTGACGAGCAGGGGAACGCAATTCCCGTGACCGTCATCCAGGCCGGGCCGTGCTTCGTCACCCAGGTTCGTACCGCCGACCGTGACGGCTATGTGGCTGTGCAGTTGGGGTTTGGGGAAACCAAACCGCAGCGCCTCACCAAAGGGCAGATTGGGCACTTACAGCGCAATAACCTGCCTGCGCTCCGTCACCTGCGCGAATTCCGCGTGAAAGACGGCGAACTGGATGTGGCGGAAGGCCAGACCATTAAGGCGGATGTTTTTGATAAAGGCGAGCGCGTGGATGTCATCGGCACGAGCAAAGGCCGGGGCTTCGCGGGCGGCATCAAGCGTCACAATTTTAACCGCCAACCCAAGACGCACGGCGCGTCTGACCGTACCCGCGCACCCGGTTCGGCAGGTATGAATACCTACCCCGGTCGCACACTGAAGGGCAAGCGGTATCCGGGACACATGGGCAGTGAACGGGTGACCACCGAAAATCTGGAAGTGGTGGTGGTCGATCCAGAACGCAACCTCCTCGCCGTCAAGGGATCCGTTCCCGGCGTCAACGGTGGCATCGTCATGATTAAGCCGGCTCGTCCGCGCCGTCGCAAGAAGTCATAGGGCGAGAGGAGTAATCGACATGCAAGTTCCAGTAGTGGATATCAACGGTAAGCAGATCAATACGATTGATTTGCCCGCCGATATTTTTGAAGTCGAAGTCAACACGGGCTTGATGCATCAGGCGTATGTGCGCCAGATGGCAAATGCCCGTTTGGGGACACACAAAGTCAAGCGGCGCGGTGAAGTCAACCGCACTACCGCGAAGTGGTATCGCCAGAAGGGTACGGGGCGTGCGCGTCACGGTGCCCGTTCAGCGACCCAGTTTGTGGGTGGTGGTCGTCCGAAAGGCCCGACACCGCACAAGTACACCAAAGATATGCCGCGCAAGATGCGCCAGCAGGCCATCCGCTGTGCCCTGACCGTGCTGCTGCGCGATAACCAACTGGTTTTCGTGGACACGCTGAGTCTGGACACACCCAAGACCAAAGCCATGCGGCAAATTCTGGATGCGGTGGTCGGCAAAGAAAGTACAGCACTGGTGCTGGTGAGCGACCGCAACGAGAATGTGGAACGCAGCGTCCACAATCTGGCAGATGCTCATGTCATCCGTGCGAACTACCTGAATATGCGTGACCTGCTGCAATACGACAAAGTAGTCGTGCCGCTGGATGCGCTGGAAATCATCAAGACGCTCTGGGGACAGAAGGAGCAATAATTATGGCTGAAATTCACCTGTATGAAGTGCTCAAACGTCCCGTCATCACCGAGAAGTCGGCGGTTCAATCTGACGAACTCAACCAGTACGTCTTCGAGGTTGCGCCGGATGCAAACAAAATCCAGATCAAAGAAGCGGTTGAGCTGATCTTTGAAGTGACGGTTTTGAATGTAAATACGATGGTCATGCCCGCCAAGCGCGGACGCCGGGGCCGCAACTGGTATCTGCGGTCGCGCCAGTGGAAAAAAGCCATTGTGACCGTCGGGCCCGACGATAAGATCGAATTGTTCAATCTCTAAGGGTAAGACGATGCCGGTTAAAGTTTACAAGCCCACCTCGGCTGGCCGCCGGGGAATGACGGGCCACAGTTTCGAAGAAATCACCAAATCGACCCCGGAGCGTTCGCTGACCGAAGCGATTCGCAAGCATGGTGGACGTAACAACCAGGGTCGAGTGACGGTGCGCCATCGCGGCGGCGGCAGCAAGCGCCGTTACCGCATCATTGACTTCAAGCGCAATAAGTTTGACTGCGCCGCACAGGTTGTGGCTGTTGAATATGACCCGAATCGTTCCGCCCGCATTGCGCTGGTGGAATACGAAGATGGGGAACGCCGCTACATCATCGCCCCGCTGGGGTTGAAGGTGGGCGACCGTATTGGAAATGGCGATCTGGCGCAGCTCCGTACAGGCGATGCGCTGCAAATCCGTGACATCCCGGTTGGTACGATGATTCATAACATCGAAATGCTGCCGGGTAACGGGGCGCAGTTGGTTCGTGCAGCGGGAACATCAGCACAGTTGCTGGCGAAGGAAGGGGCTTATGCCACTGTCCGTATGCCCAGCGGCGAAATGCGGCTGATTAACGACCGCTGTATGGCAACCATCGGGCAGGTCGGCAACACTGACCACGCCAATGTCAATCTGGGCAAGGCAGGCCGCAAACGCTGGATGGGCATCCGCCCGACGGTGCGTGGTGTGGCGATGGATCCCGGCAGCCATCCGCATGGTGGTGGTGAAGGCCGTTCGCCCATCGGTATGCCCGGCCCGAAGACACCCTGGGGCAAGCCTGCGCTGGGTAAGCGCACGCGCGTCAACCGCCGTACCGATAAATTCATCGTCCGGCGTCGGAGCAGTGGACGATAAAAAGTGCTAAGTACCCAGTGCTGAGTACCCAGTGTACTCGGTACTCAGTACTCAGTACTGACGAGGAAAACGATTATGTCGCGTTCATTGAAAAAGGGGCCGTTTATCAGCCCCAAGCTGCTCAAAAAAGTTGAGAAGCTGAACCAGGAAAACAAAAAAGTCGTCATCCGCACCTGGAGCCGCGCCAGCACGGTCTTTCCGCAGATGGTTGGGCACACGATTGCGGTACACGATGGCCGCCGCCATGTTCCGATTTATATCACCGAGAACATGGTCGGCCACAAGTTGGGCGAGTTCGCCCCAACCCGTACTTATCGCGGCCACCTGATCGAGCGTAAAGTCGGCGGGTCGAGCGCGGGCGCGAAGAAGTAAGGAGAGGCCGAGATGGAAGTACGGGCTAAAACAACACACCTGAGTATTTCGCCCCAAAAACTGCGCCTGGTCTGTGACAAGGTGCGGGGGATGGGTGCGAAGCAGGCCGTCGTGGTTCTGGAATTCATGCCGCAAAAGGGTGCGGAATTCGTGGTCAAGACTCTCCGTTCTGCGATGGCGAACGCGGAGAACAACTACGACCTCGACCCGGAAAATCTGGTCGTCAAGACCATTTTCGCGGACGATGGCCCCCGTTTGAAGCGGATGAAGGCCGGGGCGCGTGGGCGCTACAAGCCGCGTGTTCACCGCACGGCGCACCTGACCATCATCCTGCAAGAGCGAGAGGGAGCATAATATGGGTCGTAAAGTACACCCGATTGGTTTCCGGCTGAAGATTACCCGTGACTGGGATGCGCGCTGGTACGCCGAAGGCGACAAGTTCCGCGAACAGTTACAGGAAGACTTCAAGATTCGCCGGAATGTTAAGAAAATGGGCGCACGCGCCGGGGTTTCGCGCATCGAAATCGAGCGTTACCCCAACCAACTGCTGGTCAACATCCACACTGCCCGCCCCGGCATTCTGATCGGGCGCAAGGGTGAAGCGGTGAAAGACCTGCGGACGGCGCTGGAAGAAATGACAGGCGGCAAGAAGGTCAAGGTTGAAGTGACCGAGATCGACAAGCCCGATCTGGACTCGACACTGGTTGCCGAAAATATCGTTGACCAGTTGCAGCGCCGCATCGGCCACAGCCGCGCCATGAAACGCGCGCTGAGCCAGGCTATGCGTCAGGGTGCCCTGGGCATCAAGATTGAAGTCAGCGGGCGTCTGGCCGGGGCAGATATGGCTCGGCGGGAATGGTCGAGCGAAGGCCGCGTGCCCCGTTCGTCCTTGCGCTCTGATATTGACTACGGCACGGCGGAAGCCCTGACCACCTTCGGGCGCATCGGCGTCAAGGTGTGGATTTATAAGGGCGAAATCCTGGGTAAGGAAGAGAAGCCTGAGCCGAAGAAAGACGTTTACGTCACGCCCTAGCCATCCCGAAGGGGATAGCGAGGACTCAGGTTTAGAAGAGGAACGACGATTATGTTGATGCCGAAGCGAATGAAGTACCGCAAGCAGATGCGCGGGAACTTGAAGGGCAAGGCCGGTCGTGGCAATGTGGTGCAGTTCGGTGAATACGGCCTACAGGCGCTCGAACCAATATGGCTGACCGCCCGCCAGATCGAGGCTGCCCGTAAAGCGATGGTTCGCTTTACCAAGCGGCGTGGCAAGGTGTGGATCCGGGTGTTTCCGGATAAACCCTACACCCAGAAAGCTGCCGAAACCCGTATGGGTAGCGGCAAGGGGTCGGTTGAATACTACGTCGCGGTGATTAAGCCGGGACGGGTGCTATTCGAAATGGGCGGTGTGTCGGAAGAAGAAGCCCGCGAGGCGCTGCGTCTGGCAGCCTTCAAACTGCCGATCAAGACCAAGTTCGTCAAGCGCTACGACCCGATTTCCGGCCAGGAGATTAAGTTAGAACTATGAAATCGAGAGAAATACGCGAGATGAACGAAGAGGAAATCCTCAACGCCATCGAAGACCAGCGGGAAGCCCTGTTCAACCTGCGCTTCCAGAAGGCTTCCGGGCAGCTTGAGGATGAGAACGCGCCGCGCCGCGCCCAGCGGACGATTGCGCGGTTGAAGACTGTCCTTCATGAACGCCAATTGGCGGCAAAGGCAGCAAAACAGGAGGCCGGCAATGGCTAATGATCGTCGTCGGCTGATTGGCCGCGTAGTCAGCGACAAGATGGAAAAGACAGTGGTGGTGGCGATTGAGCGCCGTAAAGCCCACCGCGTCTACAAGAAGGTTATGAACCTGACCAAAAAGGTGATGGCTCATGACGAAAGCAATGCCGTCGAAGCGGGTTCGGTGGTACAGATTGTAGAAAGTAAACCCCTCAGCAAAAATAAACGCTGGGTTGTTGAAAAAGTGCTGGAAGGGCCGGGCGGTCGCGTTCTGGAGCCGATTGTTGGCGCTGTGGATGTGAAGCCGGAAGTGGTTGAAGTTGTCGAAGCCGCTGAAGTTGTGGAAGCTGACAAAACTGTTGCAGCTGACGAAACTGTTGCAGCTGACGAAACTGCTGCGGCCAGCGTGGAGGGCGAAGCTCATGATTCAGAATGAATCACGGCTGGTAGTGGCTGATAACACGGGTGCCCGCGAACTGCTGGTCATCCGGGTGCTGGGTGGCTCGCGGCGTAAGTACGGCGGCGTCGGTGATGTCGTTGTGGCAACCGTGAAAGCGGCTACCAGCGATGGCTCGGTCAAAAAGAGCGAAGTGGTCAAGGCGGTTATCGTCCGCACGGCCAAAGAATATCGCCGCAGCGATGGGTCGTACATCAAGTTCGACGACAACGCAGCGGTGCTGCTGGCCGATGACATGACCAACCCACGCGGTACGCGCGTGTTTGGCCCGGTCGCCCGCGAATTGCGCGACAGAGGTTATCTGAAGATTGTTTCGCTGGCACCGGAAACGCTGTAAAGACCTCTTTTATGAGGGATAAATACCAGAGGTAACAGGGGTATTGTGCCCCTAATCTAGGTACGGAGAAAAGGAATGCGAAGAATTAAGAAAGGCGATCAGGTCGAAGTGATCGCCGGGAAAGACCTGGGGGAGCGCGGCGAAGTTGTGTCCGTGCTGACCAAAGATAACCGGGTAGTGGTGGCTGGGGTCAACGTCGCCAAGAAACATGAGAAGGCCAAGCAGGCGGGTAACCGGCAGATTCCGGCTCAAATTGTCGAATTCAATGCCCCTATTCACCTCTCCAATGTGATGCTGGTTTGCCCGAAGTGCGATAAGCGCGTGCGGGTAGGCTTCCGCTTCACCGACGACGGCCATAAAGTTCGCTATTGCAAACAGTGCGACGCGAACGTTGACTAGGAGCAACCAGATGGCGACACCAATTATGCAATCCCGTTATCGAGATGAAGTTGTGCCTGCGCTCATTCAGGAATTCAAGTACGACAACATCATGGAAGTGCCGCGTATTCAGAAGGTCGTGGTCAACATCGGCCTGGGGGAAGCGAATGAAAACCCCAAGCTGTTGGATGGCGCGGTCGAAGATTTGCGGATTATTACCGGGCAACAGCCGGTGATTACAAAGGCAAAGAAGAGCATTGCCACTTATAAGCTGCGTGAAGGCCGCGCCATTGGCGTGAAGGTCACACTACGCGGCGAACGCATGTGGTCACTGCTCGATCGTTTGATGAACATCGCGCTGCCCCGTGTGCGCGACTTCCGCGGCGTCCCGGCCAAAATGGACGGGCGTGGCAACTATACTATCGGGCTGCGCGAACAGTTGATCTTTGCGGAAATTCAGTACGACAAGATCGACAAGGTGCGTGGCATGGAAATTACCATCGTCACCACTGCCAAAACGGACGAAGAAGGCCGCCGTTTACTGGCACTGATGGGGATGCCTTTCCAGAAGAACTAAAGGAAACCGAACATGGCGAAAAGATCGATGGTCGCCCGTGAGGGCCGGCGCAAGTACAAAGTCCGCGTTCGCAATCGCTGCCAGTTCGTTGATCCGAATTCTGGCAAAACGTGTGGGCGTCCCCGCGCTTATATCGGGCGCTTTGGGCTGTGCCGTATTCACTTCCGCGAAATGGCGCTACAGGGCAAAATCCCTGGCGTGGTCAAGTCAAGCTGGTAGGAGGGCCGCATGATTAGCGATCCTGTTGGGGATATGCTGACGCGGATTCGCAACGCCCTGTTGGTCAACAAGGCGACGGTGGAAATTCCGCATTCGAAGTTGAAAGTCGAGATTGCCCGCATCCTTAAAGATGAAGGGTTTATCGAAGAATTTGTAATCGGGGAACAACAACCTGTTCCGATGATTACGCTCACGCTCAAGTACTACGGGTCACGGCGGGAACGCCGCCCGGTCATCACGCACCTGGAACGCATCAGCAAACCGGGTCGGCGCATCTACCGGCAACGGCGCGATCTGCCCCGCGTGATGAGTGGTATCGGTATCGCTATCGTGACCACCCCTAAAGGGGTCATGACGGCGCAGCAGGCACGTCGCCAGGGTGTTGGTGGCGAAGTCCTGTGCTACGTCTGGTAAGGGAGGGTCTGGAATATGTCCCGTATTGGTAAGAAACTGATTACCCTGCCAGCGAAGGTTGACGTGAAGGTTGACCAGCAGGACGTAACAGTCACAGGGCCGAAGGGCGAGCTGAAGTTCACCATGCCCGCCACAATGAAGCTCAAGCAGGAAGATGGTCATCTGGTGGTCGAACGCCCCAATGATGATCGTCAGAACCGTGCGCTGCATGGCCTGACGCGGGCACTGCTGGCGAATATGGTCACCGGTGTTTCGACGGGTTTCCGCCGGACGCTGAAGATCGAAGGCGTCGGTTATACCAGCGAAGTGCGCGGCAAAGACCTGGCACTGAAACTGGGATACTCGCACGAAATCGTGGTCAACCCGCCGCCGGGTATCAGCTTCACCTCCGAAGAAAAGGGTACGTTGATTCATATTGACGGCCCGGACAAGCAGGTGGTCGGACAGGTGGCCGCTAACATTCGCAAACTGCGTCCGCCGGAGCCTTATCTGGGCAAGGGCGTTCGCTACAGCGATGAAGTCATCCGCCGTAAAGCCGGTAAGGCTGGCAAGACGAAATAAAGTGCTAAGTGCAAAGTACTGAGTACTGAGTTTAAGAAGACTCGCTACTCGGTACTCAGTACTCAGTACTCAGTACTGATACAAGGGTTGTAGAGATGAGCACACTAACGCAAAAAAAGACCGCTTCCCGCGAACGCCGCCACAGCCGCGTCCGCGCAAAAATAGCGGGCACCGCACAGCGTCCGCGCCTGAATGTCTTCCGCAGCGTCGATAACATCTACGCACAGGTGATTGACGATCTGGCCGGGAACACGCTGGTTTCGGCCTCGACCATTGATAAAGAAGTGGTCAAAAAGCTTGAAGGCAAAAGTAAGGTCGAGGCTGCCAAAATTGTGGGGCAGGTGTTGGCCGAGCGCGCCAAGAACGCCGGAATCAATACCGTCGTTTTTGATCGCGGCGGTTACAAATATCATGGCCGCGTGGCTGCACTGGCTGATGGTGCCCGCGAGGGCGGACTAGAATTTTAAGGCGGAATAACGATGGCAGACGAAAACAAGAAAAGACGACGCGGCGGTGGCCCCAAGAGCGATAGTGCTGGTGGCGACGATGCCAAACCCAAGCGCGACCGCGATTCGCGTCCCCGTGAGCGTGAAGAAGAACGCGAGGAACTGGACGAACGCGTTGTCGATATCAAGCGCGTCGCCAAAGTCATCAAGGGTGGTCGCCGCTTTGCCTTCCGCACGGTGGTCATCGTAGGCGACAACAAGGGACGTGTTGGCATCGGCATTGGCAAGGCGCGTGGTGTGCCGGATAGTATCCGTAAGGGTTCTGACCGCGCACGGCGTCAAATGACGAAGGTGGCACTTTCCGGTAACACCATTCCTCACCCGATTGTGGCCGAATACGGCGGCGCGCGCGTCATGCTGCGTCCAGCATCTCCCGGTACGGGTGTTATCGCTGGCGGCGGTGTCCGTGCAGTGGTGGAAGCCGTTGGCATCCACGATATTCTCAGCAAGAGCCAGGGCAGCAACAATCTGCTCAACGTTACAATGGCAACGCTGAAGGCGCTGGAACAGCTCCGTACGCCGCAGGAAATGGCGGCTATGCGTGGCAAAGAACCCGATGCCCTGCTGCCGTTATGGGAACGCAGGAGCAAGAGCTAATGGCGAAGCAATTGAAAATCACTCTGGTCAAAAGCCCCATCGGCTTTGAGCAGAGTCAAAAAGATACTGTGCGGGGGTTGGGGCTGCGCAAGCTGCACAAAACCGTTCTGCACAATGACACGCCGCAAATTCGCGGCATGATCTACAAAGTCCGCCACATGTTGAAGGTGGAGGAAGTCGAGTCATGAAATTACACGACCTGAAACCCGCTGCGGGTTCCAAAAAGAAGCGTAAGCGCGTAGGTCGCGGGCATGGTGCAGGCCAGGGTACACACGCTGGGCGTGGTATCAAGGGGCAGGGGTCGCGCGGTGGTAAGCCGAAGGGCGGTTACTTTGAGGGCGGTCAGCTTCCGCTGGTGCGTCGTCTGCCGTTCAAGCGCGGCTTCAATAACCTGTTCCGCATCGAATACCAGGAAGTCCGTCTCGACCGTCTGGCCGGGGTTCTGGAAGATGGCGCAGTGGTAACGCCTACGCTGATGGCCGAACGCGGCCTGATCCGTGATGCGCGCCAACCCGTCGTCATTCTGGGTAATGGTGACAAAATCAAGAAGAAGTTCACCATCAAGGCCCACCGCTTTACCAAGAGCGCGTCAGACAAAATTGCGTCGGCGGGCGGCAGCACTGAAGTCATTCCGCTGCGGCTAAAGGGCATTCGCGCCACGTTCCGCAAACTGCGTAAGGAAGACCTCGCCAAAATCTTTGGCGATGAGTAATTCAGCAATGAGTAGCAAGGGATGAGGTACGAGGCATGAGGCATGAGTAAAACACTCATACCTCATTACTCATACCTCATTACTTTTTGGAGGTATTATGTTTGAAGCATTACGGAACGCCTGGCGGCTTCACGACGTGCGAAACAAACTGCTCATCACCGGATTAATTCTGGTGATTTATCAGTTTGGCGCACATGTCCCGGTGGTCGGCGTCAACCAGCCAGCTCTGGAAAGTCTGCTGACCAGTCAGGCGGGCGGGTTGATTGGTACGTTGAACCTGCTCTCCGGCGGTGCTGTGCGGCACTTCAGTGTGCTGGCGATGGGCGTTTACCCTTACATTACCGCCTCGATTATTTTCCAACTGCTGGTTCCCCTCGTTCCCCGTCTGGAAGCCATCCAGCGTGAACCGGGCGGCCAGGAAAAAATCCAGCGATACACCTACTTTCTGGCAATTCCGATGGCGGTATTGCAGGCGATTGGTCAGGTCAACATCTTCGGAACGCTGGTTGGGCAGCAAATCATTCCCGGTTTTGGCACTGATCTGATGCTGACCATTGCGGTCATCACCACCATGACCGCCGGAACGATGTTCGCTATCTGGCTGGGCGAATTGATTACTGAACAGGGCATCGGCAACGGCCTTTCAATCATCATCTTCTCCGGTATTGTGGCGCAGGTGCCAAGCAATCTGGGCAATCTCATCACCAGCAGCACCCAGCCGATCTTTAACCTGATTGTGTTTGTGGTGATTATGCTGGTTAGCATCGTCGTGATTGTCTACATTTATGACGGTGTGCGGCGTATCCCGGTGCAGTATGGCAAGCGTGTACGTGGTCGCAAGCAGTATGGCGGCGGCACGACTTTCATCCCGTTGAAGGTCAACGCAGTCGGTATGATCCCGCTAATTTTCGCGCAGTCGATCATCACCTTCCCGGCCATTATCGTCAACCTGTTCCCGGAAGGCCCGGTGCGCGATGACATCACCCGCACCTTTGGCAATCAGCAAGGGCTGGGATACTGGCTGACATTCTTCATTCTGGTGGTCGGCTTTACCTTCATCTACACCGACATTATGGTGGCGCAGCAGAATCTTTCCGAGCAGTTGCAGCGGAACGGCGGGTTTATCCCCGGCATCCGACCCGGCAAACGCACGCAGGAATATCTGCAACGGGTTGTACGGCGCATCACGTTTGTGGGCGCGTTGTTCCTGGGCATCATTGCGATTGTGCCCGGTATCGTCGATTTCTTTAACCGGGTGATCTTCCCGACAGAAGCCATCAGCGGTTCGGCGGGTAACGCCGCGCTGGTCATCAGCGGTTCGGGCCTCATCATTGTGGTCGGCGTGGTCATCGACACACTCCGCCAGATCGAGGCGCAGTTGGTGATGCGTAACTACGAAGGCTTCATGAACTAGTTGAGTTAAAAATGTAAAGTTAAAAGTTAAAGGCGAAGGCACAAAAATCTTTCAGCTTTTAACTTTTAACTCTTCTTGATAAGGAACGTCTCAAAATGGCTTTATTCCTGATCCTGATGGGGCCGCAGGGCGCTGGCAAAGGCGTTCAGGCGGGTTTCATCCGGCAGCAGTATGGCAATATCCCCCACATTTCCACTGGTGACCTTTTCCGCGCAATGCGTACCCGCACTGATGACTTCGCAAAAATGATCCAGCAAATTCTGGCATCGGGCGCACTGGTTTCGGATGAAATCACCTGCAAGATGGTGGAGGAACGACTGGCTGAACCGGACGCGCAGAATGGTGTAATTTTCGACGGTTTTCCGCGCACAATTCCGCAGGCCGACTGGCTGGCAAACTATCTGAGCAGCAAAGGCGAAAAATTAGCGGCTGTGCTGCTGCTGGAGCTTGATCTTTATGAAGCCTTCCGCCGCACGTTTGGTCGTGTAACCGGCGCGGATGGCACCAGTTATAACATTTATTCCAACGCTGAAGGTATTACGTGGCAGTGGGCAGAACACCCGGACAAGGCTTTCCCGCCCCGGTTGGATGCAACTGTAAACGCGACGGGCGAAAAACTCATCCGCCGTGCCGACGATGCCAGTGCCGACGCCATCATCAAGCGGTTGGATTCGTTTGTGCGCGATACAAAGGCGCTGATTCCGTATTATGAACAGCACAATTTGGTTCGCCGTGTGGATGCTGCCCAATCCATTGAAACGGTCAGCGCAGCGATCAAAACCATTCTCGATAATACGAAGTGAGTGATAGTTATTGGTTTTCAGGGTTGATTATGTCCGTTGGATGATCTTAAACCAAGAACCAATAAGCAAAGACCGATTATGACCCCAATTCACCTTAAATCCCCCGACGAACTGGCCGTGATGCGTGAGGCTGGACGCATTGTTGCCCGCGCACATCAGGCCATGCGTGAGGCCGTGCGCCCCGGTGTGAGTACGGCTGAACTCGACAAAATTGCCGAGACAGTCATCCGCGATCATGGCGCGACACCAGCCTTCCTGTATTATCCCAAGCGGGATGCGCCGGATTTCCCGGCCACCATCACCGCATCGATTAATGAGGAACTGGTGCATGGCATCCCCAGCCCGAATCGAATCCTTCAGGAAGGCGACATCATCGGTCTGGATACTGCCTGTCACTTTCAGGGATTTGTAGGGGATGCGGCTTTCTCGATGGGTGTTGGGGAAATTCCGGCCTCGGTTCAGCGGTTGCTGGATGTATGCGAACGGGCGCTGTATGTGGCAATTGAAGCGTCAGTGCTGCCGAATACCATTCGTGATGTGTGTCTGGCAACGCAGCATTATGTCGAAAAGCAGGGGTACAGCGTTGCCCGTGAATACACCGGGCACGGCGTCGGGCGGGAGATGCACGAAGAACCGCAGGTGCCAAACTGGTGGCCGCGCAGTGCTGCCCGCCGGGGTTGGGTGAATGTTGCCCTCAAACCGGGGATGACCTATGCCATCGAGCCGATGGTGATTGCCGGACGCAGCGATCTGGAGGAACTGGAAGACGGTTGGACGGTCGTCACCAAAGATGGTTCGCTCTGCGCCCACTTTGAACATACGATTGCTGTCACTGATGGTCAGCCCATCATCCTGACTCTGCCGTGAGGTTTTCGGGATTGGTTTTTAGTTTAATGCCAGAAAGTTGGGTTTGAGACATTACCAATAACCAAAAACGAATAACCAATAACCATTAACAACCAACTCGCCGTAGACATTATGCAAGATGGATGCTAAAATCTTCATTCTTCAGGAAACCTAGAGGGTAACAACATGCGCGTAGCAACCTCAGTGAAGCCACGCTGCCCCAAGTGCCGCGTTATCAAGCGTCATGGGCGAGTGATGGTCATCTGCGAAAATCCGAAGCACAAGCAGCGCCAGGGCTAATTGGCGATTTTATTAAAGGGAAGCAGACATGGCGCGTATTGAAGGGGTAGACCTGCCCCGCGACAAACGAATTGAAGTGGGTTTAACCTACATTTTTGGCATTGGCCGCCCGACCAGCCGCCAGATTCTGGAAGCGACCGGCGTCAACCCGGATACCCGCGTCCGCAATCTGACCGAGGACGAAGTGCAAAAGCTGCGCGAAGAAATCGCCAAGCTGACCACTGAAGGCGATCTGCGCCGTGAAGTGCAGTTGAACATCAAGCGGCTGCAAGAAATCGGCTGCTATCGGGGCTTGCGGCACCGCCGCAGTCTGCCCGTGCGCGGCCAACGTACACGGACAAATGCCCGTACCCGGCGCGGCGTGCGTAAGACCGTTCCAGGTCGTGGCCGTCGTCGTGGCGCGACCAAGAAATAGTCGCCGCCTGTTTTTACGCAAATACATTGTAGGGGCGCAATATACGGCGTCCCTACGAAAAAACCGGGGCATTTGTCCCGGTCTATCGCATACGTCAATGCGCCCTGAGCAAACTGGCCGGGCGCGTTTTCCCGCATAGGGAGGGGATTGATGGCACGGACACCAGCCAGAAAAGCGGGCGCTCGCCGCACGACCAAAAAGGTCGTTAAGAATATTCCTTACGGGCAGGCGCATATTCACGCCACCTTCAACAACACGATTGTGTCGATGACCGATCAGTTGGGGAATGTGGTTTCCTGGGCCAGCGCAGGCACATCGGGCTTCAAGGGCAGCCGCAAAAGCACACCCTATGCCGCCCGGATGGCCGCGCAGACTGCCGCCGAAAACGCGCAGGGTTCGGGGATGCAGGAAGTTGATGTGTTTATTAAAGGGCCAGGGCCAGGTCGTGAAGCCGCCATCCGCGCCATTCAGGGCAGCGGTTTGAAGGTGCGCTCCATTACCGATGTTACGCCCGTCGCGCACAATGGGGTTCGCCCGCCCAAGCGTCGCCGTGTGTAAGCCATTAGCCTTATAGCATTTAGCGATTAGCAGTCAAACTTCATACGAGAATTACCGCTTTTGCTAACAGCTAACCGCTCACAGCTAATTGCTCACCAGGAGGGTTTAAGACTTGGTTACGAATAACATGGTTCTGCCACATAAGGTAGAAGGCGACGCGACTTCCCGCAACTACGGACGTTTCATCATCAGCCCGCTGGAAAGCGGATTTGGTCTGACGTTGGGTACGGCGCTGCGGCGGGTGCTGCTGTCGTCGCTGCCCGGTGCCTCGGTAACGAGCATTCGCGTTTCGGACGTACACCACGAATTTTCGGCGGTGCCCGGCGTCCGTGAAGATATGACGCAGTTGATTTTGCAGATCAAGCAACTGCGCCTGAAAATGTATGACGGCGAATCCGCCCGCCTGCGCCTCGAACATCGTGGCGAAGGTACGGTTACGGCGGCGGACATCATCTGCCCGCCGGAAGTGGAAATCGTGAACACCGATCTGTATCTGTTCACGGTGGATGCGGCGGACGCACATTTGGAAATTGAGTTTGAAGTTCAGGCTGGGCGTGGCTACAGTCCGGCGGAAGATCGTGGACGCTTGCCGATTGGCGAACTGCCAGTCGATGCAATCTACAGCCCGATTCGCCGTGTGAACTTTGACGTGGAGCGTGCGCGCGTCGGCCAGCGCACCAATTACGATAAACTGGTCATCGAAATCTGGACGGATGGTACCATCCGCCCTGAAGATGCCTTGAGCGAAGCTGCCAAAATCCTGATGAAGCATCTGACGGTGATTGGCGGCGTGATGTTTGTGCCGATTGATGAAGACGGTCAGGGCGATCCAGAACCCGCTGAGGGTGCAATTCGCCGTGAACTGTACGATAAGCCCATCGAAGAGCTGGATTTGAGTGTGCGTGTGTTCAATTCGCTGAAGCGCACGGGCATTACGACCATCGGCGACGTGCTGGATATGCTGGGGCGCGGGCCGGATGCCATGCTCGCCATCCGCAACTTCGGCGAAAAGTCGCTGGACGAACTGGTCGTCAAGCTGCGCGATAAGGGCTACTTGACCGACGTACCCGAAATTCCTGAATTTCCGAGTAGTAATAACGACTGAGGAAGTACCATGCGACACCTCGTAGCAGGCAAGAAGCTGGGGCGTAACGGCGCTCAGCGTAAAGCCTTAAAACTGGCGCTGACCCGCGCCCTGCTGGAACACGGACGCATCCGCACTACCGCCGCCAAAGCGGATTTCGTGCGCGCGAACGTTGAAAAATTGATTACCCTGGCGAAGCGCAGCAAGGCGCACAGCGATCCGAACCGTGTGGTTCACGCTCAACGTCTTGCGGCCAGCCGCTTGAACAACGACCGCGACATTGTGCATAAGCTGTTCGCGGAAATTGCGCCGCGCTTTGAGAATCGTCCCGGTGGCTACACCCGCGTGCTGAAGCTGGGGCCGCGCAAGGGCGACAGCGCCGAAATGGTGCTGCTGGAACTGGTCGAACGCGGCGAGGTCTAAAGACTGCCGTATGGATTGTTTGTAGGGGCGCAACATGTTGCGCCCCTACAGAAAACGATTTAGCAGTTTACCATGCGTTACCGGGCGACACTGGCCTACGACGGTACAGCCTACCGGGGGTTTCAGCGGCAGGCCGATGGGCTTCCAACTATCCAGTTGGCGGTCGAGCGGGCTATCGCTGCCGTCACCGGACAAACCGCTACCGTTATTGGGGCGGGGCGTACCGATACCGGAGTTCATGCTACAGGGCAGGTCATCACCTTTGAGGTGGAGTGGAAACACGACGACCGGACGCTTTTACGGGCGTTGAACGTCAGCCTTCCATCAGACATCGCCTTGCAGGACATCCGGCGGCATGAAGGGTTTCACCCGCGTTTCGATGCTCTGGCGCGTTTGTACCGCTACCGTTTGTGGGTAGCCCCGGAACGCCAACCGTTGTTGTGGAATCGAGCCTGGCACATCCGCGATAAGCTGGATGCCGAGCTGATGCAAGCAGCAGCGGACAGGCTGATCGGTGAGCACAATTTCGGCGCATTTGGCCGACCGCCGCGCGGCGAAAATACGGTTCGCACCGTATACATCTCCCAATGGGAGCAACCGCAGCCCGGTGGGGATGTGTGGACGTACACGATAGAAGCCAATGCCTTCCTCCAGCACATGGTGCGTCACACCGTCTGGACGCTGGTGAAGGTCGGGCAGGGTAAAATGGCGCTGGCGGATTTTGAAACGCTATTTCGCCGAGCGCAGTTGGCCGCAATCGGCCTCGCCCCACCGCAGGGTTTGACGCTTGAAGCGGTGCGGTATCCAGAATGAGTATTGTAGGGCAGAGACCGCCCGTCGGAGGAAGAACATGGCTAGACAGAAGACTTTCGTAACCAAGCCACTCGAAACTGAGCAAGATTGGTGGATTGTGGACGCGAAGGGTCAGAACCTGGGGCGTCTCGCCTCGCGGATCGCACCTATTCTGCGTGGAAAACACAAACCCGTCTTCGCACCCAATCAGGATGTGGGTGACTTTGTTGTTGTCATCAATTGCGAACAGATCGCAGTGACGGGCAACAAGCTGGATGAAAAGAAGTATTACCATTATTCGGGCTATCCCGGTGGTATGCGGGAAACCACACTGCGCGAGCAGCTTGGCAAACATCCTGACCGGGCGATTACCGCCGCCGTCAAGGGGATGCTGCCGGATGGCTCATTAGGCCGCAACATGCTGAAGAAGCTGAAGGTCTACGCCGGGACGGAACACCCCCACGCTGCCCAGAAGCCCAAAGAATTGAAGTTTGAGGAGTAGGCACATGGCTGGACAATATTACGAAGGCATTGGCCGCCGCAAGGCCGCGACCGCGCGCGTGCGCCTGTTTCCGGGCGGCACAGGCAATCTGATTATCAACGACAAGGACGGCAGCGATTATCTGCCGCGCCCTGGCGATGTAGACATTCTGCTGGAGCCGCTGACCACTGTCGGCCAGCTTCGCAGCTATGACATCACCGTGCATGTCAACGGTGGCGGCATCTCCGGTCAGCGCGACGCTATCCTGCTGGGTGTTGCCCGTGCGTTGGTGAAGATTGACCCGGAACTGAAGTCGCAACTGCGTGACCAGGACTACATGACGCGAGACGCCCGCGTTAAGGAACGTAAGAAGCCAGGTCTGAAGCGCGCCCGCAAGGCCCCGACCTACACCAAGCGTTAGGTCTGGTTTTCCCAATAGATCAATCATCAGGCAAGGCCGCGCGGTCTTGCCTTTTGTCGTTTCCGGCAAATGGGCTATTTTTCCTGTGTACGAAGGGTAAACAGGTATGGTCAGATTCGTCAAATTGATCGCTGCAAGAATAAACAGGGATAACGTCGATGTGTTACCAACTGGTCTATATTGTCTTTGATTTTGCTGCTGAAGCGACCCTCAAAGATTCGGCTGTGATGAACCGATGTGTTGGGCAGACTGCCGCCCGCATTGGGTGGGGCATTGAGGGTGAATCCGAGCCGGATGCCGCGTGGAGCAGTGCGCTCAAAAAGGGTGGGCGCAGTGTCTATGTGAACTTCTCTGCCGATCCGGATTCTTATGGATTGACGGTGAGCGTCATCACTAACCAGTGGCGGCGATTGTATCTTTCGGCTTATCGCGCCGGAATGCAAAACGCCGATTATCGCAAAATACTGGTGACGGCTGCCGAATCGATCTATGCAAGCCTCGCGCCGGATTATGGCTATGGCCTGATTTCGCTGGATACCCAATATCTGGAACCGCCCGCCGAGGGTGATTATCGCCCGAAAACGGTTCACGATTACAACTTCTTCAGCCCACGATTGAGCGCCAAATTCAGCAGTTTGAGCGCCGTGCCTGCCGTGCGCTTTGTGGCGTTTGGCAACGGCGGGACGCTGCTGGAACTCTCGCCCGATCCGCTGGGCGACCGCAAAGCCTATGCCGCTAATTACATCGCTGCATCCGGCATCCTCGGCATCCCCACTATTCAGCAGGGGTGTTGAGGCGCATACCAAACGCAGGTTGCAGAATGCCGGGTTTTGGCCTTCAATCATTCTGGAGGTGCAACCATGACCCTGAATTGGCGGCTGTTCATTCCCATACTGATGCTCATACTGGCGGCGCTGGCCTGCGATGACCCGGTTGCCGAGGCTATCAAAGTTGATCGTGTCGAAGTGGATGCAAATGTGCCGGGGCGCGCTTATGCCCGCGTCCTTGGTTTATTCCAGGCTGCTATCTACCAGACTGATGATTATGGCGCGACGTGGCAGCCTTCCGAGCATGTTTTTGCTGAGTCTCCTGTGCGCCAGTATTCGCTGTTTATGAGCAGCGAAACCCTGAAACTGAACGATCAAGCGATCTGGTCATTTCCGCGTTACATGTTCCGCTTCTTTTTCTACGAAGATGATCCCGGTGTGCAGCCGCGTTTTGCTCTGCCGTATGGCGATCTGAGCAACGCCGCGCAGGGCGATACGCTGTACGTGGCGATGGGTACGGAAGGGGTCTTGATCGGACGGATCGCCCCCGGCAATACCCTCGTCGATTGGCGGCTTTCGGCAAACGGAATTGACGTGCTGAATCCGCTGCCCTTAACCATCACCCATATCGGGTCGATTTTGGGAATTATCGCGCTGGCTTTGCTCGTGCCGCCGGTTGTGCTGCTGCATAGCTGGATGCTGTACTGCGTGTGGATATATTTTCTGCCGCGTCCTTTCGCCCGACGCCGCGCCCTGCAACTCTCATTGGGTCTGAGCGCTGCTGCGGCTGTCGCCTGCTATATCTGGCTGACCGATATTCGCACCGACTTTTTCCCGGTTGTGGGCGTCGTCACGTTGATCGTGGTGCTGGCTGGCCTGACCGCCACCTACCTGATGACCGAGGGCCAACTTTTGAGCGCGAAAACCCGCCGTTGGCTGCTCATTATGACGCTGCTGGTTTCGCTTTTAGTGCCTGCTGGCGTGGTTGGTGTGTTTACCTCGTGGTGGGCGGTGTTCATCATCGTGTTCGGGTTCGGCGCCTACCGCTGGGCCTATTTCCGCCATTTGGGACGCGAGATCAAGCCGGATGCAGAAGGCCGCGAACACCGTTGGCACATCGACCGCCTCGCGCTGGAAACCATGACGATTGCGATTGTCTTTGGTGTGGTGATATTTTGGGTCATGACCTTTGGGATGAATTCAGTAGTGCGCGTCACGTATGGATTCCGGGATATGGCGATGTTGGGCATATTTCTGGTCGGGCTGGCTGTCGCATGGTGGGTGACGCGGTTCTATGTTATGGGGCGGGCATCCACTTTCATTGCGGTGCGGCGCGGTGATGCCGAACGTCTGCTGCGGCAGAAACCCCTCCTTCGCGATGTGCGGATTGCGACGGTTATCGGCGTGGTGCTGGCGGGTGTTTTCTCGTGGGCGGTGTTTGTGGGGCAGTTTGCGGCCTATGGCTGGTTCACTACGCTGTTACGTCCGTAAAATTGTGTGTGGCGGCGGAGTAGTTGTCAGTTATCGGTTTTAAGTTGCCAGTTACGAGTTGCCAGTTGCCAGAAAAGACAAGGTTGGTTTGCGGCGATTGCGATTGCGAAAACGGGTTTGCGCGCAAAGGGTGGGATTGTCGTCGTCGGTGTCGGGATGGGTTTGTCGGACACGTATCGATTCATAAGATGCGAAAAATGCGGCGAAGGATTTTGTGCAGATTTCGCATGTTTGGCGGCGATGTCATGAAGGTCTGCCGCCGCCATGTTTGCCATGCTGGGTTTTTGGTTTTTGGTTCGGTTGTTTGGTAAGGTGCAGAAGGGGCGTGTGTGGAACGTCTAGGTCAATAATGCTCGAACGCGATGTGCTGCGTGGTAGGACTGCCTTGGGTGGTGGAGATCAATTTACCCCACCCCAACCCTCCCCGCACGCGAGGAGGGAGCCTGTATCCACACCATTCAGACTCGAAAAATGGCTTTGCATTCAACACTTTGAACAATAACTGCCGCACTAAAGAAAAGGCTTCGGGCTAAAAATGTGTCTCCACCGTTTAGTGTGGTGCTACCCATGTTGCACCCCTACGGATATTGTAGAACAAAAGGGCTAGTGAAGTCAAGTTCGGGTTTGGTTAGAAATGCAACCCCATTGAGCCATCATCTTTCAGGACACAGGCTGATTTCGTAGCCGAAGGGAATCAGATGTTTGCTCGACAGGGTGGCATAGATGTAATCATCCCACTTCACGCGCTTTGGACGCATTCAGTGGGATGATCCACCTCATTTATTCGGATTTTATTGCAACGGATTGATTACACCATCAATGGCATAGATCACACCATTAGCGAGTCGAATGTCCCACAGGATCGGCGCGCCTTCGATTTCCCAGTACCCACTGTCGGTTTCGCTAAATTGGAGCGCCACTGGCTTGCCCGTGAGCGTTGTCAGCGTTTCATGATTTGGGAGTACATAAGGTGGTAAGTTTTGGGCAACGATATGACTCGATAGTAGTTCGTGCAACTGATCGGCATCTACCGGAAGTTCAGCAAAACTATCCAGCACCTCGTTGGTTGGCAGAAAGAGCGTGAATGTACCTCCATCCGTGACTGCATCCAGCAAATTTGTCGTGCGAAGGGCTTCTGCAATGGGGGCGAAATGTGCGCCTGCATCAATCGATTGTAGATAACTGGCAATCGTCAGATTGCTGGAACGATGGAAGATGACGTTCAAATTACGATTTACAACGCCCAGTAAGGTGGCATTCGATAGTGGTGTAAACGATTCGGAATAGGTTTCATCCCCCAAATGACCTGTCAGGGTGAAATCGGTCAGCGGCAGACCGATAAAATCGTAAGCACCAGCAGGAACCGATTCAATCACCAACATATCGTCAAGATAGATGTCGCGGATTGGATCAGCCGTCAGGTTCACCACAATCGCTGCGCTGTTGGCTACTTCCAACGGCAGTCCAGCCTCATCAATGATGGTAAAGGAGACATGATCGGTGTAATCGCCTTCAGCAATCACGGTGTAGCTGCGTCCCGCTTCTACTGAGAGTATCGTTGATGCAGTGGCCTTCTCATGATCGACAATGATTGTTTTCAGTGTATGTTGGCCGGGTGCAAGTTGGATGTAATCCGTCACAAACGGAAAGCTGATACTTTCGAAAACAACCGTGTCATCAACCTGTATATCCACTGTCGCACTTAATTCCGGGATGAACGACATCTGCATCACACGCAATTGTGCAAAATCTTCCTGTGCGCCGGAGAGCCTCACCATAACCAGCATCAAGACGAAAGCAAACCCCAATTTCTTTACCATTGGGTACTCCTTATCGGGCAGCAATCGTGATTGTGCCGCTTTCCCCAACCGAGCGACCATCGACAAACTGAACCTGGCTGGAAACGGTTACGTCGGCCAGATACAGGTCGGCATATGCGCCAGATACAGACAGAATTACACCAGACGCTTCGATGTTAGCTTGCTCTGCACCTTCGGGGCGATGGAAACTCCCGGCATAATACCCTTCGATTTGACCTTGTTCGGTTTCAATCGTGAACATCACCGTGACCGGATGGAAAGTTGGCGATGGATTCAGGGTTACTTCGCTCACACGGGCGGAAATGTTCCCGGCAAATGTTCCGCTGATCTCACCGGCTGCCATAATGCGAAACGCCATACGACCATCGGTAAGCGGTTCAATGGTTGGTGGGCCAGCAGCTCCGGTGCTGAATTGAAGCACAACCGGTTCACTTGATAAAGCAAGCGGCTCAATCATGTCTCCCTCCTGTGCCGTGACTGTGCCAAGCGCAGCGAGCATAACGACAACACAGATGACCAACATTTGTACGAAACGGTTTCGATTCTTCATGGTTTTCTCCACAAGCTGATTAATCGATGTTTCCAATTAATCACGTTGTGGGCGCAAACCGAAGACATTATCCGCACAAAAAATCGTACACTTCAAGTTTATCATGTTAGACTTGTTACAAAAATTCGTTTGGCAAGGCGCAACCGATGGTACAGGAAATCACCTTCGCACAATGGCTCAAAAGTCGCCGTCGTATCCTTGATCTCACACAGCAGGCATTGGCAGAACAGGTCAATTGTTCAGCAGAAATGATTTACAGAATCGAAGCCGGGCAGCGCCGACCATCCACTCAAATTGCCCAATTACTGGGGCAAGTCCTAAACATTCAAGCAGCCGAAATGGATGCTTTTATCCGGTTCGCACGGACTCAAAAGCCTACCAAAATACACGCGCAGCATGTTGAGATCACCCCTTGGCGAGATGCTTTCGTCCCAAGCAATAACCTCCCGCTGCAACTGACCACGCTCATCGGGCGCAAACAACATCTGGTGGATGCAATCAGCCGTCTGCGACAGGATGCGGTTCGACTCTTGACTCTGGTTGGCCCGCCGGGCATTGGCAAAACACGTCTTGCTGTCCAATTGGGGAATGATGTGCTGTTAGATTTTCCTGACGGTGTATTCCTAGTCGAACTTGCATCAACCACCCATGCTGACCGTGTGATTCTGGCAATCGCTCATACGCTGGGAATTGCGCTAACAGACCACAAAAAGCCAAAAGACAGCCTTCATACATATCTCCATGACCGCCAATTGCTGCTCATTCTCGATAATTTTGAGCAGATACTCGACGCCGCCCCCGATATTCAGGCCATGCTGGCAACTTGCCCACTGGTTAAAGTGATTGTCACGAGCCGTGCTCCGCTTCGCATCCGGGGTGAACACCAATTCCCGGTTGACTCGCTTTCGCTGCCAGGGCGGATTGATGATCTGAATATTCAGGGTCTTGCCGGATTCGCCGCCGTGCAGTTGTTTATGGAACGGGCTAAAGCGGTGCATCCAGATTTTGAACTTACACCCCAGAATGCTCCCCACATCGCAGCTATTTGCGCCCGACTCGAAGGATTACCGTTAGCGATTGAAATTGTGGCAACCCAAATAACGATTCTCCAACCAGAGGAAATACTTAACTACCTAACCGGACGAAGCCTCTTGGAAAGTCAAGGCATGATCGATAATGACCAACGTCATCATTCTTTAGCTGCCGCAATCAATTGGAGCTTCCGACTTCTGAATACAGATGAGCAGGAATTCTTTTGCCGATTGGGCGTTTTTGCGAATGGTTGCGCGATGGAAGCGGCACAATCGGTCTGTCAGCCACAGGGCGACATCGTACTGATGTTATCCAAGCTGGTTGGTATGAATCTTATTAAACGAGAGACAGTCACCCACGACACATCACGCTACCGACTGCTGGAAATCATTCGTCAATTTGCCCAGCAAGAATTACAAACCAGGGGCGAATGGAAAACGATTCAAGAGCGCCATGCTGCCTATTTCCATAACTTTGTGCTAGAGCATGAAACCAGCGTCCGAACCAATGGACAAGTCATTGGGTTAGAAAAGGTTGAGCGTGAACACGATAATATCCAAACAGCCATTGAGTATTTCATTGCAGCGCGCCTTTGGCAAAAAGGACTTGAACTCGTAAACGCAATGATTGAATTTTGGGTCTATCACAATCACATTATTGTCGGGTTGCGTTACACAACCACGCTTTTAGATTGGACGGCCAGTGATGCAACTTTGAGCCATGCCCGTACTCATGCCCTGAACGGTGCGGCAATTATGTCGTATTTCGCCGGGGATTTTCCTGCAATCGGCCCGTATGCTGAAAAGGCGCTGGCATCCGCAAAACTTGTGAACAGCAGCCGAGACATTGCTATGGCTTGTACGACTTTGGGTATGCAAAACGGCGGCATGGGCAATTTTGAGGCAGCGATTCGTTATTTTGAACAGGGGATAGATGCCGTTAAATATGAGGATTTACCGTGGGAAACCGCGAGTCTATGGAACGGACTTGGAGAAGTGGAGCGCAGTCAAGGGCATTATGAAGCTGCATTGAAGTATTATTCGACCGCATTAGACCTCTCAGACGGAATGGGTAATCTCTGGCTTTCCGCCCACATACTGGACAACATCGGTCACACCGCTTACTCGCAGGGGCGTTATGATATGGCGGACGCCCACATTCGCCGGAGTATGGAAGCCAGTATCGCTCTGGGGGATGAGCGTGGGATTGCAATGTGTCTTGAGAAGTTGGGGGGTATTGCCATAGCGCGAAAACAATTGGAACTGGCAGCGCGATTACTGGGTGCGGCAGAGGCACTGCGTGAAACTAAAAACACGCCCATTGAAGGTATGGACGCTGCTGATTATCAGCAATTTGTTGAACAGTTACATCAACAACTTGCCGCTGATGTCCTCGAAGTGGTGTGGAATGAAGGGCGCTCCCTTCCACTTTCCCAGATTATCGATCAAGCATTGGAAAACTGAGATCAGGGGTGCAACAACATGCTGCACCCCACAGAAATTTTCTTAGCGTGACCACGTATAGCGGACAGTGTAGGTGATGACGGTTTCACCACCGGGCGGGACATCCACACGGAATTCAATCGTAGCCGAGTCGGTCTGGGTGTATTCAGCCGAAGCATTCAGGATTTCCCAGTTGCTCCAGCGCGAGAGGTGTTCCGGCACACGAATCTGCACGGTGGCATCCTCTTTGCGGTTGCGGAGGGTAATCTGATAGGTTTCTTCCAGCACATTGCTGCCCAGATACTGGAAGCTGGTCTGTATGCGTTCGCCCACCAGATCGAAAGCGTTGCCGAGTTTGAAGCGGATCATTTCGCCTTCGGGGGTATGGTCGATGGTGTTTTCGCCAATCAGCAGCGCCGCGCCATCCACATCTTCCTGATACACGCGAACACGTCCAGCGGGTAAATCTGCACCGAGGCCGTTTTCTTCACCCGTGCTGAATTCCAGCCAGTTCTGCACATCAGTGAGTCCGGTTTGGCCGTAGTATTGATCCGTGACCGGGCCGTAGTAGCCGTAGAAAGGCGCACTCGAATCGTACACATAGTAAGTCGTGGCGGGAATATCTGCGCCAGTGACGAACTCGACCTGTTTGGTTTCGTTGTTGGCAACCGTGACGGGGCGGCCAATTTCGTAGAGTTTGTATTCGGAAATATCGCGCTGGACGACCTGAGGCGAGGAAGTGGGCATCGCTGCCATATCGACCGCGCCGTTGGCATATAACATTTCCTCGCGCTGGACGCGGTTGACATCCCCCGCGATGAGCTTGACCTGAGCATCGGTGAAGGTTGCGCCGCTGGTGTTGTTCAGGGTAATCCAGCCGTTGAGATTCAAGTTGGTGTTATCGGTCGCCAGCAGCAGGATGTAGTCGGCTGTCCAGTTCATGCCGCTGGTGAGGTAGGTCAGTTCGACATTCTGGCTGCCGCCTGCAACGCTGTTCAAAATCCAGCGCAGGGTGGGACGGGTGACAAGGCCCTCCGGCAGCGAGGGGAAGCGGATGTCGCGGACGCTGTCCAGACCGATGACCACAATCTGCCCATCCGCCTGTTTGATGATGATTTCTTCATAGGTGCTGCTCAGCAACTGGCCTTCAAAAATCGTGCCGTCGTCGCCTGTAATGACGATCTGTTCATCCAGATAACGCTGTAAAAGAGCGCTGCTGCCAACCAGATCATAGACATAATTCTGTTCCAGAACAGTCGTGCCGAGTGGGTCGGTCAGGGATTTGAAGCTGACAGATGTCGCGTCAATACCCGTAGCAACATCTGTGAAATCCAGCGTATTGATGCCGGTTTGCAAGTCGAAGGTGCGGCGATCCTGTACCAGCGCCGTGCCCTGATTGTAAATGGTCAGGCTGACACCTTCGGGCTGGGACTCCTGTGCGGCGGCGGGGATGACCAGCATTCCAGCCAGCGCGAACAGGGCAACTATGAGGGTGATCGGGAGCAGTTTTCGCATGATTTTCTTCCTGTCCTTTCAAATGGTGTCGGATTAAAGGGAGGGTTTCAAACCCTCCCCTACAGCGATTTTTAAACGGTGACTTCGATGATTGTGCCGTTTACGTCGATCTGGTACGTGCCGGGTTCGAATGTGCCATCCAGCTTTATGCTTTCGTTATAGGGCAGCAGAATCATGGCGCACATAATGTCCGGCGGGAGTTCACGGTAAATCCTGACGGTGACGTTATTACCATCGCGGGTTTGCTCGACGATGACCGGGAATTCGCAGCCGTCGGGTTGAGCACCGCTGACGTTGAGCGCGATTTGCGCCGGAAAGGATTCCATAATCAGGGCATCGACGCTATCGATGGTGGTCAATACCTGCGCTGCATTCGTCCCCGGCGGTGTTGGGCGCACTTCGCCGCCGCCCTGACCATCGCCTGTACTACCTGAATCTGGCAGCAGGCCGCCTCCAAAAATGGCGGTCAGGGCGAAAAACAAGCCGAGGAACAACCGGATGAACATCTCGGTCGGGTTGGTAGGGGCAGGATCAATCATGGTACACACTCCTTCGCAATCATGGTTTGCCTCTACTGTACTGGAATAGAGACGTCCGTGCGCGTGGTTTTGTTCCAAGAAGCGGGAAGGAGATTCTTCACCCAGTCCCGCATGTGAGAGGCTTCGCTCAGGTTTCGCAGAGTCTTATTTGAAATCGGGGTTATGCTGTAGGGGCGAACGGCCTGTTCGCCCCTACCATGCTCTATAGATCAGAACGCGATTTTAGGTCGATGCTTAGGTAGAGGAATTAGCCAGAAAAATGAAAGGGCAGCACGGCACCCGTCACGAAACGCCCGGCTTCTGAAGCCAGGAAGGCGATGCTTTCGGCAATATCCTGAGGAGAAGTTGTGGGGCGCTTTTGCCATGCTTCCCTGTGCTGGCTTTGCTCTATAGCTTCAGTCAGCGACTCGATTTCCGCAACAGGGCCGGGTGCAACCACGTTCAAGGTCACACCATGTGACCACGCATGAGGCTGCGCACCAAGAATGGCTTCTAATCGGGTAGCTTTAGCGACATTGTATGCATAAGCTGGAGAAGGCAGACGGGGATTCATCCCGATAGCAATGATCCGCCCCCAGCGCTGCTGGTACATGTGTGGCAGCAGCAAGGGTAACAGGTGTAGTATAGGCGCCGCTTCTCGTTGAATATCGTCAAGAACTGTACCCGCGTCCAGAACATCCGGTGTTTCAGGATGCCAACCCGCACCGGGGTTAATGACACCAATATCCACGCGGCCAAATCGTTCGACAGTGGTCGCCACTAAATGCTTACAACCCTCTGCTTCGAATATGTTGGCTTGAACTGCCAACGCACTGCCGCCCGCATTATTAATGTATGCCGCCACCTGAGAAGCTGCTTCTCCATTGCTCTGATAGTTGACCACTACCCTTGCACCTTCACGCGCAAGGGTCAGCGCTGTGCTGCACCCGATACCGCTGCTTGCACCAGTGACAACAGCCACTTTCCCAGAACACATCGCGTTCATGAAAACTGCTCCCACCTGCTTAAAGTAGGGATGAGACATGTCTCGTCCCTACAAAACGACCTTTTGAAATAACACTCTGTAATGTGGAATGCTTAATCCCGAAAACCTTTATCGCGGAGGATGGCTTCGATGCGTTCGCGGTGCTGTGCTTCCCACTGTTCCAATGTTTGGGCGGCGTCTTTGAGGGCGCGGCGCTGGGCATCTTTAAGTACATCATCCGCCCGTGAAGCTGGAACGACTACAATACCTTCTTCATCCGCCACTACCACGTCACCGGGCGAAACCGCGACTCCGCCGCAAGTGATGGGCTGGTTCAACGGCTGGATAATTTCTTTGCCGCCGGGAATGGGGATGACCCCGCGCGCAAACACCGGAAAACGATTCGCGCGTGCTTCGGCAAGGTCACGAATCACACCATCAATCACGAAAGCGGCGATGCCGTGTTTTTGGGCGACGGCGCATACATTGCCACCTGCGACCGCATAATCCATATCGCCACCCGTCTCCACCACGATAACAGAACCGGGGGCGGCGCGGTAAATGGCGGCATGGAGCATCAAATTATCGCCGGGGGCACAGCGCACGGTATAAGCCGGGCCAGCGACACGGGGCATATCTGACCATAACGGGCGGATGCCAGTATCCATTACGCGGTCACGCGAAAGTACATCCGCTAAGGTTGTCGGGGAAAGTTGTTGAAAAGCGGTGTAATCGGTCATGATTTCCTCCTGTGCGATCCGTAAAGATACCACAGAATTTGCGCCGCTTCCGCCTCTGCAATCTATGCAAAATTGCAGAGGCGTTCATTGTAGATGGGTTATTGGGCAACGGCGCGGCGGCTGCTTTCGACTACGCGGATGGCTTCGGCAATCACGCCCATGCCCTCGTCCACCTGTTCATCGCTGATGTTGAGCGGCGGCAGGAAGCGAATACAGTTGCTAAACAATCCGGCGCGGATGGCGATCAACCCGCGCTTGAAACACTCGGTCGTCACTTGCAGGGTTTCGTCACTGGCAGGTGTTTTCAAATCGCGGTCTTTCACCAGTTCGGTGAGCATCATGGCACCCAAACCGCGTACATCACCAATCAACGGGATTGCGGCCTGCAAATCCAGCAGATGTTCACGGATGCGCGCGCCAATCTGATTGGCACGTTCGAGGAATTCCGGCTGCCGAATCATGTTGATGGCCTCGACTGCTGCCACACAAGCCAACGGATTGCCGCTGTAGGTGCCGCCCAATCCACCGGGGTGCGGGCCATCCATAATTTCGGCTTTCCCGGTTACGGCGGCTAAGGGCATTCCCGCCGCCAGCGACTTGGCGGTGACGATCAAATCCGGGGCGATGTTGTAATGCTCGACGGCGAACAATTTGCCTGTCCGTCCAAAGCCGCACTGCACTTCATCGGCTACATACACAATGCCGTGCTGGGTACACAGATCACGAATGCGCCCCAAAAATTTGGGTGGTGTGGCGATAAATCCGCCTTCGCCCTGCACCGTTTCGATCACCACTGCGGCGACGGCGCTGGGGTCAACCTGCGATGTGAAGGCATATTCCAAACGCGCGATACAGTCGTCAATGTACTGTTCTTCGGTCATCCCAACAGGACGACGGTAAATATTGGGGAACGGCAGGCGGTAAATCTCCGGCGCGAACGGGCCAAATCCCTTCTTGAACAAGCCATATTTGCTGGTCATCGCCAGCGTCAGATTCGTGCGCCCGTGATATGCACCCTCGAACACGATGATGGCGGGGCGTCCGGTGGAAGCGCGGGCGATTTTGACGGCGGTTTCCAGCCCTTCCGCGCCGCTGTTGAGCAGCACCGTTTTCTTGGGAAAGTCGCCGGGGGTGACTTCGTTCATCAATTCGGCGACTTCCACATATGATGGATACGTGCCGACGATGGCGCACAGATGAATCAGATCGGCGGTTTGTTTCTGGATGGCTTCGACCACATTAGGCGGGCAATGTCCTACTGCCAGCACACCGATTCCTCCGGCGAAATCCAGCAGGGTATTGCCATCCGCATCGGTGACGGCTGCGCCTTCGGCTTTGACGATAGCAACGGGCGTGAGTTTAGCCGCACCGCGTGGGGTAGCGGCTTCCCGGCGGGCTACCAGCGCCTTGCTGTTCGGGCCGGGAAGTTCGGTAACAAGATTAATGGTTGGCATGATCTTTTCCGCATGAACAATTTAGATGTCAGCCGATTGTAACATGCCAATTGGGGTTATTGGTTGTTATTCAAACCGGTATACATAATGCTCATGTGGGAAGGGGAAACGCAGGCTGAACGTCCACGTTTGTCCATCCAATTCAAAAGCATTTGCATCCTTCGCCAGTTCGCGGAAGCGGTCGTATTCCTCAATGTCGATGTACAGACTGTAGACCGAGTCGCGTTTGATAGTCGATTCGTCATCCAGTCCCGGCCAATCCTCCGGCCATTGAGTCGCTTCGCTGGTTTCATACGGCCACAAAATCACCTCGAACTGACCGGGCAGCCACGTTTTGGCATCTTCGTGAACAAAGTTTGCCATCAGGTCGAACAGATCCAGCAGGCGTTCCGGGGCGAATTCATCGCGTTCCGGGGAGTCTATGCGGAGGTTGCCGTAAATCCAGAAGGTCTTTTCGCCCAATTCCGCGTCATAAATTTCAATTGTATTGCTGGGTTGGTCGGTTATCGCCACGTTATCGTACTCATCATCCAGCGCGTACAAATCGGCATCAATCCGGAGCGAGTCACGCAGGGTTTGCAGTTCGTCTTCATCCAGCACCACCGACGCCAATTCCCATTCGCCGTTATCATTCTCGCGCTGATAAAGCACCAATCCGGTTTCGTAAAGCGCGAAGGTCGGCTCGTCCGAACCGATCACCATGCGCCAGGGATCATGAATGGTCAGTATGATAATCGGCTCTGGCGCTTCCGGCGCGGGCGGCGGAGGCAGGGTTGTACGGAAAACAGATGGTGATGCGGCAGGAGCAGCCGCGCTGACCATCAAGGCCATCAAGGTCATCACGATCAGGGCAAAACTCACCATCCAGCGGTGTCGATTCATGGGAGAACTCCGTACAAAGCCATACCGTCATTGGTAGCAAGACGTTATCAGATGCTCAAAAGTTCCTAATCACCACTTTTTTGCCCAATCTGGCGCTTCCATCGGTTCCGGTTGATAGTCGTTGAAATCAGCCAGTTGGCGTTCAACGAAGTTCTGTGGGGTGCTGGCAAATAACTTGCCATCGCGAGCGAAGACCAATCGGTTTCGCTGATCCCAATCCGCCCAAGTCACGTGCCCGTCAATCGGAAAATCAATTTCGCGCTTCAGATCACGCACCTTGAAGGTGAGGACGTAATAACCCCCATAGGCTTGAAAATCGATGCTGACATGCATGGTGAGTTCAAAGCGTCCCGACCGGTCAAGTTTCGTCCAAGTATCGGGTCTTCGTCGATGTGTTTCGCTCATGTGAACGGCTTTCCATCCCTCGCGCTCCAATTTTGGATGGTAAATCGGCGCATCTTCACCGGGGGCGAATTGGCTGGCTAAAATGGTCAGTCCTTTGGGCTGATGATTCGGATGCGGGTTATTGGCGCTGTTCAGCAAGACGGTTTTGTCATCTTTGAACAATCCTCCGCCGTTCCAGCAGTCACCCTTCGGCCATAATGCCAGCGCTGTGAAATAGGGCGGTTTGCTGATGGCTGTCCAAGCGTAGGTGTATTCTTTGTCAGCTATGGTACGCGCGTTGATCTTTTGGGCGAAATAGATGAGCAGTTTGCCATTTGGGGAAATATCGCAGCGGCGTTCATAAATGTGTCCCTGAAACCACTGTCCCGGCTCGAAGGTGTCTTTTTTCGTGTCCCATTTGATGAGCTGCGCCCAACGAGTCGGCCCACGCCGGATGATAACGCCAACCGATGCTTCGCGCGCTAACAGTCCAAATAGGCGGGCTGGTGATGAGGGCTGGTCAGTCATGTGCGCGCCTCTTTGCTCATATCCCAAATAGTGTTTGTGAGCTTGGACAGATCACCACTTTTTTGCCCAATCCGGGGCTTCCATCCGTTCAGGGCGATGGTTATTGAAATCAGCCAGTTCATGATAAATCAGCTCGTCGTTTTTCAGACTTGCGCTAAACAACTTGCCCTCTCTGGCAAGCACAAGGCGGCCTCGCTGGTCAAAATCTGCCCAGTTGACTGAACTCGGTATCCCAAAGTCACTTCCACTTATCCTGAGGCTGTAAACTCGCCCCTTGCGGGTGTACTTCAGTGAAAGCTGATATTTGCCTGATTGTTTCTGCCACACAGAAGGCGTTTTTCCCTGAACGATGGGGCTATTATCAGTGGTTACACAGGCATCCTGATCGGCGGAAACCCAGCCATGTATTTCAAGATTCTTGTAGAAGGATGCGGGCAAAAAATGAATATCTCCCCAAGTCATCGTTAAGTGAGTATCAGGTATAGATTGAGCACCGGCTGAAGGACTGACGCTGTTATACAGAATTGTGTTGTTATTGATGAATGATCCGCCACCGCTATATGTATCTACCTCTGGTTGAAAATAGAGGGCTGTAAAGTAAGGGGGCTTGCTGACCGCTGTCCAGTGATGATAACTCTGTTTACGATGGGGCTGCGGCGTGTATTTAGCCGCGAAGTAGACCCATAACTTTCCATCAGGTGATAAATCACTTCGTTCGTCGTAGACGCGCCCGTGAAACCACTGTCCCGGCTTGAAAACATCTTTTTGAGTATCCCAATGGATAAGTTGTATCCAATTCTTTGGCTGCCCACGCCGGATGATAACGCCAATTGAGGCTTCCCGTGCCAGCAGTCCAAATAGGCGGGCGGGTGCTGGCGGCGTTGAGTTCACGTCCGCGTCCCTTTGGTCATATCCAGAATGCACAGGATATTGCCGAATGGGTCTTCCAATACCGCGCATTTGCCGATGGTTACATCAAACGGTTCGGCGCGGATGAAACAACCTTTTGCACGTAACGTTTCCACCGCTGCTACTACATCATCAACCAGATAATGCACGCTGATTTCTTTGGGAACATCGGTGTTCGTATGCAGCACAATTTCGGCGTCGGTTTCTGGCATTCCCATGCCGACCGAAGTCGCATCTGACCACAAGCGATTTAAACCAAACACATTGGCATAATAACGCGCTGCTGTTTCCAGATCATCCACTCGCAGCATCACGCAGTCAATTTTGCGGAGCATCATCGGCTTTCTCCGGTTTTCCCGGCAATTTGCGTTTATCCGGCAGAAAATGGGGCAGCACTTTTTCGACCAATTCGTCTATGCCCGCACCATAACCGGATACATTCAGACTGCGCTTGGTTTTGAGCTTAAACTTCACTTTCCATGCCGCGCCGCGCACAAAAAATTCCAGCACCAGCAGATAGACATTCAGGATAATGCCGATCAAACAGCCGAAGATCAGATCATCCGCGCCCTGACCAGCCGTTGAACTCGATGACCCATATCCGCTGTCCCAAATGCCCGTCAAACTGCCCGCATCTTCAACTTCATAATGGGTCACATCTGCCCACTTGAGCGACTGCTTGTTCTTGCCGGGGCGTTCGACCGTCAGTCCGGTTTCATCAACCGTGATGACCTGCCCTTTTTCGCGCATGGCTGCAATCGTGAGCAGCAGAATCGCCAACAAACCGGAAAACGCTATGCCGCCCGCAATCCAGCGTAAGATTGTGAGCAGATTAGCATCCAGCGAGGTGCGTGACAGCCCGATAAAAATGCCTACACCAACCAGCAAAACCAATCCCGCGCGGATAAATTGGGGAATGCGCGTCCGGCGATCAATCGTGTAGTGACGGGGGAATGTATCCATAACTATTTGTCAATCTCCAGCCAGCCACTACGTTGAGGCATATCAATATGCAGAATCGATTGATCAAGAACATCTTTAAAGCCAATGAGTCGTGTTTCTGTATCCGTAAACCAAGCTGTAATCTCGAAAGGTTGCGTTAAATTACCCGCAGCATCTTCAAGTGAGATCGTAATAACAGCCTCAACTGCCTGAAAAGATTGTTTTGCGATTCCAGCCTGATCGATGATGATACTGGCATCATCTGTTGGTCGATATGCAATTAAATCCAACAGTTCCCTCGGAAACAAAGATACAGCCGCCCCAGTATCAATTGTTGCGGTCAACTTCTCTAACGTTCCATCCTTACGCGCTATATTGCAAAAAACCTGACATTCACTTGGATCATAGTAGATACGAAGCTGGATTTGAGTCATGAGTCCTTAGCATCCGTTTTCAGGCGAACATGAATTCGCTGCAATGGTTGACGCTGATACAACCACTGATGCACAGGTGTAATTTCCCCAGAATCGGATGGCAGGTTATGTTCCGCATCCTGTACAGCTTCATCGTAGGTTGCACCTACACCTAAAACCTGCTCTTTGTAGACGATGATGGAACATTCTCCATATTTTTCCAGCAGTTCTTTCTCATGCAGTCGTATCCAATCAAAATCGCTGAATACATTGGGTGGGGTTTCACCATATTGATGTGACATGCGGATTCGGCTCGTCATGGCTATAGCTCCTGCAACTTTCCTGCTCTTATTATACCCCTACACCCCGCCGAATTTGCGCGGCCTGCGGCATGTGGGACATCTCGTGGCGGGCGAAATAGGTGGACTGCGAAAGGACGGTTTGCTGCCCAAATTCGCTGTGCCATCCACCGCGCCACCAGTCGTTCAGGCTGATCGCCTTCAGCCGGGTAACCAATTGCTCGCGCGAAACATGAAAGCGTTCCAGCAGTTCACCCGGTGAAAGGGTTTCGCGGTCGGCCATCGCCCATACCGCTTTGCCTTCCAACAGTGGATTGTCGTGGTTCAACATCAGGTCAACCCGTTCAGCCAGCAAATCCTGTGCCATCATCAAATGCCCCAGCAGTTCGCGCATATTCCACTCGCCGGGGGCGGGCGCGATCTGAAATTGCTCGGTACTCAAACCCTGTACAGCCGCTTCTATCGTATTCGGCCCAGCTTCCAGCGCGACTAATGCTTCTTGTGGTGACATCGGCTCAAAGTACCAGATGGATGCAAACTGTCGCAGCGCCAAACGATGATCGTTGTTGTCGGTAAATTCGGGCGGATCGCCGAGGAATATTTCGCCTGTGGTGCGGCTGGCATAAACCGCTGGCACATCTTCATATGAAACCGTGCGGTCATCCCGAACGGCCTGCCGTCCTTTATCCAGTGCTGAAAGTATGGCTTCTGATGCGCCAGATGCTTTCAGCGAATCGGCAATCAGGCCAAGTTCCTTATCCAAATCTGCGCCGCGTGGGATGCCCGCTGCATTCGAGGCTTTGATTTCTTCGGCATAGACCAGCGCCCACAACAGCTTGGAGAGGCCATAATAACCGCCTGCTTCCAACCCGCGCGCCGTGCGAATCAAGTGAACCAGATCATCAAATGATGCGGTCATGATATTCCCTTTCAGGTTTTGAAGGCATACCGATAACAGGCATCTGCTGGATACTACATCACTGATTGCAGTGCATCCTCGAATACCGTCAGCGCCTCGTCAATCTGGGTTTCGTTCACCACCAGCGGCGGAATCCAGCGGATCACATTTTCGTAGCTGCCGCAAGTCAACAGCAGCAAATTGCGTTCGATGCAGGCTTTTTGCACCGCTTTGGTCAAATCTTTGGCGGGGTGTCCGTTTTGGGTGAACTCTGTACCGATCATCAACCCATAGCCGCGCACATCGCCAATCACCGGGTAACGGCCTTGTAATTCGACTAATCCATCGGTCAGCCGTTCGCCCATATGCGCCGCATTTTCCGGCAGATTTTCATCCACAATCGTGCGGACGGTTGCCACAGCCGTCGCAGTCGCCAGCGCACCGCCGCCATAGGTGCCGCCATGCGAACCCGTCGTCCACTGGCTCATCAACGCCTGCGAAGCCGCCACGCCGGAAATCGGCATCCCACTGCCCAAACCTTTCGCCATGATGATGATGTCCGGCACAATTTCGGCGTGTTCATAACCCCAGAATTTGCCGGTGCGTCCGAATCCGGTTTGTACTTCGTCGGCCACGAACAGAATGCCATGTTGAGTACACAATTCGCGCAGGGCTTTCATAAAACGTTTGGGCGCGGGGATGTAACCGCCTTCGCCCAATTCCGGTTCGATGATAATAGCGGCAGTTTCTTCCGGCGCGGTCTGGCTCTTGAGCATCAAATCCAGTTCGCGCAGGCAGAAATCAATCGCAGTATCCTCATCCCAACCGTAGTGATAGGCATATGGAAATGGTGCAACGAACACACCTGCTGGAAGGGGTTGATAGCGCGAACGATATACCGTTTTGGAGTTGGTCATCGCCATTGTTTGCGAGGTGCGCCCGTGAAAACTTCCCTGAAAGGTGATGATGTTGGTGCGTTTGGTCGCCATGCGCGCCAGCTTGACCGCGCCTTCGGTGGCTTCTGCGCCGCTGTTGGAAAAGAAAAAGCAGTCAATTTCGGGGGGTGTTACGGCGTTTAACGTTTCCGCCAGCTTCACGGTCGAGGGCGCAATCACCACATTGATCTGCCCATGAATCAGTTTGGCGGCCTGTTCCTGAATGGCTGCTACCACGCGCGGGTGGCAGTGTCCGGTGTTGGTCACGCCGATGCCGCTGGTGAAATCGGTGTAGCGCGTGCCGTCGGCTTCATACAGATAAATGCCTTCGGCGCGTTCGGGTTGAATATGGGTCATGTGTGACCAAACGGGGGAAAGGAGGGAAAGCGAGTCGGTAGCCATAAAATTATTACCCTGCTAAAAAATGCTCATAGGACTATTTTACCTTGCCCCCGGAAATGCGGACAGGAGTCCCCCGTGTATCGAGTTTGTAATCGGTTTGAAAGAAAAATTGTCGTGCATGGACACAAAAAGTGAGTACAATTTATGGAAAGAGTTGTAACAAACGCCGGGTGAAAGCCAGCCTATGTTAATTTCCAAACGCGAAACCCAACCGATTCAGGTTCTGCGGCAGCGTAATTGGACGGAAGATGAGTTGAAGGCCAAAGGCTTCACTTATTTCCCGCCCATCAAACGGCGAGTGATGGCACGGGTCATCAGCGAAGACACCAATATTGAAGTCACGCTGGAAGTGCTGTCTGCCGGGGTGGGCGACATTATTATCTATGTCGTGGATAATGTGATTCATGAAAATCTGGAAGAGTACGAGCATTGGCCCGTCCGGCGCGATCTCTTCCGGCGCACCTACAAGCCCTGGGATGAACCCGGCTGGAAACCCAACGAAGCCGAAATGCATCTTGTCATGCACGGCTGCCGCCCATATTACAAATACAAAGGCGTCTGGGCGCTCAAACTTCCCATCGGCATTTATGTACAATCGCTGGAAAGCCCGGAACCTGTCCTTATCCCCAAAGGCCGCTGGCTGTGCATTGGTTCAGAAGGCGAACCGTACAACATGAGCGAAGAAAATTTACGCACGCGCTACGTTATTCCATCGGATGATTGACGGCGGCTTCCCGCACCATATCAATTGCCCGCATGTTGTGAACCGCGTCGGTTGCCGGGTAGCGCGGCTGCCGCCCGGTTAGCAGGGCATCCGCGAAATCTTCGGCCATCAATGTGAAGTGGTTCGCCATCGGGGTGCGAACTTCTTCGTAGTCATCCCCATGCCACCAGCGAATGATGTGTTCATCCCCCGGCTCCATTGTGAATCCACGTTCGACCAGAATGCGCCCTTCTGTCCCGCGAATTTCGTAGGTATGCGTGCGGTATCCGCGCAGGCCGCAGTCAAAATGCCCGATTGCGCCGGATGGAAATTGCACCGTCGCTGCTAACCGTTCGTCCACGTTGGACGCGCCGAAGTGCGCCAGCGCCCGCGCAGTTTCCGGTTCTTCCCCGGTCATTAATCGCATGACGTTGATGCAGTAACAGCCGACATCCATCAATGCGCCACCTGCCAGAATCGGATTCAGCCGCACATTGGTTTCGCTGCGAATGCTAAAGCTAAAAGCTGACGAGAGCGCCGTAATTTCCCCAACCGCCCCGGATTTCAGCATCTCGCGCACTTTGACGGTCTGTGGATGAAAGCGGTACATAAACCCTTCGACCAGCAGCAACTGTTTTTCTGCAAATGTACTGACCAGCATTTGTGCTTCGGTTGCATCCCGCGCCAGTGGTTTTTCGCACAGCACTGCTTTGCCCGCTTCGGCGCACAGGTTACCCCAACGGGCGTGTTCACTATTGGGCAGTGGAATATAAATCGCATCAATTTCTGGATCGGTGAGCAATTCACCATAACTGCCATACGCCTTCGGGATGCCATGATCAGTCGCAAACTGTTGGGCTTTGTCGATCTCCCGGCTGGCGACGGCGGCAACTTCGCCGTTACGGGTTGCTTTCAGCGCGGGGGCGACCCGGCGGTTAGCGATGTTAGCAGTGCTGAGGATGCCCCAGCGGATGGTGCGCGTCATGGTTTATTCTCCAGATTTTCTCGCAAGAATATCAGGTAAGACCGGGAATTGACAACCACTTCCACCGGGAAGCTGAATAAGCCGCTGTCCCACGCCTGCTGGCAGTTTTCCAGTTGTAAACAAATGGCCGCGTCCGGGCGCAGGGCGATCAGGCTTTGCGCGGGCGAGAGGTGGTTGATCTGCATCGGGTATTCGGTGGCTATCCAACCCATATAATCCCAATCGGCCTGCATGGTATACCAGAACAGCGGATCACCCACGATCCGTCCGCCGCGCGGAATTTGGGCAGCGACCGCCTGCGTCTCTGCCAGCAGGCGATGATTGGGCATTTGCGTTGCAGCGGCAGCCAGATCGTGAATCGGTGCGGCTAAAAAGGCAGGGAGCAGAATGAAGACGATCACAGTGGGCAGGTGATGAAAAACCCGCGCCATCGCATAGGCCACCAGCGGCGCGAATAACACCCAGTAGCCATAACTGACATCAACCAGCATCAACCCCACTATCAGCACCAACCCGAAAGTCACCAGCATCCAGCGTTCGGCGCGCGATCCCCAAAACCACAATCCAGCCAGTGCGCCCATGCAGATGAGCAGTTCAACAGGGGCGAGAATTAGACTGAAGCGCAGGTGATAATTCAGGAGGTCATCTATCGGGAATCGTAGTTGCCCGATGGGATTTTGTGCCGTATACACCGCAGAAAATTGATGGTATCCCGCGAGGCTGGATTGCACATCCGGCAAAAAGTGCAGTGCCAGATACAACCCGGCAGATACCGCGCAGGCCAACCCGTAAAATACAACTGCGCTCAGGCGTTCCTGCGGCTGCTGAATCGCCCTGATCGCCAGCACCAGACCCGCCGCCCCGCCCAGCACCAACCCAATTGACGGCACGGTTTCCAGACCAACCAGCAGCGCCAGCCCCATAAATCCCGGCCAGCGCCCCGGCTGTTCATCAAAAATATGCAGCAGGCCGAACAGCATCACCACGCCGTAAATGCCAAGCCCAATATCCATCCGCAGATTGTGAGACATGCGTAAATATGCGCTCGTGCCAAGCAGGACGACTACACCCAGCAGCACCCCGGTTCGGCGGTTGCTTTTTGTTTCACGGGGCAGGGTTAGACCAGCCAGCTCGAAACCATCTTCCTCCAGACGGTAGAAGCGCCGCATGTCGCGTCCTTGCAACCGTGTATTTGCCAGCAGCCATCCAAACAACACTGCACCTGCTAATCCCACCAGCAGCGGAAACAAACGCATAGCTGCCAGCGATGTGCCTGCCAGTTTCAGCCATAAGCCCATCAGCAAATAGTAACGCGGCAAAACCGGGTCAGGACTGCCATAGGGTGCGCCGATAAATGACGGGCTGAGGTCGTTATGTAATGCGAAGTTGGTCGCCATGCTGGCTAACCACGGTTCGTCCGGCATATCCAGCGCCATAAATTCGCCCGTGCTGGCGATATACAAACCCATCAGCACCAGCCCAAATCCGGCGATGCTGATGTTCACTGCGCGAGCAAGCCATTTTTCGGTGGCTGTATCGCTCATGAACAATCCCGCCAGCAGACTCATGCCGACAGCATGAACCACGATCACCCACAGGCTGAACGGCATCTCAAACAGCCGTGCTTCCTGTACCGGATTGATGTGCCAGACAGCATAAAAACTGGCTAATCCAGCCAGTCCAATGCCCCACCCCGGAATGCGAAAACGGGATACAAACGGCAGCATCAGAATCAGCAGTCCGATCAATATCCCGTATGTAATCTGAACTGTGGAGAGTTGTATACCTGATCGTGCCAGTGTTGCGGTTTCAGCGCGCGATGCGACGGTCAGCAGTGCCGCCAGCGTGCCGAACAGCGCCGTCAGCGTGAGCCGTTGTCGTCCAGCCATGCCGCGATGAATTCCCCGGCCTGCTGGCTCAGGATAGCTGCACCTCTGAAGTTGGGATGCCCGGTATTTTCAAAATACTGATTCTGCTCATCCTTTGAAACTTTGGCATAAAAGGCATAATCCAGCGGCATGAATGGCAAACCCAGCGTTTCGATGTGGGCAGTAAGGGGTGTTAGATAACTCTGTTCATAACTTTCAAAGCTGGCGTAACTTTGTCGCAAACCGCAGTAGGCAAGCGGAATATTGACGATCAACAGCCGAATATCACGATCACGGATAACATTCACCAGACGGTTAAAGCGTTCCGCCGCCGCCGGATTCAGAACCGAGGGTGGTCTATCTTCTGGAACCCACAAACTGGAATCACAATCTTTAAATTCCAGCGGGTCTTCGATGTATCCCCCCAATGGACGCGGTTCACGCACGGCTTCTTCATATGGAATGTAGGTCGCGTTGCGTGCCAGAATGGTATAACGATACAAAAGGCTGGTGCGAAACAGGAAACCTGCAAGGTAGTCATCCGGGCTGTCCGGGAAAATGTAAGTGCCTTCCATCGGGGAGGTTCGCGCAACGGCGGGCTGAAAAGCATTACCTACAAAATTTTGCTGCGAAACCGCCAGCACAATATAACGGGGCTGATCCATCTTGAACATCCAGCGCTCATAAACCTCGGCCATATCCGCCAGATTTCGCATGAGCGACATGCCGTAATTCTGAACCGTGAGTCCCTCAAACCCGGAGGCTTGCACGACCTCCTGAATGGGTTCCGGGTTCAGCCCGGTCATCATGTAGGACGAGCCAATCAGCCACAGATCATAATGCGGCCCGTTCAGTAATTGATCTTCGTAGACGGGCATAACCTCCGAATACCACAGCAGATTTTCATAGGGATCAAGTTTGGTGGCAAGCAGGGAACGCACCGGATCAACCCGCACGACCACTTCCAGCAGCAGCAAAAGGCCGATCAGCCGCAGCATGTCCCGACGCACTTTTGCCCATTGCGAAGTTGATGAAGGCGACATACTTACCCGGCATCCTGAAATTGTGTAGCGATGAAATCGGCAGTCCACGAACTGAACATTTCCGCGGCGATCTGGTTGGGATGCGTCAAATTCCTGAAAAGAAGGTGCTGTTCCACCTCTGGCACTTCGGCATAAAACCGCGTATCCAGTTCAAAAAATGGAAGCCCCAAAGTCTCAACATGGGCGGCTATCGGTTGCAAATACTGCCGCTGGTAGTCCTGGAAAGTTGGGTAAAAGCGGTGCAATCCGCAGGCGCTCAACGGAATATTGACCACCAGAATGGGTATGTCGCGTTTTTGAAACACTGCTACCAATTGATCAAAACGCTCGATACCGGCCTGAAATGCAGCATCCTTGAATGGGGGCGGTCGAAACACGCTGAAATCACAGGGTTCGTAAGTCTCTTCGTAGGGCGTCCAACCGCCGCTCGGATACGATTTGAGGCTGGCGCTTTCGGGTGGCAGCAGCACAGCGTTCCGGCTGATGACCCCATAGCGGAATACCGCGCTGGTGTTGTACAGGAAACGGGCGACATAATCATCTACCGTATCCGGGAAGATGAGCATATTTTCCATCGGTGAACCGAAAATGCGACCGGGTAGTTCGGCATTGTTGAGGAAATTCTGCTCGGCGATGGCGATCACCACCCTGTCCGGTTGGTCAAGTTGCAGCATCCAGCGGTCAAAAACTGCGGCCATTTCCGTCAGGTTACGCATATTGGTCATGCCGTAATTCTGAAAGGTCATCCCCTCGAAACCCGCCGCTTGCATCTCATCCTGAATTTGTGCAGGGTCGAGGCTGGTCATCATGTACGACGAGCCAATCATCCACACATCATAATGCGGGCCGTTCAGCAGTTGGTCATGGTAAGCGGGCAGCAGATCGCTGTACCACAGCAAATTTTCATAAGGGTCAAGTTTGGTGGCGAGCAGGGAACGCACCGGATCAACCCGCGCGGTCACTTCCAGCAGCAGCCAAATGCCGATCAGCCGCAGGACATCCCGGCGTAATCGCGCCCATTTAGAACTGGAAGTAGATGAAAGGGACATAGGGTTTAATCGAGAAAAACAAGATGCCCAACACTGCCGCCAGATACAACATCGTGCGCGCCGGAGCAGGTAATTTGATCGGGAAGGCGTGTTCCTGAGTTACCGACTGCGCCAGATCAAGCGCGATGGTGATGAGATACAGCAGAATAATCGCGGCAAAGGTGCTGGGAGTATGCTTGCCCCAATCTCCGCCCATCACCACATTCGCCAGTCGTCCATAAATCGGCCCGACCTGCTGAATGGTATCCGCGCGGAACACCACCCACGCCAACAAAATCAGATGGAACGTGAGCAAAATCCGCAGACCGATAAATACATTCCGCACAATGGCCGAAGGGTGCTTCAGCAGTGGTCGCGCTTTACCCTGAAACTGGCGCGAGACGATAACATACATGCCCAGCAGCGCACCCCAGGCGATAAACGTCCAGTTTGCGCCATGCCACAACCCGCTGATAATCATGGTCGTCAGGTTGGCGATAATCACAATCAAATTTGACCAGCGCGTCCCCCAGCGTTTGAGCAGACTGCGGCTCATCGGCAGGAAGACATAATCGCGCAGCCACGATGACAGCGAGATATGCCACCGCTGCCAGAATTCCGAAACGGTCTGCGCGAAATATGGCTGACGAAAATTCTCCATCAGGTCGATGCCCACCAGCTTCCCCGACCCGCGCGCGATGTCGCTGTAGGCCGAAAAATCCGCATAAATCTGTACCGCGAACAGATACACCACCGCCAGAATTTCGCCGCTGGAATACTCGGCAGCGGATAAGAAAATGCGGTTGTTCATTAAGCTGGCAGCTACATCCGCAATCACAATCTTTTTGAAAATGCCCAGCAAAATCAGCACCAGACCGGACTCGACCTGTTCCGGCGTTGGACTGCGGCGCTGCTCGATCTGCGGCATCATGTTGGTGGCGCGTTCGATTGGCCCGGCGGCTAACTGCGGGAAAAAAGCCGAGAATAACGCGAAGTTAATCAGGCTGCGGCTGGCGGGTAATTCGCGGCGGTACACACTCAACAGGTAGGTGATTTGCTGCAAGCTGTAAAACGAGATGCCCAATGGAATGAGAATTTGCAGCGTCGAATGACTCGCCGGGATGCCCAGTGTGGTTAATAAATCCGCCAGCGAATCCACAAAAAAGTTGAAGTATTTAAAGAACCCCAACGCCAGCAGGTTCGCGCTGATGCCCAATACCAGCCAGCGGCGGCGGTTTGTGTCCGGTGCGGAATCCATGCGTTGCCCGACGATGTAATTCACCAGCGTCGAAAGCGCCAGCACCCACACGAAGCGCCAATCCCAACGGGCATAGAAAAAATAACTGGCGGCCACCAGCAGTGCATTTTGCGCCCGCGCACTTCGCAAGCGACCATGCACAAGGGCGACCAATGCCAGAAATATTACATACTCAAATGAGTTGAAAATCATGCCGGGATCATTTTTCAGTGGACGGAATGCTGCCGATTATAACCATTTAACGCCGATACTCCACCCGCAAACGGCGAACGGGCGGGTTCTCGCCGTCGTCAAAATCCTCAAAGTGATGTTCGGTCAGCCCATGCGTTTTGAACAGATCGCATTCGGCGCGGGTCAGCGGCCATGGCATATTGTTGAGATTGCGTGCTTCCGGCTTGGCTAAACGTCCGATGACCAGCAAATGTCCACCCGGCGCGACCAATCCGGCCACCGCCGCAATCGCCTTTTCGCGCAGTTCCAGCGGCATGGATTGCACCGTGTAACTTTCCAGCACGAAGTCAAACAACCATCCTTCAGGCGGGGCGAACAGATCAGCGGCGGTATAGTGGACAGATGAATGCGGGAAGCGTTTTTTGCACCATTCGATTGCGCTGGTGGAAATATCAAAAGCCGTGACATCGAAACCGTTTTGTGCCAGCCGTTCGGCATCATCACCCAGCCCACAGCCGATGACTACTGCGCGTTGGCCGCGTCCGTCTGGCCGTTCGCGTTCCAGCCATTCCCGCAGATGGGCATTCGGCTGCATATCTGCCCAGGGAACGGCATCGGGATTTTCTTCTGCCGTCGCATACAAGGCCTCAAACCAGTTTAAAAATTCGCCACGCTGACGGTATTCCGCCGCGATTTCCCCGGCGCGTTTACGGCCTGCCGCTTTATTGCTCATGATTTTTCCTCCGTGAGCCGGGAATTATAACACTGGCAGTGCTTCGGCAGTATCCAGCCGTTCCCGCAGCACCCGCCACAGGATGCGGTTGATAACCTCGTGCAGCCCGCAAAAGATGGCTACCCGCAGGAAGGGCAGCGCCATCTCGACGGCAAATCCGCTCACCGGCAGGCTTTGTACCGCAACCGGAATCAACAGGAGGCCGATCAATGCCATCAGCAGCAGGACATACATTTCGATCAGCAAGTACACACCGACCGTGATGAAATACAGGGGCATATTTTCGGAGAGCAGCAGCGGGGCGATCATTCCGATCAGAATGCTGCTGGTAAACGCCTGAATGCAGCCAATGTATACGGTCATACACAGCAGCAAAACATTGATGATTTCCAGCGCGACCGCCTGTTCCTGTGCATGGCTTAAAATCATCACCAGCAGCGAAACGCCCAACGTGAGCGCCATGCCAATAATGAGCGACCCTGCTACCGTCTGCACGAACAGCCGAAACCAGAAAAACCCCTGCCGTCGATGACTGATTCCAGCCGCGATTGTCCACGTCACGCCGAAGATTCCCGGCGGCGTCAGGCACAGCATGTCATAAATCTGCTGTTCACGGACGCGGTGGATGCCGCTGCTAATGGCTCCACTCAAACCCGTGCAGTACAGCAGCGCAATCACCACCGCCACACCCAGCACCAACGCAGGCGTCGTCATCACCGCCAGCAGCAGAGTCACCAACTGCAAACGCGCCGCAATCGCCACCACACCTAACCCGATCAGCAGCGCCATCCCAACGATGATGAGCCATTTAGTGCCTTGAGCATCTACCACACGGCGCGTCATTGTCCAGCGGAATATGGGGTTTTGATGCGGTTGATGTTGAAGATTTTGCCACAATTTCCAGGAAAGCATTCATCCCCCTCGGTGTATTTCTGCCGTGTTGTACACGGGCGAGGGTGAGAATGCTTAACGAGTCGGGGTGGTTCATCCGGCGTTGCCACATACAAAATCAAATCAGCTTAAGCATAGGCACAACAGCTTATAAATTTCGAGTATCTAGGACTTTCCTCACGTACTGGACATGACATTTATCACTAGTGTGCCGAATTTGTTGGTAATAATATTAAATTGAATAAATATAGAAATAATTTGCATCAAAGAGGTTGAGCTGAGTGTCTTGGCTGTTGTGCTATCAGCGATGACCTAACTTCAATGCATATCACAGGCGTTCCCAACAATAGCGGGGAATGCCTTTTTATTTTTCAAGGAGAAAACGAGGATGAAACACCGTTTTGTTCTACTCACCGTGATCGGTTTGTTCCTGTTACCGTTGTTCGTTTTACCCCTCGCGGCACAGGATGGCCCAGCACCAGTCGGCCTGCGCCCTGATGCGCCAACTTATGCTGTTCACGGCCCATATTGGGTCGGCACACAGACCTTTGTGATTGAAGATGCAGATGACCCCATGGATGTTCGGGTTTGGTATCCGGCGCTCAACCCCAACAGCACCCCGGAAGCGATCACATATGTAATGCATTGGAACCAGTGGATATTTGATGGCTTCGATTCTAGCATGAATTCAGATATTGCGGGTCATGCCCTCGCCGATGCTCAAGCTGATATCGATGCTGCCCCCTACCCATTGGTTGTTTTTTCGCACGGAGGCGGGAGTGAGTCGGTGCTCTATGCTTGGCTGGTGGAGCATCTGGCCTCCTATGGGTTTGTGGTAATTGCTCCTAATCACAGAGAGATATTGGATGCTTCGTTTTCTGACTTTGCAAGGTCAACCATTGTTCGTGCACAGAGCATACCGCGTGTACTTGATTATGCAGCGGCGCTTACAGCATCCACCAGCTCAATGGCTGGCATGATTGACATGGAACGAGTGGCAATAGCCGGGCAGTCCTATGGCGGTTATACCGCGCTCGTCGCTGCTGGTGCGCGTTATGATATGGTTGGCTATGGGGAGCGCTGTGCCGCACTCGCGCCAGATGACCCCAATCAGTTTTTATGTTTTCTCATACCTTCACAGGAAGAAATGGCACAGTTTGCCGAGCTTGATTCTATACCACAGGAATTGTGGCCTGCGATGGGTGACTCGCGGATTGATGCTCTCATCACAATAGCGGGGGACTCGTATATGTTCGATAAGAAAGGGCTGGCGGAGATCACTATCCCCGTACTAGCGATTGGGGGCACACGCGACACAATGACACTCTACGATTGGGGTGTCCGTCCCACCTACGATAATGTAGCCAGCCAACAAAAGATTCTGGCAAGCTTTGAAGGTGCCGACCATTACATGGCGCTCGAAAGTTGTGCAGATGCGCCGTCTATTGCCGAGAATCTAGGCCTTTACTTCTTATGCTCCGACCCGGTGTGGGACATGAACCGTGCCCATGACTTAATTAACTACTTCACCACCGCTTTCCTGTTGGACGAACTGAAGGGCGATGTGGATGCCCATGCTGCTCTTGCGCCAGATGCTGTGAACTTCCCCGGCATCACCTATGAGGCACAAGGATTCTGATCGTTAGTCTGTTGCGGGGGATAGTGAGCAGCTATCCCCTGCACTGTTTTGTAGCTCATGTCGATGTGTGCCGTACATGTAACCCTTGGATAAAAAGCGCCACTAATTGGCGAAAACTTTCGTCACAATCCAGACTCAGGCCGAACCCGCCCGCGATTTCCAGACCCACGAAACCATGCAGCACGCTGCGGAAGGCGCGAATCATGTGCAGTTTATCGTCGGAGTTGAAACCGTAAGGTTGCAGAACTGCCAGCAGCACTTCGATGATTTGTTCCGCTTCAGCCACCAATTCGGGTTCATCCGGTTGAGGCGCGCGCAGTGTTGCCATATACAAACCCGGATGCGCGTGGGCACAGGCGCGGTAGGCATGGGCAAGGCTGAAGATCGCCTCGTCGCTGGATTTGCCAACGGCAGCGCGCCGGAGTTGTTCGGTCAACTGGCGCACGCCCCATAGAGTCATCTGGTAACGCAAACCGGGCAGGCCGGAAACGTGGTTATACAGCGACGGAATGCGGATGCCGAGCTGCTCCGCCACACTCGCTAAGGTCACATTCTCGAAGCCGTGTTCGTCTGCCAGCACGACAGCAGTTTGCACGACTTTTTGCAGATCAATGTTTCGTTTAGGCGGCATGTTTAACCTTTGGGAGTTTCTGTTTGGCTTCATCCACTGCCTGCTGCATCGCGGAGACAGGATTGGTCAGCACCGGCCCATGACCAACCGCTAATTGGCTGGGTTGCAGTTTGATCAATGCTTCGGCACTGCGTACCCCGGTTTCCCGGTGCCACGTCGCCATTGCTGTCAGCGGGAACAGCAACCGGAACACCCCGCCTGTTGAAATCCCCGCCGTGGTTGTATAAGCATCCCCGGCGATCAGGGTTTTATCCCGGTGATCGAAGAACGAAATATGACCGGGTGTGTGCCCCGGACTGGCGATGACTTCCAGCGAACCGACTCTGTCGCCTGCATTGAGCAGTAAATCCGGCACCGTTTTGCAGGGTGTATAACCGCCGCGCAGTTTGTCCTGTGGCTCGTTCGGGTCGAGGCTCATATCCCCTTTCAGGAAACGGGCATCGCGTGCGCTAATCGCCACTTTAGCATCCGGTAAAAGCTCGTGCAGTTTATCCAGCGAACCGACATGATCAATATGGGCGTGTGTCAAGAGAATGCGCCGGATGGACGAACCCATTTGCTTCGCCGCCGCCAGAATGCCCTCGGCACTGCCGCTCATTAAGGTGTCTACCAGTGTAAAGCCATCGTCTTCCCGCACCAGAAAACAGTTCATCATTCCTAAGCGGGTGACCTTCACCAGATAATCGCCGTGTGTTGTGATTTGCATGATTGCGCTCCCATTAAACTAACATGATTAGTTTGTCAAGAGGTTACTTCCAGTAAATCTGCATTCTGGACTTCCACATGCGGGCGCAGCACCCTCCAATACAGCGCCATTGGGATAATCGAGAGTAGCGCCGCAATCACCAGCGCCGGAATCACCCCGATCCAATCCGCCAGCGCCCCCAACAGCAGCGAAAAAACCGCCAGTGCCAAACTGCCCGCAAAACTGGTGAGCGAACCCATCGTCGCCCGCTGTTCCGCCGTGAATTCCTTTTGCATCAGGCTGTTGCTGGCTACTGTATTGACGCCATAAAAAATCGAGTTGAGCGCCATCAATGCAGGCGAAAGCACCGTCGGGAAAATCATCCCCAAAATATTAATCACTTCGCTGATCGCCATGCCGCCCACCATCAGACGAAATTCACCATACCGCTTGATAATCCGTCCGGCGAAATAAAAACCGACCGCTGCGGTGGCGTTGCCAATCATCTGTGCAATACCAATCGCCCACACCGGCCATAACGCTGCGATGAAGGCTGACCGGAACAGCCACGATGATTCCCCAAGCGCATATTTCATGACGGCAGCTGCGCTTAACAATCGCAAACGTGGATTTTGTACCGTCTTTTGAAAAGCAGTTTTCAGATGGGCATAAACATTGGTGCTTTCGCGGGTATAAGCATTCGGCTCCACCAGTCGTAAGCTGACCAGCAGCGCCAGCACCATCGGGATCACCGATACCCACATCACCAGCGAAAACGAAATCGCCGCGATCAGACTGCCGATGAGCGCCGATACCGCCAAGCCGATCTGATACATTGACGAGGTTCGACCCAAAAATTCCTGATAGGCTTCCGGTTGCCCACTTTCCGTCAGGGTATCATGCGCAGGGCATCATTATTGCCGCTGTAAAATGCCCTTCCCAAGCCTTCAAAAATCGCCCCAACCACCAGTGCCAGATACGTCCCACCAATGGCATAAAACGTCAGCGAAAGCACACCCGCCACCGCGCCGAAAACCACCGTTTTCTTGCGGCCAACCATGTCCGAAAGGATGCCCGTTGGGACTTCCAGAATGGATTGTGACAGCATCGCCACCGAATACACACTCATGCCCAGAGCATACGACCCGGATACCTGTGCGAAGTACAGAATCGCAATCGGGGCATACAGCCGGAAGTCGCCCCAAAAATTAAACCACGCCAGCAGGCGCAAATTGCGTAAAACAGGCATCCAACACCCCTTTAGGTTCACTGTGGGTCATTATAGTTCAGCGCAGTTAGTGCCAAACAGAACCAAATCGGGGTTAGCAGATAAGCCTTCGCTTCAGACTACTTCTAAAGCATTGGGTATGTATCTGACCATCCTAATCCGATGCGCCGACCTTTTGGGGTGCAGCTTCTTGTTCAGAGGGTGATTCGGATCGCCACAGCGGATCAGCCGGATACAAGCGGCGACCCAACCACAGTGAAAGATATACGAGACTAATCAACGCAGGTACTTCGATGAGTGGCCCAACTACCGTTGCCAATGCCTCACCGGAAGCCAGCCCAAATACGCCAATTGCCACAGCAATCGCCAGTTCAAAATTGTTCCCGGCGGCAGTGAAGGAAATGGTTGCTGTATCCGCATAGGAAAACTTCAAAAGATAGGAGATGCCAAAGGAAACGCTGAACATGATGATGAAATAAATCAGCAGCGGCAGGGCAATCCGCAGGACATCCGATGGCTGATTGAGAATCACCTCACCCTTGAGCGAGAACATCATCACGATGGTAAACAGCAGCCCAATAATGGCTGTCGGGGATAAGCGCGGCACGAATTTCGTTTCGTACCATTCCTCGCCTTTAGTGCGGGTCAGGATCAAGCGGGTCAGGAAACCGGCCGCCAGCGGAATACCGAGGAAAATTAACACACTCTTGGCGATTTCCCCCATCGAGACATCCAGTACGACTGCTTCACCGCCAAGCCACTGAGGGACAATGGTCAGGTAGAAGTATCCCAGCACGGTGTACATCGCGATCTGAAAGACCGAGTTAATGGCGACCAGTACCGCAGCATATTCGCTGTCGCCGCAGGCCAGCATATTCCAGATCAACACCATTGCAATACAGCGCGCCAATCCCACCAGAATCAAGCCTGTTCGATATTCGGGATGGTCTGGCAGCAGCAGCCATGCGAGGGCGAACATCAATGCCGGGCCAACCACCCAGTTGAGAAACAATGATGTGCCGGACATTTTCCAGTTGGCAGCCACTTCAGGCATTTTTCCATATTTGACCTTTGCCAGAACGGGATACATCATCCACAACAGCCCAATTGCAATCGGCAGCGACACCGTATCCAATTTGACCGAGTCGAGTGCTGGGCCGAGTGCTGGAAACAATTTACCTAATGCGATACCCAATGCCATTGCCCCAAAAATCCACAGAGGCAAGAAACGATCCAACAGCGAAAGCCTGCCAAAAATACTGCTGTTACGCTGCGTCTGATGACTCATTTTGTTTATATCCTTATCTAGACTGCCGTGAGGAACAGACCGAACAGGTAGCCCGCGAGGGTGCTGAATACGGCTACCAAACCAACATAGGTGATGGTTTTCCGGCGACCCAGAATTTTGCCTGTGACCAGGATGCTTTGCAGGCTGAGTTCAGGATCAGCCAGCAAGTATGCCAGCAGCGGCCCTTTGTGCATTCCCAGATCGAGGAACATACGTGCAATCGGCACTTCCACCAGCGTCGGGAAGTACATAAACACGCCGAAAAAAACCGCCAGCGCGTTTGCCCAGATGGTGTTTTCGCCCGCCAATGTCCGAATCCAGTCTTCTGGCACAATCGAACGCACCATTCCAGCGATAAAAACGCCGACAATCAGCACAGGGAAAATCTGTTTGACAAAGCGCCACGTTTCATACAGCCAATCCGCCAATTCCTCGCGCGTCAAATAGCGTGCCGCAACATAGGCAATGCTCCCCAACAGAATAATTTCTGCGATAAAACGCCCGGTGATGTTGATAATCAGACTGCCCGTAGAGGTAGTGGGCGCGGCGATCAGCAGGGTAATTGCGACCAATCCGAGCGATGTCCATGTCCAGCGGTTAAACCCGTTGATAACATCGTTCAGACCTTTCCAGGCAATCGGCGCGATGATGACCAACAGCACAATCAGGACTGCCCCTTGTACTGTGAGGTGCAGCGCGTCCAGTCCGTTCTGTAATCCCGACGGCATTTCAAGCGGAAGCGTGATTGAGAACAATGTGCCCGTGAGCAAATCGATCTGAAGCGTTCCCACAATCAGAACCGCCATCAGCAGACCAAATAGTCCCCACAAAACGGGACGCATTCCCTGCTTCTGCTCGAACATTTCCGCTGGTGCAGGCTGATTTTCCGGCTGCTTGAAGACTGCCGCCATTATCATGCCGATGACGATACCAAAAGTGATGGCCAGGATGAGCCGTGCCAGCGCGATGTCCCCGCCAATCGCCGCCCCTGTATAGCTGATCGCCAGAATATTGACGGCTGGCCCGACAAACAGGAAGGTGATTGCTGGCCCAAGCCCTGCTCCCCGTTTCCAGATTCCGGCGAACAGGGGAAGGATAGTGCAGGAGCAAACCGCCAGCACAAAACCCCCAATAGCGGATGCTGGATAGCTAATCCACCTAGGAGTCTTTGGCCCCAGATAGCGGGTAATGGTTTCTTTGGGAATCAGCGAGAGATAACCAGCGATGAAAAAGGCGGGCACCAGACACAGCAGAACATGCGCTGCCAGATAATCCAGCAGTCCCAGCCAACCCGCCTGAAGCAGTTGAAGCAGCAAATCACCGATTTGCATAACCTGTCTCCAATATTCAAAAAGTTGAATGTGAACAGCGCACATAAAACGCTTGTCTGACCGTGAAGGCAGACGGTTTATTGCGCTGCTGCTTCAACCTCACGCGCCATTGCGACGATCTGTGACCGCGCCGGAATGCGTCCGCTGGAGACAACTTTTTCGTTGATGACCAGAGCCGGGGTGCTCATCACGCCGTAGTTCATGATGTCGATGGCCTCAGTCACTTTTGACAGGTCGTAGGCAATACTCGCCGCATCCAGCGCAGCGCGGGTTTCTGCTTCCAGACGTTTGCAGTTCGGGCAGCCAGAGCCAAGAACCTTGATGTTCAACATGAGAAATTTCCTTTCACTGAATTTGAGCCACTGAAATCACAGCACAACTGGGACAGGGACAGCCTTCGACACATTGAATCCCTGTTTTGTGGGTTGTTCCGAGCATGAGGTTCAGCAGATCGGTCATCTGTGGATGAGCCAACCGATAATAGACTTGCAAACCATCCCGGCGGCTGTCCACCAGTCCGGCTTCACGCAGCGCCATCAACTGCTGCGACACATACGCCTGCCGCTTATTCAATGTGGCTTCAATATGGCAAACGCACATCTCACCTTCGCGCAGCAAATCCAGTATTTGCAACCGGGTCGGATGCGCCATTCCTTTGAAAAATTCCGCGAGATCTTCGTAAGACCGTTCCATGCAGTCGCTCCATATTCAAAATCCTGAATATAGCGTAGCAGGAAGCAGCGATGACCATCAGTGAGGGATGTCATTGGGAAGACGTAACATTCAGCTATGGGGGCGGGAAATGAGCTTTAACAGCACCATCATGCCTTGAACAACAGAGTAAGGTTTAACAATACTTCTAGGGCATTTTTGATTCTGCTGCCCGGCCTGATTTTAGGAAATTATGTGTAACATCTTGCAAACAAACGCGTTATATCTGGCAAAGGTCAGAGGGCATAGAGAGGTTTTTCAAAAGCAAAACCGAGATGGTGTCTAAATTTTATTTAGGTGCAAGACTGTAGCCTCATCGTGTAGTGAATAGAAATTATAAACAACAGATGAATATTCAAATCGGCTTCCGCGTACGAACAACCAACAACTTACCTGACCGTCCGCATTTGCAGGATGTAGAGGGAGTCGTAGATCAAATTGACTGTATGTGGCCTGAACGGGAGGGAGGTAATCCTCTAATTCCATACGTGTTATACACAGTGGAACTGCCGGGTGGGCAATGCGAGCAGTTCCGCCTCTCGGAATTTGCCTGTATCAAACCGCCAGAACTATAAAAAGCGCGTACCAGAATGAGAAAACACCCCAGACCGGGGCATTTTTGATTTGCGTCAGGCTTTCGCATATGTTGAATGCTGGAATGAACCACCCTCGCAGGTTGGGCGCTGCCTTTTGGAATCCGTTGAATGAGTACAGGGCAGGTTAAAACCAAGTTCAATAACAGTTCGTAATACATATTGTAATACTACCTGCTCCCACCTGTTTATCAGGCTAAGTAAAAAACCCCTTCCTTGGTTGGCAGAAGGGGTTAAAGAATAGTCAAGTTTGCGCCATCACGGCCAATCTTGTTCCCTCTCCAATTTGGAGGGGGGAAGGGGTGAGGTGCATTTGCTCAAGGCTAACGGCTAATGGCTAATGGCTGATCGCTACCCATACAGCGGCATGTGACGGCGGGCAACCTGCGGCGCACTGGCACGACGAACGCGCGCCGGGCGATAAGCCGGGTTATCCCATACAATCAACACGCCCCATCCACCGGTTTCTTCAACCGGCAGATAATTCGGAATCAGACATTCGGCACGGAAGCCCTTGTGAAGCTGCTTGGTCAAATTGGTGTCGAAGCGCCGTCCGGCAATCACATCCTGCACGTACTGTTCAGGTGTGATTTCGTCCGCCACTTTCGGATAATCAATGATAGCGCTGCCCGCTGCCATGCCGCGCAAATTCAGGCGGCGCAGCACATTAAACCGCGCATCCATCAATTTGCTGCCCACGCCGTACCCGCGAAAATCCGGGTGAACACACGACTCAACGCCGTACATCCACTCACCGTTTGGGGTATGCGGCGTCAGCCAACCCTGACCAATTGTGTCCCACCAATGCCCTAAATGCGGCTTGGCCGGATCGTGGTTGATACGCATCGAAACCGTCAAACCGACGACTTCGTTGGTGGTCGTATCAACTGCAATAAACTGGCCTTCCGGGAAGACCGTCAAATGATGGCGGTAATGGTCAGCATTCAGGCACTTCGGGTCTTGGCGGGGATCAATCCCGTAAACGATGCCCGTCAAACGTTCCATGCTCTCGGCATATTCCGCCGTGGTCGGCAGGATGACGATTTTGTTCAAACTGGCAGGTTCAATCTTCTCACTCATGATGTTCATTCCTTGATGGTCATCACACGATTTAGCGGACGAGACCGTAATACGGCACGGCAGAGCGCAGCGGCACAATCCGTTGAAGTGGACGCCGCGAAACAGGACGGACACGGTAATTGGGGTTATGCCACACAATTTCGACGCCGTAACCTAATGAACGATCGTCAATCGTGTAGTTCGGGATAATCCCAATCGCCTCAAAACCTTTATGCAGTTGCTTGCTGAGATTGCTGTCGAACCGTTTTCCGGCCTGCACCTCACGGACGTACTGTTCAACGCTGACCGTATCAGCGACTGTGTAGTAATCCGCGATCAGGCTGCCCGCGATCAATCCGCGCAAATTCAATGCCCGGATCAGGTCGTAGCGCGCCTCAATCAGCTTGCTGCCCACGCCGTAGCCCCGGTAGTCGCCAATGACTACCGTATCCACCCCGTACAGCCATTCGCCTTCAGGGTTATGCGTGGTCAGTCAGCCATCACCGGTGATTTCCGCCCAGGAGCGCACATCGTGCTTGAGCAGGTCTACGTTCAGGCGCAGGTTGGTGCTGGTGCCGACCACCGTTTCGGTGTGGGTATCCAGCGCCATAAACTGGCCTTCGGGGAAGATTTCGAGATGTTGACGGAATTTAGCTGCCGTCAGGCTTTCTGGCTCTTCGTCATATTCCGAAGTATAGCCATACGCAATCTGATGGCATCTCTCCATCTGATCAGCGTAGTCGACATGCCCTGGGACAACGAAAATATTCGTGTCCCCGCTCTGTCTGGGGTAGGTATACAGGTTGGCGTTCATTTTCTTGTTGCTTTCTACTCGTTTTACGATAAGTTCCGATTTGGAACCTTCCCCGGCAAATACCAGGATTGGAGCGTTTATCGCCCCGTATTTGATTTACTTTCCCGCAGTTCATGCGGGTATAAAAAGTAACCAACTCGCAATAACTAATTTTGAATTTTTTTTGGGGCTTTCAACCCATCTCCAACTTGTTTTATCTCAGTCTCACCACTCACCACTAAAAACTTAGCACCTAGTACCTAGCACTTAGCACCTCTTTCGCCGCGCGTCTGCCGCTGGTATATGCCCCATGAACCGTTGCCGCATATCCGTGCGGAGCAGTCGCCTCGCCTGCCCAGAACAACCGCCCGTTGATTGGCTTTGCCAGTTCCAACCGCGCATCCGCATAACCGGGCGTTGCCATGCTGTAGGCACCTAAAGCAAATGGGTCACCCATCCAATCCACAAAATGCTGGTCAATGGGTTTCAAATCCGGGCGTTCCAGTTCGGTCTGGAGGGTTTTTAAACCTTTCACCAGCGCCGATTGAATCCCATCTTGTAGCAGTTCCCGCGCCCAATCGCCTGTGGCTAAACATGTCCACACCAGATAATCGTCGGTATGTCCGGCAGATGGTGTCCACCACATCGGCGGATTTAACGCGCTGTACAGCGACATAATGCCTTTGGGCATCATCGGTTCGGCAAAGCGATAAATCATCTTGAAGCCTTGCCCCATCCGCAGGTTGTTCACCACATCCAGCTTTTCTGCTGGCAGCGCCGGATTAAAAACCACCGCGCCCGATTGCAGCACCCCTAAAGGCAGTGTGATAATGACCTTTTCCGCCTCAAATACCTGCTTTTCTCCCCCTCCTTGTGGATGGGGAGGGGGTTGGG
>JAIOHM010000140.1 GCA_019912965.1 Anaerolineae bacterium
GTCCAGGCGCGGGCAAAGTTGAAACCTGCTGCTTCCTGGGTGATATAAACGCCGAGCGTCGCACGCGGCCCACCGAAGAAGCCACCGAAATTGTGGTGATGGAAGTGACCGAAGAGGCCACCGAAGTTGCGATGGTCGAGCCGACCGAAGAAGCCACAGTGGAAGCCACAGTTGAGCCGACCCCGGAACCGACCGAAGAAGCAACGGTTGAAGCCACCGAAGAAGTTGCCGCCGAATTGATCCCGGTTAAGCTGCAACTCCAGTGGGTTGTGCAGTCACAGTTCGCGGGTTACTTCGCCGCCAAGGCGCTGGGCTACTACGAAGCTGAAGGCCTCGACCTGACCATCCTCGAAGGCGCAGTGGACATTGTGCCGCAGCAGGTGGTCGCCTCCGGTGGTGCTGAATTTGGTATCGCTTGGGTGCCGAAGGTGCTGGAATCGCGTGCCGCTGGTGCGGATCTGGTCAACATTGCGCAGGTATTCCAACGCAGTGGTACGCTCGAAGTTTCCTTCAAGTCGGCTGGCATCGAAAGCGTGGAAGACCTGCGTGGGATGCGCGTCGGTACCTGGGGCTTTGGCAATGAACACGAAGTCTTTGCAGCCCTGCGTGCAGCAGGCATCGACCCCAATAACCCGGATGATGTCACCCTCGTGCAGCAGAACTTTGACATGCTGGCGTTGCTGAACGGCGAAATCGACGCCGCCGAAGCCATGACCTACAACGAATATGCTCAGGTCTTGGAAGCCATCAACCCGGATACCGGTGAGCTGTACACCGCAGACGACCTGAACGTCATCGACTTCAACGAAGTCGGCACAGCCATGCTGCAAGATCACATCTTCTCCACCGAAACCTGGCTGGCTGGCGAAACCAATGGTGTCGCCAACACCGAAATCGCCATCAAGTTGATCCGCGCCTCCCTCAAGGGCTGGATTTACTGCCGCGACAACTTCGATGAATGCGTCCAGATCGTGCTGGATAACGGCCCGACGCTGGGTGAAAGCCATATGCAGTGGCAGTTGAACGAAATCAACAAGCTGATTTGGCCGTCGCCCGCTGGTATCGGTGTTCTGGATCAGGCGCTGTGGGATCAGACCGTCACCGTCGCGGTGGATAGCAGCATCATCGCTGAACCGCCGACCGAAGGTGCGTTCCGTACCGATCTGGCACAGGCCGCCGTTGACAGCCTGACCGAAGAAGGTGTGGATGTGACTGGCGAAAGCTGGGAAGCCATTACCGTTGAACTGAAAGAAGGCGGGCAGTAAAAAGCCTGCGTAGGGGCGCAGCATGTTGCGCCCTTTTATAGTTCAAAATCAGACACCCCGATCATCCCGACCGGGGTGTTTGTATTTCAGCCCATGAATACCATTCAATCCACTATCCTCTTGCAATCCAATTGATACTGTGTATCATTCAATATAGTTGATACGATGTATCAATTACACCAACAATCACACTGTAACAAAGAGGAATTGTCATGCTGGATGCGATCATCATTGGAGGGGGCGCTGCTGGCTTAACGGCAGCGCTGTATTTAGGGCGTTTTCGCCGTCGGGTTGTGCTTTTGGACACAGGCAAGCAGGCCAATCGGGTGTCTCATGCGGCGCATGGTTTCTTTACGCGGGACGGGACGCCGCCGTCCGAACTCATCAGAATTGGGCAAGAACAGCTTCGGCTCTATGAAACCGTCGAGATTCAACACCGTGCGGTGACAGACATTACACCAGTCGATAGCCATTTCAGCATTACGCTGGACGATAGCAGTGTCCTGACGGCGCGCAAAGTGCTGCTGGCGACCGGACTCAAAGATACGCTGCCGCCTGTACAAGGGATTGAGCAGTTTTGGGGAACCAGCGTCTTTCACTGCCCCTATTGTGACGGTTGGGAAATGCGCGACCAGCCGCTTGCCATCCTGAACGACGGTGCGCCTGCGGTGCATATCGCCAAACTGCTGCGGGTGCTGACCACCGACCTGACGATCTGCACAAACGGCGGCGATCTCCTAACTGAAGCCGAACGGACTGCACTGCAAACGTGGGGTATTCAAATCATCGACACGCCCATCCAGCAAATTGAGGGGCATGATGGGCAGCTTGAGAGGATTGTCTTTACGGATGGTCAAAAGCTGGCGCGCAAAGCGATTTTTGTTCACTTGAACTCGGCACAGCACGCCCCATTTGCCGCCCAGCTTGGCTGTCAGATGAATGCGAACAATTTGGTACAGGTGGATGAATTCGGACATACCAGCGTTCCCGGCGTATATGCCGCTGGCGACATCGCCAACCGCTTCCGACAGGTCATAATGGCCGCGACGCAGGGTGCATCTGCGGCAGTCGGCATCAACATGGATCTCATTGCCGAGGATTTCGCCTAATTACCCCTCTACAGCCGCACCCCGATCAAAAGGTCGGGGATTCACAAAAGACCAAATTGCCGGATTAACTGGATACGCTTATAATCCGTGCTAATTTCCACGACTGGAGTGATTTTCATGCCTACGTTCTAGTATCTCCGATGGATGCGCACAGGCACAGCGTAAGCTGAAACCTGTCCATCTGGTTGGTTTTTCAGGCTCATCATGGGCATAAGGGAAGCACCACCCGATATTGTGTCGGGGTGGTCTTTTGGTGTTTTGTGCCTACAGACCAGTTATGCCATGTTGAGCAGATTCCCTCATCCAAAACCATCTTTATCGTATTTGCATCGTACTTGCCGATGACCATCGGCGGGCGCTGCAACGATTAATCAAGCGGAGATACGACATGAAAATCGACGAAATCAAGCTGATGTATGAATACAATGACTGGGCGGATGAACGCATCTTAGCGTGCTGCGCCAAGGTAAGCCCGGAGCAGTACGCCGTCCCAACGTCCATTGGGACGGGGCACGCAGGGCTGCACAAAACGATGGTGCATCTGCTGGACAGCATCTGGCAAACGCGGATCACCCTTCAAGGATATTACAAGTACCCTCTGGCAGACCAAGCCGCCTATGATGCGACCGAGATTCACGATGACACCATTACGACATTCGCCGAACTGCGGGAACGTTGGACGATAGAAAAACGCGAGATGCGGGCTTATATCGACACGTTGACCGAGGAAACGCTGAATGGAATGCTCCATTATGTTATCCCCGGTATCGTGCGCGAGTATGATGTGTGGCAATTCCTGCTGTCTGACATCCTCCATGCCCAGCAGCACCGGAGCGAGGCGGCCTCGCTGCTGACCTTTTATGGGCAGTCACCGGGGGACATCGACTTCCCTATCTTCCTGAGTGAACGCAATTCAGGAAAATCCTAAGTACAATCAACCGCCCGCCAGACTTGGTGAGCGGTTGTTTATTTCCCTATCCGCATGGTCGCTATTGATGTTTTTGGTCTTTACGCCTCATCGTCCTCGCTCTGCTGCCTGCATAACACGAGCAAAGGGCGTTTATTTTGCCGTGCATCGTGCTAGAATGATCGCTTGCAAACAGGAGTAGATCACACGATGCGTATTCTCATCACCGGCTCAAGCGGGCAAATTGGCACTAACCTCGCCCTCTACTTGCAAGATCAAGGGCATTATGTCTATGGCATCGACGTGCGTACCAACCGCTGGACGGAACGCATCCCAACGCTGTTGCAGGATTTAAGCGTCTCCTACACCAACCACAAGGGCGGCATCGGCTACGTCGAATATCCTCAAAATCTTGATCTGGTGGTGCATTTCGCCGCCCATGCCAAAGTCCACGAACTCGTCGAACGCCCCGAACGCGCCTTAGCCAATATCAACGTGACCTTTAATGTGCTGGAATTCTGCCGCCAGCAAAAACTGCCGATTGTCTTCAGCAGTTCGCGTGAGGTCTACGGCGACATCCACCGCTACATCACCGACGAAACCCACGCCGATTTCTCCTTCACCGAAAGTCCCTACTCCGCCAGCAAAATCGCGGGCGAAGCGCTGATTTATTCCTACGCCCAATGCTACGGCCTACGCTATTTGGTGTTCCGCTTCAGCAACGTTTATGGCCGCTATGATAACGATCTAGAACGCATGGAACGGGTCATCCCCCTGTTCATCCGCAAGATTAAAAATGGCGAACCCATCACCGTCTACGGCGAAACCAAAACGCTGGATTTCACCTATGTCGATGACTGCATCGCCGGAGTCGCCGCTGGGATTGACCGCCTCATCGCCGGGACAGTCTATAACGAAACCATCAATCTGGCTTATGGACAAGGCAACACGTTAGTGGCGATGGCCGGATTTATTGGCGAGGCGCTTGGTGTTCAGCCGGATATGCGGATTGAACCCGCCCGCGTCGGTGAAGTCACCCATTATGTCGCGGACATCACCAAAGCGCAGGAGTTACTCGGCTACAATCCCACTACTCCGCTGCGTGAAGGCATCCAGAAAGGTGTCGAGTGGTCGCTCGACTGGTGGGCGAAGAAAGGGACAACAGGCTAGAAATTGACAATGGCAGATGCAGACTCGTGTCCCTGTTTGGAAGAGTCGCAGCAGCATACCCATTATCAGCATATCCGCAGCCTCGGCGTTGACGAAACCAACGGGCGTTTTGGCGATGTTGAACTCTGGCAGTGCAAAAGCTGTGGGCGGTATTGGCTGCGCTACCTCGTTGAATATGAACATTTGACTGCATCAGGTCGCTATTTTATGGGACTCATCACGCTCGAAGGGGTGGATAATCTGCCGCCTGAAAAAACCATCCCCTATCTCGAAAGCCTCGATTGGCATTTCTACGGTGGCTCATATTTCGACGGCAAAAAGGGCAAATCGTTCAGCCATCACATCCCTGTGGACAGCTAAAGGACACTTTTATGTTAAAAATCTGCTTATTCACCGCCCTATTCTTTGCCACATTCACCCCGCTTGCCGCCCAGGATGCTCCTGAACTCCCCACACCGCAGCGCGTCGAACTCACGGCTGTGGATGGCATCACAATGGTGAGCGATTTTTACCCCGTGCCGGATGCTGAAGGCGAACTGCCCACCGTCATCCTTCTGCACGGCATCGCAGGCAATCGCAATGACTGGAATAATCTCACCCCTTCAATGCTGGAAAATGGCTTCAATGTGTTGGCTGTTGACCAGCGTGCGCACGGCGAATCTGGCGGTGATCGGGATTTAGTCGCCGCGATTGGCGATGTGCAAATCTGGCTGGATTGGCTGCGCGAACAGCCCTCGGTTGAAGATAACAGCATTTCCATTATCGGTTCGAGTTGGGGCACGGTTCCGGCTTTAGCGGGCTGTGCTGCCGACCCCGCCTGCCTGACCGCCATCGCCATCTCACCCGGCGATTTTCCACTGTTGGATGAAGCCATGTTCGACTCGATCAGTGACCGTTCGGTGCTGTTCATCGTCGGGCGCAACGACAATGTATTGTATGACACCAAAAAGCTGTTTGAACGCACATCTGGTGAAGCGGCCATGTACATCTACAACACCGGACTGCACGGCAGCGCTTTTTTCGCATCCCGCAGCAGCTACCGAACCAGCACCCTTGAGTTGGTCGTCAACTGGCTCAACGACCATCTGGAAAGGCCAGAGTCTACCCCTACAAATTAGGGCTTCCGCTTCAAAAACATATGTTCTAAGATGGGTGTTTAGACCACCCCTCTACATACCCTGCGTGTTCTGTGGTCTGGTTTCCTCTCTGCGTTCCTCTGATGGCTATTTTGCAATTGCAGCGGATTTTCCCCCTGTTTCCGCCCGCAATTGCACAAATTGCACAGCGGCAAAATCACCCGTGTTCCCGCTGCGCGCAGCAGCACTTCCCTCCCTTCCCGCCGTTCGCAAATGTCATTGCAGCAGAACGAGCTAAAGCACCCGCCCGCAATTGCAGCAGATTTTGTGCAAAAAAACAGGGATGAAGTTTTAGCTCCATCCCTGCTCCATCCAAAATCACTTATTGCTGACTAGCGGATCGTTGGGTCGCTGATCCACACATCCGGCGAGAAGCGTGTCGCCCCTTCCACCAGCAGGTTCGAGGTGTAGCCGTAACCGAACTCGTATACATTCAACCCGTTAAACTGCGAGATGACCTGCTTTTCTGCACCCACCCCATTATCGAAGATCGAAAGTACCGGTTCGCAGTCCGTCTGCGTCGTATCCGAGCAGATTTCCAGCGTCACCTGCGCGGTGCGGGTGCTGGCATTATCCAGCAGATAGGTCACACGAATGTTGTTCCACGAAACCTGTGTTTTCACTGTCTGCACCTGATTGATGTCCGGTGCGGCAGGCGGCGTTCCAGCGTTCAGCAAAGCCTGAATGGCGCCCCCACCCGTCGGGGTCGGCGTCGGGCCGGGGCCGTTGCACCAGCCAGCATCGCAGAATGTCAGCGGTTTAACCCCCTCAGTGGTCGGTAAACGGTCATAAATCGCCTGCTCCAGACTCGTCCAGCGGCGGTCGATATACACCGCGAAATCATCACCGCTGACGAACATCATGGTCGACTCGCCAAAATTCCGATACCACGCCTTGAACTTCGTCCCGGCAGGCATCACACCCATGTATTGGGTCGCCGCCGAGTCCAGATAGGTGAAAGCAATCTGAGACTCGCCCACAAACTGGCTATCTTCTTCCCCACCCCCGGCATCCGTATCGGGTGCGGGCGGATTTTCAACGATGTTATTGACCGCAACGGTCAACAGCGGGCAAAAACTGCCATCGGAGGGCAGCCCAACGGTCGTGAAGCCGTAAGCCTGCGTTGCCAGCGTCACCAGATTTTGCACCGCCGGATCGCAGTATTCCACTGGATTCACGCCCTGCCAGCCGCGTGGACGTGGCGCACGCCCCAGCGCATTCGCCAGCAGTTCGAGGTTAAACCGCAGGTAGCGATAAGCAAAAATGGGTGAACCCGGCAGCGTATTCAGCCAGCCATCCGGGCGCACACCGTTGCCGAGCGTCGTATCCGCCAGTGTTTCCAGATCAAGATAATTATCGCTCAACAACGTCGGCGACTCTTTAACCCGGTTGCCCGTCCAACCCGGTGGACGCTGGCTCAAGCCCAGTTCTTCATCCGCCAGTCGTTCCATATCGCCCCGCAGTGCCAGAATCAGATCAGGCAGCCCAACCTCAATATCGGGGGTGCTGTACACCTCTTGCAGCGATACCTGCTGGATTTCGTTCGCGATCACTTGGCAGTAATTCACGCTGGAATCCGGTGTCTGGAAATTGACGGTATAAGCATTCCGCAGAATCTCCACCTGATTTTGAACCGTGCGGTCGCACAGGAACAACGGCGGCCCACCGCGCCAGTCGGAAGGACGATTGCCCACCCCAAATCGCTGGTTAGCGGCTACTTCCAGATCGTGCCGGATATTTCGGGCGACGATCAGACCATTTTGGGTGACGGGCGCGCCAATCCACCCCGAAGGGCGATCTTCCCCAAAAATTTCGGTCGCCAGTTGTTCGTTATCGAACCACAAATCCGCCACGAACGTGATCGAATTGACGTTGTTGACGTTGAACGTCCAGGTTTCCGGGCGCTGCCCCTCGCCCAGCACTTCATTTGCCAGTCGTTCAAGGTCAGCCCGAACATCAAGGATAAAATTACTCAGGTTGCCAATTTGCTGGGCCGAAACGCTGCCCGTCAGCGCCAGCAGCAGGCCGCATAGGATGAGGATATACCGTCGCATCACACATGCCTTTAAAGTACACACCATTTACAGGCTATTATAGCCGCGAGCCGTCCAAAGGGGAAACCGCCCTCTAGTACATCTTTTGTGGCATAATTTAAGAAGATGTAACCGCGAGGTGAACGATGCTCGAAAAAGTCCGTATAACTGCCGCTGATTATTTCCAGTTACCCGATTCTATGCGGTTAGTCGAGCTGCTCGATGGCGAAATCATCAGGCATTCGTTAAATACGCCAGTTCATCAACGCTGTGTGGGGCAAAGCATGTTTTTAATTGGCGATTTAATACCCAACGGCGAAGTTTTCATCGCCCCCATCGGCGTTCAATTCGACGATCTGAACGCCCCTGAACCAGATGTAGTTTGGGTTGCTGAAGGCAGCCCTTGTATCGTCGAGGAAAAATCGCTCATCGGCCCACCGGATTTAATTGTCGAAGTGCTTTCACCGGGGACAACCCGGCAGGATCGAAAGCAAAAATTCGCCCTGTATGAACGTCACGGCGTCCGTGAATACTGGATTGTAGACCCGATTGACCGTTACATCGAAGTCTACCAAAATCATGATAAGCAGTTTACACAGCAGGGCATCTTTGAACCCGGCGAAACCTTCGATTCAGCCGTTTTGGGCGGGAAAACCGTCGAAGTCAGCAAACTCTTCGCGGGTTCATAAATCCGTATTCACCACAGCACGAAAGCACAAATCATGTCGAATATCCCACAACTGATCGAACAACTTACCGGCCCGGATTTACAGAAGCAGTCAGATGCTTGGAAAGCATTAGTTGCCATTGGTGCAGAAGCGGTTGAACCTTTAATCGCCCTGCTTGATAGCCCGGATGAACAAACCCGAATGCGGGCAACTTCGGCGCTGGGTCAAATCGCAGATGCCCGCACACTGGAGCCGCTGCTCAAACGCCTGGAAGATTCGTCAAGCAGAGTGCGCCAGATGTTACCCGGCGCGTTGGTGAATTTTAAGGGGGATTCCCGCGTTGTCGAAGGCTTAAAACGCCTCGCGCTGGATCGTCAATATGATACACCTGCTGTGACCCGCGCCCTTGCAGCCAAACAGCTTAAAACAGTAGCTGGTGACGAAGTTGCTATACCAGTGCTGGTCGAACTGCTCAGTTTCCCTAATGCTCAAGTAGCCTCCACTGCCGCTCAACATTTAGGCGAAAGCAATAACTCAACTGCCGTCGAACCGCTGATTAAGGCCTTAAACGCTGCACAGGATAACAACGCATTTCGTAGCGTCGTAACTGCTTTAAGTAAACTCCACAATGGTCGTGCTTTAGAACCCATCGCTTCATACCTGAAATCATCCGATGTCTACCGTCGGGCTACAGCCGCTTTTGCTTTAGGGGAATTGGGCGATGAACGAGCAGTAGACTATCTCAAAGCACTCAGTTCTGATAAAGCCTTTGCATGGGAAGAAGATCACGGCGGCCCCAAATACACCGTCGCAGATGTGGCTAATCAAGCCCTCGGCAAGCTCAAAAAAGCCACAGGCCGCCCGTGGTGGAAACCGTGGTAAAAGCGGATATGTTCCTCAATATCAAACAGACATGGAGAATGTGATTTAGTTCTGCTTCTCCTTTTTCTCAGCTTCAGCTTCTAACTCGGATTCAATTGCGGGATTGAAATTGATAGTATAGCGACGCAGTTCAAGTAGTTCTTCCCAATCCATCCAGTTTTCCGGTGCTGCCCTCAAGAACTGGATGAGTTTTTCCGCGTCATAATCAAGACGTTTTTGCTGACGTGGGTCAAACTTGGGAGTATTTTTTACCCCTTGATATAGGTTGGTTATGAGATCCCCTGCGGATTGAACCGCTTTTGGCATCTCATATGTCCACCCCCCATCAGCGGATTTCTTCAAGCCCTTCTCAAACTCCTGCACTATCATGTAGGTGGTATACGGCCACTGACCGCAAATCACCAACCAGCGGATAGCTGCATCCCGATCTTTGAGCAGTTTTGCCTTGTAGTTGGAATCAACCTCCTGTTTGGACTCAGCCAGCGCGCGTACCAACCGATAGACGTTGATGATCCGTTTGATATGGCGCGGATTAGGACGTAGATAATCAGCCATTGCTTCAAAGGCGCGCTGTTCTTCCGGGTTGAAATCGACGTTTGTAACAGGGTCGCTGTCATCAAACACCAATAGATTCGGTGGTTGACCGGGGATGGTCGGTGTTGGTTGCTGTGCTGAGGAATCAGGTTTCCTGGAAGCACCATTTGTGGGTGGTGCAACTGCGCCTTTCCCATTGGTAATACTTGGTTGTTCATCGATCTCCACTTTGGGTTGGGTGATCTGCTTAACAATAAATTGATGAATTTCAGATGGTGTGGGTTCGGGGATTCGAAATGGGATTTGAATAATTTTGTCGAGGTATTCATAACCTGATGCGCCCGACGATTTAAGCAGCCCTTGATAGTGTTTCTCGACAGCACCAGTAATAATGCGGGCGTCAATGCCCAGGATAACGATGAAACTCTTGAAGTTCAGCAGCAGCTTAATCGCTTGCAGCATTTCAACGGCTTTTTCCGGCTCGCAGCGATCCAGATCATCAATCACCACCAGAATACGCCCGTTATTTTTGTGCAACTGTCTTTCAAGGAATTCGAGATCAGACCGAATCTCTTCCATATAGCCTATCTGCTTGCCATAATCCCGGTTCTGGACAAGCTGTGTTACCCATGTACCCATTGGTTTGATGGCATCATAAATAACTTTGAAGATCGTGATAATTCCGCCCGTTCCGATAAGCAGTGCTGCCCCTTGAAGGATTCGGGTATCAATAACCAAAAGACTGTTCTGAAGGGCAAACATCAACCCGACAATGGCAATGATACTGAGGGCTGCAATGACCAACCATGTTCCCCGTGCGCCCTTCGCCTGACTGGTCAGATTGCGCCAGACTTTTGTGAAAAACAAACCGGGAAAGCCCCACGAGGTTTCTTTCTCCAGTTTATCCATAATCTTGCGGACTAATCCCGGCCAGATGATCTCGTTGGCGCTGTATTCCCATGCATTAAATTCCACAATGTGGATACGGGGTTCAACCGGTGGCAATTCCTCAAAAAACCAGTTCGCTCGAATATGACGGCGTACACGTCGCCAGCGGTGCAGGAATACTTGTTCAAACCATTTCGACAATCCGTCTTGAATGCCTTTGAGGAAATCCCGAAAATTGTGGCGAAAGTAAATGAACGGACGCAGACGGTAGGATTGGGGAAGTTTAGGACGAGACTTTTTCGCGCTTCCCCCGTTCAACATCTCGACGATTTTTTCGAGTAGAAAGGACTTGCCCATCCCCCAGGAACCATAGATACCAATGGTCAGTGGCGGGCTGGCATAGGGTGAGCGAATCAATTTGACAAACGCATTGACGTAATGCTGGAATTCAAGTTGGTCTTGCTGGGGCACTTCGTCGTTGTTCGCGCCTTCATGGGTGTTATATATCCGCCAGGGAATCGTATCAGGCATATCAGGTGTGCGTTTTGTCCGGCGAAGATAGTGCTGCTTCAGAACATCCACCAGTTGAGACCAACTGGACTCCGCCGAGTCTTCAAAATCGAAGTTTTCAACTGATTTGAGCAAGCTGATTAGTTCTGTATCAGGAAATGTATTGCGAAGTCGAAGCACAATCAGGGGTAGTTGATGCTTATAAGCGGTTTGGGTTTCATACAGAACATTCTCTGACCGCAAAGAACTTTCAGTCAAAACCACAATAAAGGCAAAAGATGAAGTTAAGGCTTCGTTCGTAGCATCATGCCAATTTGGGCCAACGCTTCCCCGCCGCCGGAACTCCCAAACATTGAAGCCTTGTTTGGTCAGGCGGTTTACAAGATGGTTGACGAACTTTGTACCGTCTTCAACCCCATAAGCGATGTAAACCATTGGATCAAGTGGGGGCGTCCTGGAACTAAATTCAGTCGGTTCCGGTTTGGTTTTTTCGGTTGGTACTGCCATTTTTTGCGTCTCCATTCCCAAGAAACGCTATTATTTTGATTTTATCATACACCCTTTTTAAGATTTTCGATTATTTGAATCGTCATACAAGTCAGTATATTTATGCCAAATTGACCCCACCATCTACATTAATCGCCTGCCCGATCACCAATCGCGCAGCATCCGAGCATAAAAACAACACCACATTGGCAATGTCTTCAAAGCTGTTCGGTTGATCCTCAACAATATTGCCGGGGCAAATGGCGTTCACGCGGATGCCCAGCGGCGCAAACTCACGGGCGCATTGCTTCGTCATCCCGATCAATCCGGCTTTGCTCGCAACATAACCCACGCCTTCCGTCAGTGTCCCCAAACCGGCGGTCGAAGCGATATTGACGATCACCCCGCCGCCCTCGTCCGCCATCACCCGCCCGATTAATTGCGAACAGAAAAACGCCCCCGTCAGGTTCACTTCCAGCAGACGCCGCCAGTCCCATTCGTCCAGTTTGGGCATCGGCCCCAGTTTCACGACACCTGCCGCGTTAATCAGAATATGAATTCGTCCGAACTGATCGCGCGTGTTTTCAATCAACGCCCCCACCTGAAACCGATTGGAAATATCCGCCTGCCACGGAAACGCCGCACCGCCCGCCGCCCGAATTTCATCCGCCACCTGTTCAACACGATCGGGGTTCAGGTCATTGACCACCACATTCGCGCCGCTTGCCGCCAGCGCAATCGCAATCGCCCGCCCTACATCTGCCCCTGCCCCAGTCACAATTGCGGTTTGCCCGCGCAGATCAACGCTGAAATTGGGCATGATGTCGCTCCTTAACATGAAACAAGGGGCATAAGCCCCTTGTGTAGAATCCGCCAGTTAGATGTTTACCTAAATCGTCTTCAGCCAATCTTGCAGCGTGTTATCCGCCCCGAAGTGGAATCGGTTGCTGCGCGGATCAACCAGCATACGGTCAGCATACGGCGCGACATAATACAGCGCCCCATGTTTATAAGCCTTGTTGTGCGCGTCGCAAACCGATTTGCCAAACTTTTGCCAGGGATTCCAATCATGCTGCCCGACCAGCACCAACAGTCGTGTATCAATTGCCAGAACCGCTTTTTCATCCAACACGTTCGTCGCCAAAACGACGCCGTAAGGATTTTGAATCCGCGCGAACAACCCGAAAGAATCGCCCAGCAGGCCTGCCCCGGCATCCTGTGCCAGAATCACAACCCGTTTGCGGTCAACCTGTGGCTGCTCCAGCGCAATTTCGTAGGCGTTCACCGCATCCTGAATGGTGGAACCCCGCCCACCTGCGCCGCTGTGTCCTGTTCCCCGCTTGTCCCAACGGAAAACGGCATAACCCGCAGCCAGTGCAGTTTGACCAAAATGACGATAGCCTTCGCGGTCATCACTGCCCGCATGATGCAAGATAAATAGAAGTGGATAGGTATTTTGACGGGGAACGGGAAAAGGATAATCAATCTGGGCAGCGAGACGCACCCCGTCACCTGCAAATACAAGTTCCTCGGCGCGTTCAATCTGAACGCTTTCCAACAGTTGATTAGATGTCATAGAACTGGCTCTCCACCTGGCTAATCGAAAACGATTTTTGGCAAGCACAAAGAATAATCTTTTTTGGGTGTTAGCTTGCCAGGCAGAGCAATGGCGTTCAGTATAACAACAAATTTCTAAGTTTACAGGTAGGACTTTTGTCCACCCGAAAACTTGACAGGCTAGAACGACAGTGCTAACCTGTTCTTAGGTTTAAATGTGGTAAGCATTGTGTTTGAGGTTAGCATTGCTAGAATTTAACAAACTGGTCGAGCAGTTGCAAAAAATGGGTCGCATGATCCAGGAATTGGACTTTGATGTCTCCGACCGGTTACAAATTGCCCGCGACCGCTTCAATGCAGCCGATGATCTGGACGCTATCCATGAACGGATCGAAATCACTCGCCGCCCGGATGTCAGTGGCTATCGGGGAGCAGCGCCGCTTGATCCGCCCTTCCATGAGCGCATCTGCGATGTATTTCCCCCGCCAGCCCCGGCAGCCAGCGCGACGATTTTAGCCGCCGACGGTTCGCAGATTTACCCTAACGAACAGTGGCGCATTCCCTACTACCTCACCAACATTGGCATATTTGTTTACCATCATGGCGAAGATCGTACCCCTCAGCAGTTCACGCTGCCCAAACTGGTTTATCATCCTGAACGGGTGCGCGACCGCAGCAACCGCGTGCTGGCAAACCGGACGATTGATGCCCTGCGAACGGCTCAAGAGATGCAGGAATTGGGCAAAGCCGCCTGGGACTTGAAAGACGAAGCCCGCCCGCTGATTACCCTCTATGATAATCGCCTGATGTTCTGGGTAGGCAGCGATGTGCCCGGACATCAGGAAATCATGAAACGTTATCACGGAGCGATGGTGCATTTACATGATGCTCAGGCCATTCTGGCGGGGTATGTGGATAATCCATCGCGCAGCCGTTTGGTCATCCGCCTTTTACATCTGATGAGTCTGACGGATGAAGAAATCAAACAGGCTGATTTTGGATCGGGCGATTTGGAAGGCTTACGCGATCTGGATTTGTTCAATGTCGTGCTCAAACCGGGGCAGCGTTCGGCCTTGATGGTGCAAAACTCCCCCCACAATTTGAAATTCAAGAAGCGCGGTGTGAATTATGAAATCGCCTTCTTTTATCTGAAAGTCACCAGCGGTTATCAGGATGCGATTGCCCGCATTGATATACCCATGTGGGTGGCGCGGGATAAGCGGGCGGTGGATGAACTGCACGGGCTGCTGCTGGCTCAGTGTTCCATGCAGGGACGCAACCCCTATCCCTACGCATTAACGCGGGCGGATGAACTGGCGGTTGTGACCGGGCGCGACAAGCAAAAATTAGAAGAAATGATTCGGCTGGAATGGCGGCTACGGAAACCTGAAGTTGACCCGCTGGTATTTTCGGCCAAGACGTTTGGTAAACAATTAGCGCGCAGCGATAAGCGCATCCATGAGTTGTAAACATAGCGGTTTTACAGAGGCATTCAATGGTTGAAACACGGGTTGAAACACGAGAAGACTGGATGGTTGGGCGGGTGCTGCGTGCCAGCACCCGGGGATTTGCCTGTGGTACGCAAAGCAACCGCGTCGATCATCGGCATGATTTTGGGGCATTCGTCACCGCGCCTATCGCCAATAACGATAGCATTCAGGTGATCGGGCTGATTTATGCGGTCGAAATTAAAGACGATTTGCTGGTCAACGAACTGGTGATGGCCGATTCGGTAAACGGGAGCATCCTGCGCGACCAGCGCGAAAACCGTATGGTGCCGATGGAAATCAGCGTATTGAACATCGGCTTTCGTTCCATAGATGGCACAGCTTACCATACCCTGCCACCCCGTCCACCGATGAGTTTATCGCTGGTTGAACTTTGCACCAGTGATGTGATTCTGCAATTTATGCAGCGGCATGATTTCTTCCCGCTGGTACTCAATGCGGCGGAAGTGCCTTCAGATGATTTGTTGGCGGCGGCGGTGCGATACGCGTCGGGGTGTTACCCTGAGCAGAAGGAACGTTACGATTTTCTGGTGCGCTGCGGACGGGCAATTGCACGCCAGCTTTCCCACGATTTAAAACGGTTGGAGCATGTGCTGGCGCTGATTAGACCATGATGTAAGGGCAAACGGGTAGTTCGCCCTAATCTTTTCTAGCCATCCATCAAATAGCCGAGTGATTCCGACCACAACAGCGGTGAGAGGCACAATTCAATTTGTGGTGGTTCTTCCTGTGGCAGCGATTCCGCACGGCGTTTGCGTAAGATCGCTGCGACGCTGGGAGAGACTGTGCCGCTGACGCTGGCATAACGGTCGGCTGCCGGGCGGGACTGAGCTGTTGTACGCCGGTTATCCTGTACCATTTTTTGCGACATAACCCCTCCTGTTTAGTGGCTTGAGAAGTCAATTAATCGTGCTATAATCATAGCACACACGTTCGAGTTTTGCAAGTAAAAATCAGACTGATTTTCTGATTTAACCACTTATACGCATAATTGGATTTTGAGGTTGCAGACCTGCCAATACAGGCGGAAAACAGTGTTTTACAGGATAATGAAATCAACCTTGCAACCCGGAAATCCATGCTCTCAAATGACCGTTATCTGTTCTAACGTTGCTGCCTCCACTTTGTTCAATTCGGTTTTAAAATCCGGGAAAGGTGAAATGGTGATGGCTGAAAACAAGCACTTTGTGTACATCATCCGTCCGGCGCGGGGTGTAGCTTTTCTGGAGCAGGCTACTCCGGATGAAGAACAAGCCATGAGCGCACATTTTGCCTATCTCAAGGCCGCTACCGAAGCCGGAACAGTGTTGATGGCTGGCCCATGCATCGCCGGGGCAGATACCTTTGGCATTGTGGTGCTGCGCCTTGAGTCAGAAGCGGCGGCAAAATCCTTTATGGATAACGACCCATCGGTGCAGGCGGGCGTCCAAAACGCAACCCTCTACCCTTTTCACCTCGCGCTGTGGGCAAATCACTAAACTGCCAATTCTGTTTACTTGAGAGGATTTTATGGAAGAGAATCCATTAAAGTTACAACCACCATCCGAAGATAAACCTCTCGAACGTCTCGTAGCATTAGCATATGATATTGCTTGGGGTGCGCTTAAAAAAGAATGGACATCCTTTTTTAGAGTCGCTCATGCAGATGACCATGGGGAAATCGTTGATAATGGCATGAGAGATAAATTGCCCCCAAAATGGGGAAACTACCATAATCATTATGCGGTTCCCCTTTTAGCATCATTGGGATACCTACGACGCGCTTCCACAGATTCGGAAGGTATTACTCATTTTGAGGTTACTCCTAAAGCCTATGCTCTGTTAGAAAAACATAAGTTTCCGCCGTCGGTATTCATCTCTTACGCACAAGATCAAAGTAGCGCCTTAGCTTTGCTAGTCGAAGCCAGACTCAAATTGAGAGATAATAACATCAATGTTTTTATCGATAAGCTCCTTGTTGGCGGTGATGATTGGAAGAATCGACTTGAAAATACCATTAGGCAAAGTCGTTATTTCATCTGTCTAATCAACCCAAATACATTAAGCAACTCATCAATGGTGCAACAAGAAATTGATTGGGCATTAGATGCAAACTGCATCTTCTTAGCCATCTGCCACAATGGGTACAAGATTGACCCCACCTATCCCTCTAAACTTAGAGGTAAGCAAGCTATTGTGGCCAATCATGAAAGCGCGAAAGGCTATGAGTCTGCAATTAGTGATTTGCTCAATAGCATGGGCTATTCAACATATTGATTCTTTGCATTAAACATTTAGCAACTGGTAACTGGCAACTTCTGACTAACGACTGAGGATTATCGACCATGACGTTTCCCATCGAAAGCGAAAACCTGAACGACTGGTTCCCCAACAGTGTGCGTGATGAAACATACCGCTTGGGCGTTGTGGTCGGCGGATCACTCAGCAAAGGCTTGGTCGTTAAACTCGACCGCGACCAGACCATTGAAGACCTCGCGGTTGGGCGTTATGTGGTGGTGCATGGCGCGAATGAGATGCGCTTCTTCTGCATGTTGACCGACATCGTGCTGAATAACACCAACCCCGGCATCCAGAGCCACCCGCCGGAAATTGAAGGCGACCCTTTCCTGCAAGCCGTCTACATCGGCACGGCAGCTTACGGCACGATCAGCGTAACACCCATGCTCTCGATTGACGAAGGCCAGCCCAAACCTGTCAAAACCATTCCTGGTCACTTTATGCCCGTCTTTAACGCCACCGTTGAAGACGTGAACACCGTATTCGGTGCGGAAGATGACGCCCATTTCAATGTCGGCGCGCCGCTGGAACTGGAACAAACGCAGGTCAACCTCGATCTCAAGCGGTTGGTGGAACGTTCAGTTGGCGTATTCGGCAAAAGCGGCACGGGCAAAAGTTTCCTGACGCGAATGCTGCTGGCGGGCGTCATCAAATGGGGCAAAGCCTGTAACCTGATTTTCGATATGCACAATGACTATGGTTGGGCAGGGACAGACGAACGCGGCACACAGGCCAAAGGCTTAAAGCAGTTGTTCAACAGTCAGGTCGTCATCATCACGCTGGATGGCGAATCCTCCCGGCGGCGTAACGTCACTCCCGACTTCGAAGTCAAATTGGGGTATGACGAAATTCAACCGGAAGATATCGCTGCTTTACGTGGAACCATGAATCTCTCCGACGCCATGATTGATGCTGCTTATACCCTGAAAAAACGCTGGAAAGACGGGTGGATCAAGCGGCTGATTAATGCCGACGTGATCGACTTTGACGACATCACCCAGAACACCAACATTGCTGAAGGCACATTGACTGCCTTGCAGCGCCGTTTGCAGCGGTTTGAACGCTGGGCATTCCTGACCGAAGAATCGGTTGCGGACAGCGTAGAGCGCATCATCCAATTATTGGTTGATGGGCGCAAAAATGTGGTGCTGGAATTCGGGCGTTACGGCAACGAACTGGAAGCCTACATCCTCGTTGCCAACTATCTGACGCGACGCATCCGTGATCGGTACGTAGAGATGGTCGAAAAATCGTTGGGTGACGATGCCCACAAACCGCCGCAGTTAGTCATCACCATCGAGGAAGCTCATAAATTTCTTCAGCCCGGTGTCGCTGGACAGACCATTTTCGGCACGATTGCCCGTGAACTGCGGAAGTACAACGTCACGCTGCTGGTGGTCGATCAACGTCCCAGCGGAATTGACGAGGAAGTCATGAGCCAGATTGGCACGCGCGTCACCGCCCTGTTGGATAACGACCGCGACATCAACGCCGTGCTGACGGGTATCAACGGCGCACAAAGTTTGCGTGAAGTGCTGGCGCGTCTGGATACCAAGCAGCAGGCCATCATCATGGGACACGCTGTTCCTATGCCCGTCGTGGTCAGAACCCGTAATTATGACGAAGCCTTCTATCAGTCCATCATGCAGGATCGTATCCCAACCAGCAGCGCCCGCGACAAACTGGGCACAGGTGGAAAAGAACGCCGCCTGCGCTAATGAAAGTAAACAGCAAAAACCGAAATACAGCATATCGGCAAACAAACATAATGCGTTACAATATGCCGCAAAGTTAGTGCATACCAATCTCGGATGCGGATGTATTGATCGCCGTTTTTGCTTATAATCGTGATGCTGTATTAGTAACCAACAACGAGAAAGACTTTTTGTCGCTCGGTGTGACCGTTGAAAACTGGACGAAATAATAATGCCGACTGATCTGCGTGCGCTGCGCGATAACCTGATGGCAAATCTGGGCGCTTTACTGAACGATTTAACCCTGACCGAACGGCAGCGGCAGCGCATCTATGAAATCCACCGATCCAGCGTATTAGTCTCTCAGGCAGTCGATTCCTATTACACAGCTTCGTCCAATGGTCACGACCCGCGCTACTATCTCATGTACGCCGCCCGTACTCCGCTGGCAGCCATTCATCTCTCGGCCTACCTGCTGGGCGTATATCACGAACGGCAAAGCGACCCTTGCAGCATTGACCAGCGGGCTTCTATCCGTGCCATTGACGATTGCAGTCGCAAATTTGTGATTGAAGTTGAACGGCTTTGGGCAGAAATGCAAACCGAACAGGCACAAGTCTGACGGGTCTTACGGGTCTTACTTCCCCTTGGAATTGGAATCGTTACACATGGAACTTTTTGATTTCACCGCGTTTCCGGTGCTGAATACGCCACGGCTGACTCTCCGCCAACTGCTGCCTTCCGATGCCGAAGCCGTTTTTCAGATTCGCGGCGATTATGAGGTGACCAAGTACAACACCGGCAAAGCCTATGCAACGGTTCAGGAAGCCAGTGACTTGATTAGCGCCATCGAATCAGCCTATCAGGCACAGAACGAAATTCGCTGGGGCATCACCCGAAAGGGGCATAGCCTTGTTATTGGAATGTGTGGTTATAATTATTGGGTACGACATGACCGTCGCGGTTCCGTTGGCTACGATTTGGCGCGCGCGCACTGGGGACAGGGCATTATGTCGGAGGCTGTGCGGGCAGTGGTGGAATTCGGCTTCAACCACATGGGACTGAACCGCATCGAAGCCGACGCAGATGCGCGTAACGTCGCCTCAACCCGTGTGTTGGAAAAAATCGGTTTCCAGCGTGAAGGGTTACAGCGCGAACAATTCTACGAAGTGGGCGCGTTTCACGATCTGGTCTTGTTCGGCTTGCTCAAACGGGATTATTTGAAGGGCAGCTTATGAGAGAGCGATTTCTGAAACCACTTGCCGCAATTGGCGAAATCTGCGAAAGGCTGTTGACTGCCGATGAAGTTCTGAATCTGGCACAGGAACGGTTTATCGAATCAATCGCCACCGCTGCTCAGATCATGACGGATTCGATCATCAGTTTCCCGGATACCGAATTGGAAAATGCTGGCGAAGTCCTCAGTTACGAAGCCCGTTCGCATCTCGCATCCATCATCGGTTACGCCGAATCGCTCTTGGACGAATTCGACGGCACCCTGACCGCTGCTCAGGCCGAGCAAATTCAGTCGATTCGTACACACGGCACCAGGATGATTACCCTGCTGGCTCGCATCGTCAACAGTGTGGAATCGTAATGTCCCGCAAAGACAAACTGCACGAACCGAAAGGGCGACTGCTGTTCGCATAAGTACTTATGGGCGGAACGATCCTCAACATTATTACGGTGCTGATCGGCAGTCTGGCAGGCCTGCTCATCGGCAATCGTCTGCCACAGAAAATGCAGGAATCCGTCGTAACCGGGTTGGGCTTGGTCACGCTCTTTGTCGGCATCAGCAACGCCGGAACAACCGGCAACATCATCATCCCCCTTTTGAGCATCGCTATCGGCGTGATTATTGGCGAACTGCTGAATATTCAGGGTGCATTGGAGCGCTTCGGCGGGTGGTTGCAAACGCGATTTGGTGGAAAGCCTTCAACCGAACAGCCTGAATCCGCAGCCGATTTTGCCGCGCAGGATTCCCGTGCCCGTTTCATCACTGGATTCGTTACCGCCAGTCTGGTCTTTTGCATCGGCCCATTGACCTTTGTTGGCTCGATTCAGGATGGTATGGGCTTGCCGATTGGCTTCCAGCAGTTGGCGATTAAAAGTGTGCTGGATGGATTCGCGGGGATGGCTTTTGCTGCCAGTTTCGGCTTGGGCGTGACCTTTACGGTCATCACCATTCTGGTTATTCAGGGCGGGCTGGCCTTATTGGGCAGTCTGTTGGGCGAGTTTATGTCCACGCCGATGATTAACGAAATGACTGCTGTGGGTGGGCTGATGTTAATCGGCCTGTCGCTCATTTTGCTCGACCTCAAAAAGCCGCGCATGGCGAACTTCCTGCCCGCGCTGGTGATCGCCCCCGTAATCGTAGCAGCGGCAGCGGCGCTAGGCATCAACATTTACCCGTCACTGTAGAAGTTAATCGGCTTCAACCTGTGCGCGAAGTTCTTCCTTCATCTCCGGCGGCAGCATATTCCAGTGCAGATTAAGAATCGCCCCTTGCAGTCCCCATAGTGCGTTCAAAGACACTTTGTGGGGATATAATGCCTTCAGCCGTTTGTAGGCTTCGACCGCACCCACCGCCTCCAAATCTTCCAGGCTGTGGATACCGATTTCATTCAGCCACACCATTGTTTTCGGGCCGATATTTTTAAGCGGCGTTGGGGAATATTTGGGCATAAGCCCTATTCCTCGTTCTCTTCCGGCTCTGGCTTCCACACATCTTTAGCGATGTCGATGTATAAACGTCCCTCAAGATGGTCAATCTCATGCTGGAAAACCCGCGCCAGCCAACCATCCGCCTTCTTACGGAAAGCTTTGCCGTTCTGATCTTGCGCCGCGACCGTAACTTTTTCGTGACGGTCAACCAAACCCACATAACCCGGAATCGACAAACAGCCTTCTATCCCCTCAACCACTTCCTTGCTGGCCTTGATGATCTCCGGGTTGACGAGGACATACAATTTCCCCGCCTCGTCGCCATATTCTTCGCGGCTTTTTTCATCATCCGGCAGTTGCACCACCACTACCCGTTGGCTGACAGCCACTTGTGGCGCGGCTAACCCGACACCGGGGGCATCCAGCATGGTTTCCACCATATCGTCCACCAGAGTTTGAAATTTTTTGTCGAAGACCGTCACGCGCGTAGCTTTTTTGCGGAGGATTGGGTTATCCGGTCGGATAATTGGACGTACAGACATAACGACTCCCGGCGCATCTAGGTTTGAATACCAAGTTCAACAGCTTTTTGCAGGAAGGTCAGGGCTGTGTTGCGGTCATCAAATAACCGGACAGGATTACGATGCCGCAGTTTGATAAATGTCTTGAATGCACCACCCGGCTGAACATAAGCGAACCAGCGTCCATTGGGATGGTAAATCCACTCACTCAGCGAGGAAAGTTCGAGAACGTCTGGATCAACCGATACACTCTGTGACATATCAATCAGAAAGTGAACCGGGTGTTCTTTCAAATGTTTCAGGCTGGTGGCAATGGCCTTACGCACATCATCGGCGGTTACATCGCCGCCATAATCCACCGCCAGTATCCACGGCTGTTCTAACCATTCGACCTGCACCGGCATATTGTACCTTAAACCTCCACCGCTTCAAGGTTGCGGCGGGGTATCACGCCGGGCACGTGGGATGCCCGGTGGGCGCGAACGATCACGAATACGAGATGGCTGAACTTGAAGCGGCGGAGGTTCTTGGGGTGGCGGTGGAGCTTCCCCCGAAAATGGGCTGGGTGCATTATTACCAACGGTTTCATGATACACCGACAAGTATTCAACAATGGACTGCCGCTGCCGTTCCGCCTCAGCCTTCTGCTTGGCTTCCTCTGCTTTGGATTGCCGCCGCGAAATTTCCTGCTGAATTGACTGTGGCTTGTAAACCCAGCTAAAGGTTTTGGCACTTTTCTCTGAACCAGTCAGCGTAATTCGCACATCACCAACCTGGATCAACGAATTGATAATGCCTTTGGTATCCGCCACCACATTATCAACCTGTGCCAGTAGAATTTGATCTTTCTGATCTGCCAGAAACAACGGGCGTTTGTGAATAATGGTGATGGTCTTGTCGCCCACAATATACAGGTCATTGCGCCAATCCCAATCCGCCAGATAAAACCAAACGCCGCCGATCCCCATCATAATCAGCGGGATAAGAGCGCCAGCCACCCCGACAAAAAGCAGAATAATGCCTGCCATGATGAACATGCCCGGCAGCACAACATGAGTTGTCCAGACGATATGATGCTTGCGGTAAACCGTCTCGCCATTCTCATTGGTGTATTTCAGGCTGAACAGGCCGCCTTCCCCGCTGGATTGTGAGGCTGGCGGCAGAGGGGATTGTGACCCGCCAGTCTGCGAACTCAGGAATTTGGCGATGTCGCCTTTGATGGCGCTGCGTTGGGCATTGCGGGTTTCCTGTGCCCTGTTTTCCTGATACCGCTTGCGATGCATAAAAATTTCGCTCTGAATCGCTTTGGGATTACCGATGGCTTCCAGACGCAGCGTTTCGTTATCCCCGGAAGTTTTGATGATGATGGTGCCATAACCCAGAATCCGTCCGATAAAATCGGTGATCGGTGGCAAACCCACATTAATCTCGTGAATGCCCTCCAGTGGCACTTCATTCACAATGCTGCGAAAAGTGAGAATCGTGCGGTGGATGTTGATGACGCGGCGGTCCGTGATGATAAGCACATCATTGCGCCATTCGAGGTAGTAATACACCACCCACGCGCCGAGGAACACGCTCCCAAACAAAGCCACGACAGTCCAGGGAAACGCAGGTGCGGATCGACCTAGCAAGCCGCTGCCAATCCAGATGATGATGATGAGTGCTACTGTCCAGGCGATACGCCGGACAAACACCCACCAGTGCCGTCGGGTTTGCAGAATGATATTTTCGTTATCCCGTAAATCTTTATACGGCTTTTCCAGAGTTGTGCCCTGTGAAGACCCAGCAATATTCAGGGCAGAACGCAGATCGGGGTGATAGGTCGATAAATCGCGCATTTGCTGGCGCGAGAGAAACAAAATAATCGATGTCTCATCAGCCCGCAGAGTTGATTCAGCCCGAACTTCTTCAAACAGGGCTTGCTCATGGAAATATTCGTTGGGGGATGCGCCGCCAAACAAACGCTCAATTCCATCTGCGCCGCGCTGGATCAACGAACCGCGCCCGGACACGAAAAACATCATCCCCGGCACAATCTCGCCCTGCCGGAAAAGCACCTCCCCCGGCTCGAAACGCAAGATTTGCATGGCATCGGCTACCCACTCGGTTTGCTGCGGATTCAACCGGGTAAAAAGGGGTAGACGTTTAACATTTGCGAGAATAAATCGATCAGCCATCACCAACCGTATCGTTTTGAATACTCAATGATATTATAATCTATTTTTCAAATGCCGCCCCATAGACTCAGTAATCGTTTAACTTTGCACATTGGTTAAAGGAAACTGCGCGCCAATCATCTCGACATAGCGGGCGAGGTAACGGATCAGGTCTTGCCGTTCGCTGGCACTCACCAGACTGAAGATCATCCGTACCTGTTCCATCAGGTCGATCTGAACAGCGAGGAAACGGGCTTCCCCGGAAGCCGTCAAGCTCACTTCAACCGAGCGGCGGTCAGTCGCACTTTGTTCACGCATCACCAATCCCAGTGCCTCCAATCGCTTGACCAATCCGGTCATCGTGGCATTGGTCAGGTGATGCTGACGGGCAATTTCGCCAATCGGGCAGCGTCCACCCCGTTCCATCAGCGTTTTCAGCACATAAAACTGTGGAGGTGTCAATTGGTGCGCCCCCATGTAGGCCGCCATTCGCTTTTCACCGTCCAGCACGATGGTGAAAAGCAGCGACCAAAGCTGGCTAACGTCTTGTTCAAGTTCAGGATTTACGTCAATCGACATGGTGCAATCGGTACCAAACGTAGGTGAAAATCTTGCTTGAGAACGAGTCTAACCCGTTATCTGGCAGGGCGCTACCGGATGCTTGTAATTCCTGACCGTTAGCATATAATCATAAATGGTTATCAAAGTTGAGAATGGCGAGTCATGGCCGCTTCAAAAGCTGACCTTATTCTGCATCCCACCCGTATGCGTATCATTCTGGCGTTGGCTGGTCAAAAAATGAGCGCATTACAACTGGTTGCCGCCATGCCAGACATCCCGCAGGCCACGCTTTACCGCCATATCAAGACGTTGGCGAAAGCCAATATTCTGGCAGTTGCCGAAGAACGCCGGGTACGCGGAACGACTGAAACCGTATACACGCTGGAACATGGCGGAGGACGACTCTCGCCAGAAGAATTCGCCAAAATGTCCAAAGACGACCATCTGCGCTACTTCACGGCGTTTCTGGCAGGTCTGTTAAACGATTTTTCGCGTTATTTGCATGGGTCGGAAGAAGTGAATATGCTGCGGGATGGCGTTGGTTACAATCGCGCCCCTCTGTACTTGAGTGACGAAGAGTTGATCGAAATCAGCAATGTCATCAATGGCGCGCTGCTGCCCAAACTGAACAATAAGCCGGGGTCGGGTCGCCGTCGTCGTGACCTGATCTCGATTATCATTCCGATGGATGACGAACCCCCTGCTCCCTGAATCAGTTGCGCGAGCAACATGGCTCGCGCAACTTGACAAGGAGGGGGATTGTCCAGGGAAATAGCGAAAGTTAGAAGTTCTCCGTCACATCCAGCAAATCCTGAATGCGCGGCCAAACACGATCATCCGGCACCAGCCACTTATGGCGAACGATATGCTGGCGATCAATCATTACCATGCCGGGATACTGCATCATATTGAACATCTTGTGGATGTCCCGTTTTTCATCCGCCAGTAAAGGAAAAGGCGGTGGTGTCGGGCTGCTGACGTAAAAGCCATACAACATATGCGGTTGGTCGCAGATCAACAAACCGAGGTTGACCCCGCCGCGCATCAAAGTATGAGCATGACGTTCCAGCCACAGAATGCGCCGTACACTAACCGACTGCCAGATGTCCCCAATGAAGCCCAGCATCAAACCCCTTTCACCCATCAAACTTTCCAGCGACCAGCACTGTCGCGCATGATCGAGAGTCGTGAAATTCGGGGCAACCCTATTTAAGCCTGGGCCGAGTTCGAGTGTTTGGAATTTGGGAATCACGGGAGAAAGCATGAGACAATACCTTAATTGATGTTGATTATCTCTAGTATAACCTCACTTTCACAATTTTATCTCAATTATCAAACAATTCAGAAATCTTTAATAAACCAGCCCTTATATGGCTGCCCGCAGATAATGTGCCCAGTACCCCGCATAATCGCCGTAAGGTTTTGCCAATCGTGCGAGATCATCCATTGTCAGAGTTGGCTGCCCATAAGTACGTCTCGCAGCTTCCAGCAGCCATTTTTCCGCGACCGGAAGCTGGTTCATATGCCCCAACCCGCGCAGTAAAATAAAGCTCGCTGACCACGCGCCAATCCCTTTAATCGACCGCAGCCATGTTTCCACTGACTGATATGGCGCGGTATATAACCAATCTTCATCGACTTGATCGAAGGCGCGGGCAACCGAAAGAATGCCTGCCGTTTTCCACCGGTTGCCGATCACACGGTTGAGTTCTGCTTCATCGGCAATCGCCAATTGAGAAGGCTCAGGAAATCCATAATATTGGATTCCGTCAACCTTTAATCCACTTCCATAATGGGTTGTGAGCCGATCTTTCATCCCCCGCGAGACCGACATGCTGTTGCGCTGCGAAAGAATCGCCCAGCAGGCATTCTCAAACGGCGTCAAAAACTTGACCTGATGATACCCGTATAAATCATCGATAACAGATGCGAACGCCGGGTCATCCTGCCCGACAGCATAAAACGGCTGTAAATCATCCGCCAGACTGAGAAAAAAACGGATTCTTTCCAGCGCCTCTCTCTGGCTGATTTCATCCAGGTCATCTTCAGTATAAAGGGTGTAAACCAGTTCAGGTGCTTCGACGGTTCCGCTAGAAGCAAGGCGGAAAACAACCACCCGCCCTTTACACATAATCGCTTTGGTCAACACCCCTTCCCCAATCGCCTGTTCACCCATCGCAGGGCGAAAGTGTCCCAAAAAGTTAAGAGTTTTGGCGAAGTCAAAAGGCGGTTTAGGGATAAGATTTCCGGTTACAGTGTGAAGCGTCATCATATATGCCTTGTTTGTGTTTGCAATACTTTACCGCCCGTCTGTGACACCCATATGGGCAGTAGCTAAACGACTTCCGAAACATAAACCACCCGCCCCTCGTGCTGTGAACGGGTCGCGGCGATAGCAGCTTGAAGCGCGGCGCGGGCGTCCTGCGGCGTTACGCTTGGTGCTTTCTGTTCGCGCAGGCATTCGATGTAATGGTCGATTTGCGCTGTATAGGCTGGGCCGAAGCGTTCCGGGAAATGCGGAACGACATCATGCCGCGCACCTTCACGGTTGAGCAGCAGCACTGGCGTATGCTGGAGATAACCGATTTGCAGCGCGCCTTTGGTGCCAATCACATTCGTCTGAATATCATAGCCATAATGCGCCGTGCGGCTGACTTCCACATTTCCCAATCCGCCCTTCTCAAACCGCACATTGACCATCGCGTTATCCACATCACCCACATCCAGCAGTTCGGGATAAACCAGCGATGCCCACTCCGTATACACCCGCTGAATTTCGTCGCCCATCAGCCAGCGCAGCAGATCAAAATCGTGAATGCCCATATCCAAAATCAGGCCGCCGCTGACCGCCGGATTTGCGTATTCCAGACTGGTGCGGAACGGATCACGTCCGATTGATCGAATCACCACCGGATCGCCAATCGCACCGTTTTCAATCTGCTGTTTAGCCGCCGCATAACCCCGGTCGAAGCGCCGCATAAACCCCACTTGGAACATCACGCCCGCTTTTTCGACCGCCGCAATAATCGCATCCGTTTCAGCCAATGTCAGCGCGGCAGGCTTTTCGCAGAAAATATTTTTGCCCGCTTCCGCTGCTGCTGTCACCACTTCAAGGTGTGTATGGGTGGGTGTAACCACCACTACCGCGTCAATCGCTTTATCGTTCAGCAGATCATGATAATCAGTGTAGGTCTGTGTCCCGCGTTCGGCATACGGTTGCAGCACTTCCGGTCGGCTGTCCGCCACTGCTACCAGACGCGCATCCGCCGCCTGTGCTGCTACAAACGAAGCGTAGACGCTGCCCATCCGCCCCAAACCAATAACGCCGATCCCAATGCGCGCCATGATATTTTGTCCTTGTCAGCAGGAATTAAAGGCTACAGCATAGCCCGATTTCGAGAATCCATCCACTGGCTTGACACAACAGAACATATGCGCTAAAATTAATAAGGTTATATAGTAAGGTATTCGCCCCAAAATCAGCGTGTATTGCAGCGGCACCCCAACCCCGAATCGCCGCAACAAAATTATCGCCAATATACATCACGCACAGACCCATTCCGCAATCGCAACCGCTGCAACTTCGCAATCCAACTTGGAATTAAAAACCAACTGCTGACAATCCCGCAACCCTCCGTAATCTTTTACTCATACCTCATACCTCGTTACTTTGTACTCTGTACTCATACCTCATCCCTCATCACTTTGAACTCATAACCCATTACTCCCCAACTGGCTAATGCAATCCGTCGCGTTATAATGCATACTCAAAATTGAGAACCCAAAATACATGTTCGCGCGCAACTTTAGGGTGCGGGTTGCGTATAAACCAGTTAGACGCTGTGCCGGATCAATAATCCCGCGCAGCCAACACGTAGGAAAATTAAGCATGTCTGATCCAGCCACACTCGAATGGGTACAAGCGGCTCTACAAGGCGACCAGGATGCTTTTGCTGAGATTGTGCTTGCGTACCAGGATGCCGTTTACAACCTGTGCTATCGGATGTTGGGTGAACGGGGCGAGGCCGAAGATGCCGCGCAGGAAGCTTTTCTGCGTGCCTATCTGAATCTTGCCCGGTATGACTCGGTACGCTCCTTCAAAACCTGGATATTGAGCATCGCCTCCAACTACTGCATCGACCGTCTGCGTCGCCGTCGCCTGCAATGGATGTCGTTGGACGACGAGCCAACATCGGATTCGTTAGCCTTGAGCAGTGATGAGCCGGAACCCGAACCCGCCACGCTCACCAAAGAACGTAGCGCGGCCATTCAGGCTTTGCTGGATGAACTCAGCCCGGATTACCGCGCAGCAGTTGTCCTGCGTTACTGGTACGATTATTCGTATGCCGAAATTGCAGAAATGATGGATACGACCGAAAGCGCCGTCAAAAGCCGTCTGTTCCGTGCGCGGCAGGCGTTAGCCGATAAACTTGGCGCGGATGCGGCCTCCGCCCGGTTGGGCAACAACCCGTTGTTGGAGGGGATGTAGTTCATGGCAACCGAACAACAAAAACGACTGATGCAGGAGGCGCTGGACGCCCAGCTTACCGCTGAAGCCCTGCGCGACCTGCGCGAACAACTGGATAACGACCGCGAGGCGATGGGACAGTTCGCCCGCCTCAAGATGGTTGATGATCTCCTCAAAACTGCCCCCATCGAACGTGCCCCCAAAAAGCTGGCACTGAACATTCTCGCCCGCATCGGGGAAATGGCCGAGGAAATGAACGCCCAGCCAGAAGACAGCCCGGAACGCATCCAGATGGCACTTGCGCTCTCGCTGGTGGTGCTGGTCACGCTCCCGCTGCTGGTCGCGGCGGTTACCGCTTATCTGAGCCAGGCGGGCAACCCGGATGCGCTGAACGCCGTCTTGGCAGAAATCGTCAACCTGCTGTCGGTGGTGCTGGAACTGCTGGAAGAACTGATGCAGGGGGCACAAACCCTGTTGAACGATTACCCGGAAATCGCGGCAGTCTTGGTCGCCATCATTCCAGTATTGGGTTATTGGCTGCTGCGCTTCATGCAGGAACAGCACGAAAAGCAGAAATCTGATGCTGAGTGAACATAACCGCACCCTCGCCTTAATCGCCGTCATCGGCATCGCCTTGTTGACGTTATTTAACGCGAACTGGCTGCTCCAGATTTTAGGCATCATCCAGTCAGTGGTTTTCATTACGCTGGGTATCGTAGCGATCATGTATCTTTGGAAGCGGATGTAGGGGGCGTTGTGAACGGTAAAAACTGGTTGGATGTACTCACCGATGGGCAAATTATGCGCGATTGGTTTTCACTGATCGCGCACTTCTTTCTGGGCATAGCCTATTTTGGTTTCCTCAGTGCGGGTTTTTCGACGGCTATCGGGCTGTCCATAGTCCTGATCGGTATTCCGCTGCTGCTGTTCATGTTGGGCAGCACACGGACGCTGGCCGCGATGGATCGGCGTTTGTTCGGCGCGATTTTGGATATTGAAACCGATGAAGTGGCCGAAGATGTTGATACACAGGGGGCGAATCTCGGTGAGCGCCTCGGCATGTTTTTTGGCAGCGGTACGACATGGCTGAGTCTGGTCTATCTCCTGCTGAAGCTCCCCATCGGAATATTCGCCTTTATGGCTTCGATGTTCATCCTGCCCCTGCTGATGATTGAAGTCCTCATCCTCGCGCCCCTCACCATTGATATGCGCCTCATCACCGTCCGCGCCCTGCATTGGACTGCGGTTGGTCTGCACCGTTTCCCCGGCGTTTTGCTCCCTTCGGGCAAGCGCAAACGCCCGCGCGATATCTCTCGTTTAGAGACGACCGAATCCACAGAACCCCAATACTACATTGATGACGATGGTGAACTGCTGGTCAAACGCAAGTTTTGATTCAGAAATCATTTGAAAATTCATGTTGTATCGGCTATGTAGGGACGTGACATGTTACACCCTGCTTTATGCTATCCGTCTGCCCAAATGTGATGCCTCCTGCGTGATATATTTCACTACCTGTCCCTCTCCTCCACCGCCATAATCAAGTCTAAAAGTCGCATCGGCGGAGGAATTTTTATGTCTGAGAGCAAATGGAGTTTACGCGAAATCGGCGAAACGATTTTCGGGGCGCTGGCGGTTGCAGTGTGTCTGGTCTTCAGCCCGCTGCTGCGCGGCTGGTACAACCGTTGGGGCGCAACCATCCACGATCAATTCAGGGCACTGCCGGGGGATGAGCGTACACCCGATTTCGTGCTGGGCTACACCCGTGCCATCACCATTCACGCCGCGCCCGATCAAATCTGGCCGTGGCTGGCGCAGATTGGGCAAGGTAAGGGCGGCCTGTACAGCTATGACCATTTGGAAAATCTGATCGGCTGTCAGATACACAATGCCCAGCGGATTATGCCGGAATATCAGCAAATACAGGTTGGCGATGTTGTACGTTTGGGGCCGAAAGGCTATCCGCTGTATAAAATCACGCTGCTGACGCCGGGGCGGGCGATGCTGCTCACTGGCGCAGACCCCAAAACCGAAAATTATGCCGTTGTCACCGACCCGATGCCCGAAACCTATCTGATCTATAACTGGCTGCTGTTCCTCGATCCGCAGTCGGACGGCACAACCCGGCTGATTACACGGACGCGGATGGCTTATAACCCCGGTTTTGGCAACTGGTTTATGTGGCGCGTGCTGATGGAGCCAATCAATTTTGTGATGGAACGCAAAATGTTGTTGGGCATCAAACAGCGCGCCGAATCATTGGAACGTCAATTGCATCCCGCATTGGCATAGGCTTTAGGGAATGGGGTGCAGCATTTTGCACCCCGAAACCAATAACCAATAACTAACAACTACCCTAAAATCCGCCGACTGCACCCGATTTCTGCACAAACGCACCCCGAATCATATCCGGGCTGAATTCGCTGGAAACCTCGCCCTCGGTCGCATAGCGGTACAGCGCTGCCTGATAAATCCCGCCGAGCGTAGAAGCCAACAGAGAAATCGCCGCTATGGCGATAATCATGGCGATGATCGCCAGCACCACCAAAACAGTCGCTTTCATGCTGGCAAACACCGCGATCAAAACAACGCCGAGTATTATCACGCCGAATGTAATCAAACCGAAAACCGCCCCAACGCCGAAGTTGCCCGCCAGTTGTTCGCCCCATGTTTTCTTGAGCAGTGCGCCGCTGCGCTTCACGCACTCAATCGGGCCGACATTTTCCACCACCAGCACCGGAACCGCGAGGAAGGTCACGATATTCCACGCCGCACCGATCAATCCGACAATAATCTGCCCGATGATCGCCGCAATCGGGTTCTTGTTACCCCGGAAAGCATTTGACAGCAGTTGCAGGATGATTCCCACCGTAGCCGAAATCGCCGCATAACCCACAATCGTGCCAATACGTTCGCGGGCAATGTTGAATCCATCTTGCAGCGTTGGGTCGCCGCCCTTGAGCCGGATGAGCGCCGCACCGATCAGCGCCGATTTACAGAAGATGATGACGGTATACATCACCAGATAAAACAGGAATGTGACGATCAGCGTGGCAATGCCGACTCCGCCTTCGCCATCGCTGTTGGTCAGGCCATCAAACATGCCCGCCGCCAGCATCGGCACAAAAAAGCTGATCGAAACAATCACGACCCCAATGAATGAGATAATCGGAAAAATCACCAGTTCTTTATCTGACCGGAGTACGCCGTAACTGGCCTTCACCAGTTCCCAACTCCGACTAAAAGCTGCAAACATTTTTATTTCCTCCTATAGGCTGTGGGTGCTATCATATTCTAGCACGGTTGGTACAACACATGGGGCACGATGATTAAACGATTATTGCTATTGATGATTGGATTATTCTTGACAATCTTCCCGGCGCAGGCACAAGACCAGTGCGGCGTGGTTACGGGCATCAGCTATCCGGTAGACCGGGGCGTTTTTACGCTGGCGCAGGATTTCGGTGTGGAAAGTCCCCGTCATCAGGGGCGTTACCATACCGGTGAAGATTTATTCGGTGGCCGGGATGCCAGTTTGGGACAGCCGGTGCGGGCTATCGCTGCCGGACAGGTCACCTACTCTGCCCCCAACGGTTGGGGACGGGATGGCGGCGTGGTCATCATTCAGCACACTTTTCCCGATGGCTCAATTGCCTACAGCCAGTATGGGCACATGCAGGAACTAAATGATTATCGCTTTCCGCCCCGTTATGGCTGCGTCAAACAAGGGGACATCGTTGGCGCAGTCGGTAATGCCCGCCCCGCACCCCATATCCATTTTGAAATCCGCATCAATCAGCCAGACGTGCCGGGGCCGGGTTATTCATGGGAAGACCCCACTGTACTCGGTTGGCGACAGCCAGATCGCTTTGTCGAAAACTGGAATGCGTGGCTGCATCCCGCCCATCGTTGGCATCTCGAATTAGCGGGCGATGCCAACCTGACTGCCCCGCCTTTGGTTTTATCAGATGGCAGTACCGCCTATTTGGATGGAACACGTCTGCGCTTTGCCACGCCGGATGGTCGCGTGTTATGGCGGCTCAATCTGACGCAGCCAGCGTTGGCGATAACCGAATTTGAAAGTGCGCCGCTGCTGACGTACCCCGATGGCACAATGCAGCGCGTCAATTTCGATGGTTCACCCGGCGAATCATGGGCAACCGGAACACCCCTCGAAAGCCAGCCGATTACTGCCGGGGAGTTGCTGATTTTTCATGGGCCGGGAAATGCGTTGATCGCTTTGGGTGCTGACCGGAAAACTGTTGTTTGGCAGTTGGCTGATGTGCCGTCCATCATCCGGGCTTATGCCGCGCCAAATCTGATCGGCCTGATTACTGAAGATCACCAATTATTGAGCCTATCGCTGGATGGTCGCCTGCTGGATACAGCACAGCTTCAGGATGAAGGCAGTTTAACCGGGGCGTTAGGCGGCAATCTGCTGGCCTATACGCAGGGTGGTTTGTGGCGCATTGATGACAGTGGAACGTGGGGTGTCGCATTGGATAACGCACCATCCGGTGGGAAGAACAGTGCCGCACTGGAAGCGCCGGATGGCACACTGTATGTATTCACAGAAGCCGAACAAAGCCTCAATGCCTATGGCGTGGATGGAACACCGCTTTGGCAGGTCGCACTGCCGGATGTGACTGGGCGGGCGGGGCTGGCTCTTTACGATAAAGTCTTGCTGCTCACCACCGACATGGGGACGATCACCGCTGTGCAGGCGGAAGGCGGGGCAGTCTGTGCCGCGACACGGTTATACGGTGATGCGCGTTCCCGACTCTGGCAGCAGTTAGGTGCGGATGGCATTTTACGGATCGCCAGCGCAGGTTCAATCACGGGCTTCGACTGGCAGACATTTATCGGGGGGTGTGGCTAAAATTCCTATCACCGTACCAATCTTCACGGCGGGGCGAGAAATCGGCTATTATAGGAACATGCAGAATTGTTGCTTCAAACATCGCTTTCCACTCAGCTTTATCTAACTTCCGCCGTTTGACGATAGCCTGTAAATGGACAATCAGCGATTCCTGATCGGTCGGTGAAAGTTGTTCCACCATTTTGACGACCGTTTCATAAGTAACTTGCGACATGATCGCCTCCCTTCTTAATCTCATTATATCCACGCTCCATATTTTTTTAGCGCTTTTCCCATTCCCATAAGCCGTAAGCGATGCTGTCAGGCAGCGGGAATCCGGCCTGCGTTAAAGTCATGCCGATTTCCCTAATGTGATACCACTCATGCCCCACCAAGTAGCTGTAGAATCCGGCGGCGTGGGGTTTGGTATTTTTGATCGTCCCGGTTTCAAAGCCTTTCCGAAACAGGATTTCCATCGCCTGTGCCGACGCCTTTAACGCTGTCCGCAAGCCCTCGATTGTGAACTCGTCTTTCTTACGTGCCGGGATTTTCTCCAGCGTAGCGAACAAATCCGGCGCGGCGGCTTCCAGCCATTGCAGCCGGACGTTGTGCATATGTGCCAGCATTTGCCCGACACTGCGCCCTTTGGAGGCCGAAACCCCGCTTAAGGCTTCTTCTGGAATCGCGTCCAGCAGATAATAAAGAATGCGGTTGTGGATGTTCCAGCTTTCAACAAACTGCTCGGCTAACATATCATTCACCTCACCCTACCTGCCAAGGTAGAATAGTTTGAAAGTCAGTTCACCTGTATTTTTAGGTGTCGCCATGAATATTGTCAATGTTGGTTACGACTCTACCAATTACTACGTGCTGGCGGATACCCGTCCGCGCCTGTTGCTAGATGTCGGTTGGCCGGGGACACTGCCCAAATTGCAACACGCCTGCAAACGTATGGGCATTAACCTCGCGGAAATTCCATATTTGCTGGCGACACATTATCACCCCGATCACGGGGGATTGGCGCAGGAAGTCAAGGGGTTGGGCATCAAACTGTTGGTGATAGATATTCAAATCCCATTCATCCCGACGCTGGCGACCTACATGAAACCGGAAAATCATTATGTACCGGTTGAGATGGGTAATAATGTGACCCTGACGCTGGCGGAAAGCCGGAAATTTCTGGAAACGTTAGGCATCAAAGGCGAAATCATCAGCACGCCGGGACATTCGGACGACAGCGTGAGTCTCGTTTTGGACGAGGGCGCGGCCTTCACAGGTGACCTAACACATCCAATGATGGCGGATGAAGTCAGCAAGGCGAGTTGGGGGGCAGTCCGTGCGATAGGCGCAAAACTGATTTACCCCGGTCACGGCCCAGTGTGGTAAAGCACAGCCTTCTGTTCTCCTGCGCAATTCAAACCGTTTTACAATTGACAGATACGAACTCTTGTGCTATTCTGGAATAATCGCTGGGAATGCTTCGCGTCTGAGCGCAGCCTCCCGCTTGCGGGATGGCGGTTAAAAATGTCCAAAAGCGTTCCGCAATCGCAATCGCCGCAAATCTCGCAAACCTTTCCCGCATTTTTCTGGCAACTGATAACTGGCAACTGGTAACTATTGACTGACATTGACGACATTGCCCCTCAACCAATTATCATTTGCGCGCAAACCCATTCCGCAATCACCGCAAACTTCGCAATGTCTTTTACCAATAACTAAAAACTAAAAACCAATAACCCTGTTGGCGGCGAAACCCATTCCGCCATCGCCGCCGCCGCCGCCATCGCCGCCACTCCTTGCTGAGGATGGGATGTATTTTCTGGAAACTGGTAACTGATGACGACACTCCCGCCCCAAAGATTCACAAAATCCATGTGCGAATCTGACGAATCTTGCGAAATTTGCGAATCAGTTGCGCGCAAACTGTCTTGCTCCCCTCACCCTGAGGGCTTCGCAATCGCCGTAAACCCTTCCCATTTTTCACTGAAAACTGAAAATCGATAACTGACAACTATTTCCGCCGCCATCACCCAACATCCCATATGGTTCTGGTAACGCCCATGAATGCGGCCTGATTGTCTGCCAGATATTGCAGGTCGGCAAGGTAAATAGGGATATGGTCGAGGTTAGCGTTGTGCCTTTGCATGTAGGCCACCAGCGATTCCAGCCGTTGGACAACCATTGGAATGAGCCGTTCACGATCTTGCAAGCCGTAAGCATCACAGAATAACTTGAGCCGTGACAACCTGTCGGGTATCGGATTCCAGCCGGTAGCGCGGCAGTGATCGTCATTCGCCAGCGGAACAAAACGATAAACCGCATAGGCAATATCCCACAAACGCGAACCCGGCGCAGCGGTATCGAAATCAATAATGCCGACGATGTGTTCATCCCTAAAGACCAGATTGTAGGGCGCGAAATCGTTATGACAGATCACCTCATACGGCGTGGGAGTCTGTAGTTGAAATTGTGCAGACGGCGGTATGCAGAAGTTTTGGGTTATATCATGCAGACGGCGTAAAAGTTGCGCGGCTTCGATGAGGATGCTCTCGCTCTGCATGTAAGGTTTCAGCGGATAATTACCAACTTCACCTTCCACAAATGACAGCCGTTCCTTCGCCCCTTCCTGCCCTAAAAACACGGGGGATTGGGTGAATCCGGCAGCGGTCAGATAGCGCAGAAGTTGATGCACAAAAGGCGACCATGCCCCAGTATTCCGCAGAACGGAATTGCCTTGTTTGATGACCTGATTGCTGTTGCCACCCGACAAAATTTCCATAGTTAAACTCGTGAATGAGTGAGATGACGCTCCATCATACCTGATAAAAAAGTTGAAAAAAATCACCCCAATAGGAAATATGGATGCACAACCATAGCAAACATACCCCCTATAATGCAGGCAGAAGGCTATGCAATAGGAGGATTAAGAGTTGTTGAAGCGACAGTTTGCATTATTGGCGAGCGTACTGGTGGTGCTGTTTGGGGCGGCGGGCTGCCTGGATTTGTTCAGTGTACCCGGCATCGCGCTTTCACCGGATGGGAATCAGATGGTATTCCTCAGTGGTCTGGGCAGCATTATCACAATGGGAGAGGGCGCTGGGCAAACACGGTTTGATCTGGTCAGCACAAACTTGAGCGATAGCTCAACCACCACGATTTTCGCCAGCGACGACGAAACGCTCGTGACCGCCTTTGCCGTGAATCCGACTAATGGCGATGTGGCTTTCACGACCGCTGCCAAAAGCGGTGCGACAACTATTCAGCTTTACAGCGGGGGCAGCACCCGTGAGTTAGTCAGCGCGGCCAGCTTCAGTGAGTTGGGCATTGGTACGATGATGGCTTATTCGCCGGATGGCAGCAAACTTGCCCTGACGATGCTGATTTTACCGCCAGAGGTCGCGCAAAATGCCTTGAGTGGTGGCGATGATAAACTGACCCCCGAACAGGCCAAAGCCATCGGTTTCGTGGCTTATTTAGTGGATGCCAATGCAGGAACGGTGACGCCCATCAGCAACCTCACCAGCGAACGCGCCAATACCGTCGCATGGAATCCGTCTGGCACAAAGATCGCCTACAATGCATGGGTGGATAGCAACGGCGATGGCCTGATTTCGACCTTGCCAGATTTCCGGGGCATCCAAAGCGGGCAGGTGGGCGATGGCAGCCAAATCGTTATTTATGATGTGGGCAGCGGCAGCAGCACCGTTATCAGCGAGGCAGGTCTGAACTTCTCGCAGATATTCCTGAGCGACGATAAGCTGGCGTTCGCATCGCTGGATTTCACCCGGGTGATGCGCGGCGGCGGTTCTGGCCTGAATATTTATGATCTCGCCAGCGGCAGCACCAACACCATTCCGGGAATGATGGGGGGCGTCTTTGGGCTTTCGCCCTCGCCGGATGGCAGCCAGATCGCGTGGCTGCAATCAACGGGTGACCCCGATGGAGAAAGCACCAATGCCTTGTATGTTTCCGGCCCGGACTTCAGCAATCCGCGTGCCGTCACTACCTTTAGCGAAGAAATCCCCCTGCCTGACCGCCCGGTATGGACAGTCGACGGCAGTGCAGTGCTGATTTCGGTTTCAAATGTCTTGGCACAACTACCACAGCAGATTTCAGCCTCGTTCAGCAGCGCCACAGGTGAAACCGTCGTTGAAACTGAGGGTGGCATTGCGCCGCAGGTTTTACGCATTGACATCGCCAGTGGGAAAATTGCTGTTGTTTACACGGGGACGATAGTGAATAGCAGCTTCTTCGCTGGGATCATGGGAATGGTCACCAGCGGCTCACTCGATCAGATGTTTAGCGAACCACAGTAGCCGTAACAAGGTTTCGATCTCAATAAATTGGGGCGGCTGGTTAGTCGCCCCAATGGGTTTATTTAGAGGAGGTCGTATTCCTGCTCAACTTGTGTGAGCGTGCGGTCGAAGATTTCCAAACCCTGCTGTACCGTATCGCGGTCAATCATGAGGGCGGGGCAGAACCGCAGGGAACTTTCGCCACAGCCGAGGATGAGCAGACCATTTTCTATGGCAGCTTTCTCAACACGGTTGCGAAGGTCTTTGGCGGGCGTACGGGCTTCATCCAGCACCAGTTCCGCGCCAATCATCAGGCCGCGTCCATCGATGCGCCCGTGTTTGAGAGTAGGATGATGCGTCCGCATTTCTTCCAATGCTTCGCTGATATACTCACCCTGCTCTGCCGCGTTCGCCATCAAACCTGTTTCGATCAATTCCAAAGTTGCCAACGCCGCCGCGCAGGAAACCGGATTACCGCCGAAGGTTGAGCCGTGCGCGCCCGGAGGCCAACTCATAACATGCTGGCGGGCGATCACCGCGCCGAGCGGCATTCCGCTGGCAAGCCCTTTGGCCGAACACACCACATCCGGCTCAATGCCAAAATGCTCAATCGCCCACCATTTGCCCGTGCGTCCGATGCCGGATTGAATTTCATCAACCACCATCAGGATGCCATGCTTGGTGCAAACATCGCGGATTTCCTGCATGAAGCGTTGGTCGGGAACAATGTACCCACCTTCACCTTGAATCGGTTCGAGGAAAATCGCGGCTACACTGTCCGGCGGAACATCCCGTTTGAACAGCACATCGGTGATGTAATCTACACAAGTGCAGTGCGCGCGGCAGTCTTCTTCGCGGCGACCATGCATACAGCGGTAGGGATTGTTATAGGGGACATGATGGATACCGGGCAGCAGCGGGAAAAAGCCATCACGCTGGATGACTTTGCTGGCCGTCAAGGACAGTGAACCCAACGTGCGCCCGTGAAATGCGCCGTAGAAAGCGATGATGTGCTTGCGCCCGGTGTACCAGCGGGAAACCTTGATCGCGCCTTCAACGGCTTCCGTGCCGGAGTTGGTCAGGAAGACGCGGGCGGGTTCATCAAATGGGGCGATTTCTGCCAGTCGTTCGGCTACTTTCACCTGAACATCGTAGTAATAATCGGTACCCGCGATATGAACGAATTTTTTAGCCTGTTCGATGATGGCTTCCACAACTTTGGGGTGAGAATGCCCCGTAGCGGTGACGGCGATGCCCGCCGCGAAATCAACATATTCATTTCCATCCACATCCCAAACGTGTGCGCCTTCACCGCGTTCGATCACAAAGGGATAACGCGGGGTTAGCGAACCGGACATGATCGACGAGTCGCGGTCAATGATCGCCTGCGACTTGGGGCCGGGACGGGTGGTGGTATTTATCGCCATAAGTGTTGCTCCGAGTTGGTCAAATTGTTGAAAAGCATTTGTGGCATACGCACAAAGCGGTTTCCTCAGTATACCGTCCGGTGATAGGCGCTGACAAGACAGGGAGCAGTCCACTAAATCATGTTACAATTCAAGAAATATCGGAGGCGCAAACCGGATGGCAATCGAGCGACAGTTGGTAACGGTAGCTGAATATGAAGTGTTCCTCGCGCGGCCTGAAAATGCAGATCGCCTTTTTGAACTTATTGATGGGGAGATTGTGGAAAAAATGGTCACATGGGAACATGGCATTGTAGCTGGCAATATCGTCACACGTTTCAATATGTTTCTTTACGATCATCCTATCGGTCGTGCTGGAGTAGAGGTGCGCCACCGCCCAATTGACGATAATCTAAATGATCGTCTGCCAGATGTTGGGGTCGTGCTGGACATCAATAAGCCGATGGTGCGGGAAGGTGCGGTATTGTTCATGCCCGATCTCGCGGTTGAAATTCAATCCCCGCGCGACAGTATGAAAGCCATGTTGCAAAAAGCTGAATTTTATCTGGCAAATGGGGCGAAAATCGTCTGGTTGGTTTATATTGCTAAACGGCTTGTGGAAGTCTTGACCGATGATGATCGTCTGCTGCTGAATGAAAATGATGTGCTGGATGGTGGCGAGGTTTTGCCGGGTTTCACGCTGGCTGTTAAGGATATTTTTCGGTCATTATAAATTAGGGCGCACCGTGTCGGTACGCCCCAATCCCCGTTTGAACAAGGACATCCCGCAGGACGCCCATATTCATTTAATATAACGGATTGAATACAGTAGTATCGCTCAGGTCGAGCAGCGGTTCTTTGATGCCGTCGCCGGAGTCGTCTGTCCAGTTGAAGTTACCTTCGGCCACAATCGTCGCCCGAATGTTGAGCACATCGGTACGGTTGGCCGGGTTAAAACGGCTGGCGATAACAGCGGCTGCACCCGCAACATGGGGTGAGGCCATACTTGTCCCGCTGATGGTGTTGTAACCCCCGTTCATCCACGTTGAATAGATGCAGACACCGGGCGCGGCGATTTCTACCAAACTGCCCCAATTGCTGAAATCGGCTAAGGTATCGTCCTGATCGACACGGCAGGTTGAGGCCGCGCCACCACCGGGCAGGCCGTTGAAGTCTGCCAGCGCGGAAACCGTAATCACATCAGGGTGATTGGCAGGGCTGAAGGTGCTCGAATTTTTATCGCTGTTGCCTGCCGCGACCACCACAACTACGCCTGCATTCACCAGATTGGTGATGGCAGTGGCTTGGGCGCTGCTGGTGCATTCGCAGCCGAGGCTCATATTGGCAACTTCGATGCTGGCGGCGTTCGCGCGTACATAATCGATGCCCGCGATAATCTGGTTGGTGTAACCGCTGCCCTGATTATTCAGAACGCGCACTGCCCACAAGCGCGCGCCGGGAGCGATACCGACTGAGCCGATGGTGTTATCTTTAGCGGCAATCGTTCCGGCAACATGTGTGCCGTGTCCGTTACCGTCATCACCGCCGTTGGAGCAGGAAGCGATGAACGGCAGCCAACTGACACAGTTCACGCGGCGGAAAACATTCAAATCAGGATGATCGAAATCAATGCCGGTATCGATTACGGCGACATCCACATTCACGCGCTCGTCCACGCCATCAATATCGATCAGCGGGTTGCTGGTTGCATAGCTGCGGGTTGCCCCAGTTGGGATGGTCTGTGCGCCAATCGTCCACACCTGATTGGCTTCGATATAGGCAACACGCGGGTCATTCCGCAGGGCAGCCAACCGCGCAGGCGGAATGGTAGCAGCGAAACCGTTCAAGGCGTGGCTGTAGACGTTGGAAACCTGAAGGCCAAAAGCGGAGGCCATCGTACGGGAGGTAGTGGCGGAGGCATAACCCGTTTTGAGCACAACAATATGAGAGGGGACACTCGGATCGAGGATGCCGTAATCGGCAGCACGCTGCGCCTGAGCAACGGGCAGCACACCCAGCAGGAGGACGAACACAACGAGCACTAACCAGAAGCGTCTCATATTTCCCCCGAAAAAAATTATGTGTACATTTTGTGAGGCGATTTGGTTCAACACACTAACCAAATCTTTACGATTTTAACATCGTTTTGTCACAGGACGAATAACGACAGATTACAGTTTGCCAGACCTTAATTGACAGATTGCAGAAAATCCGCTATATATGTCGTTAGACGACATATTGCTAGGCGACATATTAGGGCACACCATGAGCCGGTTTGAACATGCTGCTGGATGGCTTTACGCGCGATTGTTGTGTTTGTATCCCTATGCATTTCGGGAAACATTCGCTGCTGAGATGGTATTGGTCTTTCGCCAAACGCTTGCCGACGCTTGCCAAAATGGGCAGTGGGCTGTGTTTGTGGTGTTATATCGTGAATTTCGAGATTTACCCTTCAATCTTTTACATCAACATCTGAAAGCAAAGGAGCGAAACCCTATGCAGTGGATTAAAGCAACCCCGACACGTCAGCTTAACTTTGTGCGTTGGCTCCTGCGGGTTGCCAGCCTGTTAATCAACTTGTATTTGCTGCCCGCATTGTTCATTGCGATTCAATCTGGCAATGTGTATGACGATGCCAGAGTCTATGTTGTAGCGATGATTGCTGCTTCACTCAGCCTGCTGATTGCTTGGCGATGGGAACGACAGGGCGGCATCATCACAATGGTATGCGGTTTGCTGGTGGGCATCACCGCTTTGATCTACGTATGGGGGCGGTTTTTCCAAGCAGGTGATCAACCCATTTTTCAATTATTGCTGGCCACATTAATTAGCGGTGCGTGGATGCTGCCGTATCTTTTAATGGGATGGATGTATATTCGCCTTGAGAAGCAAGGTCGGCTGATGCAGGCGTAGGGTGGTAGAATAACAGCCTTCAAAACAGCTACCAAGAGGAACAAGCGCATGAAACTGGCGTTGATTGGGTTTGGGACAGTCGGGCAAGGATTGGCGGAAATCCTGCGTGATAAAGGGGCGGAACTGGAAGCGCAATCCGGTTTTCGCGGCGATATTGTAGCCGTAGCGACACAGCGGCGCGGGACTCTGTATCACCCGGATGGGCTGGACATCGATGATTTGCTGACGGCAATTGGGAAAGGGCATCTCGATCACTATCCTGATGTACTCGGTTTGACGCGCGGATGGGATGCACTGACGCTGATTAAACAGTCGAACGCCGATGTGATGGTGGAAAGCACACACACCAATCTGGAAACGGCACAGCCCGCGCTGGATTATTGCTACGCGGCGCTTGATTCGGGTAAACATATTGTGATGGCGAATAAAGGGCCAATCGCGCTGGCGTATGCGGATTTGAAGGAACGCGCGCGCCGTGCCGGAAAACTGATTCGCTTTGAGGCGACGGTGATGGCTGGAACGCCTTCCATCCGGTTGGCGATGGGGGCGCTGCGTGGGTGCAAAATCAGCGCGGCGAAGGGTATTTTAAACGGGACGACCAATTACATCCTCACGCAGATGGAAAACGGGATGAGCTATGCGGATGCGCTGGGGCAGGCTCAGGCGTTGGGTTACGCGGAAGCTGATCCGACGGCGGATGTGGGTGGATGGGATGCGGCGGGCAAGGCGATTATCCTCTCTAACGCGCTGTTTGATAAACCGCTGAAGTTGAGGGATATGGATGTGTTTGGCATCACGCATATCACGGCGGCGGATGTGGAAGCGGCGAAAAACACGGGCGAAAAATGGAAACTGATTGTGACCGTGACACCAGAAGGGGCGAGTGTGCTTCCGACGCGGATTCCGTTGAGCAATCCGTTAGCGGCGGTCAGCGGCGGGACGAACGCGATCACTTACAGCACGGATTTGCTGGGGGATGTGACGCTGGTGGGCGCGGGCGCGGGACGGTCACAAACGGGATTCGGGTTGCTTTCGGATTTGCTGGAAATTGGGGAGTAGTTGCCAGTTATCAGTTGCCAGTTTCCAGAAAATTCATCCCATCCTCAGCAAGGAGTGGCGGCGATGGCGGCGGCGATGGCGATGGCGGAATGGGTTTCGCCGCCACTAGGGTTATTGGTTTTTAGTTATTGGTAAAAGACATTGCGAAGTTTGCGGCGATTGCGATTGTGGAGAACTCATTTTGTCACAAATGACAATCGGCTACGGGGAGATGTCGTCAATGTCGTCAATGTCAGTCAATAGTTACCAGTTGCCAGTTATCAGTTGCCAGAAAAATGCGACGCGGGGTTTTGTGCAGATTTCGCACGTTGCTGTCTTTCGTTCACGCGCTGGTGTACTAACCTGCTGTGGCTCTGACGGCAACCAGTTTGTCACTGGCTTCCCACAGCCGTGTCCAAGTAGCTTCGTCATAGGAAGCAGGACTGGATGACACCGCTTTGCTCTTTACCCAATATTTGCCAGTCACGTTTTCCACATCGGGTGAAGTGGCGAGGTAGACAGAGGTTTGTGCGCCCTGCTCTGGTGTAAGCCCCACAAAACGCATAAAAAAGTCAATAACGGTGGACAGAACCACGCCCATGTTGCTGGCAAATCCGGTACGCACTAAACCGGGATGCAGCACGTTGACGGTGACACCCGTACCTGACAGTCGCCGCGCCAGTTCATAGCTAAACACGATGTTGGCGAGTTTGGAACGTCCATAAGCGTTGGCACCGAAATTGCCCTTCTCGGACTGCAAATCATCAAAATCCAGACGTGCGCCCTTATGTGCGTCCGAGGAGACGTTGACAATGCGGGCTGGAGCGCTGGCCTTCAGCGTATCCAGCAGCAAATTGGTCAGCAAGAAGTAGCTCAGGTGGTTAAGCGCAAAGGTTTTCTCTAACCCTTCGGCGGTGACCTCGCGCTTCAAAAACGATGCGCCCGCATTATTGACCAGCACATGCAATTTCTGGTATTTTGCCTTGAACTGATCGGCTACCTGCTGCACCTCCGCCATGACCGACAGATCGCCAACAAGCGCCTCAACGTTGTTATTACCGCTGATTTGTTTGATCTCGCTTACGACTGCCGCACACTTGGCCGGATTGCGCCCCACAATGACGACTGTCGCGCCCATCTGAGCCAGCGCCTGCGCCGTTGCTTTGCCAATGCCGTTGGTTGCGCCTGTCACGAGACAGATTTTGCCGTTCATATCATCTTTCAAGGTCACATCCTTCACTGATTACCATTTTCAATTGTAGTTCATTGGCGCAAGGGTGTGTGGTTAGTGAGGTGTACGGTAGAGGTATTGAAGGAAGTTGATAGCGGAAAAGACCGAGCGCGCGGCGCAACGTGTTGCGCCCCTACAGAACAGAGTAGCACAAAAGTTCATATCTGTCGATTATAAAACGGTTTGAAAATGTGGGGGAACGCCAGAGGCTAAAGTCATCTGGCTAGGGGAAATCAAGCCCACTGAAGGGGCTAGAAAAACGGGTTAGAGATACTGTGAGGATTAGTAGTCCCGCGCGCAGCGGAAACCAAGAACGTTATATGAACTTGACGATATAGCATTATTGCGATAAGTACTTCTTAGAAGTGAATCGGTAACTTGCCAAGAACCTCCACGAACTACCCGCAAATTATTCGCAACATTTAAAACTTCACGTCCATCGTCTGAAGTGTAGGGATAAGGCTCATAGAATGTGTTAACCCATTCCCAAACATTACCACTCATATCCAATGCGCCAACCCAAGATGCACCTGTCAGACGGCTACCAACTTCAGATGTTTGACCATTAGAATTGCCAGCATAAACTACGTTGTTTGGTTGAAAAGCATTTCCCCAAGGGTAAAGCCATCCATCTGGCCCCCGAGCTGCGTATTCCCATTCGGCTTCAGTGGGCAAACGCGCCTCACGGGCTTCGCAAAACGCCCTAGCTTCATTCCAAGTAACACGTTCGCGGGGATGGTTATCGCCGCTGAAAGAACCCTCTGAGCCATACTGTTTATTGGTGACTTCGGTGCGATCAAGCCAGAAAGGTTTATCAAAGCATTGTTCTACAACAGGTTTTTCATCGTTCTCGCCGTTATTATTGCCCATATCAAAACAACCTGCAGGGACAAGAACCATTTCAATATCATCGAACGTCTGTATGTATGGCTGCCAGTCAGTATTTGTAACAACACCGTATTGGGCAAGTTCCAAAAATGTTAAGGTAGGGCTGGCTGGGGGTATTGGAGTGTCCGTCCAAAATGCAGCCGTAATAGTCAGTTCCTCAATAACAAAAGTCCCAGCAGCCTCCATAGTTTGCGTAATATTATATGTAGCTGTAGCTGTCGGAAACGGGGTATCTGTAAAAGTTTCCGCTGTCTGCGTCAAAGGATGATCACGGGTAGATCGTGCAGCCACTATAGGATCAAAAGACTCTGTGTTTGTTGCAGAAGGCTCACTAGATAAAGGTAAATTTATTAATTGATTCTGCCAAGCAACAATGAAGGCAAAAGTAGCGATGAGCAGTATAAGCACTATGCCCCCAACCAGTACACCGGGCGAAAACCGACGTTTTAGCAGAGATTTGATCTGTGGCAGACTCCGAACAGAAGCATTAGGCAAATAAGGAGTAATATCCACAGAAGATTGCGATTCGTCTTCTAGAAACCCTAATGCTCGAAGCAATTTGCGAAGCCCAGTTTCGCTCGATTGTCCGTGTCCCCAATCCTTAAAATTAACCCGATCAATCGCATTTAAAAAGAATAAGTTGCGAGGCAATGGAGTTTCGTCTAGCTCAACAGGGATAATCAACTTATTTTGTTGGTAAGCATAGTAAACTTCGTTTCTTACCCACCTAGAAACCACCGAATTCTCGCTTAGCAGAAATATAATCACATCTGAAGAGTCAATCTCCGTCGCCAAACGATCTGGAAATTCCTCGCCTGCTTGGATACTTTGGTAATCAATAAAAACATCAGCGCCACGATTCCGAAGTTCGCCAGCGATGAAGTTGGCGGCGTCGATATTTTTACGGCTGTAGCTGATGAAAATTTTGGACATCGTTTTTTGAGGCGCGGAATCTGATTAATAAAGAGATTATAGACGGACGGATTATCGGGGTGCAAATGATCGGCGAAGGTTGATTTTTCCTTACAGGCCGTTTGCAAATGGTGGTGGGGCAACTTATGATTTCAACAGGCTGTAATGATAGTCGGAATGGAATTTGCTATTGACGCAAAATTCAGGTGATGCGATAGTCTTAATAATATAACAGAGTTGAAATATAGATCGCCGCATGGCGACATGGAGCATTGGGAATGGGTAAAGCCACTGTCCTGGTTGTGGAAGACGATGTGCATCTGCTGGAAGGAATCCGGGACATTTTAGAACTGGAAAAATATCAGGTTTTGACGGCAGAAAACGGGGTCGAGGGGCTGGATGTGCTGCACAACCAGACTGCCCCACCGGACTTGATTGTGTCTGACATTATGATGCCGCGCATGGACGGCATTACCTTTCTAAAGGAAGTCCGCAAGCAGGGGCAATGGCTTTCCGTCCCGTTTATCTTCCTGACGGCGAAGGGCGAAAAATCCGACCAGCATAAAGGTTTGCGGCTGGGCGTGGATGATTATGTGGTGAAGCCATATGATCCGCAGGATTTGCTGGTGAAGATCGAGTCGCGGCTGGAACGGCATCGCGCGCTGATTGCGGCACACAACAGCGGTATGGCAACCCTCAAGCGGCAGATTTTGACGATGCTCAACCATGAATTCCGCACCCCGCTGACGTTCGTGGTGGCCTATGCGGATATGCTGAATAATCCGGGTGACCGGGCGTTGAGCGATGCGGAAATCGTGGCGTATCTGAAAGGGGTCAGCAGCGGGGCAGACCGTTTGCGGCGGTTGATCGAAAATTTCATTCTGCTGGTGGAACTGGAAACGGGGGATGCGCGGCAAACTTATGACTGGCGCAAATTCCCGGTGGAAGACCTGCACCATATTTTTAAGGATGCGCAGGAACGGGTCAAGGATCTGGAGCCGCATCCCTGCTCGGTACACATCGAAGACGAGATGCCGACATTCATGGGCGACGGCGAATATCTGACAGCGGCGTTGGCGCAATTATTGAGCAATGCGGTCAAGTTCTCCCATCCGGGGCAGCCAATTTCGATGGGTGCGCGGCTGGTCGATGGCACCATTGAATTGTGGGTCAAGGATCAGGGACGCGGCATCCCACGCAATGAGCAGGAAGCCATCTGGCAAAGTTTTTACCAGATCAACCGGGCGCTGAATGAAGATCAGGGCGCGGGTGCGGGACTGGCGATTGTGCAGGGTGTTGCCAAGCTGCACAGCGGGAGTGCCAGCGTGGAAAGCGAGGTTGGTCAGGGCAGTACATTCAAGATTCATCTGCCGCTGGAAAAACTCACCGCCTGATTGCATAACTTGGGGTATACTGGGGAGCATACTCATATTCTGTCCGTGTTCGATCAGGAGAAAAACACTACATGGCTCCGGGGCTTTTTGAAAAGATCAATACGCTTATAAGCGCCAATTTGCATGGAATTGTTGACCGGGCGCTGGAAAACAATTCAGTTCAGGTGATGGATGAATACATCCGTCAGGTGGAACGCAATCTGGAAGCGCTGGAAGACTCGGCGGCTACGGTCGGCGGGACAGTCAAGACGCTCAAACGTAAGTATGAGGAATTCGCGGCGGCGGCTGAAAAACTCGACCGGGACATTGATACGCTCATCATCAAGGGCAAAAATGATCTGGCCGGGGCAGCACAGGCCGAACTGAACACCAAGCAGCAGCTTTCGCAGGAATATTATGAGCAGTGGCAGTCGCAGGAAGGCCAGTATCAAAAGATGCTGGATATGCGCCTGAAGCTGGAAAGCCGCCTGACGACCATCAAGCAGGAACGCGAACATCTGCGGTCACTGATCGAACTGGCGGAAGCCAAGAAAGTTACGCTCAAGACGGTCAAGAGTCTGGATGCGCTGTCAAGCGTGGGCGACGAACAGATCAGCAGCCTGAGCGAACAGATTCGCGCCCGGATCGACCGCGAAGATGCCAAGCTGGATATGGCAACCGACCGCCTCTCCGAGCAGGTGGAAGAAGCGGTGCGCGGCAGCGAAGTCGAACGTCAGTTGGAAGAACGCCGCAAGCGTCTGCTGGGCGCACAGGGTGGCGGACAGCAGAGCAGCGAAGGATAGCCAAAGTACCGGATACTCTGTACTGCGTACAAAGTGTTTCAGGCTGACAATTCATCAATGCAGTTCTTACAGGGTCTGGGTACAATAGACCCTGTATTTATTTCCCACGCAACCGGGCGCGGGCATTGGGCGTATAGTATGATGTACACGCGGAGCATATAAAAATCATGACAACCCCAAATGAGGTTAAACAGCGCGCACTGGGCGCGATTATCAGCAACGCCCTGCTGCGCTGGGAGAGCGTCGTCACCATCGCGCTGACGGCGATTTTATTTCTGTTCGTGAAAGACCCCTTTCCGTGGTGGCAGGATTGGTTCTGGCTGATCGGCGGCGCAATTGCCGAGGCAGCGCTGGTGCTTTCGGCCATCACCGATCCAGAGGCCAGCAGCGCAGCGGTGGCACGCGAATTTGAGGGACAGTACGATCTGGGCAAGATCAAAGGCACGGTTTCACGGCAGCGGTTACAGAGCGCGCTGGAATATCGCCGCAATATGCTGACACTGGCGAAGCGGCACGACGGCGCGATGCGTTCCAGCATGATGCAAACGGTGGCAGACATCAACGACTGGATCGGGCATATGTACGATCTGGCGATGCATATTGATTCTTTTGACGATAACGATCTGGTAGAACGCGACCGCCGCCGTGTGCCTGACCAGATTAAAAATACGGAAAAGCGGCTGGAACTGGAAAAAGACCCGCGCGTCCGGCAGGATTTGGAACAGCAGCTAAAACAGCTTCAGCAGCAGCGGGATAATCTGGATGCGACCGTGAGCAGTGTGCGGCGGGCGGAAATCCAACTGGAAAGCACCCTTTCGTCACTCGGCACGATTTATGCACAGATGTCCTTGCTGGGGACGAAAGAGGTGGACAGCGCACGGGCACAGCGTTTGCGGCTGGAAATTCAGGACGAGGTTTCCAGTCTGCAAGATACGATTAGCGCAATGGACGAGGTACAGTCGCAGCGGCTGGTGCTGCGGTAGTTTAAGAATCTCACCCCTATCCCCTCTCCACATTCGAGAGGGGAAAAGCCTTCTATCCTGAATATTTTTATACCCAATCATTCATGAAATCATCTACAAAATTGTCACCGATCTATTGGCTGGCGCTTCTGGGTCTTTTATTGGCTGTTACGTGGCTGGGCGGGCGGAAGCTGAACGCTGATGGGGTGTGGTTCGATGAGTGGTGGTCGTGGTATGCGGCGGGGACAAGTGATTTTGGCCCTCCCCTTTCGCCCGCTGAAATCTGGAATCGCGTCTCGGAAGAAGATGTACGGCAGGGAATCGGCTATCCATTCATGCTGGCGGCGTGGGGCAATACGGTCGGCTGGACGGAATTTGCGACGCGGGCGCTGTCGCTGCTGGCGGGCGTGCTGACTGTGGCCGTGGTATTCCGGTTGGGATGGGCTGTCGGGAAACATCCGCTGGTCGGGTTGGGTGCGGCAGCGGCACTCGGCACAAGCGTCTGGTTCGTCTACTTCCTGCACGAGATGCGGGTGTATATGTTTCTGGTGCTGGGGGTAGCGGCGCTGCTGCTGGTTTATCAGCGGGTAATGGATTGGAAACGTCCGCCGGGATGGGCAGATTATACGGCGCTGGCATTGGTCACAGCCGGATTGCTGAATGCCCATTATTTCGCGGCAGTGCCGATTGGATTGGTAGGTTTGTGGCATCTCATACGGCTGGTACGTGAGCGACCTAATCGTCGATGGGGATTGGCACTGCTGGCGCTGATCGTCGGCGGACTGCTGTTCGTGCCGTGGTTGGCGAATCTGATACGCGGGATGGAAATCGCGCAGGCCGAATTTCGCGTGCAGCCGGATGCATCGTTACTGCTGAAGATCGCGGGGGATACCTTCTACACCTTCAGCAATACCAGTGCAGCAGTATTCGCAGTGCTGGCCTTTTTCAGCCTGCTCAACCGCGCCTCATGGAAAATATGGCTGCTGCTAATCGTCATACTGGCGATCAATCTGGCAGCGTATTATGTCTTTGGCTTGAACGAACTGCGCTACAACATGGCGGTTTTGCCACTGTTGGCAGTAATCGCAGGCTTTGGGATTTATGAACTGGGCAAGCAGCGTGTTCCGGCGGCGCTGGTGATCGGGATATGGGCGGCGGGATTGATCGCAGTAGAGGGCGATTTCCGGGTTGAAGGCATGATCCAACGCTGGCCGCCGCAGCCCACCCGCGAGATGGCTCAAGTGCTTGAAAATCGTGTCGAACCGGACGACGTAATTATCAACCTCTTGGGCAACGATAACCGCCCCACGTTGGCGCTCCATCCGCTGACGCATTACATGGGCGACTTCGGGGCGCGGCTGGAAGTGGTCGAAAACAGCACCTACCCCGGCACACAGATTTTTGCCGAACGGGTGCGGCAAGCGGCGGGCGATGCTCAACGGCTGTGGCTGGTTTATGACCCCCGCTGGGAATCCAATGAATGGGCGCTGACTGAATATGTGCTGAATGAGCAAAATCTCTACCATTGTGCGACTCTGACCGATACCGACAATATGCGGATTTGGGGCTTTGGACGCCTAAACATGGATGCACCCGCACGGCAGTTTGACGGAATCAATGTGTCGCTGATTGGAGATGTAACAGTTAGTGCGGATGGGATTATGCGGGCATGGGTGGGTTATGCGGTAGCCGATTCCGTACTGAACGATACCTACTCGGTCGCGCTCCATGTGCTGGATGCAGATGGACAACTACTAGCCCAAGCCGATTACAGCCTCCCCCCGCCCGGAAACGCCTGCCGCTTCAGCGAAATCGCGGGCATCCCATCGGGCAGCTACGAACTCCATATCGCAATCTACAACTGGCAAACAGGTGAACGCTTACCAGCCGCCGCCCTCGATGGCACGACCAGCGACTACCCAATGCTAAGTTCAGAAGGATAAGGCAAAGACAGATGGATGCGTTTATCGAAATGCTGCGGAGCTGGCAGAATTATTATTTTATGGCTGGTGGGGCGGCAGCGGGACTGCTGGGATTGATGTTCGTGGCAATGTCACTGGGGATGCATCTGGTTTCCGACGATACCAGAGAGGACATCAAAACGTTCGTTACACCGAGCGTTTTTTATTTCGTATCCGCCCTGCTGATCTCGTGCGCCATGCTCGTCCCGACTTATGCACCACCTGCGCTGGGGCTAATCCTGTTGGTGGGTGGGGTGATCGGGCTGGTGCGGACGGTGCGCCATGTACGGGGTTTGATTCAGGCGGCGCGTGAACATCAGGATTTCACGGTTGCGGACTGGCTGGCGCAGATCGTCGGGCCAGTGGTGAGTTACACGGTGATTCTGGCATCAGGCGTGTGCTTTTTTGTCGATCAATGGTCAATCGGATTTATGAGCCTGTGGTTGGCGGATGTGATAGTGTTGGTGTGCGCGATTGCGAATACGTGGAGTCTGGTGATGTGGATTATTGAGCAAAGAACGGACTGATGAGGCGTTAAAGCAAGTGGGGGAAAATATGGCGAACCAACCGATAGCAATTGTCACCGGAGCCAATCGCGGAATTGGATTAGAGGTCTGTCGCCAACTGGGGGAACGGGGTTATGTGGCCGTATTGGGATCGCGTGATCTGGCGAAAGGTCAGCAAGCCACTGCACAGCTTCAAGTCTCGAATGGCGCGATTGTGGCGCAACAGTTGGATGTGAGCGATCTGGAGAGTATCGAAAACCTGCGGGCGTGGGTGGAAGCCGAGTATGGATGTTTGGATGTACTGGTGAATAACGCGGCGATCAATTATGACACATGGCAGCGGGCGGTGAATGCTGATCTGGGCAATGTGCGCGAAACGCTGGAAACCAATATTTTCGGTGCATGGCAGATGACCCAAGCCTTCCTGCCCCTGCTGCGAAAGAGTCCTCATCCCCGCATCGTGAATGTCTCCAGTGAATCGGGTTCACTCGCCAGCATGGGCGGCGGAACACCGGGATACAGTTTATCGAAAGCGGGATTGAACGCCCTGACGCGGATGCTGGCGGCAGAACTGCGCGGGGGACGGATTCTGGTGAATGCGGTGTGTCCCGGTTGGGTGGCGACCGATATGGGCGGCGCGGGCGGCAGACCAGTTGAACAAGGAGCGGCCAGTGTGTTGTGGGCGGTGACGCTGCCGGATAACGGGACAAGCGGTGGGTTTTATCGGGATGGGAAGCCCGTGCCGTGGTGAGGCTTCAGCCATTCCCCAATAACAGAGGGAATTGGACACAGCGTAAAACCAAGTGTGATAATATGTTAGGTGAAGTATTTAGACACACCACATAACGCGGAGGCCACATGACCACCGGGGGCAGTTCGTCCAATAATCTGTCTACTTTGTTGCTGATTATCGCGGCGCTGGGATTTCCGGTGTCATTCGCGTTAGGATGGGGCACAACGCAAGACCCAACCCAAGCTCTGGTCGTGATGTTCATTTATGGAATCGCGGCGGGGATTGCTGCGCTCACCAAAAAGGTGTGGGAAAAGCTCATCGAACGCTGGGCTGATCGACTGACAGATGCAATTGATACCCGCATCCTGTCTTTTTTATCCCCTTTCCGCAAACGCTATCTGAAATATCTGATTTACAAACACCGCACCTTTGATGTAAAGGGTTTGAGTACACAAGGGCCGCACAGCCTCGAACTGGAACAGGTTTTTGTGCAGCTAGGCGTCGCGCCGGGAATTGATTATACAGCCAATCCGATTCCGCCTGAATTGAGCGGCGGCAGCCATGCGATCTGGGAATATCTGAAGTCTGAGAAAATCCACAATCTAGCGGTGATCGGTTCACCGGGATGTGGCAAAACTACCCTGCTCAAACATATGGTCATCACGCTGGCAAGCGGACGTTTGATGCGGCGCAAACAGGGCGCACCCAATAAAATACCCATCATTCTATTCTTGCGCGACCTGAGAGAACCAATCAGCAAAAATCCACAGCTTCCATTGGTCGAGGCCATCCTGAGCAGCCTGACTCAACTGGATACAAAACCGCCGCCGCGCTGGTTTGAAAACCACCTGAATAATGGCCGCTGCATCATTATGCTGGATGGATTGGACGAGGTAGCCGACCCCAAAATACGGCAGGCAGTGGTTCAATGGGTTGATGAGCAGATGACGACCTATGGCATGAACTGTTTTGTGGTTACTTCACGCCCATTTGGGTACAAAAGCAATCCTTTAAGCAATGTAAGCGTGCTGCAAGTGCGCCCGTTTAGTCAGGAGCAGATTAAATCCTTCGTCCACAATTGGTATCTGGCGAACGAGACCATGAGCGCGCAGAAAGCTGACCCCGGCGTTCACATGGCAGCGGAAGAAGGTGCAAAGGATTTACAGGGTCGAATCCGAGACGCCCCTTCGCTGTCAGCATTGGCGGTCAATCCGCTGCTGCTGACGATGATTGCCAACGTTCACCGCTATCGCAGTTCGCTGCCGGGGCGGCGGGTAGAACTTTATGCCGAAATTTGCGAGGTTTTTCTGGGCAAACGTCAGCAAGCACGCGGCATGGAAATCGACCTGACCCCAGCGCAAAAGCAGCGGGTTTTGCAGCCACTGGCGTATGCCATGATGCGCCAGGAGATGCGCGAGATTGCATTAGTGGATGCCCTTAGCTGCATTGAAGAACCATTGAAAGCCGTCAGCCCACAAAGCAACGGGGTTGAGTTCTTGAAGATGATCGAAGACAGCAGCGGGTTGCTACTCGAACGCGAAAATGGCGTTTACAGCTTCGCCCATCTGACGTTTCAGGAATTTCTGGCGGCGGTTCATGTTCAGGAAGGGCAATTAGAAAATGAATTGATTGGTCAGATCAATAACAGTTGGTGGCACGAGACATTAAGGTTGTACAGCGCACGCGCCGATGCATCAGCAATTATTGAAGCCTGTTTGGCAGCGGAACCACCATCCATAACAGTTTTGACATTGGCGGTGGAATGTCGGGATGAAGCTCGCGAGATTGATCCGACGCTGCGCGAGGCCTTGGAAAATCGCGTCGAAAAAGGCTTGGAAGATCCAGACCCCGATCGACGGCGGTTGGCAGCGGAAGTACGACTGACGCGGCGTTTACGCAGTTTGAGCCGACTGGATGACGATACTTATGCAGACAATGATCTGATTACCCACGCCGAATACCAGCTTTTCATAGACGAAAAATTGGCAGAGAGGAAATATCATCAGCCAGATCATTGGATGGAATATCAATTTCCAGCAGGGGAAGGGCGGAAGCCAGTAGTTGGTATGCGGTTTTCTGATGCAACGGCTTTTTGCGAATGGTTGAATGGACGCGACCTGAATGAAGAGTGGCGTTATCGCCTGCCTCATTCGGACGAACTAATAGCCAGCGGAAGCGTCGGATTTTGGGCGGACAATAATCATTTGATGTTACTACCGACATCACTCAAAGAAGAGACAATTTTAAGTCAGCTAAAACGACAAATAACAGATGATCTTTCCCACAGCAGAGAAATTAACCGCGTCCACATTTCTAATAATTTCACCCGCGCTCTTGACCTTGATGACATTCTTAACCTTGACTTTGATCTCGATTTCGACCCCAATGAAACTCTTTATCTTGATCTCGCTCGCGCCCTTTATCTCTACAATAAACGTGATCGCGACCTCATGCGCGACCTCACCCGCGATTTCGCCCGTGACCTTGCCCAAGACATTGGCCTTGAAGCGCATATTCTCTATCTTGGCCAAATCACAGATATAAATGGCTTGCTGAAAATTTTGCGTTTGTTAATACGCCTCAGCGCACTGATAATCACCAATCGTTTGGAAACAGCACGACCAAAAGCCTCACTTCGTCGATCTCTAAATACTGAGTTAAATGCCAAATGGCAGGGCTGGATTGCCAGCTATATAAGTTTGTATGTGGATTTCGCCATTTTGGAGGCGCGCATTGAGGGTAAGCTGGAGGCGTTCGAAGGGATTCGGGTTGTCAAGGCACGCAAGCAGGAATAGGTCAAGGATGTTGAGTTTTACGGATTCGGGTTATTTTGCGGTTGGTGTGGGGTTCAAAGTGGGTTCGTAATGCGTGTAACAATCACCTGATACCTCCTGTTTATCAGGTAACAAAAATTGGCGAGGCTGAAAGGTTGTCGTAGAGGCATCCGGCCTGAACGCCTCTACTCAAAAGCTACCCCCGCTTCGGTTTCTCTTCTTCAGGGTGCGAAATGGTGTAGGCCGGGGCATCGACGGTTTCCAGCGGAGTGTGACGGCGGTTAAGGGCGGCGCGATGTTCATCCACCACGTAACCGGGCGCGACGGATTCCATCAAACGCATCGAACCCAAAAAGATTCCCAAGTCATCCAACTGACCGAGGCCAATGATAAAATCCGGGATCAGGTCGATGGGTGACAGCACATAGACCACTGCCGCAACCGGAATCGCCTTTGCCCAAAGCGGCACACGCGAGTCACGCAGCAGCCGCCATGTGAGCAGAAGTTGGTCAATTATTGCACGGAGCATATTTTTCTCCCGCCTTGTTTCTATTTAGGGAAGGGTCGGAAACCCTCTATAGGGCTATACGCATTTCAGGGTGCGGAGTTGCGGGCGATGAAATCAGCCACATGGGCGAAGACCGATTCACGGGCAAAATCCTGCGGGAGAATGTGACCCCCTTCCGCCATGAGATGATATTCACGATTACGGCTGCGAATATTATCAAGGATCAGCAGCATATTTTCGGGTGGTGCGGTGCGGTCAGCTTCCGAATAAACCAGCAGCAACGGGGTTTGCACCTGTGACAAACGCGAACGCACCACCGCCGCCAGTTGATAAATTTCGGCTACCGCGCGGGTCGCCCAGCGGTCATAACGCACACGTCCGGTGACGGATTCGCCGAGCCGCGCCTGTTCTGCCCGAATGATTTCCGGCAGATTGGAACGATCCGTATGGTCGGTGTAAGGCAGCACATATTTGAGCCAATGGGCAATCGCCATCATACGGGAATGGAACTGCACAGGGGCAGCCAACACTGCCGCGCCATCGCCCAAGCCATCGGCAGCCAATAGCAGCGCCAGCATTCCGCCCATCGAATGTCCCACAATGTAGACCTGTTTACACTGCGCCCGCAAAATATGATAGCTATCGAGCGCGGCAGCGTACCAATCGCGCCAACCCACGCGGGTCATGCTGCGGTAATCTGTGCCATGCCCCGGCAGACGCGGCGCATAAACGGTATACCCCTGCCCCGCGAGATGCTGACTCAGCCAGCGGATTTCGGCAGGCGAGGCCATGAATCCATGCAGACATAAACAGCCAATCTCGCTGCCACGTTGAAAATAGGGCTCTGCTCCGGGTGTGATGTTTGGGAGGGTGTTGTTCATAAGGGGAAGTTTAGCATGAGGATGAGGAAGGGAAAAGTACGGGGTGGGAAGTAATGAGGTATGAGTGACGAGTGATGAGTAAAGTACTGAGTACTGGGTACTGAGGGAAGAGCAAAAAGATTGAGGAGATGGATGAAATCCGGGAGGAGGTTGGGGAGCGTATTAGATGGAGGGATAAGGAGCAAAGGGGACAATTATGTACGGGACAGTGGCGCGAATCCGAGTCAGGCCAGGTATGGAAACACAATTCGAGGCTGTCAGCCGGGAGATCGGTATGGGCAGATCCCCCGGTCAGGTCGCGGTTTATGTGTACCAGATGGACAGCGACAGCCGCGAGTTTTATCTAACAGCAATCTTTGAAAGTCGGGAAGCCTATGTCGCCAACGCGCAAAGCCCGGAACAGAACGACCGCTTTATGAAGCTGATGGCAGTGCTGGAATCCGAACCGGAATGGCATGACGGCGAAATTATTTACCACACCTGAACATCAGGCCGGGGCATAGACTCCTAACGAGGCGGTTTCCCACATGCTGCCATCGGCAAAATAGGCTTTGGCATTCCAATAGCCCATAACACCCTGAGTCGGTACTGTCCACGAAATCGCCCAACCATCTTCGCCTGTGGAATCCGTGCCTATGAGTTCAGGAATGATGCCTGTACCGGTAGGGGCAAAATAGAATTCGACGTGGGTCGGCGTTTCAGCATCCGCCCAAAGCACCTCTACCGTCGCACCGGGCATCAATTGCAGCCAGTTATCCAGCATCCCTTCATTGGGCGTTATGGTGACCTCGCCACGTATAACCGGGACATCAGATGATACGGTTTCCTGTGGCGATGGATTATCAGACGCGGTTGGAAGCACAACCGGCTCAGGAGTCGGGCTGGTATTCAGGGTACAGGCGGCAACCGCCATGATAAGCAGCAGCAAGCAGCAGCGCAAAACAAGTTTCAACATTTCTTATATCCGATCTAGCCTGTAGTGATCAGGCTGTGCAATTTATTACAGGCTAGATTATAGGCCGTTTTCGTTTTGGCAGAGGTATGCTGACAGGTTGATGGTGAACCTTGCCAGCACAAGGCTGCTTTTAGCGGTTAGACTTCGGCATAGATTTCGAGGATATTATTTTCGGGGTCTTTGAAAAACAGCGTCCGGTGATTGGTGCGCTGGTGCGTGGTAGGCGGTTGAAGGATGGAAACCCCCTTCTGCTGCAATTCGTCAAAACAACTATCGACTTCCGCCGGGGCGACGCGGAACGCTAATTGCAAACCTGCGCCGTCAAGCAGGGGAGCACCGTGATGTTCGCGCACACCGTCATAGCCTGAACCCCGACTGTTTAGCGTCAGCCGGACACTGCCAAGCTGAAACTCCACCCAAGTGCCGGAATCCCGCGAAACCGGGAAGCCCAAGATGTCCCGATAAAAATGCTTCATAGCCTCAATATCCCGGCAGAAAATGATAGTGTAGTCCAAATTGCGAATCGATTTGAGCATGATTCTTCCTCCTTATGGGGTCATGGTTGCAAGGCGGCTGATCTTCAAAATCTGCTGGGCATGATAGCACTTTCAGGCAGGTTGAAAGTCATGCACCAGGTTTTAATCACCCGAACATCCTAAAAACAGGTAGACCAACCTAGTGTATACTCCAAACCATGCGAGATTAGAACGTTAGCCGAAGGTGGTTGCTGATGATTCGCTGGATAAGCTGCTTACTTGTGTTCCTGCTCATCAGCGGGACACTTTATGCCCAGGACGGATTGGATTTGCCGACTGAACTCTATGTGCTGACCAACAATGGCGAGGTGCAGCAGTATGGTTTAGGGGCAGCGGGCGTTTCGGTGGTGACACCAGAGGGGGAATTCATCCTCGATTTTGGAGTCGCGCCGGATGGCAATTGGATGGCCTACCGCACGGAAGCCGGATTGACGGTCTACAATATTTATGACCAATCCAGTGAGTTGGTCGAAGGGGTGCTGGCTGGCATTCCGCCATTCCGGGGACGCGGCGATACAGTTGCATGGTCGCCGGATGGGGATGCTATTGTTTACACCATCGATTACGGCGCGCGGGTTTATTACACCACCAGCAAAACCTTTGGCGATTTGCGGCAGGGCGCGTTCGAGCAGGTAATCTGGTCGCCCAACGGGGATTATCTGGCAGCGGGTGCGGAAGATAATATCTGGTGGCTGTACCGCCGCGAAGGGGATAGTCTGGTATTGACCAGTGCGATTCCTTCGTCATTAGGTATGACATGGGTAAGCGATTCAGAAGTGGCGTTCGCTCCGGCTACGGGTGGCTTGTTCCGCATGAATCTGGCACAGGCCAACACCCAAACCCTGCTGCTGGACGATAGCTGGATTTATCAACTGCCATTCCTGCTGGGCGATGGCCGTTTGGGAGTATTCGGCAGACAGAGAGACGATGCTGAAATTCCCGAAGGCAGCGGCACATTGATCGCCCTCGCGCCGGATTCGCCAGAAGTGCAAACATTGGGCGAAGCGGCGGTGGATTTGAATAATGTGCGCTGGGCACCCAAAGGCCAACTGATGATCGCGCTGCGCGGCGGGGTGATGGCGCTGGTTGGGCCAGCCCACGGCGCGGGATTCACGCTGCCTGTGGCGGATGCGGTGGCGTATAGCTGGGGGCCGCCAGCGTCGGAGCGGGTTGGTGGCGTGGAAATTCCAGCCGATGTAACGTTCATTACGCAGGATGATAATGACATCGCACAGGTGTGGCGCTTACCGGGGGATGGCAGTGCGGCGGTGCTGCTGACAGCGGCGGAAGCGAATATTATTGCTTATGCCCTCGCGCCCAATGGACGCGATCTAGCATACGTCAGCGGCGGGCAGGTGTGGCTGCAAAGCGGCGATAATGCGGCAGAATCCATCGCTGATCTGGAAGGGCGCGAAGCTCGTAACATGGCTTTCAGCCCGGACGGTACACGCATCACACTGGATGTACTTTCAACCTTTGAAGACCCGATTGGCGGAATCTGGCTGGCGAACGCGGATGGCAGCCAGGCCGAACAAATCCTGCAAAATGGTTCAAGTCCCGATACACCACAGTACATGCCGCCATTTTATTTCCGGCCACAATTCGCGCCGAACATCAACGCGCTGCTGGTGATGGTTGGCGGTGGCGAAGGTAGCGACTATTCAATTTATGACCTGAGCAGCGGCGAACAGACCCCCATCGGCGGCTTTGACGAGGCCATCTGGCTGCGTGATGGGCGAATACTGGCCTATGGCAACGGCGTTGGCATCGGCGATCCGCCGCCCACACAGCCGATCATGATCGTCAATCCGGCAGATTTATCGCGGCAGGAATTGGCAGCACTACCCTACCCTGCCCGCATCCTTTCGATGCGAGAAGTCGAAGCAGGCACAGTCCGGCTGGTAATCGGCAGTTATCAAGGGGGTTCGCGCATACTGACAGTGCTTAATCTGGATACTACGACCGGGGCGCTGACACCTTTCAGCAGCGGCGGTTTTGTGACCCATCCAGCCCTTTCACCGGATGGCAACTGGGTCGCAGGTCTAACACACCTTGATGGTCAGCTTACTTTCCGCAATCTGCAAAGTGGAGAACAAGTGGTATTGGCCGATCCACCCAGTTTAAATACTTTCCAATGGGCAAGCCAACGCTAATCCGCTTTTAAACAAACGGGTGTAGGATAGATGAGAATCGTTAATTATGTATTGTGAATTGAGTCCCCGACTCAACTAAACTCGTAGAAAATGCGGCCAATGTGCCGCTCTTAACAATCTGCAAAGGAGGTGGCAGACATGCCATCTGAACGTGTACTGGTCATCGAAGATGAGGCGCGCATTGCCCAATTTATCGAGCGTGGTCTGATCTACGAAGGCTACCGGGTTAGCGTCGCCCGTGATGGACAAAATGGATTATTGATCGCCCGCGACAATCCGCCTGATCTGGTCATTCTGGATTGGATGCTGCCGGGGTTGGACGGATTAGAGGTCTGCAAGCGGCTGCGGGCTGCCAGCGATGTGCCAATTTTGATGCTGACTGCCAAGGATGACATTAAAGATCGGGTCACGGGTTTGGATGCCGGGGCGGATGATTATCTGGTAAAGCCGTTTTCGGTAGACGAACTGATGGCGCGTGTTCGGGCTTTATTCCGCCGTTCCGTGCCTGCTTCCCGCCCGGAAGTGCTGCGCTTTGCTGACCTGACACTGGATACAGGTACACATCGCGCCTATCGCGGTGAACGCCCGATTGACCTTACCGCCAAAGAATATGAACTGCTGGAATTGTTCATGCGGAATCCCCGTCAGGTACTCACCCGTGATGTGATTTTCGACCGGGTGTGGGGTTACGATTTCGGTGGCGAGAGCAATATCATCGAGGTGTATGTGCGTTACCTACGCCAGAAAACCGAGACTGAAGAAGCCAACCGTCTCATCCATACCGTGCGCGGCGTTGGTTACGTACTGCGCGAAGAAGAATAACCGTTTTTCATGATGACCATTCGCAGGAAATTAATCCTGCTGTACTCCGGTTTGCTGGCGCTGGTTATCCTGGCCTTCGGCCTGACAACTTTCGCTGTGATTCAATCTGCCTGGATTGAATCACTCGACCGGGACTTGACGGAAACTGCTGTCCAGATCAAGAACAACAGCAGGTCATACTCCATCCCTGAATTCGGTGGTACGGTACGCATCCGCGTGGAACTGCCTCAACTGGATATTTTCCGCGCATCAGGTGTGCTGGTGGAGGCATGGTCGATCGGTGCGGATGGCAAACCGGAATTCGGGGCAGCTTCCGATAATTTGGGTGATTTCCGCGACCCGTTGGACGCGCAATCGCTCGGAGCAGATGCGCCGGTTTACCAGAACGTTCGCATCAACAATACTGAACTGCGGGTGCTGACCTGGCCGATTCGGGTGATCGGGCAGGAAGGATTGTTCGGCAATATTCAGGTGGCTGCTTCACTGGAAACGGTGAATCAAGCCACACGCCAGTTATCGTTCTTTATGCTGGGCGGCGGCATTCTGGCGGTACTGGGTTCGCTGGCACTGGGTTGGTGGCTTTCGAACCAGACCTTGAATCCCATTGAAGCCATTACTGAAGCAGCAGACAGCATTTCCACCGCCAAAGACCTCGGCACACGCATCCCGTGGAACGGGCCAATGGATGAACGTGGACGGCTGATTTCGGTGTTCAACCACATGATGGATAGACTGGAACATCTCTTCGGCGCACAGCAGCGGTTGGTGGCGGATGTCTCTCATGAACTGCGCACTCCGCTGACGGCTATTCGCGGAAATCTTGATCTGGCGCGGCGTTACGGGATGGACACCCTTTCGATGGAAGCCATTGAGGATGAAACCGCCCGGATGCAACGGTTGGTGAATGATCTGCTGACTCTGGCGCGCGCGGACTTCGGTGGGCTGACGCTGGATATGACCGAAATTGATGTGGATACGATAGTGACGGAAGTTTTCAAAGAAGCCCGCTTACTGGCGACAGATCGCAATTTGCTCATCAAAATCACTCATATCGAGCCGATTCGTATTAAGGGCAATCCGGATCGGCTCAAACAATTGCTGCTCAATCTGGTCAGCAATGCCATCAAGTTCACCCCTAACGGTGGGCAGATCAGTTTTGGTTTACGGCGTGAAGGTGATGAAGCTGTGCTACAGGTCAGCGATACGGGCGTGGGCATTCAGCCAGAAGACCTCGAACGCATCTTCGACCGTTTTTATCAGGCAGATAGTTCGCGCACACGGGTACATGATGGCGAAGGTTCGGGTCTCGGACTATCCATAGCAAAATGGATTGCCGAGGCACATGGCGGCACGATTGGTGTGCAAAGTACGCCGAGCAAAGAAACAACCTTCACAGTACGCGTGCCAGTACTGCCTCAGCCACCCGCTTCGCCGAAAACTGAAGACATGTCTTACAGCACGATTGCGCTGCAAATGCTCGGCCTGTCGCGGCGAAAGCGAGCAGCGGTCCGTCCCGGTGAAAAAATCATCGAAGTCGAGAAATAAAACAAGGGGCTTAGAAACCCCTTGTTCAAAATCAACTTCAGCAACACCCTCAATCCGATTTAACGAAATTCCAGATAATCCAAACTGCTCAACAGAATATCGCGCAGATGCGAGTCGCCGAGGGTGTAATATACATGCCTGCCGTGCTTCTTCCAGCGGACGAGGCTCATTTCGCGCAGATATTTGAGTTGGTGGGAGATGGCGGGCTGATCCATACCCAGCGCCTCAGTCAAGTCGCTGACACACCATTCGCCATCTGCCAGCGCCTTCAACATCCGCACCCGTGTAGGGTCTGCCAACGCCTGAAAAAAACGGGCAACCGTGCGCGCGTCATCCAGCGGCAGAACTTTGGGAGCGGCGAGGGTGCTGTAGGTAACAGTTGACATGCAGGCTTCCTGAGTATTGATGTCCTAACACAAGGTATCAAACTTGAAGTGTTTGTGTCAATAGGACTGGCACAACCTATGGGGCGGTTTGCGAACCGCCCCATAGCCTAACAATCAAGGTGTTGTCGGAATAGTCTGGCAGTCACCTTGCAATTCGACTACATCTTCTCGCACCCAATAGTCATTCGCCAGTTGATACCAAATGAAGCCTGAATTATTTATGCTCTGTGCGACGACCGGTTGTATATCCCCAGCCAAAAGTTGGCCTGCACGATCAAAATTTGTACCCGGCCCAGTACGCATATTGACCTCGCCTGACGGTTGTACAAAACAATCCGACGCAGCTACAGAGGGTAGATTTGTGCTGTCAGAAACGGGTTCAAGCCAGTAATCCCCCGGAAGCCCTTCAGCCGTCCATCTAACGATCCCGTTATAATCCAATTGCCACCACGCATAACCTTCACCACACACTGGCCCATCCAGCACTATGAACTCATCACCGGGTGGGATACGCCCCAACTCCGCAGAGCCAGTAGAAGCTGTTGAGCGAATCCGAGTCGCCCGGTTTGTTCCACCCGGTGTAACGGTTACACGCCCCGCTTGACCGATAATCATGCGCGAAACAGGTGCATCTGGGCATTGAATAGTTTCAGTAGTTGAGGCTGATGCTGGCAAAGTTGACGTGGCTTCAACCGGAACACTAAGTTCAGTAGTTGGTGGCGGCGGGGGTAGGGTTGTTGCGGCTTCGACAGGAATATCTGTTGCTATCAAAGCCCCACCGAATTCGTCCACACACTGAATATCCAAAATCGCCGAATCGAGGGTGTCATCCCATATCCAGAAGAAATAACCCAATGGCGCATACTCATCCTCAAAAGTATGACTTAGCGGCACCTTTGAGAAGGTGACTTCTTCATACTCAATTGAACCATCATCCCACTCTATAAAAATCGCCAGATTTAGAAAATCTGCGAAATCTTCATTATCCACCAATGACGCCTGAATCTGTGTCCCCGGTGGGATTGTTCCATCCAGCGGGAAAATGAGCATATCTTCAAAGGCTGGATTGTCCAGGCGTTCACTAGGGATGAACTGGTTATCGGGATCACAAATTGGGGTTTGGGATGCCTCGCCTGTAGTGAGTGACTGAGCCATTAGATAAATAAGGGGTTCAAAATTGGCAAACTGCTCAACGGTTGTGTAGCCAACAATCCAGTAGATTTGCCCATTCAATTCGACGGCAAACTCGATCCCTTTAAAATCCGGTGTGGTATAGTCGAAGATCAAAGCTGCGCCGTCGCCTACATCAAGGAAAGTAGGTTCCGCGGCCATCGCGCCATCCATACTTCCCTCATAAAAATTCAGCCGCAGATCGATAAGCTGCGTTGTGTCGGTCACTGAATCACCCAGTATTTCTTCAACCGCGTTAGGGTCGAAGATGGTAAAAACGTAACCACCTTCATCCAACATGGTTGCTTCGCTAATCTCCTTAAGATTGCTTATCGCGAGTGTACCAAGGTCTTCATCTGCCGTTACAAACCAGCCTTCAGGGTAACCAAAGCTGATATCTTGCCACATATCTGTGGCTCCCAGACTAAAATTTTCAGCCTCAGGCGCGGAAGGAGTAGGCGTAGCTGTTGGCTGCACGCCTATGGCGCTGTGTTCGATGGTGATGGTATAAATGCCTACATCATTTGCATAATTGTCACTTACCCGGATGACGTATGGCCCACTGACCTCAATAAACTGCGTTAAAATGACGGTTTCGCGGGCAGCATCCGCAGATGAGGAAGGCTGATCTGCCTGCACTGCCCCATTTACAAACTGTACATTGGGATCAATGGCGTTGCTCTCAACCGTAATCATGATTTCATCGCCCGCTTCTGCCGTAAATATCCAGTTCTGGATAAGAATATCAGTCGTGTCACCGGAGGCAGGAGCATCAAATTCCAACGGGATTAGTGGGCTATAGAGCATCTGGAGGGCATTCGCATCAAGCAGTTCTGCAGTTGGTTCTGGCGGTGGATAAAATTGTAATTCCCACAAGCTGAGGGTATAAGAACCACTACCGCTGATGGCCGTAACCACAATGCGATGCGGCCCAGCTTCCCCCGGGCTGATATCCATAAATTCGGTACCGCGAATTGATCGCGTCTCTGCGAATCCAGCTAAATCTCCACTGGGAGAAAATACTTCAACACGTACTTCCAGACTCTCGCTGGTAATGACATCCAGCCGCACCATATCATACCGTTGTCCAACAAATACCCAAACGTCTTGCTCACCGCTGCTCAAGTCATCGTTGATGGTTTGTCCATAAGTGATGGTTTGTTCCTGTGCCAAAATGATTCCGGGTAGCACCAAGAAACCCATAAGGCAAAGAAAATACAACCTAGAACGTGCAAAAGCTGCCAACTGCAACAAGTGATACACCCCCAATAATGTTTTATAGACCAATAGTCATTGTCGTCATGAATGCGGAAAAGTCAAACAGGGTAGAGCAAATCTTTATTCACCCCTGCACCATGTGTAGGGGTGAACAGCAAGTATAATAATGCTAGGCACGCCGCAGTGCGCGGACAACCGCAATCACGATGATCGCGCCGACAGTCGCTGTCAAAATATGCCCGAGGCTCAAGCCGCTTTCTACCGACTGCACCCCTGGAAGCAGAGTCAGCACAAAGCCGCCGACCAAGCTGCCGATGATGCCCAGGATGATGTTACCCACCAAGCCCTGGCGGCTGCCCATAATCTGCCCTGCTAACCACCCGGCAATTGCACCAACAATCAACCAAACGACGAGATTTAATAACATGGAGTTTGTCCTTCTATTTATTTGATATCGGCCACTTGTAACACAAGTCAGTTATTACATGACCTATTTACATTATAGGTGAGATTTGCTGACAATTGGAAACCAGAATCGCCAAAACAAAAACACCCCAGCGGTGTGCTGAGGTGTTAGCTGGGGGACCTGGATTCGAACCAGGGTTAATGGCTCCAAAGGCCACGGTTCTGCCGCTGAACTATCCCCCAATGGATAATCCCATTATAACAAAACCGGAGCGTGACACAAGGGCGGTTAGTTCCCGTTTGAGCCGTTCGGATTGGGAAATGCGTTGCCGAATGAACCGGGAACGCGCGTCGGTTCAGGCGGCGGCGGTACATCGTAATCCACAGGCAGGGCTTCGATAATCGCCTGTGTCTGGAGCGAAATCAAAGCCAGCCATCCAACCACCCCATTGAAATCGACTTTCACCCAAGGGCTGTAAGGGCTACGTGCCAGCAAATCCACAATTGCGCCATCGGGTATAGTCATCACCAGACCAAAAGTGACATCTGGTGCCTGGCGCATGTTCACCCCGGCAGGCGCAAGCACAGTAGCTGTCCGTCCCAATTCACCATAGCGCTGTGGTGGAAGCGGCGTGGATTCATAAATCGCTTGAATGTTGCCGACATTCTGAAGCAACAAACTAGAGAACATCCACCCGGTTTCGCCGCTGTCTAAACGGACGTGATACCAATCGCCGCCTGCGTTGCGCCCCAGTACACTCAACACCTGTCCAGCAGGAACTTGCACAATAACTCCCGCATCGGTGGAAGGTGCAACCCGTAAATTCACCGCGCCATCCGTCGCTACATAGCCGGGTTGTGGCAGGATAATCGGGCGGTCGAGCAAAGCTACTGGAAAGTGAGAAGCTAATCCTTGATCAAGCGGAAGCGGCAGACCGGGTGGCGCAATCGGGAATGTAAAATCACCCGGATTGTAGTCGATCAGGATTTCCTGACCGGGGCGCAAAACCTGTTCCTGCCCAACCGCAAACAAAGTTGCGATGCCGGAGAGCATGGCAAATACGGTCTGATTGCCAATGGTTTGCACCAACAATGTGCCATTCAAAGTCAGTGATACACCGTTAATAGCAATATTGGCTGGCTGTCCAAAAGGCGTTTGAGCGACAAAACTGCTGCGTGGCGCAACTGAGCAAGTGGAAAGATCGGTTCCAGTTTGAACGACCATCGACTGCCACGCAGGGAAATCTGGCGGTGTAACATCACGCGCAATTACATCACCCACCAGCAAACCGGTGAATTGAATCGGCGCGGGGGGACGCATCCAGACGATGCCCGCACCCGTTGTCTCGGAAACGAGCGGTGTACGAATTGAATCGATCACACCCACTTCGACCAGTGCCCCAACTGCCGCCAGCGCATTACTGACCGGGCCAGATGGCTCGACCTGTGGCGCAGCACCACCATTGCAGGCGTATCCTACCGGCCCGGCGATACACACATCGCTGGCGGTCGTCCAGATAGTCTCGATTGTTGGCGCACAGGTGGCTGTATCCTGTGCCGCAACCCACATTGCCCCCAGAAAACAAATCGCCCCAATACTCAAAAACACCAGCACCCGCATAAACATCCTTTATAGTGCATTGTAGGTGGTCATTATAAATTCGGCAGGATAATTCTACCAGTCCAATGACTTGTGCTACACTTAGAGTAGTAGGGAAACCGCCGGATTATAAGCCTACATGTTGAAAAGAAGGACATTGTGGTGGAAACGCCGCTCCCAACAACCGACCCACCGCTGCGCCTGCTGGTTGCTTTCCAGCAAGCCTATCCCGACCAACCGCTGACGTGGATTATCCGTGCGCCGGGACGAGATATGTGGATTGCAGCCGCCCGCGCCAACAGTGAACGCTTCACCATCTACTCACCTGATATGGAAGGACGAGCGACTTTTACTCTGCAAAGTGCCAAAAGCAAACGTTCCCATCTTCAGCGACCACTCCCGCAATGGGGACGTTACCCGGCAGGCGTCACGCTGCTGCTGGCGCAGGAAGGGATTGATGTGATGGGATTAAATATGGTGGTGATGGGTGGGGAAACACCCGGCCCTCGATATGATTACGCCCTCGGTATGGCCTTCGCCGCCCTGTGGCACGAAATTTATGACCGTCCCTTCACTACTGATGACTTGATCGAAATTGTTGACCGCACCCGCCGCGAATACATTGAGGATTGAACACCCTTTTAGCGTTCTTCCAACCCCCTACTAACGAAGCCCTTACGCAAATTGGTTGTTTTGTCAGGTTTTGGTTAGGCAATTCTCCTATAATAATCATTAGACGGATTTGATTGGAGTAGATTGTGTCGGAAACCGCAGCAGTCAATTATCCCGACATCCTCGGTTACATCACCAACGGTGCCCGTTATAACATTAATGTCGTACAGGTGGCACTGGCTGTGCGTCCGCGTGTGGTACGGGCGGGGCGACCATTTGAGGCTATCCTGCTCATTCAGAATGTGGCTGATGTGGATGTGGATGTAACCGCTACGCTGCAACTGCCAGATACCGACGCCAAGAAAAAACCGCGCCGATTCATTACCAAAAGCGAACGACTGGTGGTTGGTTTACGACCAGCCGAAGTGGGTTATGTGCAGCTTCCCCTTTCCAGCCTGCCGGATACCGCTGTAAGCGACGCTTACAAAATTGGTATGGCAGTAGAAGTCAAACCGCTTGCCAAGCCACGCCGGATACGGACGCCAGAAGGCAATGGAGAAGTCACACTGGAATACCTGAGTGATGAAACTGTCGCCAAGCTGAATGAGATGAAAAAGCTGCATTTCTCAACCGCCAAACGCGGTTTAATGGGCACGATCATTGAAACACCCTTCGCAGTTATGTCGTCGCAAATCGGGCAGATGGTGGATTTCAAACCTGGTTGGGTCAGCCTGTGGAAAATCAGCGACCACCGCGACGATCGTCTGCTGCTCGACCGTTATGGAGAAGCACTCAAAACCCAAGTGCTACCCCAACTAAAACACGAAAATCTCTACAAACCACTTTTCGACACCACCGAAGAACGTTTCAAAAAAGCCGGATACACCCTGCTTCCAGCGGAAACACACTACATCACCAAACTGCTGACCATCATTCTGGAAATGGCCGCACCGGGAGAAGAAACGGTAGACCCATTAACAGACGAATCGTTCAATGTGACGCTGGCGCTCAAAAAAGGCGGCACGAACGGCCCGCTGACCCTGCCCGGATGGTGCAAAGGCTTGCTCAAAGCAATTGATACTGATCCAACCACTGCTGAGAATCCGACTGCCGCGCTGGCTTCCAGTTTGTATGATGAACTCCTGCGCGACGCGATGCGTCATGCTTTCAAGGTCATTGCCCAATCGACAGGTGAACCGCTGGGTACAGATGACGAAACGCGCGATTACGGTGAACGGCTGATCGCTGACCTGATGAAAGGTGAAAAAGTAACCTTTACTGATGCTTACCTGCCGCTGGCACTGGCTGGGGTGTTGTATTACGACCGCGCCGTGCTTAAGGATGAGCAAGTAGGTGAATCCTTGAACGACATCGCCAAAGCCCTGAAAGCGCGCCTGGGTGAAGTACATGAGGACAACGAATTGATCTATCAAATGGCAGAAAAGATCATCGACCGCGCACTGTATAAATTTGGATACCGGGCTTAACACTATGAGGGAGAACTTTAAAAAAATCGACCCCCTTTACCCTGATGTTCTGGGGGCAATCACGCGCGGCGCACGCATCAACATGGATAAGCTGCAATGCGCCCTCGGCACTTTCCCGCGTCGAACCTTCATCAACCAACCGCTAGAAGTTATCCTGCTGCTGCAAAATATGGTTGACCAGAATATGCAGATTAAGATCGGCATCCAACTGCCGTCTCAGGATAAAAAGGGCGATCCCGTCGTCATCGACCTACCCAAGAAAACGCTCTCGCTGGGTCTGCGCCCCGGCGAGGTAGGTGTGCTGCGTATTCCAATTGTGCCACTGCCGCCGACCCAACCCGGCGCACAATTCCCGGTGCGGGTGGCTGTGCGCTATCGTACCCCCGCCGAAGGACGTGCAGTTCGTCCAGCTACCGGAGGCGCACCACCAACGGTGTTGAGCGTTTCGTCGGTGAAGCTGCAAGAACTGCGTGAAGTCCAATACGCTGCCCATACCTGGAACCAATCCGCCGAAATCATCACCACTTATTTCGACATTGCGCCCAAGCGGGTTCCATTGGTCGATCAAGACCTTCGTCCCCGCTATGAAAGTTTGTGGACACATGAAGGGCGTGAGGAAGAGCTTGAACTGGTGCAGGCCAAAGTCGAAGCCGCACAGCGGGTAGCCGCAGGGCTGACGCGCGCCAACGTGTACAAACCACTGCTGAAGGCCGTTGATGAACGCTTTGGTGAACGCGGGATGCCGCTGCACCCCGGAGAGGTCAAAGCCATCGCCAAAATGATGACCTACACCCTCGACGAAGGCTTTAACCTTGAGCAAGGGTTCTCGCTGGAGGCCAGCCGCTGGTTTCAAACCCTGTGTCAGGTGTTGGCACACGACGAAAATATGGAAGATGCGGAAAAAGGTGAATTGGTCACCCAATATCTGTTTGATGCCGCGTTGTACGATTCAATTTTGCTGGGATTCGGCGTCGTTGATCCCAAAGTGGATGAAGATTTAGGCGACAGCGCCGAACGCATCAACTATGCCAACCGGATTATGGCGTGGATGGCCGGACAGGGCGACCCGGATTTGAGTTTTGTCTATCTGCCGCTGGTGATGGGCGGGGTCATCATTAACCTGATCGTCACCAACCGTGACGACAATCCCTGGATTGTGATTGATGAACTCACAGAAGCTGTGCGCGGGCGCGCACGGTTAGTAACGGGCGAGGCGGCTGCCATCTTCACCATGATGAAAAAACTGCTGGAAGAAGCGATTGATGCCCTGCGCCGCGCCCGCGTCCTGAAACCGTGATTACCTCGTGCCCGCCTTATTTCCAGGTTGGCACATATATCTTGCCATCAAGATCGGTGAACCCATACTCTGCTGCCAGATCACTCACCCATAAACACTGCCCGGTCTTTGCCAGCCGGTGGTCATCCGCTCCCAATGCAACCACCGCCCGCCCGGTAAACTGTGCAGACTCGGCATTCGACAAATCCATAAACTCGGCATACTTCATAATCCCTTCCGTCCGTACCAAACCCGGATACAGCGTGACCACCGCGACCTGATGTTCCCGCAGCGGTTCAGCCATATCAGCGGTCAGTCGGTCAGTGGCGATCTTGGATAGGTTGTAAGCTGGATTGCCATAGCCGCCAATTTTGTTAGAAATCTGAACGATCAGTCCGCTTTTCTGCTCAACCATCATCCGTGCGGCGAAGACTCCCGCGATGTAAGCTGCTCGCAAACCGAACAGATTATCATCCCAATAGGAGAGACGGCGTACCCAAAAAGTTTGATCCATCGGGAAATCGCTGCCATCGTGCAGCCCTTCATAACCAGCCCATGCACTGTTTACCAATATATCGAGCCGTTTTTGTTCGGTCTGTACCTGCTGAAACAGCGCTTCGGTTTCAGCATCATTGCGGTGGTCACAGCGCACGGCGATGCCCAGACCACCTAACTGTGTAACCTCAGCAGCAGTTTCTTCAACCGTTCCAGCTAATGGAACGGTGGCTGCATGTCCCGCGCCAGTACGCCCGGTAACATAGACGGTAGCACCGGCTGCCCCTAAACTGAGCGCAATACCCTTGCCGACACCTCGGCTGGCCCCGGTCACAACTGCCACTTTGCCCTTAAGCACTTGCTCCATATTGTGTTCTCCTGTGATTTTCCAATTGCTCACTGATTGTCTGGCACAACAGCAAAACGAATTACCCCAAAAGTTGGCACTTTGGGCAGGGACTTGTTATAATAAATTCTATTGCAGTATACAATTGCTGTTCGCGCGGCAGCATACAGTCTTATCGCGTTCGGGTTAAAATACAGCCTTATACTCCGTTTCCTGATCCCCAATCTGCGCTACACTTCAACTACAAACTGACATCTGAAAACTGGTGCTGTTATGCCCCTTAACCTGTCTACCTCTCGCATTCGCCTGCGCCCACTGGAAACCCGCGATCTGGAAGCACTGGTGCTGGCCTACCAAGACCTCGATATGCAATTGACAACAGACGGCGACGCACCACCGATGTCTGATGTTGAAACCCGCGCATTATGGACAGAAATCCTCACCAATCCCGGCGCAGATTTGCGTTACTTCGCCATCGAACCATTAGCTGGTAATCCGGGCGAAGGGCATATCGTTGGGGCGTGCAGCTTGCAGCATATCGACTTCCGCAACCGACATGCAGAACTCGGCATCTTTATGACCGCGCAGGAATGGCGTGGGCAAGGATACGGCACAGAAGCCGTGCGGTTACTGCTGGATTACGGATTTGAAGTCGTGCGCTTGGACAAGGTGTATCTGGGTGTTTACGATTTCAACGAAGCAGGCTTGCGGTCTTACGAGCGGGTGGGCTTTCGCTACGAAGGGCGCTTACGGCAAATGCTGCATTATGAAGGGTGCTATTGGGACGAATGGCCGATGCGGATTTTACGCGGGGAGTGGGAGCAATTTCGGCTACCCCCTGCTCATGGATTACGCCCGTATCACCCGGACGATTACATGGCTGCCCTCAATCTGATTCAACAAGAAATGAACCTACCCGATTCTGAATCCGCCCGCGCTGTGCTGCGCCGCTGGTGGCGACAGATTGATCGGACGGTTTATGGCTATCAGGCAGAGGGAGCACTAGTTGGGTTGTTGACTATTTCAGTTGATATCGCCCCACCTACCGTCTACGAATGGGTCGTCAGCGATGCTTTCAAACGGGCGCTGGATGAGGCCATCGTGGAAATCAAGTAGACAACAGCTTGTAAAAAAGTACAGTCGGTTCCAGAACGCCAGCGCCGTTGCGGGCATAATTGGGAATCACACCTGCTTCGATATAACCCAACCTGCGATAGAGTCGATCACCACTATCACCCTGAATGGTGTCCAGAACCAACAGCGAACGATTATGTTTATGTGCTTCAGCTTCGACGGCCTTCATCAACTGTGCGCCGATGCCCTGCCCACGCGCATGATTATGGACGATCAACTTCTGGACTTCCGCCCGATGTAAGGAATTGAGCCGGGTTTCCAGCCCAAGCTGCACCGTTCCAACAAGCTGTCCATCATTTTGGGCGGCCAACAAAACCCGTGTTCCGGCATCCACGTCGCTAATGATTTTCCGCCAAAAAGCTATCGCATCTGATTCCTGTAACGGCGGTATAAAACCGATTGATGCACCACTATCGACAGCATCGCGCAGCAGTTCGATGAATTGAGGAATCAGGATTTCTGCCTGTGAGCCTGTCAGGCTGTCAATACGAAACATAATCAACCTGTAGGATAATCAACGAAAAAGCAGTCCGTAGACTACCTTCAAATTTTAGCGCAGGCTGCTCTTTTGTCCCACTAAATTTCCTCTTATAAATTGATCTTTGTGCGGCGCTAATCCGCTGGATTTTGAACCGCTGGCGGGAATCAAAAAGGCGCATCGTTCGCGCCCTTTCTGTGCCAGCTTCTTTATACAGGCTCGCGTTCGACCGCCAGCGTTCCCAAGTGGAATCGGCTCGGCGTTTTATCCGGGCGTCCGCTGAGATGGGGATAACGCTCAATGGCATGATTGAGGATAGTATTCACCAGATCGTCAAAGGTCATGCCAGCGGCGAATCCGCAGCGCGCGAATACACAATCCGAAGCGATGCCGGGGCCGAGGTTGACTTCCAGCACATACAGATTCCCCTGCTTATCCATCCGCATATCCACCCGCGCCCAATCCTTACAGCCGATGGCATTGAAAGCCGCGATTGCCACTGCTTGAATTCGTCTTTCCAGTTCGGGTTCGACGCCGGACGGAACACGCGAACGGCTTTCCATTTCTACCAGTTCCAGATCGCGTCCGGTGGATTCTTTGAGCAACTCAAAATTGGAGTCCTCAACCTGATCAAGGCGGATAGGTAAAGCGCCAAAAAATTCCAGTTCCGCGATGGGCAGTGCATAGGCCGGACTGTGCCCTAATACAGCGACTGTGAATTCGCGCCCGTCGATATATTCTTCGACCAACGCACCCTGCCCATAGGTTTCCAGCAGAAAGGCCACCTGCTTACGCAAATCAGCCTCGTTATGGACAACCGAATTGTAATCCAACCCCATACTCGCGCCTTCCGAGGGTAGTTTAACAATCAGGGGAAAGTGGAGTTCCAGTTTCAGTGAGGCATCCGCACTGTGAAACATCTGAAACAGTGCAGTTGGAACACCATTAGCTGCCAGCACCATCTTCTGCTGGGGCTTGTGGTGACAGAGCGACTCGGCAAGAATTCCCGGCCCAGTGTGGGGGATACGCAAATACTCCAACATGGCCGGAACATGTGTCTGACGCGAGTCGCCATAAATCCCGGTAGCGATGTTGAAGACAATATCGAATTTGGACTGCGTCAGGGCGACGGGCAATTGTTGATCGGCATTCAAGCCAGTAACTGTGTGCCCACCCGCTTGTACGGCACGGGTTACTTCGTCAATCGTTTCGATCGTATCGGAGTCGCGCAGCGTCATTTCGGGGCGTTCGCGGAGCAGTTCGGGCGTGGCGATATTGTAGATAAAGCCAACGTGCATGATAAGGGTTTAGCCAAACCTTTCACTTATTTAAACAGCTTGAATGCATTGTATAAACATCTGGCTGGAAAGGAAATGTTTTGGATAATGTTGAGCGTTAGTCAGTAGTTGAACATTTGAGCATTTTGAAATGAATCAAAAGGCGGGCACTAAACCCGCCTTAACGCTATTAGAGCAGATGGCATAAAAACCACCTGTTCAACCCTTAATAGATTTATGCCGCGCGCCGTGCCTGCCGCGTATATTGTTGATAGCTGCCTGCCAGTTCACGGCGGTAAGCATCCCAGAGCACGGGCAGTTTGGCGTTAATTTCGTCCAAACGCTGACTTTGCGCCGATGTGAGATGCTGTTTCCCGGCAAGATTATAAAGCATCTGCCGTTCGTTGGAAATATGCTGAATCATATCAAGCGTCTCGTTCATGACTGCGTCTCCACATTCCATCTCAACTCATAAATACAGACGCCTGAAATCCACCCCTGATTACCCGTTCTGTATAAGAAACGGGTTAGAAATCCGGGCTACGATCTGACCTGTTCAGCTTCATCACATTCTGTACAGTGGAGCGTGGGGACATCCTTTCCTGAAGCCATATCGGCTACCCAATCACGGAAGCGAATTCCGTCAATGGCATAGGTGTAGAACTCGGCGCGGGGCATGACACAGTGCAGATCGCCGCCGGGGGTGAAGGCGCGGTAATTGGGTGCTTCGGATTCGAGGATTGCCAGATGAGCATCCAGCAGTTTTGCCCAATCATCCGCATCACCACTGCCATCAGGATAGGTGTAAAAGACCTGCACTTCGTCACGGACGGTGTTGAACTGAGAGAAGGTGTAATTCGGATAGTAGTTGGCAATCGCGCTGTACATACCTGCCATCGTCCATTCTGCGGGCTGCATCCCGGCTAAGGCTGGAATCCACACCGGGAAATTATCGTGTGTATGCCAATCGGTTTGCAGGTCAACTGACCCGGTGAACAACAGGGTAAGCGAGTCACCAAGCTGATAAACAGGCCTATTCGGGTAATGGTCGATGATATAGGGCGCGT
>JAIOHM010000141.1 GCA_019912965.1 Anaerolineae bacterium
CACAGTCGGTTTAGTCCGTTTTTTACCCCACCCCAACCCCTCCTCGCGTGCGAGGAGGGGTTGGGGTGGGGTAAAAAACGGACTAAACCGACTGTGCAAGCACCGCCAGCACTGTCGGCAAAAGCTGCTTCTTGCGGGACATAATGCCGGGGGCATCCAATGTATCATCAGCCAGCCGTGCATACGGCAGCGCGGCGATCACGCGCGGCTGACCAACCGCCACCAGACGACTGTTGCCCATCACCACATCAGTGACCATCAACAGTGTCAGCGCCAAATTCTGGTTCTCTGCCAGTTGGTACAAAGCATCGCGCAGTTCACCCAATCGCGGATTCAGTTCGGAAAGATTGGCAACTTCCACTTGGGCAACGCCTACTTTAACACCGTTGGCCTCGTAGAATTTAATATCCGTGCTGACGATTTCTTCCGCCGGACGTGTGCCCAATCCAGCGCCTGCCGCCAACAACTGTTGACCATAATCGGCAATGGCCGCGTTAATTTCATCTTCGCTGGCGTTAGCACCCACCAATCCAGCCATCATCGCCAGTTTTTGTGCCGCTAAACGGTCACGCGGAGTCGCCGTTGGGGACTTAAAAATCAGCGTATCGGAAAGAATGCCGGAAAGTAGCAAACCCGCTATACCCGCCGGGAACGTCTGTTTATGCTCCAATCCACGTTCGGCCACCAGTGTCGAACAGCTTCCAACCGGTTCAACCTGAAACCGAATCGGAACAGATGTTGGCATCGTACTCAGTCGATGATGGTCAAGCACTTCCACCACCTCACCTTCTTCCATGCCCGGTACAGCCTGCCCCAATTCATTGTGGTCAACCATCACAATCCGACGGCGGGCGGGCGAAAGCAGATGCGACTTGCGGCATAACCCGCTGTACCGCCCATCATCATTCACCACCAGAAAATCATCCTGTTCAGACCGCAAAACCTGCGTGATAACATCCCGTACATATTCATCTGAACGCAGTACCGTCGTATTGGTATTCGCTGCGGTCTCAGCCGATAAATCAAATTCCTTCGCCAGCGCCAACACCGAAGTCGAACTCAGCGCATCTGCCATCGCTGCGAACAAACCTGCGCCGGAAATCAGGCCAATTGGCTTCTGATTTTCGTCCAGTAGGGGAGCAGAACGCTGGGTAGCCGCAATACTCTGGCAGGCTTGTAGAATGGTCGCCCCTATTTGCAGGTAGGGCAGAACTTCCACCAGATCACCAACCCGCACCCGCACATCCGTCACCAACGCCGGGGGCATTGCCTTAAAATATTCCAGTGCAAAAGCCGTCTGGGCATTCACCTGTCCCGTCCGGCCTGCTACATATTTTTCTGTTCCAATCTGGTTCAGCAGCCAGCCATATCCAACTGCTGAAGCAATCGCATCCATATCCGGGTTACGATGCCCAATAACCAGAGTCGATTCCGTAGAAATTGCCATTCTTTTCCTCTCAGATGGGGTAATGCTATCATTCTACCATCAAACAAAACTGACCTGTCGCCCAACTTGCTTAACGGACGAATCCATCAAAAATAGTTGTTTGGCAATCTCTACCTATAGTTACGAAAGCGACGCAGCACCTAACTTCGCCAGCACCATATCATCCGCTTCTGGCAAACCACTGACGCCTACCGCTCCCACCACCTGACCATCATAAATCAACGGCACGCCCCCGCCCCAGCCGATGTAACGCGGATCAGCGAAGTTGCTCAACGGCCAACCTTCCTCACGCGAACGCTCACCAATTTCACGGCTTGCTCTGCCCTCACGCGCCGAGCTAAACGCCTTATTGATCGCATTATTGATCGACGGCAGTGGGCATCCATCCATTCGCACGAAGCACATCAATTCGCCGTGTGCATCCACCACCGCCACTGCCGCACCCTTACCCGTTTTCTCCAGTTCCGCCTGAATAATCCCCAGAACCTTCTGTGCATCCTGATGCGAAAGACTGTAAATCTGCTTCATAAATGCTTCTCCCGAATAATCAACGATTTTTCACTCAAAGATGAAACCCTTTTTTCAAACCCGAATCATCTGGTTACAGAC
>JAIOHM010000016.1 GCA_019912965.1 Anaerolineae bacterium
ACGCTGCGCCGGGCGACCCGCCCCGGCGTCCATCCAATCAACCGACTGCGAGCCTCACCCGCTTGCCGATGCGGCTCAGCATCTCGTCGGTGATGACGAGATTCGTCATGACTTTGCGCAGGTCTTCCTGGTGAACCATAAGTTTCTTACGGTTCTGCTCTTTGACGGACTCGACATACATCCGCAGCGGCACCGGCGCGGGACCCGCGTACTGCGTGCGGTCCATGGCTTCGCGCGCCTTTTCCGATCCCCTATCGGTGATGATGTACTGGAACGACGACTCGCCAAAACCGCTCTGGCCGCGCACCTCAACATACTTTTCGCGTTTGATAAACTCCATCACCCCGTCCAACACGCCGGTGTAAGGGAGTTTCACCGTGTCGGCGATAGCGTGCCCGGGCATTACGCCACCATAATACAGCACCTTCAGAACCAGATCGGCAACGGCCAACTGGTGCAGCCCTGTATCCTGGATGGACGAAATAATGGGCGGCGTCCAATCCGGGAAATTGCCCTCAGCCATAGGCATCGCGTCCCCTGGGCGCTTGGCGCTCGACAGGCTCTTTATCTGCCCGGGACGCTGCACTTGATCGGTCATAAAGTCCTCCGACAACCCATCGAACTTAAGCTATCATAACACGAGCCTTAAACTAGTGCGTTAAGACTCAACGAAACTAACCCCAGACAAACTCAATTGTATGCGGTTTCTAACACGGTACGAGGTAACTTCGAATTTGTATTATACAGCAGGTTTAGGCGGTGTGCATGAAGCGGGGGTTTTCAAAAATACCAAAAATAGAACAAATTTTCAGGCTTGAGCAAAATCAAAATACACGGTAAATTGATGAGTCGCTGATTTACCTTTACACCGATGAACAGGTTTGATTTTGGTTAATGCTATGATAGATCACATCCACTGGCTTGGACATGGGAGTTTTGTCATACAAGGCCCACCGCTCATCTACATCAATCCCTGGCGCGTTGGGCGCAGTTCCCTTCCGGCGGACGTCATTCTCATCAGTCATGAGCATTATGAGCATTGTTCACAACCCGACATCGACAAGCTGCGCGGCTCGCATACGTTGATTATCGGCAGCGAACGCGCCGTCCACGAAATCCCGGACTGTACCGTGCTCCGTCCCTGGCAGAGTCACATGGTTGATCGCGCCAGCATCAAGGCTGTCCCCGCCTATTCGCCGCGAGATTGGCGTCACCCGCAGGATCACGGCGGCCTGGGCTTCATCATCTCGCTGCGTTTGTACGATATTTACTACGCGGGCGATACGCAGATCATCCCCGAAATGGCGGGCATCAAGCCGGATATTGCCATCCTGCCCATTGACGGCAAAGGAACCATGACGGTCGAGGAAGCGGCTCAGGTTGTGCGCGAGATGCGCCCCCGCTGGGTGATTCCCAGCAATTGGAACAGCGCCACTCGGCTTGATGCGCAGGCCTTCAAACGTCTGTGCGAGGCGAATAACATCAGCGAAGTTGTGCTGCCGCAGATGGTCTAAAATGTAAAGGCGGGTCTTGGAACCCGCCTTTGTGTGAATCGGTAATGATCGGTCAGCAGGTTACGCTGCCGGGTTTAACTTCCCATGATCGCGCCATTCCAGGCGCACGTTATCCGCCCCGAAAATCTGCGGGCGTGCCTCGCCGCGAATCACC
>JAIOHM010000142.1 GCA_019912965.1 Anaerolineae bacterium
GGGTGGGAACCACTTACCGTTAATCCGTATCAAGGTGCCATCGGCAATCATACTCCGCAGCGCAGCATTGAATGGTTCAACTAAATCAGAACCTTTAGTGAAAACAAAGCCAAGTTCATCAGATACAATTGGAGAACCGACGATCTTGAGTGATTCAGAGTTGACACCAACATAACCCTGACCCGCAACATCATCGATGATAACGGCGTCCACATCACCTGCGATGAGCGCCTGAACGACCACACCAAAGGTTTCATATACCTGAACGCGGTCTTCGCCTACCAGACCCAAGGATGTCTCATAATTGGTTGTGCCCGACTGTGAGCCAAGTCGCAGACTTGTATCTGCAGCCAGTTCTTCCGCACTGGAGAAGCGAGATTCGTCCGCGCGGGTCACAATAACCTGATCAACACTAATATAGCCAATTGAAAAATCGACAACTTCTTTGCGCTCATCTGTAATGGTGATTCCATCTGCCGCTAGATCAAATTCGCCGCTGCCGATGGCTGCCAGCATTCCGTCCCATGAAGTTTCGATATATTCCGGTACACAATTCAGGCGTTTGCAAATCTCGCCTATGGCATCATAATTCCAGCCTTCCGATTCGCCAGTTTGGTCATTCACATAAGCAAATGGAATGTAGGCATTTTCGGTTGCAACCGTAATTGTTCGCCCACCTAAATCGGGAAGTTGCTCTTGGGCAATAACGCTGATTGATGGCAATAGAAATGCGATGATCAGAATAACTAGCAGAGAGAGTGATCTGCCTAAAGACTGCATTTGACTTTCCTCCATAACGAATCCTTAAACCCATCGGGGGAATTTTACCCACCACAAGTACCCAAAGCAACAAATTGCATATGCTGCTTCGTCTATTCCGATTTTGTGTGTATGTTGTCATCATCAATGATTAATCAAAAGTGTCAATGTTGACAACAAATGGTGCATCTTTATATGGTATTTGTTGTTGTATTAAATTGAGTTTCGCCTGACGTGGAAGTTTTTTGAAGTGAACTTCCGCGTGTGCGGCATCTGCACGGGTTGAGAAACGCCAAGCCGCAAGCAGTCGAACAGGGCGACGCGAGGCAGTATAAGCTGCTCCTTTCCCCTGATTGTGTGTGATTACCCGTTTAGATATATTTGGGGTAATGCCGGTATAGAGCGTGGAGTCGCTACATTCCAGAACATACAAAAACCACGGCTCAGGGCGGGTAAGCACATAATAACAACGCTGATCAATTTCAATGAAATCTGTTGCCCTGTATCCTTGATTAAAACTCTCAAGCAAAACCTTACGCAAGGCCAAACGCCACTCAAGCGCAAGAGATGGTTGTTCTTGTTTTAGTCCTTTAAGATCGCCTGGAATCTCGACAAGGTAACAATCGCCATCCAGGTTTGAGTTTTCGTGGGTTTGAGGATTTCCTCGATTATCGAGCTTCACTAGTTTTGGAATGTTATCCCAAGATTTTGTCGTTTTACGGGCTATTCCCTGGGACAATTTGGCAACCATTTTGTCCTTCAAATGCCAGTGTACTTCCAATCGATCTGAGGGAAGTCCAACGTTAATGCCATCACGCATTTCACCATAGAAATTGATGTGATAAATTTGACTGATTGCGCCCAGTCGATTGAGATTAAAGTTGGCGTTCCCTCGCTGAAGGGGATCGAATGTCCAGCCGATAGTATTATAGCGGTGTTGTAGTGCCCATGTGCGCTGAAATTGTTTGAGTATAAACCCTATCCCCTGGCTTTGATAATCAGGATGTACAGCAGCCATATGTGACCATAACATCCATTTTTTTCCATTGTGTGATGGGAACGCAAGCGCCATACCTACTACTTGATCGTGGTCATATGCTCCGACCACCAGGCTTCCATTAGCAGCCATTGCGTGCATCAGATTGGCGGGGACAGCATCGCGGGGGTCTAAATCCCAAACGGCGATCTCAAGATCAACAATTTCTTCAAAAGCAGTATAACCGTGGATTAATCGGCATTCTATCTGCGCCACAGATTATTTTCCAAGAGGGTCTGAGAGAAGTAAACCAATTAGTGCTGTTAGGATACCAATATTCAGGCTCACAACGCCAATTAACTGAAGCAATTGTGAATCTGAATAAACATCCATAATTTGGATCACAAAACTGATTATCACAATGCCAATGCCAATAACAACCGGTAATCCTCGTCGCTTTGACATGAATTCCGATAAATTGGCGATGAATTTAGCTAATGCCTCAGATTCATTAATCCGTTTGAACATGATGCTCACTTACCGATCTGAAACTGACGGTATCGTTCATAAAGCGATGGAGGGAGCTGAACGGTAAGAATAACACCCATCTCTGTATGCTCCTGCTTTTCGACATTGGCTGTCTCAAATAATGTTGAAACCAAATCGCCGCGCTGGTAGGGAATCAGTAACTTTACTTTACGCAAATGGGATACCAGCGTATCCTCAATTATTTCAAGTAATTGATCACTACCTTTCCCTGTATAGGCTGAAATGCTGACATCAGCCGCATAGCGTTCACCGTTGATGCGCTGGGGAAGGGGTATATCAACCCACTGATCCATTTTATTCCAAACCAAAATCCGTGGTACAGCAGGCATATCAATCTCAGCCAGTGTATCTTCGACCGTTTCAATTTGCTCAAGTACATTCGGATGTGATGTATCCACAACGTGAAGCAATAGATCCGCTTCAAGAACTTCTTCAAGCGTCGCACGAAATGCAGCGATTAGTGTGGTCGGAAGTTTTTGAATGAATCCAACGGTATCGGTCATAACAATATGACGACCAGATGGCAAATCAATGCGGCGGGTCAGTGGGTCTAGAGTTGCAAATAGCTGGTCTGCAACATAAACGTCACTCTGTGTTAAGGTTCTCAATAATGTCGATTTACCAGCATTGGTGTAGCCAACCAACGCAACCACAGGAATACCGGCTCGGCTACGCTGTAACCGATGTTGACTGCGATGCTGACGAACCCGCTCTAATTCATCTTTCAACTTTGTGATTTTGCGACCGATTTCACGACGATCAACTTCTAATTGAGTTTCACCTGGCCCACGTAAGCCAACACCGCCGCGTGCTGCGCCTCCACCTGCCTGTCGTTCCAAGTGCGTCCATTGTCGGGTAAGTCTAGGGAGAAGATATTCATATTGAGCGAGTTCGACTTGTAATGCACCTTCGCGAGTGCGAGCATGTTGAGCAAATATATCGAGAATCAACGCTGAGCGATCTAAAATTTTAACATTTTCACCGAATACTTTTTCAAGCTGGCGCTGGTGACGCGGTGACAGCTCATCATCAAAGATTACGACCTGAACATTCTGTTCCTGTATCGACTCCCGAATTTCATTGACCTTGCCTGAGCCAATATAGGTGCTAGGATCAATGGCATGCATATGCTGGACAGCCTGACCTACAACTTCCAACCCTGCGGTATCAGCAAGTAGCCCCAATTCTTGTAATGAATCTTCCAGGTTCAACAGCGGTCTGGCTCGGCGAATACCTGCTCCGACCAGAAAAGCACGTTCTTTTTCGTTATTATTGGTTTGAAAATCTGACATAGTGCTTAATGACCTGGTTCAGCTTACCGAAAGCGAGGTTTTAGCATACCAGTCTTTTAAGCGTTGTAAAGCGACTTCTAGACGGTCATCTGGAATACCCAAGCTGATTCGCACATACTGTTCTCCACCGGGGCCGTAAGCTGCTCCAGGTGCCAGTGCGATTAGAGCTTCATTTAATGCCTTGTCTACATATTTCGTTCCGTTACCGCTTTCAACACGCCCCCAGATATAAAGTGATCCTTTGGGTTTCTTAGCCTGTAATCCGATGAAAGGTAATACGGCCATGATTTGGTCACGTCGTCGCTGGTAGACGTGGTTACGTTCCTCAATCCAAGAAGAAGGGGTATTATCCAGAGCAGTAACACCTGCATCATAAATTGCTTTAAAATGACCGCTATCGACATTGCTTTTAATCTGCAAAAGAATTTTCAAGGCTTCTGGGTTACCGACTGCTGCTCCCAGTCGCCAGCCACCCATGTTATAAGTTTTGGAAAATGACATAAATTCGACAGCACATGATTTAGCATCAGATACTTGTAACACACTGGCAGCGCAGTATCCATCATATGTAACATCGACATATGGGTTATCTGAGGCCAAAAGAATGTCATTTTCCCGACAGAAATTTACCAGTCGTGCATAATCTTCCAATTCTGCTGTTGCGCCTGTTGGGTTATTGGGATAGTTAATCCATAATATTTTGGCTTGATTGGCTATTTCACTTGGGATTGCTTCTAAATTCGGTCGAAATCCCATTTTTTCATTAACTGGCAGCCAATAAACATCAGCTCCCGCTAAACGCGCTCCCATCGAATACGATGGATAGCCTACATCAGGGACAAGGGCGATATCACCGCGATCTAAATACCCTAAACACAGGTTTACTATACCTTCCTTACTGCCTATAAGGGGAAGTACTTCCCGTTCTGGATCAAGCGTGACTCCGAAACGCCTTTGGTAATAACGTGCAACGGCTTGACGAAAAGCCGGGATACCTCGGTAGCCAGCATAACCGTGATTATTTGGATGATGCGCTGAAGCGGAAAGGGCTTCAATAACTGCTGGTGGAGGGGGCAAATCTGGGCTGCCAATATCCAAGCTAATCACATCCTGACCTCGTGTCAACATTTCCTGGATGCGTTGTCCTTGAACCGCAAAAATATAGGGAGGCAATTTTGCTAAACGTTCAGCACTTTGGGGCATGGCAAACAACCTAACCTGTAAATCGATAACAAAAATTGAGTATGGGGCTAATTTATGGAATCGTCGGATTCCAAATCCTTCTCAATATTCCAGATTGGCTTGTCTGGTGGGGTTGAGTACATTGGGATCATAATGTGGAATGTGCTCCCAGGATAATTTTTCTCATCATAGCCATCACTTTCCGCCCAAACTGTGCCACCATGTGCTTCGATGATACCTTTAGCAATGGGTAACCCCAGACCGGGCCCACCGCCTTTAAATTTAGTCTTACCACTCGAGTGCAGTGAAGCATCGCCCAATGCTGAAAATGTATCAAAAATATGGGGTAAATTGAGTGGCGAAATACCGATTCCGTTATCAATCACCATCACATCGCAGAATCCAGGAAACTCGCGGCCTCGAATAATGACTTTGCCCCCATCCGGGGTGTATTTGACAGCATTCATAAGAACTTTTTGCAAGACCTGTAACAATCGATCCGGGTCGGCAAACGTGGGTTGTGAAGCGATAGTGTCTCGCTCCATGATAACCTCAACATGTCTCGTTGAGAGCATTTTGCTGATATTGCGTTCAGCAGCCGTCAGTACATGTTGTAACCAGACAGGCTGAAAATGAAGCTCCATGAGTTTGAGATCAAGCAGTGAAACATCGATCAAATCATTGATAATCTCACGGAGACGTTTAGTTCCGCTGTCTATCCCTTCTAAAAGCAGCGGAATCTGAGCATCTGAGCCCACAGCGGGCGAACTACCCAACATGTCCGCATAACCTTCAACCAATGTTAAAGGTGTTCGAAGTTCATGGGCTGCAACAGCAATAAAGTTTGATTTGCTTTTGTCTAATCGTTTGACGTGGGATTGTGCTTTCTGAAGTTGACGCCGCATGTCATCTAATAAAGAGTCGCCCTCGAGATTAGAAAGATAGATCAATGCATCTGTAAAGATTGCATCTGCTTGTACCAATAGTTGAACGGCTTGCTCTGGTGGACACCGCTCCAGAATTTGTGCCCAAGTTACTTCTTTTAGCGTAGCCAGCACCGGCACCACACTGGTTAATTCTGAAGAACTTGGGGCACTACGTGCTTCTACCCAATCAATCAAGATCACGTTTAATGGGGTAGGGTTTTGGGAAACCAATGTCTGTATAAATCCATCGAAAAATATCTCGACTGATTCAACGGCTTGAGATTTTAGTGCAGCATCTTGTGAAAGGCGTGCAACAGCCACCTCCACCAGATTCGCTATATTCTCTTCCAGCCATGCGCCCAAGTTTGCCATTGCTTTCTACTTTGAAATCAATCCCAGCACTTTGAGTTCATTATAAGTACTCTGGAATAGATTGCAAATAAGGGTCTGACAAGTTATTAATTGCATCTTTCAGATCATTTAAAGCTCGCTTGGCATACCCAGTATATCGATCACGTTTGTTTTTGATCGGCGGCACTAATTCCGGCATTATGCCAAAATTTGCCTTCATAGGCTGAAAGTATTGAGGTTCAGCATGGGTAACGTAATGACACAAGGCTCCCAGCATTGATGTCTGGGGCAGCGTCCAAAGCGGTTTACCGTCCAGATGTCGCGCAAGGTTAATCGCGGCTACCAAACCTGTGGCTACATTTCCGACATAACCCTCAACCCCTGTAATTTGCCCGGCAAAAAAGAGGTTTTCGCGTTTGCGAAATTGCATTGTTGGATAGAGGAGGGTAGGGGAGTTAATAAATGTGTTGCGATGCATTTGACCTACCCTAACAAATTCTGCTTGCTCAAGACCGGGAATAAGTCTTAGAATATTTTCCTGTTCACCCCATCGGATGTTGGTCTGAAAACCGACTATATTGTAAAGACTACCTGCTAAATTATCGCGCCGAAGTTGAACAACTGCATGGGGACGTTTTCCGGTACGGGGATCATGTAACCCAACTGGTCGCATTGGCCCATAAGCTAATGTGTCATCTCCTCTTGCTGCCAATTGTTCAATTGGTAAGCAACCTTCAAAAAAGTGAGGGTCTTCGCGCTCAAAATCGCGCAAATCGGCTAATGGAGCATTCCGTATTGATTCCACAAACCGCATATATTCTTCCTTGTTCATGGGGCAGTTAAGGTAATCCCCTTCATCTCCATCCCCTCGTCCATAACGACTGGCGGCAAAAGCAACTGTCATATCAATGCTTTCGGCAGTAACTATGGGTGCAATCGCATCATAGAAGTAAAGATGCTGTTGCCCTGATAATAGTGCAATTTCTTGTGCCAGATGTTCAGCAGTCAGCGGGCCAGTTGCAATAACTGTTGCATGATCGGGTATCGATTTGACTTCCTCCCGAATGACGCGAATATTGGGATGCTTTTGAATTATTCCCGTGACCCGTTCTGCGAATAATTCACGGTCAACGGCCATTGCGCCTCCAGCTGGAACCGCAGTTTCCTCAGCGCACTGCAATAGCAAAGAGCGGAGCAATCTGAGTTCAGTTTGGAGTACTCCCGAAGCACGATCTGGGAGCTTTGAACCAAGTGAATTACTACAAACCAGTTCTGCAAGCCGATTTGAAGTATGGGCTCCAGTTGTTTTATGGGGACGCATTTCATAAAGATTAACTTTGAATCCACGTTCAGCTAATTGCCATGCTGCTTCAGAACCAGCCAGACCACCACCTATGACACTAACCTCTGTATTCAATTCTGTATTTACTCCATAGATTTTGTTTACAGTTCATGTGTTAAATTATGATCACCCTCAAATCAATTCCTTAGCAAGGTCATAGTAAGATTGAATTTTGGGCAGACTATCTGCGTTTGCAGGAGCGATTCTCAAAGCTATTTGGTAAGCGTCTACGGCTTGATCATATTTTTTTAGCGCAAAGAGCGCATTGCCGAGTATATCGTACACTCGATAATCATCAATTTCTTGTTCTTCAGTTTTTGCTATCTGCTGCATTTGTTGAATGGTTTCCAGAACATTCTCATAAGCTCGCTGATGGTAATAACAGCGCGCAACACGATAATATAAAGATAACGCCCAAGGGTGATCAGGATGAAATTGTAGAGCTGATTGGTATGCAACAAGGGCGCTATTGAATTGTCCCAGATTGAAATAAGCATTCCCCAACATTTCGTGTACACGCGACCAAGTTACGTCAATTCCTACAGGTCGCTTCGCAATTTGTAAAAACTGCTGGAGATATTGAATAACATCCCGATCATGTCCTTCAACTTCTGCAAAAATTTCCCCGGCTGCAAGTAAGGCTTCTGATTGTGCTTGTTTCCCCTCAATGCTTCCTGCGGCACGCAAGGTCTCTTCAGCTACTTGTTGAGCAGTTTCATAATCCCCAAGGCTGTACAGGACGCGACTACGTAGGATGTGAACTTGAATCAGCCAGTTTCGATTGTTTTGTGCCGTAAATGTGTCAATAGCTCGATTTAAAAAGGCGGCAGCTTTTTGCGGATTGCGTTCTTCGTAATAGGCGATGAATCCTAATCTTTCGTAGCAGTAAGCAGTCAGCGAACTCACATGACTTGGACCGAGAAGAGCTTTTTGGAAATACTCGATGGATGTTTGGATATCATTTTTGGTAACACAAACCCGCCCCAATTGATAATATATCCAACCGATATTATTATAATCAGGGAAATGCTCAATTAGTTTATTGTAATTTTCTTCAGCCAATTTCGTGTCATTTCGATCTGCAAAACCGACGCTTGCCAGCTCAAAGCGTGCTAGATGACAATCGCCTCGTAGCTCAAGTGTAGGGGCTTTCTCATAGATAATCGGATTAATTGCAGCAACGGTTGCTAAATCGTCTAGCGCATCTTCAGGTCTAGCTGCGAGTAAGCGTGTACGGGCACGATAGATCATTAAGCCTGAGCGTTCATCAGGTTGGAGGTCGGCACGTAATAATTTGGCGATGAGCACTTCAGCTTTTTTTATCTCGTTCTTCGAAAGCAGCAGATCAATGATCTGTAATTGTTCGTTCATCAAGTTCTTCCAAGTGATTTCTTCACTTTTATGATGATCTCATTATAGCGTGGATGTAGATGAAAAACGCGCGGACTGGTATGTTCCGCGCGTTTTATACTAGGTATATCTGATGAAAGGTTATGGTCGAGGGCTTAAGACAATTGACGCATTTTGTCCACCTAAACCAAAGCTATTTGAGAGAACGTACTTCAACCCTTTTATATCCCTCGCTACATTGGGTACATAATCCAAATCGCACTCAGGATCGGGGGTCTCGTAATTAATGGTTGGGTGAATGACTTGTTCGAGCAAACTCATGGCACATGCAATAATTTCAATTGCGCCAGAACCAGCTAGAGCATGGCCAATCATGCTCTTGGTGGAGCTAATTGCGATATTATAAGCATGTTCACCCAATACGCGCTTAATCGCGAGTGTTTCCATAGCATCATTTGCTTTGGTTGAAGTCCCATGAGCATTGATATACTGAATGTCTTCAGGATTCACATGTGCATCCTCAAGTGCCCAGCGCATTGAACGAATAGCCCCACGTCCTTCAGGATCAAGGGCTGCAATATGATATGCATCAGATGAGGATGCATGTCCAAGCACCTCTGCATATATTTTTGCACCACGTTTTAACGCATGGGCTAAACTTTCGATTATAACAATGCCACAACCCTCGCTGAAGACAAATCCGGAACGATTGGCATCGAATGGGCGACTAGCTGCTTCAGGTTTGTCATTATATTCGTTTGCAAGTGCTTGCATGGCGTCAAAGCCTGCAATTGCATAATCTTGTAAAACAGCTTCCACACCTCCCGTAATAACCATATCAGAACGTCCGTTACGAATGAGTTCAGATGCTTCCCCAACCGATTGTGTACCGGCGGCACAGGCAGTAGAAGGGGCATTCAGAGGGCCAAACGCACGGAAGAAACGACTGACATAATGTGCAGGCATATTGGGCAATGAGTTAATGAGAGAGAGGGGGTTCGGCTTATTATAACCAGTCGTCTTGTATTTAAAGGTGCTCTGTTCGGCCATCTCATGCGAACCAAGGGATGACCCAATAACAACGCCAACTCGCTCACCTTCCGCCTCAATTGCCTCTGGGGTTAATCCAGCATCATCCAGTGCCATTTTTGCTCCAGCAACTGCAAATTGCGAAGCCCGTCCCATACGTCGTGCCTCTTTACGGTCAATGTATTCTGTAGGATCAAAGCCGCGTACTTCACCACCAATTTGTACAGGAACATGGCTAATTGGTATTGTCTCAATTTTACGAACCCCAGATTGGCCAGCCTTCAAGCTTTCCCATAGGTTTTTCACGGATCCAAGAGCAGTGACGGCACCCAAACCCGTTATAACAACACGAGGGCGCCCATTTCTCAATAACTCCATCTTATTGCTTCTCCTCTACATGTCGCTTTCTTTGTTTATTTGCGACACGTTTTTCAACCCGGTTTCAATAGCATGGATTAATCCACCATTCACAGCCAAACGTGCCTGTCGAATCGCGTTTTTAATGGCTTTAGCGTTAGACCTTCCATGACCAATGATAACAACACCATTAACACCTAAAAGAGGCGCGCCACCAACTTCAAATGGATCAACTTTCCGATACACCCTGCGGAAGGCATTTTGTGCCAGCAAGCCGCCAACCATAGCTAAAGGATCTTGTTTAATTTCACTGCGGAGCAGGTTAAAAAGAGTGCTGCCCATTGCCTCAAAGGATTTAATGGTAATGTTACCAACAAAGCCATCACACACAATTACATCAGCCAAACCTGCTAACATGTCCTTGGGCTCGATATTTCCAATAAAATTTAAATCCATATCTTTCAAAAGGGCATGTGTCTCATGAATAAGCTGATTTCCTTTTTCTTCCTCTTCGCCATTAGCGAGTAACGCAACACGCGGATTGGTAAGTCCCAGCCCATTTGCAGCATAAATTTTTCCCATTACAGCAAATTGCAGGAGCCATTCCGTCTTTGAATCGGCGTTTGCGCCGATATCAAGCAACACAATAGAGCGATCATTACTGACTCGGATAACTGAACTCAATGCCGGACGTTTTACACCGGGTATTCGCCGTAGGGTAAATAGTGTTGCGATTGCCATTGCCGCCCCGGTATTCCCTGCGGTCACAAAAGCATCTGCATCTCCGTCTTTTACCAGTTTCATGCCAATGTGCATAGAGGATGTTGGTTTGCTTTTCCCTACGATTCCAGGTTTGTCGGTCATAAAAATAGCTTCATTTGTGTGAATGACATCAAGTTGAAGGGCTTTTGTGTTGTGCTTGGCTATCTCTTGATTGATGCGATTTTTATCTCCAACCAGCAAAATTGTGTCGCCAAACTCTCGTGCTGCCAGTATAGCGCCAGTTACATCTGGAACTGGGCATTCATCACTGCCCATAGCATCTAGCGCAATTCGCATATGAAATCCCCTTATTGATGAAATCCTATAGCTACACCGATGTAGAATAGCAAATAGTTGATTTGAATTCCACGTTCAGGAATTGACATCATATTGGCGGCTTGTATAATACCTAACAGATGTTTAAGCCCCGGTGGCGGAATGGCATACGCAGCAGGTTGAGGGCCTGTGCCCTATGGGCGTGGAGGTTCGAATCCTCTCCGGGGCATTTTACAAAACTCACTTTACGCAAGTGAGTTTTTATTTGGCAGAGCAGGACAATGCAAACCGCTTGCGGGCAATCGCTATAACGTTGTAAACTGCCTGCTAGACACAACTGATGGCAGTCTCAAAGCATTTCGCCGCTGGCGGGAGAATCTGCATGAGTACAAACTCTAGTGATGTTCTAGAACAAGCATTTGAATTGATAGAAACTAATAGGCACGACGAAGCCAAAGCATTACTAAAACCCATTCTTGAAACTGATAAAGATAATCCTGACATTTGGTGGGTTTATGCTCATGCTGTCAGTGACCCGGAAACTGCACGAATAGCTTTGAACAACGTTTTACGTATTGACAGCTCTTATCCAGATGCTAAAAATCTTTTACAACGACTCGATGAGCGGTCTCCAGATTCGGATTTGTGGGAAACAGGATCAATCGATAAAGAACCTTCATTTTTACCTTCGGCCCCACTAACATTACCCGGGTTGTCGCGAGGTGTGGATTTCGGCGAGGATGATCCAGATTTCCTCGATGATTTTGATGAGGATGAAGAACCTCAATCCTCCCGCCGCGTAATGGCAATTGCGGCGGTGATTGGCCTCATGTTATTTATTGGTGCCATTGTAATCGTTATAACCAGGCCATTTGCTAATCAACCAAACATAGTACCTACCGCTACTGTGTCTCAGGTTGGCGTTAATCCTACCGTTTCGATCATTACCCCTATTGAAAATTTAAGTATTCCTACATCAACTGCTGATACATTGACACCACTATTAGATGTGGCGCCTTTGCTATCAAGTGCTTTGACAGCATTCAATGTTCCCGAAGTAAGCATAGAGATCGCTCCAACAGATTTGGGGAAAACTCTCATTGTTGATGTATGTGTTCAACCTGGATCCGACTTGAGAGAAAAACTGCCGCAGGTTATGGATATTTTGGCAGATAATAATTCGCTCTATGGTGATGACGTGGACGGGGTCAGTGCCCGTATGGTTGATTGTGACACTAATTTGCCTCTACTCATGATAGGTGTGCCACTGCTTGATGTGGTAGCCTATGCAGATGGCATGTTGAGTAAAGAGGAATTTCAAGCAAAGTGGAAGCCTATCGGTTAGCCTTATCCTTCTCTCTAAACAGTGGGAGGTGGATAATAAAGGTTGTACCAGAGTTTATCTTGCTCTGGACTTCGATAGTTCCATGATGGCCCTGAATGATCCCATAGCTGACAAACAAACCTAATCCGGTACCGTTCGCTTTGGTTGAAAAAAAGGGGTCGAATATTTTATCCAGTTGCTCCGGCGGAATTCCACACCCATTGTCGGAAAATGTGAGGATGATTTCGTCGTCTTGAGCATCACTGGTAATCTTTAGTACCCCACCGGGTTCCATAGCTGCTTTTGCATTTAATGCCAAGTTCATAAAGACTTGCTCAAGTTGATCTTTGCTTCCATAGATAGGAAGTTTCGGCGCAAGTTCGGCAACAATCTTCATGCTTTCTTTCTCAAAAAATTTGCGGTTGAGATTAACAACTCCATCGATAACTCTATTTATATCAATCGTTTGGATATCAACATTACTAGTACTTCGTTTGCCGGCAAAATCGAGTAATTGGTTCACGATACGCCGGATGCGTTCGACACTTTCTAGAGTCGTTTGTATTGCTCGAATGTCAATTGGAACTTTGTTTTGGATATCTTCGAGCATATCATCGAGATTGATTTGAATGGGTTGTAGCGGATTGTTTATTTCATGGGCAATACTGGCCGCTAGATGCCCAATTGAGGCCAACTTTTCTGCTCGAATAAGCATTTGTTGTGCAGAACGCAACTCATTAGTCTTTTCCTCAACCATCTCCTGGAGATGACCAGCATAATTTGTTTGAATTTCATAAAGTTGGGCATTACGCAAAGCAAGGGCAGCTTGTCGACTGATTCCTTCAAACAAACGGAGGTGACGATCATCATAGACTACATCTTTGCTGAAATGAACAAGCATACCTAAAAGGTTATCACCATGCTGAATAGGAACCGTCATTCCGTTTTGAAATCCCTCAATCACAGCTTCATTAAATGTGCTCCAGATAGAACTATGACCTATTTGCAAGATATTACCAGCAAGCCCTGTTTGGTAACTGACGTCAGAAATTGTGTTTTTGGTGTGGATATGATAGCCAAGAAGTCTTTGATGATCGTCAACGTGATAAATTAGTGTTCCATCTCCGGGCAATGAATCAAGTGCTAAACGAGGTACAAGTTCAAGAACATCTTTGACCTCCAGGTATTGATTAAGCTTTTCGCCGACTCGCATAAGAATTTCTAGTTCTTGGCTGCGTCGGTGGAGTGCTTCTTCTAACTTGCGAGCGCGAATTTTGCTTTGTGCTCGAGCCATCAATTCCTGAGGGTCGAATGGTTTATGAATGAAATCATCGGCGCCGAGATTTAAACCATGAGCAACATCGGTGGGTTGTCGTGCTTTGGCTGTAACAATGATGGTCGGGATATTGGCTGTTAATGGGTTTTCACGTAAATGACGTAAAACCTCGAAACCATTCATTAATGGCATCTGTACGTCGAGCAGGATTAAATCAGGGAGTAATTCTTGGGCGGCATTGAGGGCCGCATTCCCATCGTGAACACTCCGAACTTCATATCCTTCCCGCTCAAAGATGCGTGCCAGCATAACAGTTGTTGGAATCTCATCATCAGCAACGAGTACCAGGGGATTCGCGCGCGACTTATTCATAGATCAATGCCCTTTGTTTGAGTGTTAAGACGAACCTGTCCTGTTTTCTTGGGTGATGTTACAATTTAAATCTATACATAGTAAAACACGTATTTGGTGCCAAATGCAAGAAATTTCTGAAGTGACTCGACAATATAGACAGTCGATTATTCGTGGTGTTTTGATCGGCGTTTGTATTGGGCTTGTTTTCACAGCTGGCTTCTTGTTTCGTGGCTTAGTTGAATTGCCCCCGACACGAGCTGCTGCCTTAACCGAAAACCTATTGAACTATCCATTACTTGACGAAGTTCAGTCTCTCCTAAATCAGCATTATGTGAGGCCTCAGCCCGATCCTCAAATACGTGAATATGGTGCAATTCGGGGAATGCTCTCAACCCTAAATGACCGTTTTACATTTTTCATTGATCCACCTGTGGCACAAAGTGAATCCGATGTTCTTGCGGGTACCTATGGAGGTATAGGGGTACAAGTACAACGGTCTGAAAAGGGGGATTTGGTACTGTATCCTTTTGCCGACAGTCCGGCTTTGACTGCTGGTGTTTCTGGTGGTGATATTCTTGTTGCCATCAACCAGGTTTCTGTTGATATTACTATGCAGCAGGATGCAATTGACCAACTGCTACGCGGCGAAGTTAAAGATCGGAATGGTGTCGAGATTACCTTTGTTAAACAAGTGGATGGAGATAGGGTGTCAGTTTTTATACCTTTTTCGGTCATCAATGTTCCTTCCATAATTTGGCGGGTTCTTCCTGAAAACGCTCAAATTGGCTATGTGCAAATTGTACTCTTTACCAGCCGCACACCTGATGAGCTTAAAGAGGCGCTTGAGGACTTGATATCGAAAAAAATCGACACTCTAATACTTGACCTCCGTAATAATAGCGGCGGATTACTGCAGGAGTCTGTTCAGGTGGCTGCCCAATTTCTCGATGGTGGTGTTGTCGTTTATGAGAAAACTCAAGAAAATGAACATGCCTTGGATGCGGAGTTTGGGGGATTGGCAACGGCAATCCCATTAGTTGTATTAGTCAATCAGGGTACAGCCAGCGCTGCTGAGTTGGTCGCAGGCGCTATACGAGATCGTGAACGTGGTATTTTGATTGGGCAGACAACCTATGGTAAAGGGACAGTACAGCAAATTTTCCGGCTATCTGATGATTCATCTTTGCACATTACCTCAGCCGAATGGCTGACTCCTAATAGACAGCAAATTGATGGCACTGGTCTTGAACCCAATATTCCTATGATCCCAGATGCCAATGGTCGCGATGTTGAACTCGGAGAAGCTATTCGTTATCTGGAGCAATTGCCTCAAAAGCAGGATTCATAATCAATGTCTAAAAGCGGAATAAAAATCGTCGCGAAGAATCGCAAGGCTCACCATGATTACCACGTGGAACGCACATTCCAGGCCGGGCTTGTGTTACATGGTTCAGAAATCAAATCCATACGAGCAAATAATATTAGCTTGGGGGATGGGTACATACAGGAAACAAATGGTGAGTTGTGGTTAGTGGGTGTTCACATTTCCCCTTATGATCAGGCTGCAAGTTTCGGTCAACATGATCCGTTGCGCCCTCGAAAACTTCTACTGCATAAGCGAGAAATCGTTCAGATTATATCGCAGAGTCGGGAACGTGGTTATACTATCATTCCGATGATGGTTTATTTAGAGCGGGGTAGGGCGAAAATTGAAATTGCATTAGCAAAAGGCAAAAAACTCTATGATAAACGCAGTTCAATTGCAAAACGCGATTCAGAACGTGAAATTAGACGTGCATTGAAAGAGAATTACTAAATCGATGTGGCCAAATTCAATACGCGAGATTAATGATTTACCTGATGCCGAGAAACGTGCTATTTATACAACATTGTTGCCTGATTGGTTATTCACCACTTATAACATGGATCGAGAAACCCTGACAATCAATGGTCAAGTTGCGGTGCGATTTCGCTATCCCAGTGGTAGCCGCGCCTTGGAGATTTCGGTTAAACGGGGACCTGCGGATGCCGATCCAATGCTCTATCTCAATATGGCGGATACATTCAATAACCAATTACTAGTCTTGTTAGTTGTTGTGAATGATCCAGATTCAGAAAGATTCAATATTGATGTTGATGAACATGGAAACCCCAGTCATCTTGGCACTGTTGGACGGAATTTGAGCGCAGAAGAATCCGCATTAAAAGCCGGACTTGCACCGGGGCAAATACGGAAGGGTTTGCGTTCATTTCGCCATGCCGTCCCGCTTTTTGAAGAATTTGTGCACTCTATGGGGCATGATATGTTTCTGATTGAACCCCTTGCATATCATAATGCGATTGTTTTTGAGCGTTATGGATTCAATTATATGCGGGGACATCAGGAAATGATTCGTATTAACAAAGAGTTTCAACCTGATGGTGAATTGCATCTTAAATTGACACCTGACCGAATATTTCGACAACCAGACAGATGGAAAACAATACGCGGACGTTCTTGGGCAATCCACGATGGTATATTGGGTCACCCATTTACTGGCTTTCAAATGTATAAACGTATCGGTGTAGATGCAGGAGTTAACACTTTTCCAGATGCGCGCTGGTAAGCAATATCCGTTAATTAGTCAAAACGACGTTCGGGCTGCCTTAGAGGATTTGCTATATTCATCAAAACCGCGAACACCAAATCCTCTTCACTTCCTGCTTTTAATTGATCTGGAACTCCTGCATTCTGATCTGCCAATATCTAATCTCAGGCGAGAGTTCACGCTCGACAACTTTTTAATTAGGCTAATTACTGAAGAATATCAGTATCTCCGACTTGCTTATTGTCTGCCTCCTTTGCCTTCGGATTTGTCACGCTCAATGGCTTTAAGTGTAATACAGCTAGACCTGCAAACAGAGTCGGTTGAGTTGATTGGCTGGAGCTTGCTCTATTACCGTTATGTAGCTATTCATCTCCATATGTCGCAAATCATACTTAGCCATATCATAAATGTTGATGATCGAACATTACGGCGTTATTTGAATCATGCTTTCAGGCGGTTGCTGGAAAAAATTACAGATTTAGAAAGAATTGCCAGGGACAACCATCGAAGGCTCATCCTTTACTCCAAAATTCCCGGTTTGGCAAACACAAGGCTTATTGGACGTGAGGCAATACAATCAAAGGTTATCTTCATGTTGCAAGCAAATTCACCTTGTCATATCCAGATTACGGGGGCATCTGGTGTTGGGAAAACGGTTTTTGTAGAGTCGGTTGTGAAAACACTAATTGATTCGGGTGCTACAGACCATTTAATTTGGATCAGTCATCCTAAAACATTGCTGGATATTCAATATAGCCTGAATGAACAATTATTGGAAGAGGGCAGCCCTGCATCGTTACGAGATATATTTATGCTTGAGCGTGTAACAATTGTCATTGATGGAATAGATAACATTCAATTTTACACCTTAAATGTGCGATCATTCATCGAGCGCAACTTGCTAGGTGCTACAGTGCTCTTTGTCACTCGCATGTGGCTTGATTTTCCCGGTGCGTATACCTTTCTACTCCCTGAACTAGCGTACAGTGATGCAGTGCTTTTAATGCAGGATACGGCAGAGAAGGGCGAACAATGCTTATCATCTACACTCCTTGATAGTATTTGGGTACAGGTTGGAGGAAATCCTCGTGCGATCAGGACAATGGTGCGCCACATCTCATTTTTTGGTCACGCATATGTAAGCATTTGCAATGTAAATCAAATTTATGCTGATATCTGTTCATCCCTTCATGTAGAGCTGAAGCAGGCGTGGTTTGCTTTTTTGCTTTGTCCAACTTCAGGTGTTCACATAACAACCCTGTGCACAATCTGGCCGAATAAAGTAACTAAAACCAAGGTGGAAACATTGCTTACTCACCACCTTATTGTTCAATCGAGTGAAAACGGGGAAGAATATTTTATTTCATCTTCAGTGAGGGCGTTTTTGCGTGAAATGTATTTGCAGGATGTGGATGTGCAGCTATACATAGATGAATTAATCGGCGATCTTAAACACAATCGGGATTCATCAACAATCGATTTGGATATAATAGAGCATATATTATTAAGCGACTGCCTTAACCTTGCCGATCCCGTGCGCGATTTTTGGATAAGCTCTTACTGGCAACAAGGTGTAGAACTTGGTCACTACACATGTTGGCACAATTTATTGGCACCTTATCAAAAACTACATTATCATTGGCCATTGAAGATTGGCTATAGCATCTGTTTAAGGCGTTTGGGTGAATTTGAACAAGCACTGCATGTTCTGGAGGCTGTTATTGGCGAAACAGGGGGTGTTGGCGCCTTTTTAGAGCAGAGCACGGCGCTTATTGAACTTGGAGTACTTTTTCGCCTTCAAGCCCATTTTAACCGAGCTATGCTGATTTTAGATCAAGCTGAAAGAACTATTTGCCGGTTACAGGGTTCCGAAAATACACAAATAATGCAAAAGTTATCAATTGAGAAGGCTCAGATTTTACTTCTTATGCGTGATGATATCGCTGCAGAGGAAATAATTACGAAGCTACCTCACTCATCAAACTCCATAATCCTACAAAGTGAACTTTATTTTATGAGAGGCGATGTTGCTCGTCTAGAAACATTGGCTCGGTCGGTTATTTTGGAGTTTAGCCATCACAACTATTTGTTATCTCGGTTCTATACTATCCTTGGGCAGGCCTATAGACATAATGGCGACCTAGAACAGGCGAGAATTTTTCTTCGCTTGGCGCTTGTATTAGCAACCAGAAACCATACAGATTCAATCGGATTGGCACAAGCCCAATCTAATTTGGGGGCTTTACTTATTGATTTGCATGAATTTGATGAAGCTGAATATTTATTGGAACTGGCCAGAAAGATTCAGGAAAGGTTTCGTAATCGAGTTGCTTTGTTTGCAACCCATCACAACATTAGTCTCTTAAATACGTTGATAGTGCATTGACCAATGTGTAAAGTTCGCTACAATAGTGGTGAAGATGGGCGCCCATAGCTCAGCGGATAGAGCATCGGTCTTCGGAACCGGTGGTCGGGGGTTCGAGCCCCTCTGGGCGCGCTTTAATAAAAGTATAGCGCTTGACCAATATTCGTCTTGTGTTAGAATCGCAGCATTATATAGGCCCCATTCGTCTAGAGGCCTAGGACGTAGCCCTCTCAAGGCTAAAACAGGAGTTCGAATCTCCTATGGGGCATATGCTGCCTCACGCCTTTACAGCGTGGGGTGGTTTATTTTTTGACCTCAAATGGGCTGTAGCTCATCTTCTTTCAATCCTTTATCAAGCCACACCACTTCCTCAAAAACCAAAATCTGGCAAGACACCGCGCCAGAGCGCAAGAAATGCCGAAATCAAACATAAATATGAAGGTGGCGTATCTGTTCCTGAGATTGCCGAAGAATACGGCGTTTCGATTAATCGGGTTTACCAAATATTAGGGGGTAAGCGAAAGTAGTTAGATGGAAGAACTGAGCAGGTGAATGAATGATTACAATATTCGTTCACCATTTAATCTTTAACGATGACAATGTGTGAATGGTTAGAAATAAAATAACATCTTATGGAGAACCGAAAACAACCTCATATAATCATAGGTAGCGGGTGTAGGGGCGGTTCGCGAAGCGCCCTCTTGAAATCATATGAATTCTAATTCGCTTGTCCATTACCAGTATCTTGAAAGGCGGTCACGGTCAATCGCTTTCGATGTCTCGACCACTATTTTCCCCTTGTACCAATGACTTAGAAAACCGCTGAATACATCTGAATAATTGTAATCATTAATATTAACTTCCTGAATACTTTTTGCGGCTAGATAACCACTCTCAACAAGCCCGATTATGCCTTTCAATGCTCCACGATTGTGATAATCCATGTATTCCTCGTGGTTAAATCCTAATCCATAGCAACGCTTTTCTAGTTGATTTGGATTTACTAGATCCCAATGGGTCTGAGCCTTGAGTCGCCAGAGATCAGGTGATTTGTTCGCCCACTCATAAGAACCTTCCTGAGCATAGTGTATACCATTTGGTGTCAGCCAAGATAAAGGAGCGAGAACAAAGTGATCATGAAAATTATCCTGAACAAGAATCCAATCCTGACCATAGCGGAAAGCTCTGTATTGATCTTTTAGATAAGGTGTATTAGACAAGATTTCATCTGACACTGGTAACTTAACCGACGACTATTTGGAACGAGTCGTCGGGATTGCCTAACACCCTGTCAGGTTGTTCAAAGAGCGTATCCAATTGCTTGGCGTGTGCCAAGTGTTTGGTCT
>JAIOHM010000143.1 GCA_019912965.1 Anaerolineae bacterium
GTATCCCATGACTCTCCTAATCCCTACCCTCTGTGTTCTCCGTGTCCTCTGTGGTTCAAATTCTTTTCTTGGCGGTTCGTTTTGCACATTGTCAGCGCCAACCTCCCGCACAGCCGCTGTCAATGACAATCCCGCCAACGCGGCGGCAGCCTCCCGCATAGCCGCTGCACACTACGGCGCTCCCCGTCTCAACCGCCGACAATGACATTTGCGACATGCCAGCCTCCCGTCTTCCCGCCGACAACCCCTACGGCAATTTTGCACATTTTGCACATTTCGAATCCTATTGTTTCATATCTTTCTGCTCAGCAGCAGAAATGAAGAACCCAGAGCAGGTTGTCTTTTACTCGTCACTCGTCACTTCTTGTAGCACTTTTCAGTCGTGTCGGGCATTATTGTGTGGAAAACCATTATTCAGGAGTAATCACATGAATTATCGTGAACTGGGTCGCACAGGCTGGAAGGTTTCCGAAATTAGTTTTGGCGCGTGGGCGATTGGCGCAAGCTGGGGGCAGGTCAGCGATACGGATTCGCTGGCGGCTTTACACAGCGCCATCGACCTCGGTTGCAACTTTATCGACACGGCGGATGTTTATGGGGATGGGCGCAGTGAACGGCTGATCGCCCAGCTTAAACGCGAACGGGCGGGCGAAGAAATTATCGTTGCCACCAAAGCCGGACGCCGTTTGCCCAGCCAGATAGTTGAAGGTTATACCCCGGAAAATCTGAACAGTTGGGTTGACCGCAGCCTGCAAAATCTGGAAACCGATTGTCTCGATCTGGTACAGCTCCACTGTCCGCCAACCGCGCTCTACTATCACCCGGAAGTGTTTGAAACGCTGGATAATCTGGTACGTGCGGGCAAAATCCGTCACTACGGTGTCAGCGTCGAACGGGTGGAAGAAGCCCTCAAAGCCATCGAATACCCCAACGTCCAAACAGTGCAGATCATCTTCAACATGTTCCGCCACCGCCCGGTCGAATTGTTCTTTCAGGAAGCCAAACGGCGTAAGGTCGGCATTCTGGCACGGGTTCCGCTGGCAAGCGGCCTGCTGACCGGGAAGATGACTGCCCAATCCAGCTTCGCGGCGGACGATCACCGCAACTTCAACCGTCACGGCGAATCGTTTGATATGGGCGAAACCTTCTCCGGTGTGGATTATGAAACCGGGCTGAAGGCGGTTGAGGAAATCAAAGCCCTCGTGCCGGAAGGCGCAAGCATGACGCAGTTCGCCCTGCGCTGGATTTTGATGTTCGACGCCGTGACCTGCGCCATTCCCGGCGGCAAACGTCCCGATCAGGTCGAGGAAAATATGCGGGCGGCTGATCTGCCCGCGCTGACCGATCTGCAAATGGCGAAAATCCGCGAGATTTATGGGAAGTACGTCCGCGCACAGGTACATCATCGCTGGTAAATGGGGCATCTTGTCGGGGTGAACGAACCGTTCGCCCCTGCCAACTATTGTTAATTTAGGGGTGGTTTTAAGAGGGCGCCCACGTGTGCGCCCCTACAAAGGAAGTGGATTTAGGGCAGCAGTCTATAAGATTGCCGCCCCAAACCCGATCACAAGAAGGAGGGGAGATAAAAACTCAGGTAACGCAGGCCATCATCGGCGCTGGCACGGATGGTCGCGGTTTGCATCTCTGGCGTCGCCAGAATCACATCATACTGTTGAAGCGGAGTCGTCTGCCCGTTGTAATCCACCTCGCCGCTGCCGTCGGTCACGTAGAGAAATAAATCTTCATCAGCAGTGGGTGATTCCGGGGAAGTCGTTCCGCCTGCGTCCAGCCATGAAGCCGTTAGTCGTCCGGTCATGTGCTGCTGCATTGGGGAGTCGCCGCCGATCAAACTGTAAACGGTGGCATCACCCAAGCGCCGTGCCGGAAGCTGTTCGCGCGAAAGCTGTTGATAATGTGGCTCTAAACCGCGATGCTGACGGTCAGCAATAAACCAGATTTGAATCACGCGCGCGGGTTCATCAAACGGGTTGAGTTCCTGATGTTCAATCCAGTCGCCGGAAAACATGCGCTGAAGATCACCGGGGAGCAGTTCGCCTTTTCCGCCCGTCGTATCTTCGTGATACAACTTGCCTTCCAACATCCAGGTATAGATTTCCAGTCCCCGGTGTGGATGCCATGTAAAGCCGTTGCGCGGTGCGATGCGCGTCATGTGCGCCGTCAGCATCCCACTGAGTCGTTGTAATGGACTCCAGCCGCCCACTGCAAAATGTGAGTTTAGCCAGTGAACCGGATTGATGCTGGGGAAGGTGGAGGCGGGAAAGTGCTGAAAAGCAAAATCCCGAACGAAGTCGGGCTGAATCAAGGTTTCCTGAAGGGCAAAAGACGCCATCGGTTATTTCCCCATTATGAAGTTGATGGTAGAGGCGAACCAATCTTCACCTCTACCGCATGAATAATACCCGTGTTACGCGGGCTGGCCTACAGTTTCGCCAACGGCTTCCACATCCAATGTGATCGATACTTCCTTGCCGACCAGCCAGCCGCCCGCTTCGAGTGCCATGTTCCAGTTCAGACCGAAGTCTTCGCGGTTGACCTTGACCGAACCCGTGAAGCCGATGTGGGGTTCACCCTGGAAGCCTTTGGTCTCGCCGAGGAATTCTGCATCCAGCACGACGGAACGGGTCACGTCGCGGATGGTCAGATCGCCCGTCACTTTGGCGCGGGTGTTATTGTCGTAGGGTTCAACCTTTGTGCTTTTGAAGGTGATGGTCGGGTACTTGACGACATCCAGAAAGTCCGGGCTGCGGAGATGGTCATCGCGCTGCTGAACGCCTGTTGAACTCATGCTGTTAGTGTCGATCACCGCTTCCACCGATGACAGTGCCGGGTTTTCCGGGTTGTAGCTGAGTGTACCGTTGACGGTCTTAAAGCTGCCGCGAACGGTGGTCACCATCATGTGGCGGGCAGAAAATTCGGCAGCAGTGTGGGCAGCATCGATTTTGTAAACAGGCATGTTCAGGTTCTCCTCTTGTGTTCATCCGTAAATGGACTGTAGTCCGTTTTGATGTTTTGAGGATACATCGCTTTATGCTGTTTGTCTATTAGAGGAACGTTAGAAATGGACTAGCGTCCGTTTATGAGGTGATTTGGTCAAGAACCGCTGTCATGCCATCGCCAATCCGTTCCAGACTGTAACCGCGCACCTGCCGCAGATAATAAACGGTGTGGACTTCCAGCATGGTGTACAGCATATCCGTCAGATAATCCAGATCGGCGGGTGGGTTGATCTGCGTCAGCAAGCCTTGAATGGTCTGCCGCCACCACCAGTGCGCCGGATGTTGTAACGATTCAACGACGCTTTGCCCCGCGCACAGCAGCGCCGCATTTCGATCTACGAAATCCAGCACCTCGCGCACGAACCAACGGAGATTTTCTCCCGGCGCATGACCCAGCCGCATGTGTTCAAACGTGCGGGTTTGCAACCGCCGTTGGTCTTCATCCAGCAACGCTTCCGAGATTTCGATCTTGGTCTTGAAATGGCGGTAAAGCGTGCCCTTGCCAACGCCAGCCGCCAGTTGGAGGTCGGTCATGGTGATGGCATCAATGCCTTGTTCAGCGAACAGCCGTTTGGCTGTATCCAGAATCAAGGCGCGATTCTTGAGGGCATCGGAGCGCGTCGGTTGTGGGTTTTGGAAAGTCAGTTCGTCGTTCATCAGGTTACTTTGGTTACAAACACATTGTGTGTATTATACGCCGAATGAAAAGCGCCGGATTTTACCCGGCACTTACCATATTCGGAGAATTGAGGATGTCAGTCAAGAGGCTTTAGACTGATTTATTTCGTCCTGTGCCACCAGCACGGCAGAAGGGTGCAAAATTCCGGCGATGACGCGCTGTGAACAACCCACGGCGGGCGATGATACGGCCATCGGAACGGCTTCAAAACTGGCACAGCAGGCAATCAGATGGGTGGCTTCCTGGGCAGCCTGTGCAACAACACCGATATCAATCGTTTCCTGCCACTTCCACCACGGCGGCACGCGCTGGAGCGGATTTTCGAGCGCATCGGTGTCTAGCAAGCGGGCAATGGCGACCTGCTGGTTAAAAATTGCCTGATGCAGTTCCCACGCTTCCGCCGGGCTGCCCGGTTTCATCTGATAATCCTTACCATAGCGAGTCTGGAATATGCTGCTGAGTTCGATCAACTCGGCAATTTGGGCAGCAATATGACGTGCCATAACAGTGTTCATGTGTGCATATTCCTTTCTACCGGATGTCTGATGATATTTAAAGATTGCTTAAACTTTATTTAACATATTTTAACAGAATTTAATGATAAATCAATACAGGCAGTGTTAAATCTTTCGGGTGGTTTTGGAATCAAAACAGGACGCAATAGATTGCGCCCCAACATGAATATTTAAACAGATTCTAGCTACTACAGGGTCACAATCCGGTTGGCGACCCGCAGTTGTTTGGGGAATACGGGCAGGAAATCGATTAAGCCTTTATAGCGTCCAGCTTCGTACTCGCTTAAATAGCGACGCATCACGCTTACCATCCCCGGCAGAATGGTCATGCCTTGCGTTTTGCGCTCCATGAGGATATAGGCATCAGCCTCTTTTTTGTTCATGTGGGTTTCCAGATACAGCGCACAAGCCGCTGCCACGAACAGGTTGGTAAACTGCTCCTGCCAAGTGGGGTAGCGGGCGCGGAACTGGTCGCTGACGGGCAGCGTCGTTTCGGCAATCGGCGCAACTTCCTGTGCATGAGTCCGGAGGAAATCGAAAATCAACAAACGCCCATACTGCGCCAGCGCCGAACGGTGAATATAGGCGCGGTCTTCATCAAACGGCCACGGCGGGCTGTCGCCCCATGCCAAACGCGGCGGCGCAACACAGATCAATTCGCCGTTCAGCCGGACACCCACTTCCATCTCGGTTGGAAAGGAAATATTGGGGATGAAAATCAACGACTCGGAGATATCACCGATGAATTGATTGAGGAAAGGTTTAAAGCTCACGCCTTTAAACATCTTCTGGGATTCGTTGAAACTGTTTTGCCAGGGGCCGTCTTCATCCTTCCACCATTTGGCGAGGTTAGCCGTCCCATAAAAATCACGCAGATGTTCATCCCATCGGGGTGGCATCCAGCGCGGCGCTTCGGTAATTTCCATCTTCGGCCAGCTCATTTTCAGCGCAAAATTATAGATGGCCTCAACCGGCGCGCCCTGATTAATTAAACTCTGCATCCCCTGAACCGCTGGATGGTTCTTAAAGGGATCAAGATATTTGCGCGTGGCACGGCTATGCGCGTGTGTGCCATGCGGCTGTCGTTCCTGTGATTTTTCCGGCCAATCGGTTGCGGCCAAAACTGCCGACATCAGCCGAACCCGGTCATCTAATCTAACTGTTACGTCCTGTTGGGTGCTCATCAACCGTCCCGCAGCATCAGTGGGGATAGAATTCTGTTTGTATTGTAGAGGTCAAATTGCGAACGGGCAAGCGCGCGCCTTAATAAGAATTCATCGGCTACAATTGTGCAAGATTTTTGAATCGTCCTTCATATTTACCGTCAAAACAGGATTGTTCCCGTGCGAGTCGCTTTTTTTGCAGATACATTCCTACCCAAAATTGATGGCATCGTCACGGTGATGTGTTTGTTGATTGACCATCTAGAGACACGGGGGATTGAAACGGCGGTTATCGCGCCTAAGCTGGGGGCAGAACGTTACAAAAACACACCCATCATCGGTGTTCCCGGCGTGACTATGCCTTTATATCCAGAACTCAAACTTGGCCCGCCAACCCTGCATACCTACCAGCAGTTCAAAGCTTTTCAGCCCGATCTTGCCCACTGCATTCACCCGTTCCTGATCGGTGGTTTTGGGATGTTGATGGCAAAACGCCTGAACATTCCCAGAGTGGCTTCGTTTCATCTGGATGTCGCACGGCTGACCCATCATTTTAAAATCGGGTTTGTTGCTCCAGCGGCCAACCGTTTAACGCGGATGCTGTTTAATTGGGCAGATTATTCGTTAGCCCCTTCCCGGCTTATCCAACGCGAAATGATTCAGATGGGTATTCGCAATGTGGGTTTATGGGGGCGCGGGGTGGATGCCGAACGTTTTAACCCCGGTTACTACAGCCCTGATATGCGTGAACAGCTTTCCGGTGGACACCCTGACGAAAGTATTCTGCTGTATGTGGGGCGGCTGTCATCGGAAAAGCGGTTGGAAACACTGCGCCCGCTGCTGGAAACGCTACCCAATACGCGGCTGGCGTTGGTTGGTGATGGGCCAGCGCGCGCCCAACTGGAAAATTATTTCGCCGGGACAAAGACGACATTCATGGGATTTATGCAGGGCGAAGCCCTCTCGCAAGCTTATGCGAGTGCCGATATTTTTGTGTTCCCTTCGGCGCTGGAAACCTTTGGGTTAGTCGTGGTAGAAGCCATGGCGGCTGGTTTGCCAGTAGTGGCTTCGCGGGTGGGCGGCGTGGGCGATGTGGTGCAGGAAGGCCGCACGGGATACACCTTTGAAGTGGGTGATATTGCAAGCATGATTGCGGGTGTGCAGCAGATTGCGGCCAGCAGGGAGAAAAGAATCGAAATGGGGAACATCGCCCGCGCATTTGCCGAAACCCAGACATGGCCAGCCATGATGGACGAAGTGGTTGATTTGTATATACGATTGATCGAAAGCTATCGGGACAAGAAAGCGGCCTAAAATGCAGAATTTTCAGGATAAAAATACCGCCATCAGTTGGGATAAAGATACCGTCAGCGCCAACCCCAGCCGACCGGAGCAACTGGATATGCTGATCACGTTGATTGAAGATGGCTATCAACCGGGAAAGACGATTCTCGATCTGGGCTTTGGGACAGGCTTAGTCGAGGAGCAGATTTTCCGGCGCATTCCGGCGGTACAGATCGTCGGCGTGGATGCTTCGCAAGCCATGATGGAATTGGCGCATCCGCGTCTGGAGGCGTTTAAAGATCAGTATGTAACGGTACAGCATGATCTGAGCCAGATTGCGGGTTTGCAACTACCGGAACGGAATTATCAATTCATTTTCAGCGTCCAAACCCTGCATCACCTGACGGATTCTCAAATGCAAACGGCCTATGGTTTTATCTTCAGCATGTTAGAAGCAGGCGGATTATTCCTGCTTTTAGATCGAATCGCGGTTGAAAAAGCGGCGCTTTATGACTGCTATCAAAGCCTGTGGCGGCGGCAAGACCGGGTTTATGGTTCACAGGTTGCACAAGGAGAAGGCGCAAATTTCCCTGAGCATCAAGAAATTGTGCGGACGCGGGGTGATATTCCAATGGGTTTGGAACGCCATCTGGAACTGCTCAAACAAGCCGGTTTTGAAGCAGCCTGTTTACATTTGCAGACTAATCGGGCTTTATTCGCGGCGCGGAAACCAACCGAATAACGTAAAATCCACCCGCCTCCACACAGGCTTTTTTGATTACGCAAGGTAACGGGCGTTCAATAGCAGGGCGTAATTCAATGAGGTCTGAGCATGCAAAAATTTCGCCGTTTCCTTCAGGGCGCATTTGTAGTTACGGGTGTGCTGTATGCCACAATCATCCTGACTTATCTGGCGGTACGGCTGGTCGCTGCGGATGCTTTCTGGCGGTTGGCGTTCATCAACACCTTCGCTCACTGGCTGATTCTGCCTGTTTTCCTGCTGCTGCCGATGGCACTGGTGCTGCGTAAACGCCGGATTGCTTTCGCGCTGCTGCCGATCGCGCTGACTGGTATTGTCTGGTTCGCCCCGTATTTCATGCCCAAGTTCCCACCGAAACCAACTGGTCAGGTCATCCGGGTGCTGACTTTCAACGTGTGGGGTAATAATCACGATCTATCACGCATCGAAGATTGGATACGCCAATCGGGCGCTGATCTGGTGCTGCTGCAAGAAGTCTCGCCAACGCATGCCGAAGGGGTGCTGCCGGGATTGATGGATTTGTATCCGTACCAATCCAGCCAAGAGGATAATCGACGCTGGGGCGATAACATCTCCCTTTCCCGTTATCCGATTGTGGAAAGCCAGTATTTCGATCTGGGCGTACCCAATCACCCTGATCCTTTGCGGTTGGTGGTGGACGCTCCCAAAGGCCGTTTAGCGGTTTACAATGTGCATCTGGATTGGCCGGGTGGTTATACACGCCAACCTGAACCCATCTTTCAATCGCTGTTCGAGAACAACTTCTATTTCCGCAGTGTATTGGGCTATGACGAGAGCATCCGCAACCTCCAGATTGAGCGTTTGCTGGCGAAATTGCAAACCGAGCCATATCCGCATATCGTCGGTGGGGATTTCAACATGAGCGCCGCCAGCATCATGTATAACCATGTGGCCGCACAGCTTCAGGATTCCTTCCGCGAGGCCGGCTGGGGATTAGGCACAAGCTGGCCGGATGCCAGTGTACGCGGGATGGCAGGCTGGATTCCACCACTTGTGCGGATTGATTACATCTGGCACAGCGACGATTTGCAATCGGTCAGCGCACGGGTTGGGTCACCGGTCGGCTCCGATCATCTGCCTGTGCTGGCGGATCTGGTTTTTAGTTCTTAAGTTTCGATGGAGTGCATTCATGATTGTTGATGTTTTTCAGGACACCATCTGCCCGTGGTGCAGAATTGGCAAACAGCATTTAAAAACCGCGCTGGCACAGTGGGAAGGCCAGGTCGAGGTTCGTTATCACCCCTTCTTCCTGAACCCGAATACACCGCCAGAAGGCTATGATTTCAAAACCTATATGGCCGCAAAATTCGGCGGTCGGGAACGGTTGGATTCGTTGTTCGAGGGGTCGCGTAAAGCCGGAACAGCAGCGGGATTAGTTTTTAACTTCGACCAAATCGGGTATGCGCCCAATACATTAAACTCACATCGTCTGATGGCACTGACCCCTGATGCTCATAAAGATGCCATGCTGGATGCCATCCACAAAGCCTATTTTCAGGATGGGCTGAACATCGGCGATATTGAGGTACTGGCACAGATTGCCGGGGCCAATGGGCTGGATGAAACTGAAATCGCCGCGCAGCTTCGTTCGGATGCCATGCTTGACGAGGTATTGGCGGAAACTGAATGGGCGGCGAATCTAGGCGTGACAGGCGTCCCGCTGTTTGTGTTTAATGGTGCGCTAGCACTTTCCGGGGCACATCCACCGCAAACGATTTTGAACGCTATGCGGCAGGCATCACAAACCGCGCAGGTTTAAACTACTCCACCCTCGTTATGGCCTGCGGCGTCAGTTCGGTGTTCAACGACCAGTTGCCCGCCAGATCAACCGCCCAGGCCGCGAATTCATAGGTACTGCCGGAAATCCCGGTATATTCCGCCTGCGTTTCGCTGGTTTCCAGCCAAGGACTCCAGTCGCCGCCATCCACTCGTACCCAGATCAGATAATGCTCAATCCCGCTGTCATCGGTACCTGACCAACCCACAGTGAAACTGGATGGGCTGGCAGCCGATAAGGGAATCATATTCGAGACAGGCGGTGTAGTATCCATGGTCGGGTCAACCGTCGGACGCGGAATCGGCGTTGCGGCTGGGCCAGCGGGAGGAATCGGTTCGGTTAAGGGTGCATCACCAAACTGCGGCAGCGCCGGGTTAACCCTGCCCGGATCCACTTTTTCGACCATAATCAGCGGTGGGCCGCCAATGGCTGAAATCTGTCCCGATGGTAAATAGGGATAATCGTCGCGGGTGGCGGCGGGCAAGCCAATTTCGTACTTGCCATCCGTTGGTGTGAGTTCCCAATCCTGATTATCAATCGAATACAATTCCGCCTGATTGCCCAACGCCGGAATTTCCAGTTTTTCCCCGGCCAACACCCGATTCCACATCACCAGAATGCGTTCCCCGGTGGATGGACGGTCGAATGAGATCAATACCCCGCCGCCTTCCGGGTCTTCAATCTGCGGATTTTCAAATGGGACTGCGCCAAAAATCTGTGCCAGCCGATAAAATGCGCTTGCCGAGGGGCGCGGCGTACCCGGCAGCGGATGTTGACTGAAGCAGACTTCACCCCGGTCATTGCGATAGAGGCCGTGTGCATCGCCAGCACACAGCGCACCGCCCGTACACAACTCGCCGTTGTGGGGTGGGAAATTTGTGCCGCCCGGTTGGTTGCCACAGTCATCGTACAATTGGTGGAAAAAGACCACCTCCGCCCCGGCTGCCCAGGCATAGACGGTATTCTCGACCACATAGGCGGCTTGCTGGCTCATGCTGGCGCGTAAGGCGCGTGATGATGGTTCATTGCGCGTCCACGTCGGGCCGGGGTAGTCATCCCAAACTGGGACGCCACTTTCGTTTAACCAGATCGGGCGGCTGAGTCCGTAACGCGACAGATTTTCGCGGGCGCGGCGGATAATCAGATAAGTGCGGCGCGGGTAGCTGTAGCTGTGGACGGCCACAATATCCATAAACCAGTTGTAGGCGGTGCGCGTCGGATCGCCCGCGAAGACCGCCAGCACTTTTGCCAACCAGTCATCCTGATCGGGATTGCCATAGGCCAATCCACCGAACATCACCTTTGCATTGGGGTCTACGCTATGCACAACCAGATAGGTAATCTTCAGCAGGCGGGCATAATCTTCAACGCTGGCGCTCCAGAACATGGTTAAGTCCGGCTCGTTCCAGGCTTCCCAAACGCTGATGCCCCAATCGGCAGGCCAGCCCATTTGTGTCGCTAATAAACCGCCCGGTTTGTACCGCTGCACGGCTTGATAGGTGAACAGTGCCCAGGGATTGGCTGGATTAGGGACTTTGCCCGCGCCGGGAGTATCCGTGCCATCAGTGAAAATCGGGGTATGCAGCCCGGTGATTCCGCCACCCTGACCGTGAAAAGCTGGACGCCCCAACAGAATCGCATTGATCTTTAAGCCATGTCGCACATCGTCGTTTACCAAACGATCGTAGGCATTCCAGTCGAACACGCCGGGACTGCGTTCGACGCGATCCCAATACAGCGGCCAACGATTCCAGCCCGCACCCAGCAGCAGTGCCCGATCATACCGATGATCGCTGGCGGGGTGGTCAATCGAACTGATGAAAGTAATTCCGAGTCGTGGGGCACGAATATAGGTATTCTGGGCAGCAGTGAGCGGCGGGGAAGGCGCGAGGATAAAGATCAACAGCAGGTCGAGGATGAGCAGGGCAGCGGTTTTGGGCATCGAGTCAAAGCGCCTCTAAAGTTCTACAGAATTGGGAAAACACACCCGGAAGGTGCTTCCCACGCCTATTGTACTCTCAACTTCGATATCGCCCCCATGCATCTCAACGATTCTTTTGACGATTGCCAACCCCAAACCACTGCCCCCATGATGGGCACTGCGGGCTTCGTCCGTTCGGTAGAAGCGTTCAAAGATACGCGACATTGCGGCTTCGTTCACGCCGATGCCCGTATCCGTCACCTCTACTATTAAACGGCTGGTTTTCCGGTAAGTGTGAATCCGCACTGCGCCGCCCGACAAGGTGTAATTAACCGCATTTTCGACCAGATTCACCAGCGCCCGATCCAATTCCTGTGGATCGCCATTCAGTACACTCTCGGTTGCATCCAGTTGCAGCGACATCTCAACCTGTTTCTGATCAGCCGTTGAGCGCAGCCGGTTAACAACATCCGTCAGCATGGCATTCAAATCAACCGACTGATTTTGCAAGGCTGGCGCATAATCCAGCCGCAGAATCGTTAGAATATCCTGTATGAATTTCTCCAGCGCGGATACCTGCTGTTTAATCTGGTTGAACTTTTCGCGGCGTTTGTCCGGGTCGGTCAACCGTTCTGCTAGATAGGTACTGGTGTTGATGATCGAAAGCGGCGTTTTGAGGTCATGAGTGATGTTGCCCATAAATTCGGTGAGCATGGCGATGCGTTCTTTTTGCAGGGTGAGTTCGAGTGCTTGTTTTTCGGCCTCTTTACGTTGGGTGATATCCTGAAGCATGGTCAGGTAATAACTCTCGCCGCCGAATTCGATTTTTTCCGCCAATGCCATCACAAAAATCTGTTCACCAGATTTGGTATGGCCTACGATTTCGATGTCCCGGATTGAGCCGTTTTCCAGAATAGTTTGTGTGTATTGTGCTTGACGCTCCGGGTCTAGTACCCATAAATTCAGTTCGCTACTGGTGCGGCCAATCATATCTTCGGGCGTATAACCGAATAATTGTACCCAGCTATCATTGACTGCTATGAAACGTTCATCCTTAATTGTGGTGATAGCGATGGCGGAGGGATTGGCCTGGAACGCCTGCTGGAAACGCTCCTCCGAACGGCGCAGTGCTTCTTCGGCTTCCCGGCGTTCGGTGACATCCTGCGATACACCCACCATGCCGACAATTTTCCCGGTGCGATCCTGATACGGAAGTCCTAATGAATGGCTCCAGCGAAAGCTGCCATCTGGCAGGCAGATGCGGTATTCAGCAACATAGGGCTGATTTTCTGCAATTGATCGCAGATTGTCCTGCCGAACAGTTTCGCGGTCTGCTGGATGAACCTGTTCCAGAAATTGTTCGTAGGTGGTGACGTGTGACCAGCTAAAGCCACGGAAATCCTGTGCCGAAATCTGCCCCGTTACAATATTCCAGTCCCATGTTCGCATCTGAGCGGCTTTGAGCGCCAGCGTCAGCCGTTCATCATATTCCCGGACAGCTTGTTCTGCCTTCTTCTGAATAATCAGATGTCCAAGTGTCGAAGCGTACAGGCTCGTCAGTTCAAGCAAATCGTTATGCAGCGGTTCCTGACGAGTGAAATTATCAATGGCAATCCACGCGATGATAGTTTCACCGCGCCAGATTGGAGCCATCACATTCCATCCATGCCCGATAACGACATCTACATCATTGTAAAGCGGAACATCCAGACGGTAACTGAGACGGTTTTTGCTCGCTAAAGTCTCCAGAATCCATGCTTGTTCAACCGCAACCCGCAGGTAGCGCTCATCGCGTAGTTGCCCGGTTGCATCGGTTCCAAATGTGCCGACCATCGTTTTTGTATCGGCTTCATACAGAAAGATTGCCAGACGGTCGAAGCCCAGCCGTTCGCGCCCCAATTTGACCGCCTGACGGTAAAGTTCGTCCAGACTGTCACTTTGTCCCAGAATGATGCTCACTTCCTGCAAAGCCTTGAGCCGCTCCTGGAACTCGCGCGCTAATTCTTCCCGCTTTCGCAGCGAATCTTCCGCTCGTCTGCGTTCGGTGATGTCTTTGGAAATGCCCACTAAGCCTATTGGCTTACCCAGATCATCTCGGTAAAGCCGTCCTAACGCTTCCACCCATCCAATAGTGCCGTCGGAAAGCGGGGTACGGTGTTCGACGACATAAGGTGCATCTTCATTGAGGGCGCGGTCAAGCGCCTTTTGCACTGCTGCTTGATCTTCTGGCTGAAGCCCGTTCAAAAAATCATCGTAGGTTTCAATCGGTGGATTCCACATAGGGGTATGGCTGTCAGGGAAGATGAGGCGGTTGGTTTGAAAATTCCAGTCCCATGTTCGCATTCGGGCAGCTTTCATCGCCAACCGGAAGCGTTCATTCTTTTCGCGTAATGCCTCTTCTGCCCGTTCCCGTTCCTGAATCTGGCATTGGAGTTCCGCGTTGCGTTCTGCCAGCCTTCGTTCACCCGCCCGTGTCCGTTCCAAAGCATCTCGAATACTCTGGTTGGCGAGATGCAGTAGTACCGCGCCAATCACTAGAAAAGCGCTGTAAATTGCCCAATCCAGCACCGTATTGCTGAATGGGTAACTGGTTGGTACAGATGCTAACCAGATAATGGCAATTAGACCAACAACGGAACTCATTCCCGCGATCAGCAGGCTCATGCGTGTGCTTAACAGGAAGCCAGCCAGCAGCACCACAAGGATAAAACCGCTGTAGAGGGGGTCTTCGATGCCGACCTTTAAGCCAGAGAATATGGATGAAGCAAAAATGCCCCAAACTCCGAAGGTGAGCAAAAGGCTGGTTGCCCGAATCCAGCCCTGTTTGACGGCCTGATGCAGAATCACCATTAAGCCAAGCAAGCCGCCTGCAATACCAATATTGATAACCGCATCGCGCAGCAGCAGTGAAAAAGCCAGGTAGATGCCATCCAGAATGCCGAACGTCCAGACGATGATGCTCAGCAAGCGGGTAATCCGCTGTTTGTCATCATCACGCAGCGGGGGGGTAAACCATTCCAGCAAACGAACATAGTGCATGTGTAGATTACCAGTACCACTCTCAGGTGAGTGTGGAGGTCTTATATCGAACACTATATCCGATTTTCGCTAACGTCAACCATCCTGACCCTTTACGTATGATTATGAAATGGTTTGTTTTTATCTACTGGTATAGGTTGCCTAAATCTTATTGGGTATTTTGAACCGCATCAGGCTAGAATAACAATTGGAAAGAGAGGGTCTATTTTGATGCGGACAAAAGCAATTCTAATTACTGGAGCGAATGGCGAAGTTGGACACGGGTTAATCCGCTATCTGGCAGAGCAGGGCGATTTGCCGCCTGTCGTAGTGCTGGATATACGTGGACTCGATGATTCGATACGCCCTTACGTTTATGAGACGAAAGTAGGCGATATTCTGGATACATCGCTGCTGGATACCCTCATCAACGAGTACGAAATCGAGATGGTGTTTCATCTGGCGGCGCTGCTTTCAACCCATTCAGAATTTAACCCGGAAGTCGCTCACCGGGTCAATGTGCAGGGCACCGTCAATCTGCTGCATATGGCAACAGCCCAATCGCGGCTGCGTGGCAAGGCGGTCAAGTTTATTTTCCCCAGTTCCATCGCCGTTTATGGACTGCCTGATTTGGCGACCAAAGCGGCGGCGGGCGCAGTGACCGAAGACCTGTATACGACGCCCACCACCATGTATGGCTGCAACAAGCTCTATTGCGAACATCTGGGGCGTTACTACAGCTTTCATTACCAGCAGTTAGCCGCCACTGACGATATTCATGTTGATTTCCGGGCAGTACGTTTCCCCGGTTTGATTAGTGCGCTGACCATGCCCACAGGCGGAACCAGCGATTATGCACCGGAGATGCTGCACGCAGCGGCGGCGGGCAAACCCTATGCCTGCTTCGTGCGCGAAGATACCCGCATTCCGTTTATGGTCATGCCGGATGCCATCAAAGCATTGCTCAATCTGGCCGAAGCGCCTGCCGAGCAGCTTACCCGTCGCATCTACAATGTGACCAGTTTCAGCCCAACTGCCGCCGAACTTCGGGATTTAACCCTTTCGGCGTTTTCCAATGCCCAGATTACTTTTACGCCGCATCAGAAGCGGCAGGCGATTGTGGATTCGTGGCCGGGTGACGTAGATGACAGTGCTGCCCGACAGGATTGGGGCTGGTGGCCGGATTACGATTTACGCCGCGCCTTTGATGAATATCTCATCCCGCAGATTGCAAGCAAGTATCAGAAATAATCCGGGGATTATTCTCCACGCAATTTGGAAAAAACCAGCGTATCGCGCAGGGTCGCATCGAATGTCCGGGCATCACGCCGAAAGCATCCATCCAGTGTGTACCCTGTGCGGCGGGCAACAGCGGCGCTGTGTTCGTTGCGCGAATCACAGCGAATTTCGATGCGTTCGGCTTGCAGAACATCGAAGGCGAACCGGGTGATGCCGTTGACCGCTTCGGTGACGTACCCTTGTCCCTCACAGTCCGCCCGCACCCAGTAGCCGATTTCGAATTTAGGTACTGACCAGTCGATGTTGTGCAGGCCGCTGCTGCCGACCAGATAGCCATCACTTTTGCGGAACAACAGCAGTTGAAATTGTTCCCGCAGAATGAACTGCCCCGACGATCTGCGGCATACGGTTTCAGATTCTTCCACGGATTGCACTTTTTGCGCCCAGGGCATCCACGGTTTCAGATGTTCATGGGATTCGCGGACGGCGGCGTGCATCGCCTGACCATCGCCGGGGCGCGGGATGCGGATGAGCAGGCGTTCGGTTTCAAAATGATCGGGAATATCCAGCAGAATGGGGTTGGCATGTCCGCCCATATGTCACTCCTGTATGTGGTGGAAACTTGAGGTCATTATAATTGAGCCTTTGTGAACCGAGACATCCATCTTCTGACGGATTTTCCTGCCAGAAATGCAAGCCAGCAGTCAGCAGTTGGGCGATAATAGCAGAGGTCTAAAAACTGAGGACTTATCAACGTGAAAAAATACACAGTGGGCGCTGTTTTGCTGGTTGTGGGGCTTGCATTAGGTGCGCTGGCGATTACTCGCATTCTGCCGATGATTACCCCCGGTGTCGTGTGTCCCAATAACCCGGAATTGCCGGTGGGTGGTATATGGACGGAGGGCGCAAATATGCCCACAGCACGGGCGGAAACTGCCGCAACCTCGCTGGGCGAACGGATTTATGTAGCTGGTGGGATGGTTTCTCCCTGGGTAGCAACCGCGATTCACGAAATCTATGACACCACCACTAACACCTGGCAAAGCGCCGCACCTATGCCAATCGCCATTAACCATTCCGGCGTGGCTTCGGCATTGGGACGCATCTATGTGACAGGCGGTTATGATGTGATTGGCAAGATGGTGGATGCCAAGCCGGATATTGCACAAGGCTGGTATTATGACCCTGAAGCCGATAGCTGGACGGAAATCGCGCCTATGCCTTCACCGCGTGCTGCCCATGCAATGGTCAACATTGAAGATAAGTTATATGTTGTGGGCGGGACGGGTGCGGGTGCGCTGGAAGTCTGGGTTTATGACCCGGCGGCGGATACTTGGGAAATCCGCGAAGGCTTGATGCAAAACGCCCGCGAACATGTTCCGGCTGTCGTGCTGGATGGCAAGATTTATGTGGTCGGTGGGCGCTGGCAGAACATCAGCACCGCAGCCGTTGAGGTTTACGACCCTGCGACTGATAGCTGGACGCAAGCCGCCGATGTACCGACGCCGCGCAGTGCGCTTTCGGTCGCTGTACTGGATGGCAAAATTCATACGGTTGGCGGCGAGGAACTCTCCAATAGCTGCACCTATGGGCTGCACGAAATGTATGACCCGGCGACCGACGAATGGACAGAGTTACAGAACATGCCCACGCCGCGCCACGCTATGCTTTCCGCCGTAATTGATGATAAATGGTATCTGATTGGGGGCGCTAGTGAAGCTGGCCCACGCACCGATGCTGCCCTGAGTGGGGTTGTCGAAGTTTTCACGCCGGAAACATAAGCCACACCGAAATTCATTTTGTAGGGCGCAACCTGCTGCGCCCTACAAAAATACGGATGGTTAATTGGAATCAGGCAATGTCGATGGTTTCAAGCACTGTGAAATCTGACAGCACAAAGTCGGTGATGGCGTACTCAATATAGTGGATGGTGAATGTTCCAATATCAGCGCTTCGCAGGGAATCAAGGACATTCAGCGTTTTAGCAAGCGTATCATCGTTGATGTCTGTTAGCCGCATGATGTTCATATGGACGGGGTGTTTGTTGGCATAGCTGAGCGGCTCTTCACCCACAGCCAGCAGTGCCTCTTCTAATCGCTGGCGAAGCTGTGCCCATTCGTCGTCCTCAGGGAAAACCTGAATAAAGACCTGATTGCCAACCAAGCCAACCCCCTTGAGATGCATCCTGATTTCACCTGCTGCTCTCAATACCTGATGGCAGCATTCCCGGATTCGATCAATGCGAATCGGCTCGAAACCTGCGTTATATGGCAAACGGGGTGTACAACCCAATAAGCTGATGTGAAAGGCATCCCGCTGGTAAAAGAACTGATTGCCAAGCTCACGGTGTAATCGGCTCGTTATGTTTTCGATGGCTTCCAACGGTGGATTGGGCTGCACGGCTGCCCGTGCGACGGTTGTAACGGAATAATTTGGCGGAACAGTTTGTCCATCCTTCATTTCCGCCGCCGTTATCTTTCCGGCAGCGAGATGGTTTCTGGCCTGCGTCCAGAGGTTTTCAAAATAAAGCCCGGTTAGATTGGATTGATGCACAGAATCCTCGTGAATAAATGTGATGGATTTTGGTGGGGTGTGGCACATTACAACTCCGCCGATTTTTGTTACCTGCTAAACAGGGGGTATCAGGTGATTGTTACGCACATTACGAATCTTCGGTGAACTCAACACCAATCTTAAACCTACCGTGCGTCAGGCTGTTAGCATGATGGTAAAGGTGAGTAAACAGGTTTCAGCACTGAAAAAGGTTGGAAACATTTTGCCGCATGAGCGTGATTTTATTGTGATCCCGTTTGTGACGCAATTGCAGAATCTTTCGCACGCCGCGAATCAACTAATGATTGTCAACCGCTGACTATCGACCCTTCATCACGCGATAATTTCCAGATATGCCCGGTCATCCCCGCCCGTAAACCGCGCCATCAGATCAAGTATCCGCTTCATCATCCCGTACTTTTTGTTCAGCATCGTAATCGCTACATGATGCTCGTTCGGCTCTAAAATTCGTGCGGTTGCTTCCACTGTCTCACCCAGCACCCGCCCGCGCATATCACAGGGGGCAAGTGTGACGCGCGAAGTATGGCTGATGCGTTTGATCTTCCCTGCTGTGCGGCTCGAAAGCACATACAATTTATCGCCTTCCTGCGCGAACCACACCGGGGTCGAAACCGGCTGCCCATTTTTACGGAAGGTCGTCAGGCTCATGTATTGATGCCCATTCAAAACTGCAAATGGGTCGGTCATTGTTTGCGCCATCATTGAATACCTCGTTTTATATGCTGTACAGAGCATATCCCGCGCCGCGCAAAATCCCCATTGGTGTCGCGTTAATAATTTCTGAGAAGCCACTACTTACGGTACAATCAGAATCAATAACCAACAACCAATAACCGTTTAGCTTTATGGACAACGCACCGCACATTTTCATCAGTTATGCCCGCCGTGATGGTCGCAGTGCTGCCGAACAGTTGGAGCGCGATCTGAGCGCCGCCGGACATCGCGTCTGGTGGGATAAACGCAGCCTCGATCCCGATCAGGATTTTACCGCCGAACTCGAACGTGCCATTGACGAGGCCGAAAGTGTGGTCTGCTGTGTGACGCCGGATACACGCCGCGATGACAGCTTCGTGCGCCGTGAAATCGGTTATGCGCTGGCGCTCCGCAAGCCGATCATCCCGTTGATTTTTGAAGACACCGTACCGCCTATCCACATTATCAATGTCACCCGTGTGGATTTCACCCGCCAGACTTGGGAAACGGCTATGCACGAACTGGCCGGACGTCTGCGCCGCGAACACCAGCATGTTGACCAGACCTATGCCCAAATCACACCGCCCGCCGACCCTTACCGTGATTATCTGAACGCGCTCTATCAGAGCATCGTCCGTTATTTACAGCAAACGGTTTTTTCGCTGGTGACGCTGCGCGGTGAAGCTACCCCGGATGCGGTGGAAGCCAGTCCGGTGCGCGGTCTGCCAATGGCCTTCTTTCAAATCGCGGGCATTGGTGAAGAACAGCCCAATCGTTTCGACAGTTTCCCATCCGCTTTTGAGCAGTACAACGGGCGCGCGCTCCTGCTGGGCGACCCCGGCGCGGGCAAGACCACCACGTTGATGGCCTTCGCGCGCGATGCTGTTACCCGACGCCTGAATGACCCACTGCTCCCGCTGCCCATCCTCGCGCCTATTGCAACATGGGACGCCCGGCAGAACACACCGCTGGCGGATTGGCTGGTCGCCCAAAATCCGGTGATGAACGGCATGGGTTTATCGACAATGATCGCGGATGGCAAAACTCTGCTCCTGCTGGATGGATTGGACGAACTGGACGGCAAGCGCGAAGATCAACCGGATTTACACGATCCGCGCCTGCGCTTTCTCCAACTGCTGCCGACCAATAACCAGATTGTGCTGACCTGTCGCATCAAGGATTATGCTCAAATTGAGCAAAAAGCGATGCTGGAAGGTGCGGTCACGCTCCAACCGCTGGATGACAACCAGATGCGCGCTTATATGGGTGATCTGCCGGATTTATGGGCGGCGTTGGAAACCGACTCGGCCTTGCGCGAAGTCGCCCGGACACCGCTGCTGCTCAGTCTGTTCATGTTCGCTTTTAACGGACTGGCCGATGAAGCTAAAAAACTGCGTGATCTGACGCGCGGCGATTTGCGGGACACCATTTTCGAAACCTATGTTCGCCGCCGTTACGCCTACGAAGCCCGCAAAAAGCGCACACCCATGCCCTTCACACTGGACGAGATTTATCGGGTGTTGGGGCAGCTTGCCGTCGAGGACATTGGCGGGGTATTCGTGCGCGAAAATGTACTCAAACAGGCTGATTTTGCCGGATTGCTTGGTGATCGAACACAGGCTTTCATTGATTTAGGTATCGAACTGCATCTGCTTGTCCCCGGTGAAGGCACGACTTTTCGGTTCATTCATCTGCTCCTGCGGGATTATTTTGGGTTCAAATATGCGCTCGATCATTTGTATGCCGAAGACAAAATGACGCGCATTCAGGCAGTATATGCATTGGGTGAATTGGGGGAAGAACGCGCCCTCGAACCGTTCATCAAGGCATTGACTGATAACAGTGGTTCAATCCGTTCACAGGCGGCTTATGGTTTGGGCAAGCTGGGCGATAAACGAGCCGTTGAACCCTTAATCGCTGCCCTTCAGGATACCAGTTCACATGTGCGCCGTAATGCGGTTATGTCCTTAAGCCAGCTTCAGGATAAACGAGCCGTTGAGCCATTACTCGCCTTGCTGACTGATGCCGACCGTCTCATCCGCCGCAGTGCCGCCGATGCACTCGGTAAATTAGCGGATGCCCGCGCGGTTGAAGCCTTAATTACCCTGCTGACCGACTCCGATCATTATGTCCGCATGAGTGCCGCCACTGCTTTAGGCAGCATCCACGACCCACGCGCCATCGAGCCGTTGGTCGCCTGTCTGGGCAGTGAAGATGCTTATATCCGCAGTTCCGCTACCCGCGCCCTGCTGGACTTTGGCGAAGCGGCAATCCGACCACTGCTGCGTGCCCGCTACAGCGATAACAAAAGCCTGAGCAAATATGCACAGGAGGTACTGGAGAAATTTGGCGTTAGCCTTCTGCCATCTCTCATAGTAGCGTTAGGCGATGCTGAGGCTGATATTCGCAGCCCAGCCGCAGCCCAGTTGCGCTATCTTAATGAGCCACACACAGTAAATCTGCTAATCGATACATTGAACGATGTCGATGCTGGTGTGCGAATCAGTGCAGCTTACGCGCTTGGCTGGATGGGGGATAAACGGGCAGTTCAAGCCCTTATGCGGCTGCTAACCGAAAACGATTTAAGTGTACGTTATACCGCAGCCGGGGCACTGGCACGGCTAGGGGATGAAAGTGCTTTCGATCCATTGGTGGAAGCCATGAGTAGTCCTGACCCGGATATTCGCCGTAAAGCGGCTGATATGCTGGGCGAATTGGCTGATCCGCGCGGCTTGGATGCGTTGGTGAATGCGCTTCACGATACAGACGCAAAAGTGCGGGTGAGTGCCGCTGATGCGCTGGTCTGGCTGAAAGACGAACGCGCCGTGCCGCCGTTAATCGCCGCGCTTGAAGATTTGGATGCGGAAGTGCGAATTAGTGTGGTCGGTGCGCTCAGTTTGATCGGCACACCGGAAGCATTGGCCGCCGTCACCGAATACCGCCAGCGCACTACCAAACCCTGACACCCCACAAATTAGGTGTTTACCGGAGCAACTTCACCTTCTATTGCTCGTAAATTAGAGTAACTGATTACGAACAACGGGAGGCAGAAATGCTCGTTACAACTACCAATACGCTGGAAGGCAAGCGAATCCTGGAATATCTGGGGATCGTCAGCGGTGAAACCATCATGGGGGCCAACATCATCCGGGATTTCATGGCCGGGATAACCGATATTGTCGGCGGTCGTGCCAGTGCCTACGAAAAATCGCTGGTGGAGGCCAAACGGATTGCCATGAAGGAAATGATAGACGAGGCGCATAAACTGGGTGCGAACGCTGTCATCGGCATTGATCTGGACTATGAAACGGTTGGGCAGGGTAGTATGTTGATGGTCAGCGTCAGCGGCACAGCCGTCGTGGTGGAGTAAGTTTTAGACAAAACTCGATTGGGAGCGCGGTTTGCGCCCCCAATCGAAATCTGTTTGAAACCCATCAGGCTTCTTCCGGTGCAAGCCGGGAAAGGTCAGCAGCACGCTGTTGAGCATCTTGCTCCACATAACGTTTCCATAACCGCCGCATGATCGGCGCGGGGTCGCGCTCTGCGCCCTGATTGGCAAAGTAACTGCAAACACGCTCAATGTCGCGCTTGAGGATGCCATAAGCCTGACTGTTGTTGTGGCTGTCCGTCACCTGCGGGAAGTCAATAAGCGTGATCGCCCCTTCCCAGTACAGGATGTTGTAGGATGAAAGATCGCCGTGAATCATGCCGTGTGACAGCATGAGTTCCACATTCCGCAGCACTTCTTCCAGCAGTTCATGGGCTTCATCAACTTCCAGCGAGACTTCGCTGAGGGTGGAGGCCGCACGCCCTGCATCGCCCACATATCCCATCAGAATTGCGTTGGTGCTGGCGGCATACGGCTTGGGCACGGCTGCACCGATGTTGTAAAGGCGTTGCAGTGTGGTGTATTCATACATCAGCCATGAAGTGTGGGATACCTGCGCGCCGAAAGCTGTCTTTTTGCCGACAGCCCGCATCAGGCGATGATCGGTTTCTTTAGCTGCCTTGCCATCCGAAGTCAGGATTTGGCGACCTTCGCGGTACATTTTGTCATTGCGGAGCTGCCGGAACTGGCGTGGACGATACACCTTCGCCGCCAGTAGTTCAGCATCCATACCGGGACGGGCAGCACAGCGGTAAACGCTGGCTTCTTTCCCACCGCGCACCTGTCCCAGCACATCCGTGATGTACTCCATGCGGTAGAAGTCGCCCAAAGATTTCATCAGCCAGCCTTCTTCATAGCGTGAAGGCTGATAAGTTGTCTGAAAACCGCCTTCCGTACCGCCAATCGGGGCAAGTTCCGCCCGGATGTCGTGTTCGGATTTTTTGGGTACATGTTTCACGCCCTTATGTTTGCGGGCGCGCCGTGCCTGACGGTCGTTCTGTGTCGGATCGAAAAAGTCTTCATACATATCGAAATCGTCGTTCATGCGGCGATTGTGATTCAAGGTTGGTTTCCCTTATGCGTTTGCTATTCAATGTGCTAAAAGCAGCTTCACCATGCCATACAGCACGGCACGTCGGATGTCTCCGTCGTTCGAGGTCGTTTTGAACATAAGGGTCAGATGCAGGCTAATGGCCAGCAGGTAGACTCAATCCACGTACCCCAAACCGGGCAGCGGTACATGAATACACCTGTAGCCTGAAAACGCGGGAAAAGGGATATAATCCCCAAGCGTTGTTAAGCGTTTGCGGGGTAAGGCGTATTCTGTCCAACAAGGACGACAACCGTTTTCACTTGTTCCATATAACACGCCTCCTGTGTTTTGCTTGAACAACGAGATAACTATAGCATAGGGTTGAAAAATTTGTCAAAGGCGAAAAGGATTGCGCGGGGCGCATCTTTTTTGTATATTCCGTACCATGACGACGCACGAACGCTGGATTAACCTCTATCGCGGCTGGATTCTGGTGGATGACAACCGCGCCCCCATATCATGGTCTCTGGTCTATTGATCTCTGTCTTGCGCTGATCGGATTCCATTGACTGCGCTTCTGTATTCACAAGTCCGCCGCATTTGAATATCACACTGTAAGGGATGATGTGCATGGAAATAATGCTTATCGTCGTAGCTCCATTTTTGCTGGCAATTGCCGCATTGGTCGCCCGATCCTATTTGCCGTCTGCGCGTCAAGGCTGGCTGCTGGCGGCGGGATTGGCTGCGTTGTTTGTGTTGGGGCTTGGTCAGTTGGGGAGTGTTACTGCACAGGGCGCGGTGACGTTCAGCGCCACATGGGTAGCCGCCCTTGACCTGAATCTGTCGTTCTATCTGGACGGGCTGGCGCTGCTGTTTGTACTGGTTGTCACCGGGCTTGGAACGGCTGTCACCTTTTATGGCGGTTACTATTTTGAGGATGCTCAGGAATCCGGTCATTTTTTCGCGCTGATGATGGCCTTTACCGGGGCGATGCTGGCGCTGGTCACGGCTGGTAATGTGCTGACGTTGTTCATCAGTTGGGAATTGACGAGCATTATCTCATTCCTGCTCATCGGTTTTTACGGAGATGTCAAAGCACGGGGTGGGGCATTACAAGCGCTGATTGTGACCGGGGGCGGTGGTCTGGCGCTGCTGGTCGGTCTGCTGCTGATTGGTACTGCCGCCGGAACGATGGAAATCAGCGCAATTTTGAGCAGTGGCGATGTGCTGCGTGAACATCCCTGGTATACAGCGATTGTGATTCTGGTTTGCGTAGGCAGTTTTAGCAAAAGCGCCCAGTGGCCGCTGCATTTCTGGCTGCCAGAGGCAATGACCGCACCTACCCCGGCCAGCGCGTTTTTGCATTCAGCCACAATGGTCAAAGCAGGGGTGTATTTGCTGGCGCGGTTGTATCCAGTGCTAGGGGATGCTGCCCTGTGGGAAAGTGTGCTGGTGACTTTCGGTCTGATTACCATGCTAATCGGCGCGTTTCTGGCGCTGCGACAGCAGGATTTAAAAGGTAGTCTGGCATTTTCAACGATCAGCCAGTTAGGTGCGCTGGTGGCGCTGCTGGGACTGCCTCATTCGGAAGGTATTAAGGCCGCTATGGTTGGTATCCTAGGACACGCGCTGTACAAGGGTGCGCTGTTTTTGGTGGTTGGGGCTGTTGACCATGCGACTGGAACGCGCGATTTGAGCCAATTGGGTGGTTTGCGAACGCGGATGCAGGGTTTTGCGGTGGTCACGGCGCTGGCAGGTTTGTCGATGGCTGGTATCCCGCCGCTGTTGGGCTTTGTCGCCAAAGAACTGCTGATCGAGTCAAGCCTGCACGCGGCATCAACACTGGCGGTTGGGGTGGTGGTCATCAGTGCGGCGCTGACGGTGGCAATGGCGTTGATTCTGTTCTGGGATGTGTTTATGCGACCGGCTGTTCATGACGATCATGGGCATTTTCACGCCCTGCCATCCCCGATGGTTTATGGCCCGGCGGGGTTGGCGGGTTTGTCATTGCTGCTGGGTTTACTGGTTGGGCCACTGGTGACGCCGATTATCACCCCGACTGTTGGCGAACCTGTCAAGTTGTATCTGTTCGCGCCGGAAATCATTACATCACCGCTGTTGTTGAGCGGGCTGGCGATTGCTGGAGGCATTGCCATCTTCCTGACGCGGAATATATGGCGGACGTGGGCATTCCCGGCGCTGCCTTCCGGCGGACAGATTTATCAAAGCCTTGTGCGCGGCGTCGAAGTGGTGGCTGATCTGGCACTCAAAACGCAGGCCGGGAAAATTCGATATTATCTGGTCATCATTCTGGCGGTGGTTATCGGTTTGATGTCTACCGCCGGACTCAGCACGTTGGTCAACCTGAGTGCCATCAATGTCCAGTTTCGCAGCGCGGCGGATGTGCTCAAAATTATGCTGCTGCTGCTGGCGTTGGGAACTATGCTGGCGAGTATTTTGTTCAAGCAGCATTTGCTGGCGGCGCTGGCGCTGGGTGTTTCCGGTTACAGCATAGGCGGTGTCTTTTTGCTGGAACCTGCGCCGGATGTGGCCTTAGTCCAATTTTTAGTGGAAACGCTGGGCACGGTACTGATTATCCTGATTCTGGCACGAACCAGCGCCCCGGAACGCCTGAAAGCTATCCAGAATTTGTGGGGTGGGACGCGCGCTGGATTGTGGCGGGATATAGCCATTTCAACGCTTGTGGGGGTAGGGATTACGCTGTTCGCGCTGGCTGCCGTCAACAGCCGCCCGACGCGGGACACGGTCGCCACATGGCATCTGCAAAATGCACTGCCACAAACCGGTGCTTCTGATGTCGTAGCGGCGATTGTGACCGATTTTCGGGGTATGGATACCCTGATCGAAATTACGGTATTTGGCATGGCGGCGTTGGGTGTTTTGACGCTGCTCACCCTGCCTACACGCGGGAAACCGATTGAGCTGGCATCCCGCTTTCGCCCTCTCCGGCGGTTACTGTTACGACGTGGGGCAGCTATCAATGAGAAAGCAAATGAGGTGCAGGTCGAGATAGAGGAGGATGAGGAAGTTTATACCTTCAAATTCTCTGATCCGCTGACCCGAATGGCTGCCCGGTTGGTACTGCCGTTCGCGCTGCTGATTGCGCTGGGTCACATTCTGTATGGTGGCGGCGCACCCGGCGATGGTTTTACGGCGGGCGTGATCGGCGGTCTGGGCGTGGCGGTGTGGTACATCGTGTTTGGCTATGCAGATGCCAAACGGCGTTTGCACTGGATACATCCAGCCCGGTTAATTGGCTTTGGGTTAGCCCTGTCGTTGATTAATGCTGTGCTGCCGCTGTTGTTCGGGCGCGATTTTTTGGCTGTTACCCTTCTCAAAGATGTGGCGCTCCCGGCTGGGTTGAAATTTTCGTCAACGGTGGTATTTGAAGTCGCCATCTGTTTAACGGTATTGGGCGGTGTCAGTGCTGTTATGGAAGCCATTTCGCATCCCAAAGAGGTAGAGAGATTATGAACGCGATATTTGCGATTGCGACCGGAATCATGTTCGGTTTAGGTGTTTTCCAGCTTTTGCGCCGCGACCTGATTAAATCCGCGATGGGCTTTTATATCCTGTTCACCGCTATCAATCTGCTGCTGCTGGCAGTTGGGGCTTTCAACGGGCAGGTGGCGGCTTATGTGGATAAGAACAATCAGATTGCGGGACAACCCAGCGACCCGGTTGTGCAGGCGCTTTTGCTGACTGCTATCGTCATCAGCTTTGGTTCGTATGCCCTGTTATTAGGGTTCATTGCACTCTCATCCCGCCGTTTTCAAACGGTTGACTCGGACGAAATCGACCACCTGAAAGGTTAGCTGATGAATTTGTTTGTGCTTGGAACGGTTTTTCTGCCATTGGGATGTTCATCGCTGGCAGTGCTGACCGCGCGCAGCCGGACGCTTCAGCACATTATTGGTCTGCTGGGTAGTTTGCTGGCGTGGGGATGCAGCCTTGCGGTGCTGCTGGCGAATCAGCAGAGTGGGCCGCAGCTTTATCGCCTGGGCGGCTGGCCGACTCCCTTTGGAATCGTGCTGGTGGCTGACCAACTTTCGGCGCTGTTGAGTGTTATGGCAACCACTGTGATTGTGGCGGGTATGGTCTACATCCTCGGCAGTAAAGACAAGTCTATGAATTATCCGGTTTCCATCCCCCTGTTTTTGTGTATGGCTGCGGGGTTGAATGGGGCGCTGTATACCGGGGATATTTTCACCCTGTTTGTGTTCATCGAACTGATGGTGATTTCGTCGGTTATTCTGGTGGCGATTTCCGATAACCGTTATGGACTGGAAGCGGCCATCAAATATCTGCTCATCAGCGCGATGGGATCGCTGTTTTTGCTGATCGGTATCGGCGCGTTGTATGCCACCTTTGGTACGCTGACGATGGCCGATATCGCCCAACTGCTGGCGACGGGTGAACGCCCGCTGCTGGCACAGGCCGCCGCTGTGATGCTGATGTGTGCCTTTTTGCTCAAAAGTGCGGTTTTCCCGTTCCACTTCTGGCAGCCGGATTTTCATACCACCGCACCAACACCAGTGGGTGCAATGTTGTCATCCATTGTGGTGAAGGTTGGCATCTACGGCATCATTCGCATCATCACCTTGATGTTCACTACTGAAGCCCCGCTGATCGAAAATCTGCTGCTGGTGCTGGGGTTGATCGGGATTTTCTTCGGCAGTTTGGGCGCGTTACGGACATACGATGCCAAACGGATTCTGGCTTATTCGACCTTTGGTCAAATCGGATTCATTCTGGTCGGAATTGGATGGGGTACGCCGCTGGCATTGGTTGGGGCGCTGGTTTATGCCTTTAACCACGCTTTCATCAAAGCGGCTCTGCTGATGATTACGGGCGTGGTCGCCAGCCGGACGCTGAACAAGACCGCGCGTTTGAGCGAATTGGGCGGCGTTGGCAAATCAATGGCCTTTACGGGAATACTGTACTTTTTAGGCGGCATGGCACTGGCTGGTGTACCGCCATTGAACGGTTTCATCGGCAAAGTGGCGTTGGCGCGCAGCGGCATCAACAGTCAAAACTGGGTGACTCTGGGTTTGGTGATCGGCGCGGGAATTCTCACTCTGCTGTACATGATGCGAACCTGGCAGCATATTTTTCAGCGTGAATCGGAGCAGGATTTACATCTGAAGCCAACCGGGGATAGTCCGCTGGCTCCTACGCTGTTGATCGCCTGTTGCATCGCGTTTGGGCTATATGCCGCGCCGCTGGTTGATCTGGCGACGCTGGCGGTAGCCCAGTTGGGCGATCCACAAATCTATATCCGCGCGGTTTTAGGAGGTTGATGATGACTTTTTATCTGATGACAGCCGTCCCAATGGGTTTGGTATGGGCAGCGATTGCCAATACTGCCCCGGTTGAAAGTTTCATTCTGGGCTTCCTGATCAGTCTGTTGGTGCTGGCAATGCTGCGTCCGCCGTTCGCCCCGGTTCGGTGGGGACGGCTTCCGGGGCAGATCGTTAATTTAATTCTGTACACCCTGCTGATGTTCCGCGATATTTTTCTTTCCAGCATCGATGTAGCCCGACGGGTGCTTTCGCCTACTATGCCGCTGCGACCGGGTATTGTGGCTGTTCCCACGCAGGATGCTGATGAACGCGAAATGATCGCCGCCCTCAGTGCCCATAACATCACCATTACCCCCGGCGAACTGGTGGTGGACTTTGAGGGAAATCACACCATGTATGTTCACTGTCTGGATGTTGAGGCAACCAGTCAGACCGCAGCGACCGCGCAATCCAGACGGCTGCGGCTGTTAAAGAAGATTCTGTAAGGGGTTTATCATGAGCGATGTCGTGAATTTTGTTGTGCAGGCTGCGCTGGTTTTGCTCATTATGCTGCTTTTGCCCTGTGCCTACCGGGTGCTGCGCGGCCCGACGCCCGCCGACCGTTTACAGGCCACCGACACCATGACCACACTGCTGATTGGCATCATCGTCCTGCTGGCGCTGGTGCAGCGCAGCACTTTTGTAGTCGATGTTGGCATGGCGCTGGCGGCATTCAGCTTTGTGGGAACGCTGGCCGTCTCGCGTTATTTGTGCGAAGGCAAAGTCTTTTAGTCGTTAGCTGGAACGTTTGGGTTGTTATGAGGAGATCGAAATATGGGATTGGGTGAAGTTTTAGGGCTACTGGCGCTGGGTTTCGGTGTCTTTTTCTGCGTGGTCGGCATCATCGGTTTGCTGCGTTTCCCGGATGTGTACTGCCGCATTCACGCTTCTGGCAAAGTTTCTACAGTGGGTATCGTTGGGCTGCTGGTCGGGGCATCATTGTTAATGCCTGAGATCACACTCAAGGCGTTGGGGCTGGCGCTGTTTATGGTAATTGCCTCGCCCATTGCTTCCCACGCCATCGCTTCCGCTGCTTATCGTCAGGGTGTGCCGTTGGTGCTGGTTGCGCGGGATGATCTGGCAGGGCGGGGCGAAACTTTGTAGACCCACAATGAGGGACAGACCGCCGTCTGTCCCCTGACATTACTATTGCACCACCAAATAACCGCCAGCCACACGAAATCAATGCGGTTATTGCAATTCTGTGGTGGGTTGCAGCGTCAATGTGCGCTCATCTTCTACGCGCTCCACCGCCCAGCCTTCTGTGCCATCTGGTGTGCGGATTTTCCACCAAGAGAGATTATCTACAATCTGCGGCCCTTCCAGCAGCGTAACGATTGTGCCCGGTTCCAATTCAAACACGATGCTGAAACTGCGTCCTGCACCCTCACGCGCCCGCAGGGTATCGCCCTCGGTCGTGGTCACCACTGCCTGCTGACCTGCTGCCAGCGCGGGCTGAAGTGTTTGCTCAGTTTCGACGCGCTCCACTGCCCAACCAATTTCGCCCGCTACCGTCTGTACCCGCCACCAGTTGTACCCGTCATTCTTGCGCGGCCCTTCCAGCAGCGTGACCACGGTATCGCGTTCCAGTTTGACGAGAATCTCGAATTCCAGCCCCGGCCCGCTGCGAAGGTTCAAACGGTCGCCTTCGGTCGTAAACACCACTGCCTGTGTGTCTACTTTCAGATCGAAAGTGTCGAAGGCTTCGTCGTTCGATTCAACCTGACCTTCACCTGTGATTTCCACCGTCAGCGCCAATGTACCCACACTACCGCCGCCAGCATGGGTGACCAGCAGTGTATATTCGCCCGCTTCAGGAATGGTGTAACGTACCACCGCGTCCAGATTCACGCCGCTGTCATCGTCAAAGATAACTGCCGCACCGTCCGCATTCAGAATGACGAGCAGTGGATCAACGGATGAACCTGCCTCGGCACGAGCAGCCGCCCGTACAATTTGTCCGGTTTCAGCACTGAACGGAACGCGGAAGACCGTGCCTTCGCTCATTTCCAACGTCTCGCCCGCTTGTACATCACTGATCTGCATATCGACCGTGCGGCTAACGGTCAAATCCACCCAGCGGGCAATATCCGTTAATGCTGCCGGATTTTCCAGAATTTGATATACCCATGCTCGTGACAGATAACCGGATTTGTAAGTTGGATCGAGTTCCAGTGCTTCCGTCAAATCGGCAATCGCCGCCTCAAATTCCCCAAGTTCAGTATGCAGCAGGCCGCGATTGTAGTACGGAATGTACTTTTCCTCGTTCGGCACTTCAATCGCCCGATCATAATCCGCCATCGCCCGGTCGTAATCGCCCCGGTTGAAGTAGATGTTGCCCCGATTATTCAACGAAGCCGAGTCGTCCGGCAGAATCGCCAGCACGGCTGTATAATCCGCCTCGGCACTCGCCTCATCCTCTAACGATTGATAAGCATAACCCCGCCGGAACAGGGCAAAAGTATTGGATGGATTGAGTTCCAATGCACACCCATAATCAGCGATGACACCTGCCCAGTCTTCATCCAGCCAGCGCGACTCCCCCCGGTCAAGATAAGCCTGTTCACCATCCAGATCACAGGTTACATTTTCCTGTGCGCTGATCGGCTGAAAAACCGTAAGCAGTGCCAGCATCAATAACAGTGCCAGCCATCCGCGTCTTTTAAGCATATTGCCCCCATATGATGAATTTCGCTTTCAGGAAATTGTGACCCAGGTCAACCTGTCCGACAACCACCCTCTGGCGGAGGCACATCTCCATCACAAGACTGAATAACGATCACATCAACATTTCTACTGCTGACCACCACGCACTTAATCCGTAGATAATCAGGAACAGTCCGCTGGCAACCGATACCCATTTCAAGATTCCTGGGCTAATCATCCGGCGCACTACACTCAACAGCAATGCAAGACTGAGCACCCAGGCCATCGCCCCGCCCAGCATGGCGAATACTGCCACCAATCCCACTGTACCCACTGGTGGCCAATCACCGTTCCAAGAGGCGAAAAAACTGCCTGCCAGCGCCATCCAGCTAATGATCGTTAGTGGGTTAAACAACGTCACCAATAACCCCGAACGGAAAATCCGCCAGCGCGACGAACGGCCAGCTTCCCCGCGCATGGTTTCCATATCAATCCGGGTGCGTACTGCATCAATGCCCATATAAATCAGCCATGCACCGCCCAATATCCACAAGGCCAACCGGAAGGTGTTGTTCTCGGTATCCAATGTCGAAAGGCCGCCGTAGGCAATCAGATAAGCCAGCACCGCGTATAGCGTGTCCGCAACGATTGAACCGACATAAAAATTAAATGCGCTCCAGAACCCGGTCGTTATTGCGCGTTGACTCCCCGAAATGGTAACCGGGCCGGGAGGCACAGCGACGGCAATGCCGATGACGAAGGCTGCGACGATCATAGCGAACATATTGCGATTTGCTCCTTGTGTAGCCAATAAAAAAGCCCGGTGTTTAATCTGGAACACCGGGCCGGTTGACCTTGAGAAGATGTGAGTTTACGTTACACGGTTTAACACCGCCGCCCAACATCGCAACCGACGCCAGCAGGCAGTATTATTCTGGTGGTCAAAAAATGGACGTAAACCGTATGTGTACATGCCGTCTATCCTAACCATAAGGCTGGATAGTTGTCAAGAATTCCAGTCCGCCATGCGAATCTGCTACGTTTCACCCACTACTCTTTCGCTGGTGCTTGCCGATACCCTTCACGCGCTGCTATAATACCGACGATATTCCATCGCTTGAGGGAGGGACGCCGCTTATGCAGGGCAACGACAGTTTCCGTCTGGTCGTGCGCCGTGGCCCACAGCCGAATCAGGTCTATGAACTGAATAAGGACATCATCACTGTCGGGCGCGACATTACCAATGACATCACAATTAATGACCCGGAAGTGAGCCGCCATCATATGCGCTTCACGCGCGGGGCGGGTGGATTCACCCTTGAAGACCTGGGTTCGACCAATGGCACCTTCGTCAATGGTCAACGCTTGACTGGCGCGAAACCCCTCAGCAGTGGTGATATGATCGGTTTGGGGGAAACCGTCACCCTTCAATACGAATTGGCGCGTGGGGTTGCACCTGCTGCTGGCCCGGTTGTCCCGGAAGCCATGCCAACTGCCGCCAATCCGGCTCGCCAACCCGTGCCGCCGCCAACACCCAGCGCGCCCGCCCAACAACCATCGCCATATGAATACAATCAGCAGCCAGCATACAATCAGCAGCCTGCCTATACACCTGCGCCTCCGCAGGCACCACCCGGCGCGGGCTATGATTATGATCCCTATGCTGTGCGCGACGAAGAACCGCGCAACACCACTCGCTGGATTATCATCGGCTGTGTGGGTGTAGCCTTGTTCTGCTGCTGCGGCTCACTGGTCGGTTTGTGGCTGGTGGATGCGCTGTGTTTATGGAATCGGCTGCCGATTGTTTCCGACCTTGTGCGGGCAATCGGTTGGAGTGTCAACTGCCCCGTATAAGGGTAGTCTGTAATCATCTGGAAAAACCGGGCGTAATGTATACGCCCTTTTTTGATTCAGATTGGCTGCACATGAGTTTTGAGGTGGATAGTTGGCAGTAAATACCAATTGCGATTAGACTGAAAGATGAATGGTATTGAGTGCGGTCTTTGCCGTACGAAAGGTTATAAAATGAATGACCTCGTGAATGCGATTAAAAACAAATATAACATTTCTGAAGAAGAGGCAAAAAAAGTAGCTGCTGCACTGGTGGTCGCCAAAAAAGCCAATGAACAATCGGGCGGCGATGCCCCGGCTGGAATGCGTACCATGCGAGCTGGTGGCAGCAGCCCCGATATTATGGGCTTGTTGGGCGGTCTTCTCGGCGGACAGCAGGGCGGCAGTCAGCAAGGCGGCGCGGATATTATGGGCATCGTCGGCGATTTGCTCGGCGGTGGTCAACAGGGTCAGCAAGGCGGCCCGGACATTATGGGGCTGGTCGGCGGTTTGCTGGGTGGTGCAGGTGGCAATCAATCCGCTGCACCGCAGGGACAGCAGGGCGGCGATTTGATGGGCTTGCTCGGCGGCTTGCTGGGCGGTTCAGGCAGTAATCAACCTGCCGCGCCACAGGGACAGCAGGGTGGTGATGATCTGATGGGTTTGCTCGGCGGTTTGTTGGGTGGCTCAGGTGGCAGCGCACCGCAGGGACAGCAGGGCGGCGATTTGATGGGTTTGCTCGGCGGTTTGTTGGGCGGTGCGGGTGCACCCCAGCAAAGCAGCAGTGGCACTAATCCGGCCTCCTTGCCACAATCCGGTTTGCCCGCTTCCGGTTTGCCCGCCAATAAACCCAAACCGCAGAAAGAAGATAAGGGCAATTTGCAGGAAAACCTCGGTAATATGCTCAAGCCGTCACAGAAAAAACAATCCGGCGGCAAACTGACATCGGGTAAAAAACCCTCTGGCGGCAAAACCAACAAAAAGCCGTAGACCACAATTAAACAATGGTAGGAAGGGTTTCAAATCCTCCCTTTTGTTTACGCATTATCATTATTGCCGCAGCGCAGCCAGCGCATCACATGCCGGGCAACTTCCATCCGGGCGGATGATCGAGAAATACGTGGCAGCATCGAACGGTTCTATATAGTCCGGCGGAATCAGGTAGGGATTGATGCGCCAGATCATCGCCATTTGGACTGGAATATCCGGCTGTTCCGCCAGTAGTGTGATCGCCTCGGCTGTCCATGCCGCCTGCTGCGCGACAGTGGTTTCGCGCGCCCAACCAAATGCTGTCTGTACCAATTCGCCTGTGTCTTCGGGGGTAGCATAACCAAAGCTGGTGATGCACAGCGGCAGCCCCGACTCACGGAAGGGTTCATAAGCGCGTTCCAGCATGGTCTTTAGATAGCGCGTAGCAGTATTGTCGCGCGGGTCGCCGCTGGTAATATTGGGCGGGACAACGCCTTCAACATAGCTTACACCGATGCAGTCGGCATAATCCGCCGCGCCCGCGTTCGCCATCCCCTGATAATATATATCGTCGTTCACAATCTGATCGGGAAAACTGTCCTGTGCGTCGGTCGGTGCGGGTGCTGCGCTGATGACCATCACATCTGGATTGTTTGCCTTGATCGCCATGTACGCCTGCCGCAGCATCGTCACATAAGCCGCCGAATTGATCTCCCCACGTAGCCAATTTCGGTCGATATTGGGTTCTGCCCACACCTGAATCGCGTCCGGCCCAAGTTTGGCGATGTAGCCGAGTGTTATCGCCAACATCGCGTTGTAATCCCTGCGGTTTGCCATGATGTCGCCCGGATCGCCGGCGATTTGGAGCATAATTTTGAATCCGGCTTCATGTGCGGCGCTGATCAAGACCTGCGCCGTATTCAACGCCTCGCCCCCGCCATCGCTGTTGTAAAACACGTACCCACTGATCCACGTCATGCCCGCGTCGCGCATTTTTTGCAGCGTTTCTTCGCTAAAATCGCTGACCCATCCGCCGACCGTCATCGGCAGTTCCGGTGTGGTGTCCTGTATCGCAGCAGGAAGCGGCGCGTACAGAGGCCGGGCTACCAGCATCACGCCGCCTAAAACCGCGATTAGCAGGGCTGCTGCTAAAACGCTCATCCCGCGCAAAGGTTGTCTCATCATTCGCTGACTGGCTATCATGTTTCGCTCCTTCTGGTTTCTGAAAACTGAATGTTTTCCATGTTTTATGTTTTTCTGTTCCGCCAGCAGATGTTCACCCAAGCCAGCCATGAATTGGGCATCCGGTTGGATCGACCCCGCCAGATGGTGTAAATCGGCTTCAAGAGTGCTTATTTCATCATGTTCGTTGTTCATCGTTCCACCTCCCCAAGCCGCGCCCGTAAATCGCGCAGCGCCCGGCGCAAAAGCATTTTCACGGCTGCTTCGCTTCGCCCCATCACCTGTGCTGTTTCGGCTGTGCTGAGTTCGCCAAAGATGCGTAAGCGCACTACTTCGGCATGTTCGGCTGAAAGTTCGGCCAATCCGGCCTGTACTGCTGCGAGTTGTAATCGCTGGCTCACGGCATCGTCGATGCGCCATCCGCTGCTGGTTTCATCCGCCGCTTCGATGGGCAGTTCGGGGCGGTGCTTGCGGTAATATCCGGCGACCACGTTGCGTGCGATGACCGTCAGCCATGCAGCGAATACCCCATCGCCCCGGTAGCGTTGGAGGCTGTGCAGCATTTCAGTGAAGGTTTGCGCCGTCAAATCCTGTGCATCCTGGGTTGTACCCACCCGCGCCAGAATGTAACGGTAAATCCGCGTCACATGACGGTTATACAGTTCGGTCAGCGCCGCCGGGTCAACCGATGCGGCCTGAGCCAGTTGTTCATCGCTTGGCAATCGCTTGCTCCAGACCTCGTGCTGATTACGATCAGCACAGGGTTGTGATCGGTTTCTATGGAGTATGTTGCAGATGGATTGGATTTGGTAACGCGAGGATTGGATTTGTTGGTCAGTTATGTGTCTCTAAAGCGAAAAATGGCCTAAATGCAAACAGGAGGCGTATTGAGCGCCTCCTGTCCACAGGTTGACCAGGAGGATATCCGCTCCTGGAGAAATGTTCGTCTTTAATGAACCCTATGCTAATTGCTGTACCTTGCACTCAACTTACAGCATAGAGCTAACCAATTCTAGTGACCGCTGTTGGGGAACAGTGTCCAACGCACCTGCTGCATCCCGACGTTGATAGCCGAACGCAGCGCACCAATATTCCGCAGCGACTTCAGATACGTGATGACCGGACCGGGGCGGAACATCCATTCGCGCATTGCACGGCGGGCTTCGCGCTCAAGGTCTTCCGCGCTCAGGTTGCTGTATTGCAGCACGGTGGACTGATCCATATCGACCTGTTCCCACTTGGTTCCCGGCTTGAACCAGTTGTTTTCCATCACCATGAAGAAGAAGGGTGTGCCGGGGTAGGGCGCAGCGATGTGGAAAATCGCCAGATCGAGCGGCAACGTCTTGCTGAAGTCGATGGTTTCCTGAATGGTTTCCTTCGTCTCACCGGGCAGGCCGACGATGAAGTAACCGAGGTTGCGGATGCCTGCTTCCTTCGCCCAATTCACGCTCTGGGTAGCACGTTCAGCGGTTGTACCCTTGCGCGCCTTCTTCAGAATTTCTTCGCTGGCGCTTTCGATGCCCCATGAAAGCACTGTACATCCGGCCTTCGCCATCAGTTGCAGCATTTCTTTGTCAACATAATCCACGCGGCTGTTGGCGGTGAACCCAACCTTGATGTTGCGTTCGATCATCAGATTGCACAGGCCAATCACTTGATCGCGGTTAGCCGTGAACAGGTCGGCGTACATGTGGATATTCTTGACGCCTAGCTTCACCAGCATCTCGATTTCAGCTACGATGTTTTCCGGGCTGCGGAGGCGCAACCCTGCCTGATAGCTGACGTGCTTGATGCAATAGATGCAGCCCGCCGTGCAGCCGCGGCTGGTGACGATGAACTGATACGAACCATCCAGCACTGCCGTCCGGTATTTATCCAAAGGCAGCAGGTGATGCATCGGCAGCGGCAGATCATCCAGATTGGGGATGAAGTTGCGGTCAGGGTTACGGACGATTTCGCCGTTCCGACGCCAGACTGCACCCTTCACATGGCTGAGATCATATTGATCGGTGCCGGGAATGCGTTCGGCAGTTTTGGGTTCCCATTCCGGGTCGCAACTTTTGTAGAGCTTCAGGGTATCTTCGCTGAATTCCGTGCGTCCCATGATGGTATCGACCACTTCGCGCAGGGTGACTTCCGGTTCGCCGCGTAAGCATATATCGAGCGAGGCATATGGACGCATGGTTTCGACGGCCAGTGGGGTAACATGTGTACCAAAGGCCATCGTAATCGCGCCAATTGACTTCGCCAAAAAGCAACCGTAGTTGTCGTTGGTCAGGGTCGGTGCGGTCATCTGCGTAACGTAAAAGCGCGGTTTGTATTCTTCCAGTTTTTTCTGGAAATCCGGCCATGACATGCGTTCCGCGATAGCATCGATAATCGCCACTCTGTAATCCGGGTACATCACAGCGGCCATTTGTGCCAGTGATACCTGTCCCCAGATCATGTTTTCACGGCTGCGGCGTCCCACGCGGTGCTGGCTGCGAATCCAGATTGCCCCGTCCGGTGCGGGCGGGTTCACGAACAGGATGTCCACGTTATACTGGCGGTATTCCTCGGTGAACTTCGCTACAATCGGGTCAGCATCCGGGAAGCGGACATTGCTGAGTTTGGGTACACGGCGTGACCCCAGATTTTCGCGGATCGGATCAGGCAGGTCACGGCGACCGGACATTTCGCCACCTGCCCACGGTTCCGGTGACTTCGGATATTTTTGACGGAGTTCGTCGTAGTTGATGTTGTATTTCTGGTCGGTCATGACCTGTGTCTCCTATAACTGTCTCGGCGTTTTGGCGCCGTTGAATTTTCGACCTTGCGTTAAGCTAACGACTACACTAATGCCTTGTCGATTTCGCTTGTAACTTTCTTCATCTCATTCGTTCGCCGGATGACCACCGCGTTATCATCTTCGCTGGCTGCACCCAGATCAGCCTCGACTCGCAGATCACGCCGCGCCAATTGATCCAGCGTTTTCACCAGCATCCAGTTCGTGCCGAGTTGAATACCGGTCATCACGAACATCGCGCTTGGCACCAGCAGGAACCATGCGGGTTCGCCGCTGTTATTCACAAACAGCGAGGCAATGAACAGCACTGCACCAACAATCAGCAGTCCCAGACCAATTCGCCCAAACTTCATTTCCAGTGGCTTGTTAAAGATGGGACGTCCCAGCAAGCCCTGTCGAATTGGACGGCGGTGAAACAATCCGACCACATAATTGAAGGCTGTACCGATGCTGAACAGGTTTACAGCCGCAATAACGCCTGTCATCGCTACGAAAAGCAGGGGGGTGTACGCCGAACGATTCTCAACTCCATTGCTGACTGCGATCAACCAGGGAATGATCGCCAGCACCGCCAGCACCACCGCGATGATCGACAGGCTACCCAACAACCGCACCGGGTTATAGGTGGATGCCGTGCCAAGAATAGTGAACAGAAAGCGGAAGCCATCGCGGATGACGCTCAGTTTGCTTTCGCCTGCCCGTTCCTCGTAGCGGATTGGCACTTCGATCATTTTCAAATCTTCGTGCAGTGCCCGTGTGCTCATCACCGGGGTGAAGTTCAAACCATCCGGCAGGGGGTACAGCTTTTCCAGCACTTCGCGCTTCAGAATGCGTTGACCACTGGCGCTGTCAGTAATCCGCACGTTGCCAATCATGGTCACCAACCCGGCGAACAAAGTGTTGCCAATGCGCCGCGTTAGGGGCATATCGCTCTCAATGCCTGCCATGCGCGACCCGATCACCAGATCAGCATTATGTTCCAGCAAACCCTGGAACATCTTGGGATAATACTCCGGGGGATAAGTGCCGTCAGCGTCCATAAACGCCAGATAGTTGCCCCGTGCGTGCCGGAAACCTGTCTTCAGAGCACCGCCGTAATTGCGGTTCACCTTGTGCTGGATGAGGACAACGCCGCGATCCACATAGCTTTTGACGATTTCCGCCGTTTTGTCTTTAGAACCGTCATCTACGATGATGAGTTCCAGGCCATCCAGCCCCAGTTTTTTCAGTTCCGGCTCAACAGCCAATACTCGCTCGATACACGAGCCAACGCTGTCTTCTTCGTTGTATGCCGGAATTACGATGGATAGGATGTTCATGCAGCTCTTGCCCTCTCAGTTGCTCTACGGTCAATAGGTTGTCACGATAGCCTAACGCCTTCCTAAACAGAATTTTTTAGGTCGGCATCTTTTTAATTCAGCTTTCAGCCGTAAGTTGTTAGCTGATAGCTGTTGGTCATGCTGTTGAATCTGCTCAACAATTCTTATGTAATGTATATTCCACCAAAATAATTTTAAACGCCAACCGGGGATTCGTCATCCGATAAAGTGTTCGTTGAACTCGGCTGAGTCTCGGCGTCGTCGGTATGTATGGATTGTGCCTGCGCTGCGGCTTGCGCTTCACGCTGCTTGATTTTCTCGGCCTCTCGTCGCCAGATTTCTTCAGCCATCGCGTCGATTTGCCGTGCGCTGATGTTATAGAGGACGATCAGAAATAACAGACCAATCACAACAATAGCCCAGGTACTCATGAAAATATTCATCCAAAATTGAAAAAGCCACACTCGGGTAAATGGCAAAACCACCAAATTCGTCCCCCAAATCCAGCCTACCACACAATTACATGAACTGGCAGCGGATAACTACTTCCGCAGTTCTTCCAGTTCTCCAAAAAACACTTGTGCGTTACTAAATCGCTTCACCGCTTCCGGGTCGCGCCGGTCGCCAATCACTCTTGCCGGTACACCTACTGCGATGCTGTATGGTGGAATGTTTTTACTCACAACTGCGCCTGCACCGACGATGGTGCCCTTGCCAATCGTCACCCCATCCACAATCGTCACCCCGGAACCCAGCCATACATCATCTTCAATGGTGATGCCGTCGGCGGTAATGCCCTGATCTTTGATGAACTGGTTCGGGTCAGCGAAAACGTGGTTCACAGCGGCAATCTGCACCTGCGTCCCGGTGTAAACACCATCTCCGATTTTCACCCCGCCCTGACCACGAATGCAGGTGTATTCACCAAAGAAGCAGTTTTTGCCTACTGTAATCCCCGCGTGGGGCAGGTCACGGTAATTAAACACATGGAAGATTGTGCCGTGCATCAGGCTCGTCCCTGCACCGATGCTGATCCCCCCCGGCAAAGCGTTCAAATAACAGCCTGCATCGATATACACCTTCTCGCCCAACCGGATATTGGCCGGACTCAAAAGCCGAACGTTATGTTCAATCAATGGAACGCCCTGCGCCTTCAAAATGGCTTTGTAGGCAATCCCTCGCAGACCAATTCCCACCAGACTCGGCAGGCCACCCAGCAGTGTCATCAGGGTTTGTTCAACCACATAACGTGGAATGCTGGTCGATTGACCTTTTAGATAGTAACGGAGTTCTTGAAGTAATCCCATTATGCCCGTCCCACCAGTAAACTGCCTTTATTATAGGGTGACTTTGGCTGCAAATCCTTAATTCGTAAAGAATTCATGAAAGCGATTTCCCCAAATAACAAGGACACAGCCGTGCCGTGTCCCTGGATTTTCGTTTCTGATTAAAAAGTGCTCTGGTCTTTTAACTCAAAGTACCAGCGATTCTTCTGGCCTCAGCGCCATATGGAAAGCGTTCCGTAGCCGTGCCGTGCTGGTCATCTCATTGCCGCGCAGCGACTCCTGAATCATCAGGGTTGCATCGGCCAGATCGCAAGCCGCCGCAAAGTCCAGCCCAAAGCGATTCCAGCAGGAGACAAAATTCCATCGTCCACGTCCGGTCATGAGGAGAATGCTTTTCGCGCCCACACCCACTCCAGCGGCCACATCTGTCCAGGCATCGCCCACCATGTAGCTCTGGGTCAGGTCAATGGCGTACTCATCCGCTGCCTTCAGCAGCATTCCGCTTGCGGGCTTCCGGCAGTCACATTGTTCGTGATTATCATGTGGGCAATAAAAGACCTTCGCAATTAGCCCGCCCGCCTCGTAGATAACCGCTGTCATGCGACGGTGAATATCATCCAGCGTCTCACGGCTCATCAACCCCCGGTTCACGGCGGCCTGATTGGTCACCACGAAAATGGGTCGTCCGGTTAGCGTTAGTTCACGGATGCTTTCAATCGCTCCAGGGATAAACTTGAACTCATCCCACGATTTCACATGCTCGGCGCTGTTTTCGTTAATTACGCCGTCCCGATCCAGAAAAATTGCGCCAACCTTGCTGACCATACCGTTAGCCTCCGTAAGTGCCGTTCGGTGTCAAAACGGGTTCTGCTGCGGTTTTGTTCATCGCCAGCAGCTTTTCACAAATCGCATGTTCCAGCATTAGGTGAACATCTTCGACCATTGCCATATTGAAGCTGGGAATATGCACAGAAATATCAACCATCGGCTTCAATTTGCCGCCATCATAACCGGAGAATCCAACAGTGGTTGCCCCGGCCTGTTTGGCAACTTCAATTGCGTTCAACACATTGCGGCTGTTCCCGCTGCCGCTGATACCGATTGCTACATCGCCCTTACGCACCAGCGGAATCAACTGCTCCGAGAAGACCGCATCATAGCTAATATCGTTGCTCAGAGCGGTCATCAACGCATTGTTATCCGTCAGCGCAATAACCCGGAAGCGTGGCTGTCCAGCCACAATCGGGCGCTTGGCGAGGTCGCAACCAAAGTGGGTCGCGGTCGCGGCACTGCCCCCATTCCCAAAAATGAACACAGTTTGTCCCGCACGGTTGGCCGCCATCAATGTGTCGGCTACCTGCTCAACCATCTCGAATGGGACATGATTCAATAAGTCCTGTACACTGCTGAAGTATTGACGAATATCCACGAAGCTGCCTTTAATCGCTCATTGATCTGATTTCACTCTAAGTCCAGTACCTTGCAGACTCCAAAAAAACTTCCCAAGAATTTGTGAAGAATGTGTTAGCAGTCGGCTATTTATCGGTTTCCAGCATCGCCTTAATGTGTTCATAGGCTTCAGTCGGAAACGGGTAGCCCAGTTGGGTGGCCGTTTGCGTACCCATCCGATGAAATAAATCAAGCTGAGTGAGCAGGGCGGTTTGCAGCGCTTGTGTTTCATATCGGGGGAAAATATCTGGCAGCGATCGAAGGGCTTGTTGATCTGCCCACTCGTCCATAAACCGTCCGTCGTACCAAATGTTATCCGAACCGAGTATGCAGTGCGCGTGCCACTCCATCATCCGAACCAATCCTGCCCGCATCTTACAGGTATTGACGGTCATCGCCCGCCATAAATCACCTCGTTGGATGAACTTATGCAGGCGGGTGACGTTCATCAAAAACTCAGCCGTCATATGGGCGAACGCTTCCGGCGTCGGCAGTTCAATGTGTGGCGGGGGTAGGGCAATCACTTCTACGCTGCTGAAACGATTGAGCAGTACCCGCATTCCCCGTCGGAACACATTCTGATGTGGCGCATGGGCAATCTGTTCGGTCAAGCTGCTTAAAGCTGGATCAGCCTGAAAAAAGACCAAATCAGCTTTCAGCCCGCCTTCGTACAGCGCCATCCATTCCGGGTTGCCCTGCTCAGTTAGCTCATATATTGCCAGCCACAGCTTGCCGAAACCGGCTAACCAACCATTATCTACATGGTAGGCATCTGCATTCATCGTGAAAATGCATAAATCCAGATCGGAAAATTTGTCTGCTGGATGGTCTTGCCGCGCTCGTGAACCGATTACCACCACTGCCCGCACATCATCCTGCTGATATGCCCAGTCAGCGATCCGGTTTTCAAGCGCCTCGTAAGTCATCGCTCAAAGGGCTGGAACGCGCTGGTCGAGCATGACGGATGCGCCATCGAAGTCGAAGCGAAAATCCATTCGTGCCAACCCCTGTGCCGCCAAAGCCGCTGTGACCGCAGGCTGTTTATCCTCATGGCAGTACAGCATCAAGAATCCGCCGCCGCCTGCTCCCGTGATCTTGCCACCAATTACACCGTTTTGCCGGGCTGTTTCATAAGCCAGATCAATCTGGTTGTTGGTGATGTCGCTGGTCACGCCGCGTTTTTGCACCCATGATTGGTGCAGTAAATCGCCAAAATCGTCCAGTCGCCCTTCCTGAATCGCGTTCAATATATCGAAGCCCAGTGCTTTGATGCGATGCATTCGCTCCAACGTAGCCTGATTTTGTTCACGGCTGGCGTTAGACTGATTTTTCAAAATCTTCTCGGAATTGCGCGACTTACCTGTAAAGAACAGCATCAGCCGTCGCTGGAAGGTATCCAGCACCCCCGGCGGTGTGGTGACCGGGTGAACTGTGGTGGCATCTTTGGTGAAAACGATCTGATTCAGCCCACCCATTGTCGCGCCATATTCATCCTGTTTGCCGCTGGGCAGTCGCAATTTATTGATGCCGATGTCGCAGGCCATTTCCGCGATGTCGATCTTGCTCATGCTGCGCCCATGCCATGCTGCTAGTGCCGTAATCATCGACACTGCCACTGCGCCCGAACCGCCCAATCCCGTTCCCGGCGGAATCTGTGAAGCCAGAAATACATCCAGCCCTTCCACCTGCGGGAATTCGCGCAGAACTGCCTTTACCAGACCCAGATCATCAGCTGTATCGAAATCCTGTCCGGGTTCATGGCGGTAAAAGGCCCTAAAATCCGACGAAATAATCTGCAAGGCGTCGCCCGCCCCGCGTGAAATGAAGGTGTATACGTAGCGATTAATCGCAGTACTGAGGACAGCGCCACCAAACTGCATATAATAAGCAGGCAGGTCGGTGCCGCCGCCACCAAAACTAATCCGAACCGGAGCGCGGGCGATGAGCAGCAAGTTGGCCTCCTTTGTAGATGGGTTGTGCTTTACGCTTTTATCATAATCGACAACCCGCCTGTATACCTTCCAAAACTTATAACGAGTTTGTAAAAACGGTCAAAGTTCATGAATTTTTCACATCTGGTGGCTATCTTCAAACCCGTTTCAGTCCATGCCGCTATTTGACAGTCCAGCCATTACCCTGTAAAACAGGTAGGGAGCATGTCATAATCAGATTTGTATCCCTATTGGGTATAATTTCAACAGAAACGGCGATGACAATTTACTGTATTACACATATTCCCCATTCTTCACGGCTTGGTACTCGGTACTCGGTACTCGGTACTCATCGCTTATCATTCATTATCTACTTATGATTGGTCGCTGGATTCGACGCCTGCTCATTCTTGCACTGCTCGTCACTGTCTTCGGGGGTGTAGGCTTTTTTATCGCGCGAGGAATGCAGCAGGAATTGGCAAATCATTATGCTACATCCGTCGCGCTGGCAGTGGATACAGCAGTAGCAGGTGCACTTTTCGATGCGACCCGTACTGCGGAAGCTGCGCTGCCCCATTATATCCTTTATCAAACGGGTCCCGCCGAGCGCTTGTTGGATATTGCTGAAACCTATAACACAACCATTGATGTGATACGCATGGCAAATAATCTGCTGCCAACAGTAGATGCGGGCAATGGTGAAGAAATTATCGTCCCGGTCGGTGTGCAGTTCCTGGATCCGCCGCGTCGTTTTGAACTTTATATTGGTGGGGCAGACGATACCTTGGAACGACTGGCAACCCGGTTTAATGCACCACTGGAAATCATGCAATCTGATAACCCGATTCTGGCACAGCGGGGGATTAACCCTGGCGATGTCGTTTTTATCCCGCGCCTGCTCTAGTAATTGGATATAAACCTTGAAAGCAAACGCTCGTCAATACAGACCTAAAACGATGGGTACAGCCGTTTCTCGATCTAGCGGGAACGGTCGCGTTTTGCCCACTATTTTCCTGTCGTTGTGGGTCGTGATGATTGTGTTAGCCGCCTGTGAACCCACCATCCCGAATGTTCCAGCAATTACAGTGGTCATCACAGCAGTGGATGACACCGATGCATTGGCAGATGCAGTAACACGAGAAGTTGGCGCGACAGTACAGGCATGGATGGGCGAGACGGCAACGGTGATGGCACAAGGTGGCGTTACACTGACGCCATCAATCACACCAACGCCTACTGTGACAGAAACACCCAGCCCAACACGTTTTGTGACCAATACCCCAACGCGAATCCCCAGTGAAACACCCACATCGACCTATGCGCCATTTGATACGAATACTCCGTCAGCACCCATTGATCCCGAAACAGCCTGGGTAAGGGTGGCACACGCTTGGCGTGAAGTCGGTTCTCTTCTAGGGCAGACCACCCCGGTTGATGTGTACATCAATGACGAACGGGTTGAACGCAATCTTGATCTGGGTGAGGCCAGCAACTACCTTCAGGTTGCGCCCGGTGCGGTGCGCGTTAGTATTCGCCCGGTTGATGCTGATGTTTCCAATGCGGCGAAAACCCCGCCATTGGCAAGCACAGTGGTGGAAATTGCTCCCGGTGGTGTGGTCACCACACTGGTTCTCAATAGTGACCCCGGTGCACGGCTTCTGCCGTTGCAGGAAGATCCCGCACCGCTGCCTTCCGGTCTTGCACGCCTGACAGTTGTTCAGTCCAATTCGGTATTGCTTCCGGTCAATATGCTGCTGCTCTCGCAGGGACGTGCACTGGGCTATAACTTTAGCAATGGGGATGTTGTTGGCCCGGTAGACATGCCGAGTGAAAGCTACATCATTGACCTTTATGATGCCGAGGAACCAGCCCAGCAGATTATGCCGCTGCCTCCCATGACTCTGGCAAATCGTGTCAGCTACATTCTGGTGCTTGTGCCACCCTCAAGAGCCGAAGAAAATCTGAGCGGTACACTGCTGTTCACCAGCACTACGCGCCGCGTCTCTACGGATATTGGTGCGCGGTTCATTAATCTGGCGCAGGGGGCTGGCCCGATCACCATCCGGCTCGATGGGCAGAATGTTCTGAGTAACTTCCCGGTTGGTTCGATTTCTGATTCAATCCCGGTTTCATATCTGGGATCAACTGCCATCGTTACCGATTCTCAAGATCGCCCAATTTTTTCCAACCAGCTTGGCCCCTGGACAGTGCCGGAAGAACAGGGAACTGACAAGATTGTGATGTTTGTCGATGGCCCCTCTACATCCGGGTCTGTGCAGCTTGGTATGACGGTTTTTTCACAAAATCCGCCGCCTTCTGCTATTAATGCCAGCATCCGGTTGATTCATGGTCTACCCAATACACTCCCGCTAATTCTGGAAATTCGCCCGGTGCGTACCACCAGCCGGACAAATGAGTTTAATACGCCCGTTTTCGAGCAAATTGGGGAAGATGTTTTGCCGTGGGTTGTGGTAGGTCGCTCGGATTTCGGGCAGGCATCGGTTTATGTGGGCAAAACGCCTGAACTGTATGATATTCGGGTGCGGTTGGAAGGCAGCCCCAGCACGATTGGGGAACTCAAGAGCATTCAACTGCTGGCAGGTGGAACCTATGATTTCATCGCTGTTCCCGGCCCGGAATCGGGTTCAGCGGACTTGGTATTACTCCAGCCCGATGTACAGATTACCTCGCTGTCTTCAGGGGAAGGTAATCCTACTGCGGTTTACGAAGCAGTCGCTGCGACTTTAACAGCACAAGCGCCTCAAATCACCAGCACACCAACGCGCTCCAGCACGGCCACACCAACCGGAACGCCGATTGCGACTAATACTCCCCGTCCATCTAACACACCCAGCATTCCACCGCCGCTGCTTGGGATTATTCCCTCTGCGCCGAATACAACTGCGAGTGTAGTCACGTTGGATGGGCTGAATTTCTCGCCCAACCAACCGTATCAGGTCACGCTGGACGACTCGACGACGCCAATTTTTGATAGTACCACTAACGGCAATGGCTCAATCACCGACAGTTTGCAACTCCCTGCCGATACCCTGCCCGGCCCGCACATTTTGCGTGTATGTGTGGATTGTCAGCGCGGCCCGCGTGGCGCGAACCAGACAGCCTATGCGGTTGTTTTGGTTGCCAGCCTGGAGCTGACACCATCGCCCACGCCGGAGCCGTAAGTATGAAGGAATTGACATGCTCAAAAAGCTGATCAGTCTGCTGATCGTTGCCATCGCCTTTATGGGCTTTGCGGTACGTTTGGAAGCCCAACAACCACAGGTGAATCTCGGTAATCTGCGTGTAGTCAATGCGCTGGTTGGTGTGGGCGCTGTGGATGTGTTTCTGGATGGTGAGCGCGTTGCCTATGGGCTGGAGCCGGAACAGGCCACACCTTATCTGTTTGTGCTGGCCGGCAATCACAATTTGACGGTGCGCCCGATCAATGCTGATGAACTTTCTACGCCGATTGCCGATGTGCTCATTGACCTCGTGCCAAACGGCAGCCAGACGGCTATCATTTATCAGAAACAGTTTGCAGTGCCGGGTGAAAATCTGACCTCGGCGCAATCTGGTGCGGTTTTTGTCATTGATGACGACCGCAGTCCCATCCGGCTCGGCAAAACCCGTCTGACAGCGATTCATCTGGCACTGGGTACGCCGCAGCCGTTGACGATAGGTTATCCATCCGGCGAAGCGCTGCTTTACCGTCTAAATCTTGAACAGGCTTATGGCACGATTGATATTGATTCGGGCGCTTACCCGCTGGCGGTGATGGATGCCGATAGCCCTGATAACCTGATTTTGCAGCGTTTTGGCGAGGCGAATTTTTACGGCAATACGCTTTATACCCTGATCGTTGTTCCAGATGTCGCGCCCGCAGTCGGGAATGCGCTGGAAGCTGTTTCGCCTGATCCACGTATGTTCATTATCAGCGCGCCGCTCGACCCACCCAGCGGTGACGGCTTGCGGTTGCGGATTATGCATACGGCCCACGATACTGCTGTGCTTGACATCTACATAGACGAACGACTGGTTGCCAGTCGTGTTAATTACGGACGCTTCACCGAATATCTTGGTCTTGCCAATTATGGTCATACTATTACTATTCGACGTTTTGGTGCATCGCTGGATGAACCGCCATTGGGGCGTGCCTTGTTCACCATCACCCCCGAAAATACCACCCAGCTTAACTGGACGTTGCTGCTGGTCAATTCCAATGAGGCTAATACGGCTGCACTTCAGGCCAATGCTGCTGCCCCCGGTGAAGGAGTCAACGCACCGATTGTGTTTAATACTCCCGGTGGCGCTGTAATGGTTACGTTGCTGCCGGATAATATCTCGGAAACGCAGCGTGATTTCGCCCGTGTTCGGGTTATCAATGCCGCTGATGGTGTGCCCGCGCTGCGTTTGCTCACCAAAGCCTTTCCACCGCCGGAACCTGTTCCCGGTGTGACACCCACACCTGCGCCGCCACCCACACCCGGCCCGACGCCCACGCCCGCATCTGTTACAGAAGGGGTAGTGTTTGGAGCAGAAGCCAACGAGGCCGAAATTCCGGCAGGTTTCTATGAAGACCTGACCTTCGTACCAGAAGGCAGCACGGGTGTTTTGGAACGCATTCAGAATGTGCAGTTGGTAGCCGGAGTGGTCTATACTTTCGTGCTGGTTGGGTCGCCTGCGGGCAATCCACCACTGGATTTGATTATGCTGGAAGATTACGGCACAGGCCTGCCAATTGAACGGCTGTACTCCGGGGTTATCACGACAGCATCCGCCCGCATTCGTGCCACACCCAGCACTAACGGGGCACAAGTTGCCGCCTTGACGAATGGCACAGAAGTTGAGGTACTCGGTCGCAACCGTACCAGTGAATGGCTGCGTATCCGCTTCATCAACCCGTTGAACAGCACCCGTCTGGAAGGCTGGATTTCGGCGACAGCAGGTATCATCCGCGTCTCGCGGTTGGGCGTCCCGGTCAACGTGGCTGCACTGCCCGAATACACCGGGCCGTAATTGTTCATAATCGCAGGGGAGGGTCTGCTGAAGACCTTCCCTTTTACCCTCGTATCATCCGCACCTGATACGGCAAACCCGGAACGCTAAAATCGCCTTCAGGTTCCCCGATAATCGTCACCTGAACCGGCTGAAAATCGGCAACAATACCCGTTTCCGGTGACCAGATGCGTCCACGCTTGACCGTGATAAATAATCCCAATTCGTCACCCACCGCCGTAAAATTCTGACTGCCTGCACCGTCATAGACCCCAATACCCAATGCTGAGTTAATTGCTTCAACTGTGCCCTTTACATCATCGGTTGCCAGCCCGATTTCGCTGACCGAAAGGATACTGTTTTCGTCAAATGGACGATCAGTCGCGTTTGGTTGATTATGGCGGGCGATGAATTCCAGAATGTTACCCGCCGGATCATAGAAATAAACCGCGTCTGCGTTCCAGTTGGGAAAATGAAAACGAACCTCGCCATCTTTAAATGCCAGCGATGTGCGCTTTTCCAGCCAACGAATGGCGTCCTCGAATTGGTTTTCAGGGATATCGAACCCAAAGTGATACGGCCCGGCCTGTGAATCGCGCTCAAAAATCAGTCGTGTATTCCCGGCTTGAAAGGTCAACATTTCAGAGGATGAGTCGAGCAAGGGTAAACCGAGCGTCTCGGCATAGAAAGCGCGTTGTGCGTTTAAATCAGCCGTGTGCAGACGGAGTTCAACTATTCGCATGATGAGAGTCCTTTTGTTGTTGATCTCATCATCGCAAACGTATCGGTTTATCACATCCTGCAATCGGTCAATCAGCTACTGTACGATTGGCGGATACCATGCCGATTTAGCCTGCAAAAACGGTGTTCCAGTCGATCCCCTGTGTCAGACCGGGCTTTAATTTTTCGAGGTGTGTCAGTGCTTCTTCAACTTTTTTATACATCACCGACTCCCCCTTTTTGGGATCAGCCGCGAATTTGGAAAACAGGTTGACGAAGATGGTGGAGATAATGTCTTCGCTGAATGCCACTCCACCGCCATAGTTTGGGTGCTGCGTCAGTTTGCCCAACCGTTGCAAAGTGTTCACATCCACAATCCGCGCCAGCCGCAGATCAGACAGGAAATACAACGGATGTTCAGCCTGTTCCAGTAAACGACGCAGTTCATCAATGAAAGCCGCCTCAGGCTGGGTCGTCTCTTTATGGATTTTGTGCCATTTGATGAAAACCAGTTCGTCCGAAAGAAGCGAGAGCGTGTAAAAGGCCATGTACGGCATCGACCAGCCTCCAAAATCTGCTGTGATGGACGATGCGGTTATTCTAACATGAGGCAACTTGCACAAACACAAAATGCCAGGGGCGAACCGTGAAGTCCGCCCCTGAACCATCTCAAAACATAGTGATTGGAACGTTCAGACGGTCGCCTGCCACAAACTCACGGTATGGGCCGTTGAAGATGTGCAGATGCCCCTCGTGCAAATCCCAGACCTGTGTTGCCAGTTGGTCAACCAGATAGCGGTCGTGACTGACCAGCAGCACTGTACCCTCAAAGGCTTCCAGTGTTTCCTGCAAGGCTTCCTGTGCTGGAATGTCCAGATGGTTGGTTGGCTCATCCAGCAGCAGGAAGTTCGCGCCGTCCAGTGCCAGAATTGCCAGTGCCAACCGCGCCCGTTCTCCACCGCTGAGGGCGTGAACAGGTTTGAAGGCATCGTCACCCCGGAACAAAAACTGTGCCAGATAGCCGCGCGCCTCGCCCTGTGTCAGCTTCGGACGGTGGCGTGTAAGTTCGTCAATCACGGTGTTGTTTACATCGAGACGATCATGTGCTTGTGCAAAATAGCCGATTTTGATGTTCGAACCGATTGTCAATGTACCAGTCATCGGTGGCATTTGCCCCATCAGCGTTTTCAGGAAGGTGGTTTTCCCTGTCCCGTTCGGCCCGACGAGTGCCGCAACCTCACCGCGTACCAACACGATTTCATCGGTTGTAAACAGCGGGCGTTCTGGATAACCAATCACCATATCACGCGCCCGCAGTACAGTGTCGCCGCCGCGCCCGACGGTTTTCAGGTTCAGGTTCAGCCGGGGTGGACGGATATTGGGTGGTTGCAGCGCCCGGATTTTCCGTTCGGCATCCGCTACGCCGATTGCGCCTGTGTTGCCTAGCCCGGTTTCTGACCATTTCATCTGTGCCCCGGCAATGCCAAAGGCTTCGATGGCTGCCAGATCGCGGCTCAAGCGTTTTAAACGCCCTACTGCTTGTCCATTGGTGCTGGCGCGGGCAATGTTCCGCCGGATGTATTCCAGTTCACTTTCCAGCCGTTCTTTCTCCTGCTGAAAAACTTCTATGTTGCGCTCGTAGCGTTCCTGCCGCTGGCGCAGATAGGCGCTGTAATTCCCGCGATAGCTCTCAATTCCAATCCGGCTCATTTCCCAGATGGTATTTGCCACATTGTCCAGAAAGTAGCGATCATGGCTGACGACCAACAGCGCACCTTTCCAGTTTCGCAATGTTTGTTCCAGCCACGCCACCGCCTCGGTATCCAGATGGTTGGTTGGCTCATCCAGAATCAGCAAGTCAGGTTGTTCCAGCAGCAAACGTGCCAGCAGCGCGCGGGTTTTCTGCCCACCGCTTAACAGGTTCAGCGGCAGTTCCCAATGCTCCGGGCGAAAGCCTAAGCCTTCGAGCGTTTGGGCAATCCGCACGTCATAGTCATAGCCGCCTGCTTCTTCAAAGCGTTCGATGGCTTTGCCGTACAAATCTAGCACTTCGTCGGAGGCGTTTCCATCCGCCATCTGGGCTTCTAGTGCCCGCATCCGTGCTTCCTGAACATGCACATCTGCGAACACCGTCATCATTTCTTCATAAACGGTGTTATCCCGTTCGGCAAAGGCTTCCATCGCCTCCTGCCGCAGATACCCGATGCGGACGCCGCGCGCCCGCCCAACATAACCCGCCGAGGGCTGCGCCAGCCCGGAAAGAATCAGCAGCAGTGAGGTTTTGCCAATGCCATTTGGTCCCACCAGCCCAATGCGAGCATCGTTGGGCAGGGCAGCACATAAACCTTTGAATACGTCGAAGTCGCCAAAATTTTGGCCGACATTATGTAAAGTCAGCAGGGACATGATGGTTGTCTTTCATTCCTCTTGAAACAAGCCTACCGTTAGTTGGTCGTCCTGACCTAAGACTTTCGGCGGAAATGGCTTGATACTTTCGTACAAAATTAGTCTGAATGGTCTCGAAAATGATCGAGTTCAAAACGCATGGTCGGCAGCATTCGCCCCGGAGTCGCGCCGGGAGTTTCGCCCGTTCGCATTGCGCCCATCTTGCGATAAAAACCTTCTGCATGTGGGTCGCTGACCAGTTCTACAATCCGGTAGCCCATTGCTTTTGCCTGTTCTAGTGCATGTCGTAAAAGTTCCTCGCCGCAGCCTTTGCCAATGAATGCCGGGTCGATAAACAGATTTTCCAGCGTAATTGCCTCGCCTTCCGGTTTTTCCAGCGAATAGTAACCGGCTGCCTGTTCACCAATTTCCAGTATATAAATGCAGTTATTCCGAATTTGTTCAGCCGAAATTGCCATCAACGGGCGGGCAATCGCCATGAACACCTCATCATAACCCCAATAGGCTTTAGAGCCATAGGTGATATTGGTCAACAGCGCGGCCTCTCCTGGCTGTGCCCGACGGATAACACGTTCATTCGTCATCGTGTTCTATCCTTCCAGAACTTTCGACAATTGATAAACTCCCGGCTGCGGCGCATAACCCAACTTCCGGTTGATAGCCAGCATGGGAGCATTGTGGGAGTCATTGTTGGTACGGATGAAGTCTGCCCCCCAGTTTTTAGCGGCTTGTATCGACCGCAGCTTAAGCGCCTGCGCAATGCCTTTGCCGCGATGTGAAGGCATAATCCCGGTCATCATGTTATAAGCACTGTTGGATTCCTTATAGTAGCCCACTGCCGAAAGTCCGACGTAGGTATCGCCATCTGCCGCGAGGATTTGCCCATCTGGTCGGAACCATGCACCGCCATTGATAATGGTTTTGAACTCATCAAAGTTTGGGAAGCCAGCAATTACACCGGGTTCATCCAATACGGTTTGTTGGTTGACATACCACAATTTGTACAGGTTATCGTCATTAAATCCTGCTTCTTCCAGCGAGAAGATGTGGATACCCTGTGATTCGCTGTGCGCGGTAGTGGCAGCAAACTTATCTGGATTGAAAGTGTGCAAATCCAGCATTGACTCGAAGGTGTGATGGTCAATTTTAAAGCCACGCTTTTCGGCAAAATGCAGGCTGTTCACATCGCTGTCCAGCACGTCGCTGGTTATTTTCACTGCGCCGCAATCCAGGGCAAAGTGATAGGCTTCATCGTAAACCTGCGTGCCGATGCCCTGTCCACGCGCTTGCGGATCGACAACGACCCACAGCATGAACACCCCTTCGGGCACCCAGTTATCCCGGACGATACCGCTATAAGCGGTGATACGCTCATCTGAATCGACCGCAACGATGCGATGTCGGATGGTACCTTCTCTGGTATTCGCATCCCATTCGCGAAGACTATTGGCAGTAATTGGCTGCCGCTCGTAAGTTTGTATAAGCTCCGCGATACGGACGTAATCCGTGTCGGGGTTGGCTGCTCGTATAGTGCTCGTCATAACCGTCTCTCTGTAGGGGAAAATGCTCCCTACATATTTTTCTCATATCGCTGAATATCGTTAGCATGTTGTAAATGCGCTTGTCCGCATCCTGTACCCATGAACAACACGTTCGTTCATTATCGTGTTCTATCCTTCCAGAATTTTGTTCATCCGGTAGATACCCGGCTGCGGCACGTAGCCCAATTTGTGGTTGATCTTCAACATCGGCTCATTTTGCGAGTCGTTGTTGGTGCGGATGTAATCCACGCCCCAGCTTTTCGCTGCATGTATCGACCGCAGTTTGAGCGCCTGCGCGATACCTTTTCCACGATGCGAACGACTGACTCCGGTCATCATGTTGTAGGCGCTGTTGGATTCCTTAAAGTATCCAACTGCCGAAAGGCCAACATAGGTATCGCCATCGGCTGCGAGGATTTGCCCTTCCGGACGGAACCATTCGCCTGTGGTGATGATTTCCTCAAATTCCTCGAACGAGGGGAATTTGCCTATCGCAGCCGGATCATCCAGCGCGGTATCGTGATTGACCTGCCACAACTTATGCAGATTTTCGCGGGTAAAAGGCGCATCTTGCAGCGAGAAAATGCGAATACCCTGCGCCTCAACCTGTTCGGTTTGGTCGGCAAATTGTTTCGCATCGAAAGTGTGTAAATCCAGTGTGGACTCAAACACATGATGATCGAGGGTGAAGCCGCGCTGTTCAGCAAAACGTTGGCTGACTGGATCGTTATCTAGCACCTCAACGCTGAAGCGCTGTGCGCCATGTGACTGCGCGATTCGAACGGCTTCATCATAAAGCTGTGATCCTACACCCTGATTACGGGCGGGTGGGTCAACTATCAATCCCAGCATAAACAGGCCATCCGGCACCCATGCGTCACGAACAAGTCCGCAGTAGGCGACGATTTCCCCATCAGGAGTTGTCGCAACTAATCGACGGCGTGTGCCACCGGGTTTAGTCAGGCTGTCCCAACGGCTTAATTCCTCCGCTGTGATTGGCTGACGGTCAAACGTGTTGATGATTTCTGCGATGCGTTCATAATCGGTTTCAGAGTTCGCACCCCTGATTGTGATTTTCATAATCGCTATACCTTTTTCTCGTAACGTGGAATGGTGTTAATTATTTTGAATCCAGCAGTTGGGTAAAACGCCATGTTGCCTTCATCGGTTGTATGGGTGCAAACAGTCACATAGGTCATGCCCCGTGCTTGCATCCGCCGCATTCCTTCTAGCAAGGCGGCTTTGCCCAAGCCCTTACGCTGCATCTCGCCGCGTGTGCCAACGGGTTCAAATTCGCCACTTCGGGTTTCGTCATCTATCCAACCCATCGCGAAGGCCGCGAAACGGCCATCCGGCGCGACCACCACGATGTCCAGGGTTGGGTCATAACCCGGCGCTTCCATAAACGCCGCGTATTTTTCCGCCGTCATCGCCGATGGATTAAAGGCATTGAAATGCACGTCGGCGCGTTTATCCACCCATTCCGGTCGCATCGCCTCCAAAAAGTGAAAACCTTCTGGAAGCTGCGGTGTTGGCAGTTCGACATCCAGCGGCTGCCCGAACAACGTAAAATCAGGACGGCATTGATAGTTTCGCGCTTCCAAAGCCGCAATGAGCGAGGTTTCGTTGGCATAAACAGCGGTCGCAATTGGTTTTGTTTCTGCCTTAGCACGCGGCAGCAGTTTGGCCTCCGCCCAGTCGATCATCTGCGCTCCACAGTCTGTATCCTGCAAAGCGGGATGAACGGCGATGTCATAGTCACAGTCTTTACTGCTGAAAATCTGCCAGCCGGCCAATTCGCCCTTTTCAGCTTCCCAAAGGGTGATGATTGCGCTCCAATCATCCTGCCTTTTGCCATAAAACAACCACCAATCCAGATCGCCGGGATGCAGATGGGCGCGATTTTGCGTGGCATTCCGACCCGCAATCGCCAGGTTTTTCATCGCTTGTAAGTCATCCATCCCTGCATAGGGACGCGGTTTGATGTTCATGATTGCCTACAGCCTTTTCTCGTACCGCAGCGCCCGGTTAACTGGCTTGAAGCCTGCGCTTTGATAAAACTCCGGGTTGCCAACATCATCTTGCTATGATGCGTCATACCCCTATTGGGTCAGTCATCCAATGCCTGTGTCGTTAAATCCACACCGGGGCGGATTTCTTTCTCGTAGCCATCAAATTGTTGAGCGATATGCATCCCGGCATTTTGATACAATCGGGTTGCCCCTGTCAGGCTGCCCGCATCCACACCCAGACCGACGCGGGCGTAACCCCGTTCGTAGAAGGTGACGAAGCTTTGCCGCAGCAGTGCCATACCCAGCCCCTTGCGGCGGTAGTCGCGGCGGACGCCCAACGTCCCTACCCAGCCGATCATTTTTTCATCGACTTCGCGCGGGCGGCAGAGCGAAAAGCCAGCGATTTTATCGCCGTCCATCGCCAACAGCCACAGGGATGGATCGAATTTTTCGTCGCTGGTCAGCCACATGTGCGACCAGCGTTCGAAGTGTTCTTCAAAGGGCGTTTCGACATAACCCCAGTGGTCTTTCCATACCTCGCGGACGCTATGCAGCACCTCGCGCATATCATCGCCCTCCGCAAAGGGACGGAATGTAATGCCTTGCGGCCACTCGACCGGAGTAGCGGCTTCCGTCAAGTTGATTTCCATGCGCCAGTGATGCCGAATGGCTTTGAAGCCCACGCTTTCCAACAAACCGCGATACCACTTGTCCTGTTCATACATGAACGCCAGCATGGCTACCCGTGCGCCTTCTGGTGCTTTCGGGATGGCCTGCATCGCGCGGTTTTCTGCCCACTCTGCCAGATATTGTCCGATGCCAGATTGTTCATATTCCGACAGCACATAAATATCCACAAAGGGGGTGACTGGTTTTGCGGCATCTTCGACATCCGCGTAACCAACCAGTTTGCCATTTGGGGCAAATACCAACCGGGTATCGGTTTCAAGATCAACACCGGGCATTTCCCATTTTGCCTGTACTTCTTCAACGGTTTCATCTTGTTCCCCGGTCACATTCAGGGTGCAGGCATTCATCACATCCACGACCGCCTGTGCATCGCTGATAACGGCTGGGCGGATGAGAAAGCCTTCTTGAAGTGTGGGCAGTGTTTGCAATGTCATGGTTATCCCTCCGAGTGTGCCTGAGCTTATCACAGGCGTATTTTAAAGATCATAACGGGTCATGAAGTATCTGTAAAGTTTGGGTTAAGCGGCCTGAATCAAAAGCGCCGCACGGGAGCAAATTCCCATGCGGCGCATGACCTTACACATCAATAGATGACGGTCAACGTTAAATCGAAGCAGATTGCTCGAATCGCCAGCAATAGGAAATGCCCATTATGGAAGGGCAGGGATGCTAGTGGGCGATTCCGAACATCATGGGTTCGATTTTTCCTTTGACTCAACTGACCTGAAATTGTGGGGAATCCGGTTGGGATTCGTCACAACGACCACATTGTAAGGGCGAACGTCAGCTTTTGTCAAGCACTTTGAAATGCTTCCCAAACGGGCTGGCCTTCCCAATCTGCTGGACATTCGATGCCCAGCAGGTGCGCGATGGTTGGGGCGGTATCCAGCAGGCTGACCGGGTTCTGAAGTGCATAACCGGGTTTGACGCCTGCGCCGTTGATCGCCCAGGGAATGGTCATATCTTCAGGTAAGTCAGTGCCATGATCGGTATCATGTCCACCGTGATCGGCCTGAAAAACGATGGTGTATTCATCGCGCAGTCCAGCTTGTTCCAATGCCTTTAACACCAACCCAACTGCTTGATCGTTGGTTTCAATCGCTTCCATATAACCCGGTGACATCCAGCCGTAAAGATGTCCTGCAATGTCGATGTCGCCCAGATACAGGACGCAAAAATCCGGGCGTTCTGTGATTAGGTAATCGGCGGCCATCCGCGCGATTGGGGTGTCGTTGTCCAATCCGTAATCTGCATTCCGGCAGTAGCTTACTTTCAGGCTGCCGGGTGCGGAAAGATCACGTAATTGTTCCCAGCTATAAAACATAGCGGTGTGTTTGTTCGCCAGTGCGGCTTGGTCAATAATGCTAGGGAAAGCTGCCGCATCCGGGTTAAATACATTATCCGCACCAATGCGATGCTTTGCAGGAGAAATTCCTCGGAACATACTGGTATGGCAGGGCAGCGTTACGCTGGGCATAACGGATTGTGCTGACCAGCTATATGCGCCACCCTGCCAGAGCGAGTCCAGATACGGTGTATTGGCCTGTTGCAGCGCATCTGGGCGACAGCCGTCAAGGATGATGAATAGGACTTTTGTTGTCATCCGATAGGTAGCTCCGGGGCATGAAAGTATCCCTGTTTTCCAGCCCTAACAGGGTTCGGGCTTCTGTCAGAGTTTTGGTCTCTGTAATGTCCATTGTCAATCCCGGATACACGCGGCGCAGGATACGTCCAATGGATGCCATCAGGTGGTCAGCGCCAACAGCTACGATCCGATTTGTGTTTAATGGACGCGGTTGGCTGATACCGCGCATAAAATGCAGCAGCGCATTTGGAGGCAGCGCATTCCCGTGCCGGAAATCATAGATCAGGTCAACCGGATGATTGACGCTTCTCATCATATCGTGCAGCGTTCGAATCATATCGTAATGCTGCTTCCACGCCCACGGGCTAACATAACGAATTAGAATAGCGGTTTTCTCTTGGTTTTCCCATTCAAGACTAACGCTCATTATTTTTCTCCCAACCTGACTTGCGTACTATATAAATCCTACAACAGAAGATCCTCATAATGCGGATATTTCACAGCGATTTCAAAGTGCTCAAAAACTTGTGAAGAACCCGTGAAAAATTTATTAAGGTTTCTGTTAATTCAAGTGCTGGTAACAGGGAGGTTAATCCCCTACTTGGATAAATGCAGATTGTCTGCGTTTTATCCGGTTTGGGAGATTTGTCTAAAGTTTTTCCTGGCGATTGTTTTGTATGCGCGGGAGCAGTGCATGGGCTTCATCTATCGTCCGAACCAGCCGTATCCGTTTTGTCCAGTTGGGATATAACTTGTCGAGGATGTCACCAATGAGCTGCATAAAAGTACTGACACGCACCAAAATAATCACACCTAGTTTTGGAGTTTCTTTGCGGGAAAGTTTGCGAAATTGTCCCAGTGCATTGCCGGGGAGTCGTTGTCCATCGGTCAGGTCAAAGATCATGTCGATCACCGCACTGGAAGCGCTCTCAATCATGACGTCAGTTTGTTCAACCATCGCCTCGAATTCTTCCCATGTCCACGGGTCTGTGAATACACAGTGGATGGTGGTTTCGTCTTCATTGTCCCATTGAATTAATATGGGCATTTTTATGCTCGATTCTCGGATCATAACATCTCAATCGTTATTCTGAGAATGTTACCTATCCAAGAGCTAAAAGGGATATTGCAAGGAACTTACACCGGTGCAAGTAATCGCTTGATACGCCCCGGCAGCAGTGGAGTCAACCGCGCCAGTTCATCTGCATCCAGCGGACGCAGGGTAAGCAGGACACCTAAATAGGCCGCCGTGCCTACGATTAGCGCCAGGAACGACTGAATCGGCCAGCCTGCCAGCAGTACACCAACCAATACACCGGTTGCTGCGATAGGTTTCCAGAGCAAGCCAAACCAGTTTATGCGTCCCATCGCCCCATGCAGCAGAAGCGCGAATGGAATCAGCAGTGCCAGTTCGGAAGCAATTGTTGTTAGGGCGGCGGCGCTGTAACCGTAAGTAGGAATCAATATTAAATTGCTGATGATGTTGAACGACACCGCCAACATAAATGACCGCGTAATGCGCCGCTGCAAATCCAGCGCGATCAGTACATACTGCGTCAGGCTGTTCATCCACCCAATCGGAATGCTCCAGATCATCAACTGCGTGGCAATCGCACCATCCGGCAGGAATTCCGCCCCGGCCAATACTTCCGTTAGGGTGTAGGCCATAAATGTGAAGATGACCGCCAGCGGCAGTGCAGTGCTGAACAGTAACTTGATCGCCAAACCATAATTGCGTTTGAGCGCCGCCCGGTCTTCGTGTGCCTGCCGCGACATCACCGGCAGCAGTGCCATTGTGAAGAACGCCGGAATCACATTCAGTGCCGAAATCCACTTATAGGCCACGCTGTATTGCCCGACCATCCGCGCGCCGTGAAAGGCTTCGATAATCACCACATCAATCTGGAAAAAGATGCTCGCCAGAAAGTGGTTAAGCATCAACGGCCAGCTTTCGCCCACCATCCCGCGCATCAATTTTGTGTCTGGTTTGTATGCACCGCCTGGCTGTTCCCCTCGCTCTGATGCGGATGCGGAGGGGCTAGGGGTGAGGGTCATCATCCCCCGCGCGCTCCATCCCAGCACCGCCAGCGTCACAAGATTGGTGATAATGCTCACACCTGCTAATCCGATAATGCCCCAACCCATTGCCAGCACCGCCACGCCGAAACTGGCCTTACAGATCGTGGCGACCGTCGCTACCGCCGCCGGATATTCAGCTTTCTCGAAGGCATAAAACAGCGCCGAAAGTCCGGTGCTCAGGCTGTTCGGCAGCAAACCAATGTACAGCAGTCCGATAGCGACAATCGCTTCCCATTCCAGCGCGGGTGTAATGGTAGACTGCCGTGCTGCTAGAAAGCCAACCAGCAGGAATACCCCGACGATCATGAGCATCAGCCGCAGCAAACTGGTGTTATACAGCAATCGCCACGCCTGTGAACGGTCGCGGGAAACCTCACGTGTCAGGAACAGATTCAGTCCAAAATTTGTGAAAATATCGAACCAACCGAAGATGAACACCGCGTAATAGTAAATCCCCGCGCCTTCCGGGCCGAGGATACGCAGCATCACAAACGCGAACGCGAAGTCGATGCCCCGGTTAAAGAGATTGAGAATGATCGGTGCGAGGCTGTTGCGGGCAACGGTATGCACCCCGCTGGATTGGCTGGTATCCGGCGCGACGAATAATCGCCAGAGATACACCCCGCCCACAAACAGCAGCAGCACCCCGCTGATGAACGACCCGAATAACCCTAATTGAAAGCTGGTCGGGCTGTAGGTCAGTCGCACAGCATATTCCCCAGCGGTTACAGGAAGCCGCACACCCTGAAAATTGCCGTTGACCAACTGAACTTCAAGTGCCTGTTCATCCTGTTCACTGCCATCTATCGGACGGATGAATGCCCGCCACCCCGGCATATAGGTCTGACTGACGACTAACCACACCGGATTTTGGCTGCTTGATTCATCAGTCAGCGATACATGTATCACCAACTCGCGTCCACTGTCGGAAACCAACTGTACTGTTGTGTCGTCAAACGCATTGGGGATAACGACCGAATTGTTTTCAGGATTCAGACTCGCTTCTGGCACAAGATACAGGCGCGGCAGGGTATCCTCAAGTTCCCAGATTTTCACCGCTTCATCTTCATAAGACAGTGTCCATTCCGGCAGCTCAATTGTGGTTGATTTGTGCGTCATCACATAACGCACGTTCAGCAGTTTCAGTCTGTCGGATTGGAGAGCTTCCCGATAATCGAATCCATCGCTATAAACGGTATACAGCGGTGCGACCCGGTTGAAATCCAACTGCACCTGTGGCGCGAGTTCCCGCATAAAATCAACATATTGCTTGGGGATAATGCTCTCATAGCCGCGTATATCGTCCAAACCATAACGCCAGCCAACGTTGGCATTCATCAAAGCAGGCTGCGTCGGATCATCCAGCGTCGTATAGCGCCACTCACCGGGTTGATTTTGCAGCCACTCAATCGCGGGCGGCGTAAAATCCAGTAGCGCCGGATCACTGGCCGGGTTAAATCCCCATGACGCAATCATCAAATCGACCGCCACCAGCCCCACAGCCACAATATGCCACAGACGTAAAGGGTCTCCTTCTCCAGAATCAGGCTTGGTATCTCGTCCTGCCAGCAAGAAAACAATGCCTGCTCCAAGAGTCATCAGCCCGAATACCAGCACATTGGTGAACTGATAGCTGTAAAACATTTGGGCATCGCTGAAAACATCACCTGCCTTGGCCATGTTTTCCACGATTCGCTGAATCAACGGCTCAATTTGTGGATAAAAGACCCGTGAAGCAAGTAGGGCAAGGAGGACAAATCCCCCAACTCCACCTAGAATGTAACCAAAAAAACGAATGATTTTCCGCAATTGGGCTGCGTTTTCGTGTGAATATAGACGCACACCTTGACCTGGAGCTGGTTTGCGTACAACGTTCCGAACATCCGCTTCGAGATAATCAGCACCCAATCCAGCAAGTGTTGCTATTCCCAGCGTCACTGCCAGAATCCAGCGAAATGGCGAATGCAGTTGATTGATGCCGGGGAAGCCATAGTACAACAGTGCATACGTTGGCAGGCCAAACATGAATGTTAAGCTGATGATCGTGAGAATGGCAAAGATCGAAACATCTGGCATTTCCCATCGCATCGCAAATGGTCGATGAGCGTCTTTAAATCGGATATTTGTTGTGACGTGAACGATAGAATAGACTGCCAGCGCCAGAGGCAGAATCCCTAAATATAGCGCCCCCTCGACATAATTTTTGATGCCCCAATCAATCGTCTGATTGTTCAGCGGCGCAAGCATGGTCTGTTGGCTGAACAGATCGAAGTATTCATGGTGCGCCGGACTGCCGTAAAAATTCGGCATGGCGAACTGCACCAGATCGCGTAAGGGATGTCCCCAGCCCAACACCTGATCGAGCGTTGTGCGTCCATCTCGATAATTCACGCTCACCAGTTCAAACAGCGGGATGAACTGGATTGCACCTAATCCAATGCCCAATCCGACTATCATCGCCAGCCACAATCCGCGCCCAACAATCCATTTGAGCTTTCCCCTTTCACGTGGTAATGTTCTAGGGGATACAGGATTTCGGGCTCTCCACCACATCCATCCCAACCGCATCGCTGCATAATACGCCGTAATAATTAACGTGTAGTAGGTGATTTCGACATGTCCTGCGAGGATGTTACAGCCCAGTGCAATCGCCCCGATCACGACCCACGGCGCACTAGCTGGACGTCCACGCAAAAACGGACGCTGTTGGATGACGAATTCGGTCATCAGCAGCACCAGCGGAATCCATGCCGCTGCGCCGATAATCATCGGGAACACTGCACTAATGACGAATGTCGCGCTCAGTTGATAGACCACACCCGCCAGCGTCGAGCCAAACCGCCCAACCTGCAACCCGCGCATGAAGGCATACATCAACGCGCCCGCCAGCCACAACTGCGAAACCGTGAACCAGCCGTAAGCACTGGTCAACGGCAGCACATAATAAATCAGGCTGAACGGATACAGCGCCGACTGCTGCCCCGCTGCCAGAAACGGAATCCCCGAAAATTGATGTGGATTCCAAAGCGGAATTTCGCCCTGTGCGATGCTCTCGCGGATGAAGGTTTTCCATTGAAAATTTTCCAGTACCAGATCAGAAAGCAGCGCATTGTGGGGAATCGCGGGCGCTTTGACCACTTCGCGGTAAGTGGCGAAGGGTTCGTATTGATACAGATTTTCCGTCGGTAAAAGGGTGCGTCCGCCCAACGTCTGCGGCCAAAACAGGATCAGCGGCAGGACGAACAGCAGCACCAGAATCAGCAAATCAGGTAAACGTCGTCGCATTATTCAACCTCTGTTACAGCAACTATAGCTGTTCAAACCAATTTTTTCGAGGTTGTTCCGCTTGCTACAAATCCGTTCCAGCATACAATTGAATACATGGCGAATATCATTCCAGACTTTGAACGCCGCAAGGCGAAATATAAACCCGTTGCGGATGCCCTCGGCGAGATGTACGGATTCCCGGACTGGCGGCAGTGGCTTCCTCCGGTCGATGAATTGGTGGACTGCATTCTGAGCCAGAGTACCACGGATACCAATCGTGACCGGGCATTTGCAGCCTTGAAGGCGCGTTATCCTACGTGGGAAACCGTGCGCGATGCACCATTGGACGAGGTGATCGAAACCATTCGTCCGGCTGGTTTGGCACATCAGAAAGCCCCGCGCATTCAGGATGTGCTGCGGACGATCACCGCGCAGCGTGGCGAAATCAACATCGACTTTCTGGCGGATTTGCCATTGGATGAGGCTAAAGCGTGGCTCACCAGCCTGAATGGGGTTGGCCCAAAAACTGCTGCCATTGTGCTGTGTTTTGCCTTCAATCGTGCTGCTTTCCCGGTGGATACCCATGTTCACCGTCTCGGTCAGCGCATCGGTTTTTTGCCGGAGGGCATCAGCGCCGATAAAGCGCATCCGGTGATGGAAGCCATCGCCCCGCCCGAAGATTATTATGCTTTTCATTTGAATCTCATCCGGCATGGTCGTGAAGTGTGCAATGCCCGTTCGCCGCACTGCGAACGCTGCCCGCTGACGACCCACTGCGATTATTTCCAGCGAGAACGACGTGTATGACGACCAACAATAGCGGCCAACCCATTTCCGATCAGGAAGTCACCAACCTCCGCCATAATATCAACTTGCTCCGCAGTCAGGTGCAGGCTGGGCGGGTGGAAGCTCCATTCCTTGCCAAGCAGGTGGACTCGCTGGTGGACTTTTTGAATCGCGTGGATGGCGAACGCAAGCAGCGTAAAAAGGAAGGCCGTTTTCAAGCCCTGTATAACGTCAGCCGTTTGCTCGGTTCGTCGCTGGATTTACAGGAAGTGCTCAATCAGGTTATGGATGCCATCATTCACCTGACCGGGGCAGAACGCGGCTTTTTGATGCTGCGTGATGACGACGGCGGGTTGAGCGTTCAGGCCGCGCGCGGGATCGACCAGCGCACTCTCAGCAGCGAAGATTTTAAATACAGCCGTACCATTTCTAATCAGGTGTTGGATGGTGGCAAAGCCATCCTGACTACCAATGCACAGGAAGACCCTCGTTTCTCAGGGCAGGCCAGCATCATCGGGCAAGCCATCCGCAGCATTATGGCAACCCCTTTACGTGCGCGTGGCAATGTCATTGGTGTGGTCTATGTGGATAACCGTATGATGGCCGGTTTATTTAATGAAGATGATCTGGCCGCGCTGGATGCCTTCGCTGGACAGGCCGCTGTTGCTCTCGATAACGCCCGTTTGTTCAGCGAAACCGACGAGCAGTTAGCCGCCCGCGTAGAAGAACTCCAGCAGTTACGCCGCATTGACCGCCAGTTGAACGAAACACTGGATAGCAACAAGGCCATGCAGATTACCCTTGAATGGGCCTGCCGTCTTTCACATGCCGAAAATGGACATCTTGGCTTGATCGAAGGCGATCCGCCGCATGTCCGCGCGGTGCAGCATTACGGCGATAATCATCCTGCCGACGAACCGATCTATTTGGATGAAGCCTATCCAACCGTCATGGATGTGATGGCAAAAGGTAAACCGATTACATTGGATGCCAGCAATGGGAAGGGGGGCAGTGTGGCGATTGTGCCTGTTCTGCGCGAAGGCAAGGCGTTCGGCGTGGTGGTCATCAACAAGCAAACCCCCTTCACCGCAGAGCAGCAGGATTTAATCGAGCGTATGGTTGGTCGTGCCGCCGTTACTATCGAAAATGCGGGTTTGTACGCTGCGGTGCAGGCCGCCGACAAAGCCAAAAGCGAATTTGTCGGTATCGTCGCCCACGATCTGAAAGTCCCCATGACCAGCATTTCCGGTTATGCTGACCTGACCCTGATGCAAGGCAATCTCTCCGAGCGCCAAAATGAATTTCTCCACCGCGTCAAGGATACGGTCAAGCGTATGGCCGTTCTCGTTTCCGATCTGGCGGACATCAGCCGTATCGAAAGCGGCCACTTTTACATGAACGAAACCCATGTGCGTGTGGCTGATATTGTTCAGGCTGTGCGCGATGGTACGATGACGCAGGTGCAGGAATACAATCACACCTACAAAGAAGAGATTGATCCTGAGTTACCGGATATGCGCGTAGATTACTATCGCCTGCTGCAAGTCTTGACCAATCTGGTCAGCAATGCTTACAAATACACACCTGATGGTGGCATAATCACCTTCTCTGTAAAGCGGGTTGGAGATCGAGTCGAGTTCAGCGTAGCAGACACGGGTGTTGGCCTCTCGCGGGAAGCCATTGCTAAACTTGGCACGAAATTTTGGCGCGCGGAAGATGATTTTACCCGTTCGCGCCCCGGCACAGGTTTGGGTTTTGCCATCACCCGCAGTCTGGTCGAGCAAATGGGCAGTTCCATTCAGATCAACAGCGAATTGGGCAAGGGCAGCACTTTCACCTTCAGCATACCAGCGGAGTCCTGATGCATCTGTTTCTATCCCCTCATTTTGATGACGCAGTTTTAAGCTGCGGTGGGACGATTCACCAACTGACCCAGAAGGGAGAGTTGGTCACGGTACGCACGGTGATGGGTGGTTCACCTCCATTAGAGCGGGTGCCGGATAGCCCGATTGTGCGCGATCTGCATATCCGCTGGAAGCAGGGAGATGACCCTGTTAGCGCCCGCGCTAAAGAGGATGAAACGGCGGTCACCAGCTTGGGCGCAGTGCTCAAACGCATGACGGTTTGGATAGATTGTGTTTACCGAACCAATCGTAAGGGCGAAGCGCTGTATCTGACCGAAGCTGCTATTTTTGGCGATATACATCCTGAAGATACAACCGGGAAGTGGTTGCCAAGTGTGGTGCTGCCGCCGGATGAGGCTGTCCATTTCATTTATGTGCCGTTAGGGGTTGGACATCACGTCGATCACCAGATTGTGCGTAACTGGGGCTTGGAGTTAGTAAAACAAAACCCCTGGGTGGCGCTGAAATTTTATGAAGAGTATCCTTACACCCAGGATCAGAATGCATTGGAGCGGGCGTTGGCTTTCTATGAAGGTTTGTCCATAAAGCTCAAACGCGAGACAGTCAATCTGACCGAAGCCAATATTGCCGCCAAAGTGCAGGCTATCCGCAAATATGAGTCGCAAATCAGCACCTTCTGGGAAAGTGCCGAGGCGATGGAAATTGCGGTGCGCCGTTCCCTGCGGGAAAATGACCAGAACGTTGAACGTTATTGGTCAATGGTGCGTGAATAAGTAGGGACGTACTGCGATGGCTTCCAGAATTATCAAAGACGGAGAATAGATGCCCATGCCGGGAGATGCGCTGGAACAGGCGCGAGCCATGCTCAATGAACTAACCGAGGCCGCACGCAAAGGGCAAATTGTTCCGGTGCGCCTGACCGGGCAGCTTGAGGCCATTCAACAAATGCTGGAACAGGCCGGGACTGAATCCGCATCCGGCGGTGAAGTTTCCGGTGATGTCGAGTCCTATCGTACGGAATTGGCATCGCTCCTTTCGCACGGCTTTCACGATTTGCGACTGCCGCTGACCAACATTCGCGGTTATGCCGATATGCTGGGTTCGCCTGCTATGGGTACATTGACCGATATGCAGGGGCAGTTTGTCAACACCATCCGCACCAATGCCCGTCGTATGGAAGGTTTGCTGCTGGATGTAAGCGACATTAGCAAACTGCGCGGTGGCACGCTCAAAGTCGCTCCCAAAATGGACATGTTCAAAAACATCGCGCTCATGACCGAGAAGGCCATGCGCCCGGTTGCTGAAGAATTAGGGCGCACTCTCGAATTTGATGTTCCGTCCGGTCTTCCCATCCTGAACACCGATGGTGAACTGTTGGCGAAAGCCATGAACAAATTGGTGGAAAATGCTTTACGTTACACCCCTGCGGAAGGCAGCCTTATCCGCGTCGGCGGGCAGACTGAAGGTGGCAAACTGCTGATTCACATTCAGGATAATGGCATCGGTATGACTCCCGAAGAACTGGCGCAGTTGGGAACGCCCTACTTCCGTGCCGATAACGATCTGGTCTTAAGCTACAAAGGTAGTGGACTCGGCATCCCGATTGCTTATGGGCTGATTGAGTTGCTGGGTGGAATCGTCAGTGTCGAGAGCCAACCCGAACAGGGAACTACGTTTACGATTCGTTTAGCCGGGATGAGCTGATATGATAGCTGCGCCAGAGATCAGTCTGTCTCAGGCGTTAGAAACGCTCGGTAAGCTGGAAACGGTTGCCCCGACAGCCACCGCCGCCAAACTCAAGCATATCGCCGGGCTGCTCCAACACTTGGCGAACGAAAATGCTTACCTCAACACGCTTCTGACAGAAGGTGTACCTGCTGCCCCTATGAGGTCTATGCCTCAAGAAACCCCGGCGGCTGCGCCTGAACCCGACGACGATGAAGAAACCTCATCTGATGCCGAGTCCGCTGGCGTGGATCTAACCTTGTTCAGCAGCCTGAACGATGCCCTCCGTCCACCGTTGATTGCCGTGCGCGGTCGTGCTGAATTGGTGCAGGCCGGTTTATTAGGGCAGATCACCCCCGATCAGGATATCTGGTTGCAGGCCATTCAGGAAAATACGGATCGTGCCTTCTCGGTTCTGGATGCCATTCAGGAAATGATTGCGATCCAGAAAGCCGAAATCCGCCTCGATCCGGTGAACTTTATCTCCACCGATCTGCTCTCTGAAGGGTGGGAACGCATCCGCGACCGGGCACGTTTTTACAACCATGAAATCACCATTCAAGCACCAGAGGTTGTGCCATTAGCGCGCGGTGATTTCTACCAATCGCTGCTGGTGTTGACTGACCTGTTGGATAATGCCCTGCGCTACACCCCCACAGGCGGACAGATTCGCCTTTCGGTGGATAGCCTCGGCACCCACGCCCTGTTTAGTGTGGCCGATAATGGCATTGGCCTCACTCCGGACGACCTGAACCACATTGGGCAACCCTTCTGGCGTGCTGACCATCATCGCCTCGTGCGCCAGCATCCCGGCACAGGCTTGCGGCTGTACCTCGCCAAACAAATTCTCGCGCTGCAAGACGGTGAATTAATCTTCTCTGGCGAACCCGGTTTGGGCAGTACTTTTAGCTTCACTTTGCGTACCCCGGATTAGTACAGTCTGCACAACAAAAATTAGCCGATCGGTTCTTTACAGACCAAAGTTTTCATGTTATATTACGGTACGTTCGACGCGGAGGGGCGCGTAACACCCATTTAATCCACCAAAATACGGACGTAACCAGCACAGCAACGGCTGTGTTTTTATATTTCTCGTACATGTCAGGAGGCGTGGGCGATGAGTGACGTACAATATCTAACGCCCGAAGGACAGAAAAACCTCGAAAGCCGGCTCAAACACTTGCTGGAAACCCGCCGGGCGGAAGTAGCCGAACGGCTGCGGCGCGCGCTGGAAGAAGGCGGCGACCTGAGCGAAAATGCCGAGTACGAAGATGCCAAAAATGAACAGGCCTTCGTCGAAGGCGAAATTTTCCGTCTTGAAGGCATTCTGAGCACAGCTCAGATTATCGAATCCCCTAGTCGTAAAGATGTCGTCGGGCTGGGTTCGCACATCACGCTGACCGAAAAGGGCAGTAAAGAAAAAGAAGTCTATCACTTGGTCGGTTCGGCGGAAGCCAACCCCCGTGAAGGTAAAATCTCCAGCGAAAGTCCTTTGGGCAAAGCCTTGATGGGCGCAAAAGTGGGCAGTGAAGTCAAAGTTCATGCCCCGGATGGCGAGATCATTTTCGTCATCAAGTCGATTGCGTAATTCTGGCTTAACGCTGTAATCGTACAATTGCATATGGTAAACTTCTGTAGGGGCGTCATGTGTGACGCCCCTACTGCATTCCATTGAGAACTCAGGTCAAGACATGTGGCAACCCAATAAATTAGAAGTCGAACGTCTGGAAAAAATCGAGCGTCTGGAAGCACTTGGCGTTGAGCCGTACCCCCGTCGCGTCGAACGTACTCACACTGCCGCCAGCGCCATCGCTGCCTATGATGCGCTGGAACCCCAGGATGCTGAAGCCGCGCAGAGCATCGAAGTCACCGTTTGTGGACGCATCCGCCGCGTGAATCTGAAGGGCAAGCTGTCCTTCATGCACATCGAAGACGAAAGCGGGCGGGTACAGTTGTTCCTGCGCGTCAACGAATTGGGCGAAGAAACCTATAACCTCATCAAGGAAAAACTGGTCGATACCGACGATTTTGTGCAGGCCAGAGGCACAATGATGCGTACCAAAGCGGGTGAAACCAGCGTCCTCGTTCACGAATTTGTCCTGCTGTCCAAATCACTCAGCCCATTACCCGTTGTCAAAGAACAGGTCTTGGATGATGGGACGGTTGTCGAATACGGCGAATTTAGCGATGTTGAGCAGCGTTATCGCCAGCGGTATGCGGATCTGGCCGTCAATCGCCGTGTGCGTGATGTATTCCTGAAGCGTGCCGAAATTCTGCGCGCCATCCGCCGTTTCATGGATAGTGAAAACTTTCTGGAAGTCGAAACGCCTGTCTTGCAGCCCGTTTATGGTGGAGCAGCCGCCCGCCCATTTGTTACCCATCACAATCAGCTTAAGCAGGATTTGTACCTTCGCATCAGCTTCGAGTTATATCTAAAGCGGCTGCTGGTCGGCGGCTACGATGCGGTTTATGAAATCGGGCGTGACTTTCGCAACGAAGGGGTAAGCTGGAAGCACAACCCCGAATTCACCATGATGGAATTCTACAAAGCCTACACCGATTATCGTGGTGTGATGGACATCACCGAACGGATGCTTGCTAGCGTTGCCCACAATGTCTTGGGTTCGACCAAAATCACCTTTCAGGAGAAGCAGATCGAACTTGCCCCGCCGTGGCCGCGTTTGACCATGCGCGACGCCATCAAGCAGTACGCCGAAATCGACTACATGGAATACCCGGACGCCGCTTCACTCGAAGCCGTCATCCGCGCACAGGGCGAAAAAGTCGCGCCGGGGCTGCCATGGGGCAAACTCGTCAGCCACCTGTTTGAAACCTTTGTCGAAGCCAAACCGGTGCAGCCCACCTTCATCATCGACTACCCGCGCGATATTTCACCCTTCGCCAAGAAGGTTGATTACGACGATCTGCACGTCGAACGCTTCGAGTTTTACATTGCGGGCATGGAGATGGGCAACGCCTTCACCGAACTCAACGACCCGCGCGATCAGGAGAGCCGTTTCCTGGAGATGGCGAAGATGTTTAAAGAAGGTGCGGACGACGAAACCCCACTGGACGAGGATTACTTACGCGCCATGCGTTACGGAATGCCGCCCAATGGGGGCTGGGGCATGGGCATCGACCGCCTTGTCATGCTCCTGACCGACCAGCGTTCCATCCGCGATGTCCTGCTCTATCCCCACCTCCGCAAAGAAGAATAGGGCTGTAACATCCCTTTAAAACCACTGTGTTTTCTCCCCTCTCCATTTGGAGAGGGGTTGGGGGTGAGGTTAACCTACTCGTTAAACGCCGACACATCCCAAATCCGAATTGTTCCATCCTCCGCCGTCAGCGCCAACATCGTCCCATCCGGCGACCACGCTCTAGGCACACAACACCTATCTTCAACCGGAATGTGCTCAATAATTTGTTGAGTGGTCATATTCCAGATTTGGATTTCATTTTCTGCCCGAAAGGTGAAGAATGTATCATCGGGATTCCAAACGATGACAGGCTGATAATAGCGATGAGGTATACCTGCTTCCAGAATGACCCTACCTGTTGCCGGATCATAAACTGTCCCTTGCGTCACAAGATAACGCTCGGTTGAACTCCACTGTAATTCATAAGCATTTTCTGGTATTTGTAGTGTCGCAACCATCTGCGGTTGTGGAGTAGATACATCCCATATTTGAGTTTGATTGAGATCATCTAAAGTGACCGCTATTTGTTCTCCGTTGTGTTTCCAATCTACCGACACCAAACTTCTTGTATCTTCGTCGCTGAGTTGCAGCACGGAAATCACATTTTCGCCTTCCAGAATCTCAATCCGATTGCTGCCTTCCATCCGCGAGAAATACCGTGCTGATCGCTGAAGGTCAGGGCTTGGCTCAACCATTGGCATAATGAAAACAGTTTCAAATGCAATGCTCCCGGCGGATTGACCATCTTCAACCCGCCAGCGTTCCACACTGTTGAACATACGGTCAGTTGAGAAATTTTGCGATATAGTGACGATTTCATCATAAGGCGTCCACCGCACTTCCACGCCACCAGTTCCGTATTGAGCAGCATTGGCTTCAAATGCATACCAATCATTATTGACCGTCCATACCAACGCTGGATTTTGACCTGCAATATCCCAGAGTTGTAACGGAAAATTGGGTTCTCCATGCGAAGCCACAACCAATTGACGACTGTCAGGACTCCAGGCTAACGAATCAGGCGAAATTAAAACATCCAGTTGAACTGCTGAAAGCACTGCTCCTGTTTCAGGATTGAGGGTGAGTTCCCATCCATCTTCTGCCCTTGCAGTCAACTCACCACCCCGCCAGAACAGGTTATAAACACGGCGATAAAATGACTGAGCATAAGCAGCTTCGCCAGTTTGTGGATCCCAGATGTAAAGCACAGTAACATCCTGATTGAATGGAAGCAATTGATACAAGGTATAGATCAACGAACTGTCTGAATTCCAGATTGCCTGTGTGCTGCCAAAAATATCGGTACTGTTTCTATAAACAGGGTGATCACTGTCATAAAGTAGGGATAGATAAGCGCCTGTTCGGGTATCCCAAACTCGATAATCATCTGTCAAGAAATTTCCGTCACCGCTCCATACAAATTCAAGAATCGAAAGAGAAACATCGCTTTCACTTAGGGGAGTAACGGTACCATCTTCAGCAAAAATGGCGTATGTCACCCCTTCATCCATCGCATAATCTAGTCCCACATATCGTTTGCCATCTGGACTCCAGACAATCGGCACTCCTAGCCTTTTCGCGCGGTCGTTGATTGAATCCCCATTCGCTGCGCTTCCATAAAAGTGATCATACAGCACATCACCTGTAATGGCATCATAAATCCGTCCATCAAAAGCCACCTCCTGACCGTCTGGTTTCCAGTTGATTTGGGGATCGTAAGCATCCGACACCACGCCGAAAATCAATTGAGCCATTCGTGCATCCGCGCTGATATTCCACACAGAGAAACGATACGAACAACCTTCCCCCTGATGACAACTCATTACTCTGAAGGCTGCGCGAGTATTATCAGGACTCCACAAAGTTGATATTGAAGTGTTCATCGGCTCATCAGTCAATGAAATGGAATTGAGCCACTCGCCATCAGGGCTGTAAAAATGAACTTCTATATTGTCAACTACACGGGCAAAAACCTCTCCATCATGCCGCCAAACCGCAGGTACATTCAGCCCATTCCCAATCTGCAAAATCTCACGGCCCTGGTTTTCCTGTGCATCCGCCGCATATAGGCTGCCCATCACCAGCAGCATACTAATCCAGCAAACAATCCTCTGAAGCATAGTGTGTTCTTTGCCTGTCACATTTCCGCAAAGCAGAGTAGGACTGTAGCACCTGTCCCTAAATTCTCGTAGGCTCAGATCGATGTGTTTGCACTAAAGAGTTTACTCATTAAACGCCGCCACATCCCAAATCCGAATTGTTCCATCTTCGGCTGTCAGGGCTAACATGCTTCCGTCTGGCGACCACGCTCTAGGTAAGCAGCATTCATCTTCAACCGGAATGTACTCAATGATCTGCTGAGTGGTCATATTCCAGATTTGGATTTCATTCTCGGCCCGAAAGGCGAAGAATGTATCGTCAGGATTCCACACAATAGTAGGTCGATAGTATCGATAATGCTTACCCATTTCGAGAATTAACGTACCCGTTGTTGGATCATAAATCGTCCCTTGCATCACAAGATAGCGCCCGGTTGAACTCCATTTGGGATAACTACCATGCGCTATTGATTGGATTAGTTGGGGTTGGTCGTTCGCCAAATCCCATATTTGTGTAGTTTCAGACTCAAGAAATATATTAACAGCCAACTGTTTTCCGTCGGGTTTCCAAGCTGTTTGTATGAAACTTCCTGATGTTTCGTCATCGTAAAGATGCAGTACAGAAATGACCTCTGTCCCATCCAGAATTTCAACCCGGTTATTATCTACCATCATTGAGAAATATCGCGCTGATCGTTGAAGATCAGGACTGGGATCAACTAATGGCATGAGATAGGTTGTCTCAAACGCAATTTTTCCTGCGGATTGACCATCTTCAACCCGCCAGCGTTCAACAGCATTGAACATCCGAGACAGTGTATAGTCAGTGGCTAGGGTAACGATTTCATTTCCATCAGGTGTCCATCGCACCTCTACCCCGCTTGTGCCGTACTGTGCTGCTTCGGTTTCAAATGCAAACCAGTCATTATGTGCAGTCCACAACGGCTCGGATTGATTTTCAAACCGCATAGCTGCAATATCCCAAATTTGCAGCGGAAAATTGGGAACACCATCAGATGCGATTACGAGTTTGCTGCTGTCAGGACTCCATGCCAATGAATCGGGTGTGATTAAAATATCGAGTGGTTTGGCCGAAGTTACCTCTCCGGTTTCAGGATTCAGTGTAAGTTCCCAATTATCGTCTGCTGTCGCAAGTAGCTCATTGCCGCGCCAGAATAACTTTCGGATGTAACGATAAAACGGCTGAATATGGCTTGGTTCCCCGGTTTGCGGATTCCACACATAAAGTATAGTGGGTTCTTCATATGGCATGTACAGCATTGAATGATACAACGTGTAAATCAAGTTGCTTTCTGGATGCCAAAATCCATCCACATCACTCACCATAGAGGGGCCTATAACATTATCACCATCGTGAAGTCCTGATAATAAAGCTCCTGTTTGGGTATCCCATGCGCGGTAACCGTCAGTCAATAATTTTCCATCAGGACTCCAATGGAAGTGTGGGGTTAGTAAATCAATGTAGCTTTCGTTCAAGGGTATAACCATACCGTTATCTAGAAAGATTGCATATGCTTGACCACTAATCCGTGTATAGTCGATACCTACATACTGTGTACCGTCTGGACTCCACACAATTGGTCCGCCCGGCCCACGATTACGCTCACTGATTACGTAAGTGCTGGTTGAAGAATCCCACGTTGCAAGTCCATAAAGGTGGTTGTAAATAACTTCCCCAGTAGCGGCATTATAAATCCGCCCACCGAAAGCGACCTGTTGGCTATCCGGTTTCCAATTAACTGAGGCATCATACGCACCGGACTCATCAGTGAAAATGAGCTGTGTTGTTCGCCCATCCTCGCTGATATTCCACACCGAAAAGTGCTTCGAACAATCTTCCCCATCGGGACAAGTCGTTACTTTGAACGCTGTGCGGGTATCATCAGGACTCCAGAAAATTCCGATTGAAGTATTCATCGGCTCATCAGTCAGTGAAATGGAATTGAGCCATTCGCCTTCAGCACTGTAAAAATGAACTTCCTGATTATCAACTACGCGGGCAAAAACTGCTCCATCATGCCGCCAAACCGCAGGCACATTTAACCCATTCCCAATTCGCAAAATCTCACGGGTTTGGTTTTCCTGTGCGTCCGCCGCATACCCGCTGCCGATTACCAGCAGCATACCAATCCAGCAAACAATCTTCTGAAGCATTTTGTGTTTTTTGCTTGTCATATTTCCCAAAATAAGAGTAGGGCTGTCAGATAGAGATGTGCTTTTGTGTGGTTTATCGCCAATTTTCACGCTTGATCGGCAGTGCATCAAAATCCGCATCGCTGCTGACGATAATGGCATCCAACCGATGAGTTACCGCCGCGATAAGCAGGTCTAAATCCGAAAGTTGTCTGCCTTTGCTGCGAGTATCAACATAATACTGTACCGCCTGTTCCCAATCGGCCTGAATAAGTCCGACCCGTTCTAGCCGAGGCGCAATCGTGTCTCGAAATATGCGATACTTCCTGGCCAACTTGCCCCAGAGTAAACCACGTTCGACCTCAAAATAAACGGGTGGGCATAAAATGATTTGATCTGCTTGTTGAAGGTGAAGCTTAAACTGTTTAACGACTTGAGGATGGCTTTCAATCAGATCGGATAGGGCATTACTATCCACAACGTAGATCACTTTCCATCCTCCGCTGTGAATAATGTCGGATCATCAGGTTCGATGTATTCTGTATTAATGACCTCAACAAGTTCAGCTAATTCGCTTTCAGAAAGCCCCTCGCGTATTTCGGCAAATCCCGCCATCAAGGCAGCAATTCGTGTCTCAACATCTTCCTGAATCAATGGCGGCTGTATTGCGCCTGACTCATCATCTGTCGGCCATAACTGAAGCGGGCGGATTGCCTCCTCAACAGGTGTCAATCGCCCTACAACCTTATCCCCATCTGACAGAATAATCTCGGTATCGCTGTCCAGCAGCGCCAATAACTCCTGTACACTCTGCATATGTTGAACATCAACCCGTTTTATCACCACAACCCACCTCCTTTAAACCTGTTTTCATTCTAATCCATAACTGAAACCACCTGCTGTTAATCATGTTTCACTAGGAACTACTATTTGTTTCCCGTTTGTACGCCTACCATTCCCCAACCATCCCGCAACCTGCTGCCCAATTCCCTCCCCTGCAAAGTTAGCCCCAACCCCCTCCAAAACGGTCCAAATGGATTACCAAAGAGTCACCCTTTCGATCTCGATTTCCAGTACGCTTGAAATATCTGTTCATTGATACGCCACACCGTCAGCGCCCGCTGATGGCTAATGGCTAAAGGCTAACCCCATGTCTCGTCGCTATGCCCCTGACCACAAACAACTCGTCCTCAAAATCTTCAACGACTACAAAGGCAATGTCATCCATACTGTCCGCTATACAGGTGTTCCCGAACGCACCTTGCGCGATTGGGTTGAAGAAGCGCGTGCAGCGGCAGCCCGCCGGAAAGCCGCTGCACAAAGACAAAAGTGACAAAGCGGCGGCAAGCCGGGAGCTTGGCGTTGCACACTACGGCGCTTCTCGTCTCAACCGCCGACAATGACATTTGCGACATGCCTGGCTCCCGCACTCCCGCCGACAACACCTACGACAATTTGTGCAATTTGCGAATCTTTTGCATTTTAATGACTGCTCAATGTCGTTCAGCGGTCATCAACTCGCCCGCCGTTTCTGCTTGCCGATCTACATATCCCGCCGCGAAGGTCATAAAGCGGTACACATCCGCGAAGTTGGAAGCCACACCCAGCGAAATCCGTACTGCACCGGTTGCCCGTCCGTCCATCACCATCAAAAACTGCTCAAAGGTCATGCGTTCTTCATTCCGAAAGCACTCGCGCATATCCGCTTCGCTCAGGTTGTTCATGATTTCGCCTGCACCCGGATTACAAAAACACCCCGTTCGCAGTGAAATGTTATGCAGGTTCGCCTCGGCCTCCACCTCTCGGAAATTGAAATACTGCCCATTCGGATCGAACAGGTTGATCGTCACCGTCCCACCGCGCATCTCGGTTTCAACTGGCCCATACAGCCGGATCAATGGCTTTCCATTGCTGTGGCGCAGGCTCATCAACTGCTCAATCATCCATCCAGTCAGGCACATTACCCGTTCGTGAATAGTTTCAATACCTGTAGCCTCAATGTGCTTCAGACCGATTTCCACTGCTGGAATATTCAGATAGTTGATCGTCCCGTCCTCAAAGCCTGCCTCGCCCTCCGCCAGATAGTAACCGTCGCCCTGCACCGAAGCCATCGTGATCGTCCCGCCTGCGAACCAGGGACGTCGCAGTTTAGCCAGCGCCGTTTTCCGCGCGATCAGGCAGCCGATTCCGGTGGGGAAGCCGCAGATTTTATAAAACGACAGATCGATGAAATCCGGCTTCCAGCGGCTCAGATCAACCCGGTTGGTCGGTGCGAATGCCGCGAAATCCACCAGCACATCCCAGCCTTTAGCATGGGCTTCATCGATCCATTCCAGCGAATGCTGCACACCGGAAAAGTTCGACTGTGCGGGGTAGGCGAACAGCGTTTTTTGCCCCGATTTGGTTTCGTTTAGCAGCACCCGCAGCCGTGCCTCATCAATTCGTAAATCCGGCGGCACAACCGGAACATAAATGGCCTCTGCTCCCTTCGCCCGCGCGAATTCCCGAATCCCGTTGACCGAGTTGTGATTATCAAACGTCAAAATGTAGCGGTCGCCCGCCTCAAACGGATACGACTCGCCCACCAGTTTGAGCGCTGCACTGGCGTTGTGCGTGAAGATGCACACATATTCATCCGGCGAGGCGTTGAAATATTCCAGCACATAACGCCGCGCATGTTCATCCAACTGGGTTGCGGCCATCGAGGTTGGGTTGCTTGAATGTGGATTGCCAAACACGCCCCGCCGCAGAATGTCCATATGCGCGGTAAGCTGGCTGTCTGCGTAGAGACTACCACCTGTGTAATCCAGGTAAACCTGCCCCTGTTCATCTAATCGGTGGTACTGTGTCGCGCGCAGATCGTCCAGTGCCAGCGTATTTTGGTAAGCCGGATAAGCCTTCAAAAAAGTCTGATAAGCCTGATCCATCTGGTCGGGTTGATAAATCATATTCTCGCTCCGTTTAAATCAAATCAGTTTCGAAGGTGGTGGGGGGATGCACGCGGATGAAATATTCCCGTCCGAATAATTCGATCAGCATCGATTCTGGGAACATGTCGGGGTCAATAGGGTATTGAGTGCGGTGTGCGGCTACCGCGCGAATTTTCTGTCGAATGTAAGGCGAGACATCAATGCAGGCGGTAACACCCTGAAACGTCGGATCATCCTCACGGATTTGCAGATCGGTCAATGCCGCATCTGCGCCTCGTCCGGCAAAAGTAGTCGGCGCACCCGGCGAAAAAATCATACAGGTGACCACCGTCCGCGCGATGACATGCGCCATACGTGGTTTATGCTCGACCAGCGCCATTTCCCCAAAGAAATCCCCGGCGGAAAGCTGCGAAAGTTGACTTAAGGTTCCGTCTGCTGCCTCTTGTACCACATCCGCTTCGCCAGAGATGATGATATACAGGCTGGTGCCGATTTCACCTTGCTCAACGATGCAAAATCCCGGCGGATACCAGCGGGTGGTGACGAAATCGTTGGCATAACGCAGCATCAGCGATTCTTCCGCGAATATCGATAACCCCTGAATAAAACTGAGCGAACCACGATACAGATGCCGCTGCCCGGCCAGCCACTTGACCAACTGGTCGAGCATCAACGAACGGCGGTTAGGAAAGTAGCTGTGATACAAACGGGCTGCATTATGTGGTCGCAGCCCGTCGGTAAGATGTTCTGGATAGTGATTAGGGTCATGACAGATCATACATGCGCTGGTTGTAGCGTGGCTGATGGCAATGTGGTCAGGATGGCCGTAAGCGCCAGTGGGGTCGAAGGTAATCACTATATCAGGGCGAAAACTGCGAATCGCCCGCACTACATCACCGATCAACTGTACCGGATCGGCTTCTTGCAGCCTGCCATCCATGTAATCCCAGCAAATCGAGTGGTGAACGCCCAGACATTCGCAGGCACGCTGAAGTTCCTGTTCACGCGCCGCGCCCAACGTGCGCCGGGTAGCGGCCTGCACGTCCTGAATCTGTCCGGCTTGTCCACGCGTGGCCGAAATCACCATGATTTCAGCCCCCTGAGCCGCATATTTTGCCAGCGTTCCCCCCGAACAGAAGGTCTCATCATCCGGGTGGGCATAAACACATAAAATGAGAGGTTGAGTATTCATCCGAAACTTTTGCGCCGCAGAATGGTTTTATCCTTTAATGATACACACAAAATCAGTTTGTGGTTGTAACTGCCCAGTGTGAGATATTGGACGTTTGCGCGCTCTTGTGCAAATTATCTGGTATCATACACGGCGTCTGAAATCTAAAATCAATCAATCCATGCCCTACCGCAAGGAGATAATGCTTAATGGAATCCGTTTCAAACCCACTGCCAGCGCGCGTATCTGATGAGTGGAAGAAGGTTGTACAACCTTACCAACACGCCGATTTACGCCGCAGTTTGTTGCAGGCGCTCACCAGCATCGCCCCGTATTTCATCCTGTGGTATCTGATGTACCGCAGTTTGGAAGTTTCTTACTGGCTGACTCTGGCGCTGGCGCCGCTGGCTGCTGGTTTTGCCATGCGTATGTTCATCATCTTCCATGACGCCGGACACGGCTCATTTTTCAAATCCAAGCGTGCCAATGATTTCATCGGCACGTTTACTGGCTTCCTGCTATTCACGCCTTACTACGCCTGGCGTCACAGCCATGCCGTCCACCACGCCAGCGCGGGCGACCTTGATCGACGCGGTACGGGCGACATCTGGACGCTGACGGTTGAGGAATACAACACGATGCCGTTCTGGAAGCGCATGGCTTATCGCCTTTACCGGAATCCATTTTTCATTTTCGTCATTGGGCCGACTGTCGATTTCGTGATTTTGCAGCGGTTTGTCTCGATGAACGCCGCCGTCACTGACCGCGAACGCCGCAGTGTGCATGTTACTAATCTGGCGCTGCTGGTCATTATTGTTGCGCTGTCGCTGACTATCGGCCTGAAAGAATATATTCTGGTGCAACTGCCGATTATCGCCATCGCTTCATCGATTGGGGTGTGGCTGTTTTATGTGCAGCACCAGTATGAAAACGTCTACTGGGAACGGCACGAACAGTGGGACTTCGCCACCGCCGCGCTGCACGGCAGCTCATTCTATAAGCTGCCGCGCATTTTGCAGTGGTTCAGCGGGAACATCGGCTTCCACCACATTCACCACCTCAGCCCGCGCATCCCGAATTATGAGCTGGAACGCTGCCACTACGAGAACGAGTTTTTCCAGCAGGTCGAGGTGATGACGCTGCGTTCGAGCCTGAAGTCGCTGCGCGTCCGCCTGTGGGATGAAGACCGTCATAAGCTGATTGGTTATCATCATGTGCCGGAGGAAGTGGCGGAACAGTTGGAATTGGACGAAGCGACGGCGAGCTAGGGTGTAGTTCACCCTCATCCCCTAGCCCCTTCTCCCTCATGGAGAAGGGGAATCAATACAATGGAATTTTGAAACCCCTTGCTGATGTTTTAGCGAGGGGTTTTTGTTATTGGCGGCGGCGGCGGCGATGGCGGAAGTGGGTTTGGCCGCCAATCAGCCTTTAGCCATCAGCTTTCAGCCATCAGTCAATACAGCAGACTGCGTTTGCACAAATTGCATCCTTTGTGGTGATTTTATGTCACAGATGTCGTCAATGTCGTCAATGTCACACAGTGGTTTTTTGTCATTTGCGACTCTTGAGGGCGTCGCTAGTCCGGAAAAATACGGATAACCCAGCGGGATAGTGGCTTTTGTCGTCGGTGTCGTCGGTGTCGTCGTCGGTGTCAGAACGGGTTTGTCGGACACAAGTATTGCGGCGATTGGGGATTGGGCTTCCGCTGCAATACTTGCTGAGTGCCCTCACCCCCAGCCCCTCTCCCCAAGGAGAGGGGAGCAAGAATTACCCCATCAATTCAATTACAGGGTAATGGTCAGAAGGTACGTGATGAGCGCATCCGAAGATTATGCTCGATGATGAACCAGTGGGTGACGAGGGAATGATAGGTATCCTGCTTCGAGAAGGACAAACTCTTGCGGGTA